>NZ_JACJVR010000087.1 GCF_014212175.1 Cohnella xylanilytica | reverse complement strand
GCTCCGCCCGGCGCCGCGACCGCTGCGGCCGGCTTCGCCCCGGCCGCCGCCAGACGCGCCGCGTTCGCCCGGCTTGAACGCGACGACCTCGCCTCCGCGGCGCTTGCGCTTGCCGCGGCCGCCTCCCGCGGCGCCGAAGCCGCCGCCGCGGCCTTCGATCCACTCGAGCTTGTTATGCCCTCGCGACTTCATGTCGACCAACTCGAAATCGATCGAGTGCTCGGCCATGTTGACGCGCGCCACGCGAATGCGAACCTCGTCGCCGATCCGGTACACCTTCGACGTCCGTTCGCCGATGAGCGCCATGTGCAGCTCGTGGAAATGGTAGTAGTCGTCCGACATATCGCTAAGCCGGATGAGGCCTTCCACCGTATTTTCCAATTCCACGAACATCCCGAAGCCCGTCACGCCGCTGATGATGCCGTCGAACTCCTCGCCCACCTTGTCCAGCATGAACTCGGCCTTCTTCAGCTTCGCCGTGTCGCGCTCCGCGTCGACCGCGATCCGCTCGCGCTCCGACGACTGCTGCGCGATGTCCGGCATGCGGGCGCCGAGCGCCTCGAGCCGGTCGGCCGGCAGCGTGCCGCCGTTCTCGATCACTTCGCGGATGACGCGGTGGATGACGAGGTCGGGGTAGCGCCGGATCGGGGACGTGAAGTGCGTGTAGAACTCCGCCGCCAGGCCGAAATGCCCGAGGCTCTGGGAGTCGTACTTCGCCTGCTTCATCGAGCGCAGCATCATCGTGCTGAGCACGGTCTCTTCCTTCGTCCCGTGGATCTCCTCCAGCAGCTTCTGGAGCGCCTGCGGATGAACGGAGTTGCCCTTGCCCTTCACCGCGTAGCCGAAGTTGGCCGCGAACTGCATGAACGTCAGCAGCTTCTCGCTGCTCGGCTCCTCGTGGATCCGGTAGACGAACGGCACCTTGAGCCAGTGGAAATGCTCCGCTACCGTCTCGTTCGCCGCCAGCATGAACTCCTCGATGATCTGCTCCGCGATCGACCGCTCTCTTTTGACAATATCGACCGGCTTGCCTTCCTCGTCCACAATGACCTTCGACTCCTGGAAGTCGAAGTCGATCGCGCCCCGGCGCATCCGCCGGCCGCGCAGCGCCATCGCCAGCTCCTCCATCGTCTTGAACGTGTCGACGAGAGGCGCGTAGCGCTCCATAAGCTCGGGATCCTGGTCGACGAGAATCTTGCGGACGTTCGTGTACGTCATCCGCTCCGTCGTCTTGATGACGCTCGTGTAGATGTCGTAACGGACGCGGCGCATCGTCTGCGGCTCGAATTCCATGTCGCACGACAGGGTCAGCCGGTCGACCTGCGGGTTCAGCGAGCAGATGCCGTTCGACAGCCGGTGCGGCAGCATCGGAATGACGCGGTCGACGAGATAGACGCTGCAGCCGCGGTTGTACGCTTCCTCGTCGAGCTTCGACTTCTCGCGCACGTAGTAGCCGACGTCCGCGATATGGACGCCGAGCAGCAGGTTCCCGTTCGGGAGCCGCTCCACGTTCACCGCGTCGTCGAGGTCCTTCGCGTCCTCGCCGTCGATCGTGACGATCGTCTTGCCGCGCAGGTCGCGCCGGCCTTGGGCGACGATCTCTTCCTCCGTGATGGAGTCCGGAGCCGCCTCCGCTTCCTTCATGACGTCGTCCGGGAACGCCTCCGGCAAGCCGTGCTTGCGGATGATGCTCAGAATGTCGACCCCGGGGTCGTCCTTATGGCCGAGGATCTCGATAATTTCGCCTTCGGCCGCGGATCGGCCTTCCGGGTATTGGATAATCGTCGCGACGACCTTCTGGCCGGTGACGGCCCCCTTGAAGTTCTCGGTCCGGATGAAAATATCCTTGTTGATCCGCTTGTCGTCCGGAATGACGAAGCCGTAGCTCTCGTGATTCTCGAACACGCCCACGACCTGCGTCACCGCGCGCTTGACGATGCGCACGACTTCGCCTTCCAGCTTGCCGCCGTCGGACTTGGACGTGACGCGTCCGAGGACGATGTCCCCGTTCATGGCGCTCTTCAGATCGTTCGCATGGATGTACAAGTCCGGATGGTCCGTCTCGTCCGGGATCAGGAAGGCGAATCCCTTCGCGTGGGCTTGCAGCCGCCCGCGAATCAGGTTCATCCGCTCGGGGACGCCGTAGCGCTCCGTGCGGGTTCGCATGATTTTCCCGTCTTGCTCGAGTTCCGTCAATAATTTGAGAAATTCTTTAAATTCAGCGGCATCTTCTATGCCGAAATGCTTCTCCAGCTCTTGGTACGTCATCGGCTTGTACGCATCTTCGCGCATGAAGCCGAGCAGTTCCTGCTCCGTACACAATGGCACCCGCATCACCTCATTCTGCATCTAGTATATACGCTTTCCTTACCCAGCAACCGGGGTACCTGTCCAACCGGGCGCCGACAATTCCAACCAGCGGACTTGTTCGGCCGTTCTCTATTGTTATCGGTGAATTCTCTGGCAATGTTTGCCGAGGGACGCCGATACGCAAAAAAAGCGGGAAGCCCGTGCTTCCCGCTCTCGGTTCGACTGTATTAAGCTTTGACCACGTACGCGACGACAAGCGCCAGAACGAAGAATCCGACCGCCAGCCCGATCGTCAGACGCTGCAGGAACAGGTCCAAGCCGCGAGCCTTCTGCTTGCCGAACAAATGCTCCGCGCCGCCGGAGATCGCCCCGGACAGTCCCGCGCTCTTGCCGCGCTGCAGCAGAACGACGCCGATCAGCCCGAGCGAGCAAATGACCAATAGAATTTTCAGAAAGATTTCCATCTCGAATTCCACCCCCTACTTAGGAACGCCCAAAACCGAATTTGAATTCGGATACATAGTCAGGATTGCGTCGAAAACAGTATTTCCATTGTACCATAGCCGCTAACGGGTGACAACCACTGGTTCGGTCAAGCTTGCGAAGGGCCGTTATTGCTCCTCAGTCCGTCCCGCCAATCTCGCGATACTTGGCCGTCAACGCCGCCAGCTCGGCGCGGATCGCTTGCAGCAGTTCGACCGGCTCGCGAGCGGTCGCTTCCCTCCCGAGACCGACGAAGAACTCGGCGAAAAAAGGAAGGTCCCCCCGCGGCACGTCCCCGTCGATCGAGCCGCTTCCGTCTTCGCGCACTTGCAGCAGCTTCGAGAGCCACAGCTCGGCTTCGCAGCGCTGGACGCCGGCGCGGGTCAGCTCGGCCCGGAGGCGGACGGGCTCCCTCGGCTCGGCGGCGTCCCGGCGGCTCAAGCGGACGTCCCCGAGGTCGAGCGGCTCGGTCTCTTCATCGAACGCCGCATCGCGAATCCGGTCGCAGCGGAACACCCGGTAGCCTTCGCGCAGGAAGCAGTAAGCCGTGCAATACCAGAGCCCGTTGTTGGCATAGATGCAGACCGGCTGGATTCGGCGCCGCTTCGCCCCCTGCTCCTTCGATTCGTATTCGACGGAGAGCACCTTCCGGTTGACGGCCGCGTCCAGCAGAACGGCCAGGCAGGGCGCGTCGCCGCGGCGGGTCGGCGTGACGAAGTCGACCCGGTCCTTCATCCGGTCGATCCGGTCCCGAACGTCCCCCGGCATGTGGAGGTAGAACTTCTGGAGCGCCGAGGCGGACTCCGCTTCGAACGGCAGCGAGGAATAGTGGCGCAGCGCATGCACCGCGAAAAACATCGCCACCGCCTCTTCCTCCGTGAACGCGATCGGAGGCAGCACCCGCTCCCGGACCACCTGGTAGCCCCCATGCGGCCCCACTTCCGAATAGAGCGGCACCCCGAGCTCGCTCAGCTCCTGCAGATCCCTCAGAATCGTGCGCTTCGACACGCCGAATTCGTCGGCCAGCTCCTGGACCTTGAACCTTCGCTTCCGGTTGACGGTCATCATCAGCTCCATCAGCCGCTTCGACTTGGGCATCCCGATCCGCTCCTTTTTTCTCGTTGTGCCGCGAAGTTCATGACAGGTTTTGTCACCATTATGCCTTACGATAGGTTTCGCAAGCAACTTGAATTCATTGGAGGGCTCCATCGATGCGAAAATATAGCGTTCTGTTCTTCCTGATCATGTTCATGATCGGAACCGATACCTTCCTCATCTCGCCGCTGCTTCCGACTCTGCAGGCCGAGTTCGGCGTGCCGACCGGCATCGCGGGCTGGATGCTCGGCGCCTACACGCTCGGCTCCGCCGTCTTCGCGCTGATCGCCGGCCCCTTGTCCGACGGCTGGAACCGGAGAACGGTTCTGCTCGGCGGACTGCTCGGCTTCTCCGTCTCGACCGCGCTGTGCGGCTTCGCCTGGGACTTCTGGTCGATGTGCCTGTTCCGCCTCCTCGCCGGGGTGAGCGCGGCCTTCACCGCTCCGCAGGTGTGGGCGTCGATTCCGGCCGTCCTGCCGGGGCCGCGGGCGGCCAAAGCGATGGGGCTCGCCTACGCGGGGCTGGCCGCTTCCCAGGCGCTCGGCGTGCCGATCGGCAGCGGGCTCGCGGCCGCTCACTGGTCCGTCCCGTTCTGGTCGGTCGGAGCCGTGTCCTTGCTGCTCGCCATCGGCGCTTACGCCATGCTTCCCGACATGAAGCCAAGCTTGCGAGCCGGCGAGCGCACGTCCATTCTGGGCCGGTACGTTCCGCTCGCGACGAGCGGCAAAGCCCGCAGCGGATTCTTCGCCTATCTGCTGCTGCACCTCGGCGGCGGCACCGCATTCGCCTTCGTCGGCAAGTGGATGGCCGACAGGTTCGAGCTTCCGGTCGGGCAGATCGGCGTCGTCATGGTTTTCCTCGGTCTCGGCAACCTGCTCGGAAGCACGGTCAGCGCCTATGCGGCCCGCAAGCTCGGCAACAAAGGCGCGGTCGCGGCGGGCATGACGTTCGTCGCGGCGCTGTACGCGATCCTGCCCCATCTGACCGCGCTGCCCGCGGTGACGGCCGTATACCTGGCGATTTTCGCGGCGCTCGGCGTCGTCTTCCCTCTCGTCATGGGCGCGCTCACGTCGCTGAACGCCTCCATCCGGGGGACGATCTCCAGCCTCGCCAACTCGACGATGAACGCCGCCAATACGCTCGGCGCTTGGCTGGCGGGCCTGCTGTACGTCCAGCTCGGCGGCTACGTCTCGATCGGCCTGTTCGCGGCCGTCTGCATCGTTCTCTCGCTCGTCACGTTCCGGCTCGGCGGCGTCTTCGGGCGCGACGCCGCCCGCTCCGGCCCCCAATCCGCAACGCAGCACTAAAAAAAAGCAGTCCCGCCAGAAGGCGCCACGCCTCCTCGGGACTGCTCTCTGTATGCTCTCGAGCCAAATCTTAGATCCAGCCGCGCTCCTTGAACCACGCGTAGTTGAGCTTCGCGCTCTCGAGCGAAGACACGTCGTAGCGCTCCTGCTCGATGATGACGTATTCCACGCCCGTCTCTTCGCAAGCGGCCAGCGCGGAATCCCAGTCGACCGTGCCGCGGCCGATCTCGGTGTCGGCGCCGTCGGCCTTGAAGTCCTTGGCGTGAACGACCGGCACCCGGCCCGCGTACTTCTTCACGTAAGCCGCCGGATCCTCGCCGCCGACCTTCACCCAGCCGAGGTCGAACTCCGCGAACAGCAGGTCGGCGGGCACGCGCTGCAGAAGCAGGTCGATCGCCGGGGTTCCGTTCACCTTCCGGAATTCGAACGCATGGTTATGGTAGCCGAACGACAGGCCGCCTTCGGTGACGATGCGAGCCGCTTCCTCGAGGACGGACGCCATCTTCGCCACGTCGTCTTCCGTCGGGTTGTCGCCCAGCGGGTAGAACGGTACGATGTAGCGCTTCAGCCCGAGCTCTTGGGCGTATTCCAGCTGCCGCTTCACCTGGTCGGCGATCGGCTCCTGGTAGTTGAGGCCGATGTGCGCCGAAGGCGCGTTCAGCCCGGCGTCGGCCAGGGCCGCCTTCAGGTCGCGGGCGGAGACGCCGTAGTAGCCGGCCAGCTCCACGTTGCGATAGCCGATCTCGGCGATCTGCCGGATCGTGCCCAGGTAATCTTCCTGGCAGAGATCCCGTACCGAATACAATTGAATGCCTACTTGAGGTTTGGCCATGAATTCGTGCACCACCTTATCCGAATTGGAGCGCGTCGGCGGCGGACGAGGGCATCGGCCTCCAATCGGCTTCGGTCCTCCCGCTTCCCGCGCGAATACATCCTTATTATAGGTGAATCGCTTTCACCTGCACGATTCCGGATTTTGTTCTGTTCTTATGGCATTTGGCGAGTCGGGCTCCTCCCCGGTTTTTAACCGAAAATTAACTTCCCTCCCCCGAATCGCTCCGCTATCATAAGGGGATAATCAGGGCGGAATCGAGGTCGATCGCGCATGGCGAAGCGAATTCTATATATCGAAGACGACGCCGACATCGGCGGCTGGGTCAAGGAGGATCTGGAGAGCCGGGGCTACGAGGTGATCTGGCTCAAGTCCGGAGACGGCGCCGCCGAATGGGCGGCCGATGCGGATCTCGTCGTGCTCGACGTGATGCTTCCGGGGCTGGACGGATTCACGGTCGGCCAGCGGCTCAAGAAGGAGGCTCCCGGCGTGCCGATTCTCATGCTGTCGGCGCGGACGGCGGTCGACGACAAGCTGCAGGGGCTCCGGTTCGCGGACGACTACTTGACGAAGCCGTTCCATCCGGACGAGCTGGCCGCGCGGCTGGACGTTCTGCAGCGGCGATACGGCGTTCCGGAAGAGCGGGAGATCGAATGCGGCCATCTGATCGTCAAGCCGGAGCTGCATACGGTCATCGACAGCCGAACGGGCGAAGAGATTCCGATGACTCCGAAGCAGCTTCAGATTTTGCTCTATTTTCTACGCAACCGGGGCCTTGTCCTGACCAAAGAGCAGATCTACGAGGCGGTCTGGGGAGAACCGTATCTGGAAGGCGACAAGACGGTCAACGTCCACATTCGCTATCTGCGGGAGAAGATCGAGCTGGACCCGGGCAATCCGCAGATCATCGAGACGATCCGGGGCATCGGGTACAGGGTGCGCAAATGAGAAGGGGCAAAGGGCTGTTCAACCTGCGAAGCTCCTTGATGTCCAAGTACCTGCTCATCGTCCTGTCGGCGATCGTGCTCATTCCCTTCGCTTTTCCGTTGGTGGCCGTCATCTTGTCCCTCTCGTCCGGACCGATCGCGAATCCCGGCCCGTCGAACCCCTATCAGAGCGCGTCCCGTCTGGAGAAAATGTGGCACCAGGAAGCCGCCCGGCTGAAAGGGGCTTCGCCGGAGGACGTGAACGCGGCGCTTAAGCGAATCCGGAGCCAATACGGGAAGGCCCGCATGTTCTGGGTCGACGGCGGCGGAACGCTGCGGCTCGCCCTGCCGGACAACCCGCATCTCCCGGCCAAGTGGGATGCGTCTTACACGGTCGCCTACATGAAGAATGCCGTGAACGGGAACGTCTTCACGACCATCGCCTTCATCGGGGGAAGCGTGAAAAGCGGGTTCATGGCCTTCCAGGTCCCTCGGAGCGAGATGGGAAGCTCGGGAACGGGAATCGGCGCCCGGTACGGAACCATCCTCGTGTCCGGCATTCTGCTCATTCTCGGGCTGTTCCTGTTCGTGTCGCTGCTGTTCTTCTACCGGATCCGCAAGCGGCTCGTCCGGCTGGAAGGGGCCATGACAGCGCCTTCGGAGAGCGGCATTCCGCAGCCGGTGGCCGTCACCCGCACGGACGAGATCGGCCGGCTGGAGCGGTCGTTCAACGATATGATCCGCCAGTTGGAGAGAAGCCGCGAGCGCGAGGCCGAAGAAGAGGCGCTGCGCCGGGATCTGGTCGCGAAGCTGTCGCACGACCTGAGGACGCCGCTGACGGCGATCCGCGGCCACGCGTTCAGCCTCCGGCAGGAGCCTCTGAGCGACAAGGCGAAGGAGTCGCTCGGTCTGATCGACCGCAAGATCGATTCTCTCGGCCGGCTTATCGACAACCTTTTCTCCTTCACGCTGCTCTCTTCCGGCAAATACCCGTACCATCCGCAGCGGATCGACATCGTGCGCATGGTCCGGACGCATCTCGCGGGCTGGTATCCGGCGTTCGAGCAGGCGGGCTTCGAGATCGACCTGGATCTCCCGGAGTCGTCCGTCTATTGGGAGATCGATCCGCAGTGGCTGGAGCGCGTGCTCGACAACTACTTGCAGAACGTGCTTCGCCATGCGAAGAGCGGCCGCTACGTCGGCATGATCGTGTCGGACCGAGGCGGCGGAAGCATCGCGATCGCGGACCGCGGGCCGGGCATGACCGGGGAGTCCGACGAGAAGGGCGCCGGCATCGGCCTGTCCATCGCCGCGCTGATGCTGAAGGACATGAAGCTGCGATCGGACGTGCGGAGCGGGCCCGAGGGGACGGTCGTGTTCATCCTGCCGGAGTGAGGCGGGAGGTTTGCGGGGGGTTTGTCTCGGTTTGCCAACAGTTGACAGGAGATTAAGAGTCGTGCTAGGATCGACTCAACTTACAAGAACGGAGGGTTGCGTGTGGCAAACTAATTTTTCGACGCTGGTTGGGCACATGGAACGTAGCGGCTGTCATTGACGGCTTGCTTGTCGTGCTACGCGATCGAAGAATGGTTTGCCGCACAGGTAACCCGCATGGAAGAATAGAACGCGCCGCGGTCGGACGTGGAATTCGTATGCTCGTTAGGAGACATGCGCTCACGCCCCCTCTCGCATGGGACTAACGCTCCCACTTGCATGGACCGCCGCCCTCTTCTTCCCGCTTCTCTTCTCGATCGCGCAGACACAGGCAGCCGGCCTGTGTTTTTTGTTTTGCCCGGAGAGCGCTGTGCCGGGTACGCGCCCAACAAGACGGTTTTTTCCGCTTGTTGCGGCCCCAAGTGCCGTGCGCGTGCCCAACAAGACGGTTTTTTCCGCTTGTAGCGCGCTCTCCGGCTGCCAACCTAAATCATCGCAAAAACGGGAGGAATCATCCATGAGCGAAAGACTCATCCAAATAGACGGAATCGAACTATGCGCCGAGAGCTTCGGCCAGCCGGCCGACCCGGCCGTGCTGCTCGTCATGGGCGCCCAGTCGTCCATGGTCTGGTGGGAGGAAGACTTCTGCCGGCGGCTGGCCGAGGCGGGACGATTCGTCATCCGCTACGACAACCGCGACACCGGGCGCTCCACCGTCTACGAACCCGGCCAGCCGGGCTATACCTTCGTGGACATGGCCGACGACGCGATCCGCGTCCTCGATGCCTACGGCATCGGACAGGCGCACTTCGTCGGCATCTCGATGGGCGGCATGCTGACGCAGATGGCGGCTTTGCGCCATCCCGGCCGGGTGCGGAGCGTCACGCTGATCTCCTCTTCCAACTTCGCGCCGGACCTTCCTCCGATGGAACAGAAGGTTGTCGACTACTTCTCCAACGCGGGAGAGATCGATTGGACGGACAAGGAGGCGGTGCTCGCTTTTAACGTGGGCAAGTGGGACGTGCTCGCCGGCTCCAAAAACCCGTTCGACGACAACATCCGCCGTCTGGCCGAGCTGGAGTGGGACCGCGCCCGCAACCCGGCCAGCATGAACAACCACGGCCTCGTGACGGGAGGCTTCGAATACTTGTCGAGGACGGCCGAGATCGCCGCTCCAGCCCTCGTCATTCACGGCACGGAGGACCCGATTATCCCGTACGAGCATGGAGTCCGCCTGGCGGAGGCCATTCCGGGCGCCGAGCTGCTGACGCTGGAGGGCGTAGGGCACGAGCTGCATCCGAACGATTGGGACGCGATTCTCGGAGCGATCGTCCGCCGCACCTCGGGGAACCGGCCGGCCTGATCGTCCAATTTTAAACGAATCTTAAACGTCGCCCACCCTCGTCTTTAACCTTCGTCCTCTAAGATGAAGGCAGAGGTGATGGAGATGTCGGCTAATCAAGAGCTGATTCTGGAGACGAATGGATTAACGAAGAGACTGGGCGGGAAGCCCGTCGTGAACGCGGTGAACCTGAAGATCAGCCGCGGGGATATATACGGCTTCCTCGGGCCGAACGGCGCGGGCAAGACGACGACGATCCGCATGCTGCTCGGGCTGGCGAAGCCGACGAGCGGGACGATCCGCGTGTTCGGCAAGGACATCCGCAAGGAGCGGCTCGCCATTCTGCGCAAGGTCGGGTCGCTCGTCGAATACCCGTCCTACTACGGACATCTGACCGCGACGGAGAACCTGGAGGCGGTGCGCCGCCTGCTGGGCGTGCCGAGATCGCGCATCGACGAGGTGCTGTCGATCGTGCGCCTGACGAAGGAAGCGAAGCGGCCGGTCAAAGGATTCTCGCTCGGCATGAAGCAGCGGCTCGGCATCGCGACGGCGCTGCTGGGGAATCCGGAGCTGCTCATCCTGGACGAACCGACGAACGGGCTCGATCCCGCGGGCATTCAGGAGATCCGCGAACTGATCAAGAGCCTGCCGCAGTCGAGCGGAGTCACGATACTGATCTCGAGCCACCTGCTGTCCGAGGTCGAGCAGATGGCGACGCAGGTCGGCATCATCTCCAAGGGGAGCCTCATCTACCAGGACGGCATCCAGCAGCTGCGCGAGCAGGCGAAGGGGCGGATCCGTCTCGGCGTCAGCGATCCCGAATCGGCCTGGAAGCTGCTGCTCTCCTGCGGCCTCCCGGCCGATTGGGACCATGGCAAGCTGTCGCTGACGCGCACGGACAACCGGACGGTCGCCGAAGCCGTCGCCCGGCTCGTGGAACACAGCCATCTCGTCTATCGGGTGGAAGAGGAGACGGCGTCGCTGGAGAGCATCTTCCTCGAGATGACCGGTTCGGAGGGAAGCTTATGATTGGGCGAGTTCTCTCCTCCGAATTCCTGAAGATCCGCAAGAAGCTTCTCTGGCTGCTCGTCGTGGCCGGGCCCCTCGGCGTCGTCGCTCTGCAGGCCGTCAACTTCGGGCTGCGGTACGACTATCTGATGAAGCAATACGCCGCCGACCCATGGGGAGGGCTCATCGAGAACGTATCGATCCTGGCGCTGCCCGCCCTGCTCATCGGGCTGGCGATCGTCGCGTCGATGGCCGCGGGAATCGAACATCAGATGAACGCCTGGAAAATGACGCTGGCCCTGCCGGTCACCAAACGCCATGTGTTCGCCGGCAAGTTCCTGCTGACGGCCTTCCTGCTTCTTTGCTCTTGCGTCTTGCTGGTTCTTTTCACCGTGGCCTTGGGATTCGCTCTCGGGTTCGGTTCGTCGCTTCCCGTCGGGGAGCTGCTGTCGGCCGTGTTCTATCCGTATCTGGCGGCGATGCCCTTCATCGCGCTGCAATCGTGGCTGTCCGTGACGATGGCCAACCAGGCGATCCCGCTCACCGTCGGCATCGTGGGCATGATCGTCTCGACGTTCGCGGGAAGCCGGTTCCCCGATTGGGTGCCGTACACATGGCCGCAGCTCAACAACGAGTGGGGCGAGCCGCTCTATTCCGTCGCCATGGGCGTGGGCACCGGCATCGTCGTGTTCCTGCTGGGCATGGCGGAGTTCGTACGAAAGGATGTGAAGTAACCGATGATTCGAATGTTCCGTTCCGAATGGATGAAGATCCGGCGCTCGGTCATCTGGCTTCTCGTCGCCGTCAGCCCGCTGATCGCCGCCTTGTTCGGCCTGTTCGGATTGAAGAAAGGCGGGGAGGACTTCCCCTGGATCGAGGCGCTGTCCCTCATGTCCGTGCTTCACGCGATGTTTTTCCTGCCGCTGCTGACCGGCATCTACGCCGCCTTGATCTGCCGCTTCGAGCATACGGGCGGCGGCTGGAAGGCGATACTCGCGGCGCCCGTCTCCCGGACCCAGGTGTACGTCGTGAAGTTCGTCATCGTCATGCTGATGCTCGCGGCCACGCAGCTGCTGCTGCTAATCGTGCTGCTGCTTCTCGGCTTGTCGCACGGCTCTGCCGAGGGGATTCCGTGGCGCGAGCTGGCGTCCTCGTTCATCGGAGGCTGGATCGCCTGCTTCCCGCTCGCCGCTCTGCAGCTGTTCGTGTCCGTCGCGTTCCAGAGCTTCGCGGCGCCTCTCGCCGTGAACGTCGTGCTGACGCTGCCGAACATCCTCGTCGCCAACTCGGAGCGATTCGGGCCATACGACCCGTGGGTGCAGCCGATGCTGGCGATGATCCCGCGCGACGACACGTACGGGTACGGCGCCTTCAACCTCCCGATGGAGACTCTGTTCGGCGTCGTGGCGGGCAGCTTCGTATTGTTCTTCGTCGTGGGGTGGACGTACTTCGCGAGGAAGGCGGTCTAGTCGTCCGGTCGAAAAAAAGGCTTTCCTCCGGCTCTTTCAGGAGCCGTCAGGAAAGCCTTTTTCGCGCCGCTCGGGGTTGCTAACGGTTACCCGGCGGGCATCTCTTACTTCAGCCAAAACTCCCGCCCGTCGTTCTCCGCCAACCGCTTCAGCCAGTCGGAGAACGTCCCGTCGATGGGAACCGCCTCTTCTGCGCTGTTCATCGCGTCCAAGAAGAACAGATAGGGCTGCTCCCCGCGCCGCGCCTTCTCCGAATCGATGCAGATGGATCCGATGACGACGTCGGTCCAAGCGATCGGGCACCAGTGGGGCGGAATTTGATAAGCATGATCGTGACGGATCCGCTCCATGCGCTCCAGACTTAGAAGCTCGGTTCCCCCGCCGCTATAGGGGTGCTTGAACAACACGGCCCCATTATGCTCGAGCAAAAACGCCTCGTAATCGTCGGGAAAGTACCAGCCCCGGCTTTGCCGGAGGACGGCGATTTGTTGCATCCGAGCCGGCTCCTCCCATGTGCAAATGCGCTCCGTCGTTCCGTGACCGGGGATCTCGATCTGGAGAGGTCTCTCCGGCGAGGCCCTGTCTTTCAGATCCCTTAACGTATCAAATAAACTGTTATCCGCCACGCATCGCCCCCCCTCTCCGGCTTATCGTCCGTCTTCTAATAACTCGCCCACCATGTAGTGATCTCCGAATGATTCATGATTCCGTTTTTGGCCGTAGAACCGGGCTTCCACAGAGGAATCAGATTGCTCACGCTGTCTTGTCCATTATACTTCGCCGGCTTCATATGGTGAATCTGCACATCGTCCCACTTGAACTTAGTCGGCTTTCCCCAATTTTTCTCATAATATTTGATAAAGTCATCCCGATAAGTGCTGCCTGGCGTCCGCTGATTTACCGGCAAATTGGCGGGCGGCTCCCAGAGAACGATGCCGGATTGAGGATCTTTGTACTCCGGATATTTGACGCCTTTCTTATTTAAGAAAAGGGGGTCGCTCGCTTGTTCTTTGGCGCGGTAAGAATGATCCGGGAAGTTGGCGAATGCCGCCGATGTGCCTTTCCAGTACCAGGTCCTCGTAATCGGGCTTTCGAGCACGACTTCTTCTTTCAGTTTTACCTTCTTGTTCGTATCATTGACCGCGTGATCCGAATAAACGCCATATCTCGTATCCGACGTTTGGTTCTTCAGAATGAGAGTATAATTGGTCGGTTTTTGGCCAGAGCCCGTTACGCTCGTGACAACCCCGGCCTGTACGAATTTAGGCTTATTGATGCTCGCATCAGCGACAAAGTAGAAAAAATCGACCCGGTACACCAATACGCTAGAATTGGCGGCAGCCTGGAGTTCAGAGGGCGAATTCTTATCGTAGGAAGAGCCTCCTACGGCGAGCAGTTCCTTGGCCTGTCCCGTCGCCGGATCCAGGGAGTATACTACGGATTCCTTGGTAACGAGATCGATATCTTCGTAACGTTTCATCAGCTTGGCAAAGGTGGCGTCGGGCTTCGTTAGTTCATTTACTTCTTGCCGGGTGACCGCTTGAACTTGCACTAAGCGGTTTAGACCCGACTGCAACCCTTTGTCCGTCAGGGTTAAAACATTCGTTCCCGATTCTGCGCTAACATTAAACTGAAAGGCGAAAGAAAAGATCAGTGCTGCGACTACAATCTTCATCCACTGTCCAATTACTTTCATTACGGACCTCCGAATATAGAATATTTAGTTTCAAAGTAAAATTTATACAAAATTACCGGTCAATAAATCTGACCAAGGTCCCCTTTATGTAAATTTTAGGTGTGAGTATTGTGCTGAATAATGTCGATTCAAGACGGATTTTCAGACGACAGGACCTCAAAAGAAATGGGAAGCCCTCGTTGCCGCATTCCGTTCCAGCGGTGAACAAGCCTATAATAGAAAAAAACCGCGACATTACGCGGTTCTTGCGAAATCCACGTTATAATATCGCGGGGATTCAGGATTTCCAAGAGCTATAAAATCCGGAAAATACCGCAGTCGCACCGAGTCCGGCAATGTGAATCAGACTGCGCGGGTCAGTTGTGCTCCTCCTCGAGGGCACCGGCGAGGAAATCGACGAATCCGAACGGCGCGCTATCGTCGAGGCAAAGCCCCAGGATCATGTACGAACCCTCGGCGGCCGACTCGCTGCGCGGGAACAGCGCCTCTTCGTAGGCGGCGAGCGCAGCTTCGATATCGCCTTGGTGTGCGGCGATCGCCTTCCCGAGCTCGGTGCCGTCGAACATCGCCAGGTTCGCGCCCTCGCCGGCCGGCGGCATCAGGTGCGCGGCATCGCCGAGGAGTGTCACCCCGGGCACGCGGTTCCATCGGTGGCCGATCGGGAGTGCGTAGATCATGCGAGGGATCGGCGCGGTTTCGCCGTCGGTGATCAGCGCGATGAGTTCCGGCGCCCACCCGTCAAACTCGGCTGCGATGGCTCGCGTCGCGGCGGCGACGTCGGTAAAGTCGATACCGGCGATCCACTCGGCGGGACAGTTTAGCTGGATGTACGTATGGAGGATGTCCTTCGCCTCGCGATGTGCGCTGATCCCCTTTCCCGGGGCGAGCGCGAACATCGCGCCGCCGCCGACCGCATTGGACGCCGCGGAGTGCCGCACGTCGGCGTCATAAAGATAGGTCTCGATGAATGTCGTGCCGACATACTCGGGCTGCGCGTCGGAGAGCAGAGGACGGATTTTCGACCAGGCGCCGTCCGCACCTACGAGGAGTTCGGTGCTCACCGTGGATCCATCCGCGAACGTCAGCTCATGCCGTCCGTCGCCGCGAGGCTCTACCTCAATGAGCTTCTTCCCCCACTGGATCGTCTCCGCAGGCAGGGAGTCTAATGAGGAGACGCCGCAGATCGCCCCGAAGCACCTCGGGACGTCCGCCGTTGCCGTCGTCTGGCTTGTCGAATAGCACCTTCCCGTGCTGGTCAAGCACCCGTGTCGCTTCGCCGCCTTTGTGTATCAGGCCGAGGAACTCGTCGAACAGCCCTGCTGCCTGAAGCGCGAGTTGTCCACTTTCCTCGTGAATGTCGAGCTGACCGCCCTGCGCGCGGGCCTCCGCCGAGGGTTCCGCTTCGTAGATGGTTGCGGGGATGCCGTGAACGTGGAGAACGCGCGAGAGAGTAAGGCCGCCGAGGCCCGCGCCGACGATCGTGACGGGTGTCGTCATTTTTTCTGATATCGTTTTTGTAGTCATGCTACTCATCCTCTTTCTGATTTTTATTTAATCAACAATATAACCCAATCCTGACACGTCACGGTTCAATGATCACGCTAGGGTAAGGACGAATATTTATGATCCCTGGATATTGTTGGTTACAATGTATAAAATGCAATTGCTTCATGAACTGAATATTAACTATGTATCTCAAACTCTCCCGTCGGTGCCTCCCTTGCGAGATGAACCTCTCTTAGTCTTACGGGAACCTTATTAACCGATAACTGCCATCCTTCTGATGAGTTTGAGAAAGCGGGGGAACGAGCAAAAGTAGCTTAGTGGCTGAGGCACTTTTGCGGAAAAGCGGGAGAACGAGCAAAAGTAGCTCAGTGGCTGAGGCACTTTGGCGGATAAGCGGGAGAACGAGCAAAAGTAGCTCAGTGGCTGAGGCACTTTGGCGGATAAGCGGGAGAACGAGCAGAAGTAACTCAGCGGCTGAGGCACTTTGGCAGAAAAGCGAGTGATCGAACAAAAGCAGCTCAGTGGCTGAGGCACTTTGGCGGAGAAGCGGGAGAACGCGCAGTAGTAGCTCAGTTACTTGGGTGGCGAGCATTCTCGCCGAGGTAGCACCGGAACGGGGAAGCTGCCCCCCCCCTCTCAAAAAACTAGAACCGCCTTCAACGACAAGGCGGTTCGCACTCATTAACATTATTAAGCATACGCCGGAGGTACGATTCCGGGATCCGACTCCTCGACGAAGCGGCCGTTCTCGAACCGCAGAGTCTGGTTGCCCTTCGCGCGGATCGGAATCTCGGCTCCCTCGTAGCGAACCGAGCCCTCCACGGTCCCGGCGCTCATGCCGACGACGGCCCGCAGCCGGCCGGCCCGGTCGGCGATCGCCCGCACGCCGTACGGCAGGCGGATATGCTCCTCCCCGCCGCGATACACGATCGAGCCCGCGCGCGTGTTGACCAGCTCGAACCCGACGCCGTCCGCCGTCCGGGCGTAGGCCGTCGCTTCGGCCACTTCCTCGCCGTGGTCCGTCGGGTAAGGGAGCAGCGCCGTGAACCACAGCTCGCCTTCCGGCGTCGGCAGGATGCCGCACAGCCGTTCGACGAAGTCGAGCAGGCACAGGATGGACGGCGAGTAAGCCTCCGAATACCCGTCCGCGCCCGTCCAGGGACTGAGCGTCTGCGGGAACCGCGTGTCTCTCGCCATCGCGCTCAGGATCGGATTCATCACCCAAGTGAGCTCCACGTGCCTGCCGTGATGCTCGAACGCGTGAGGGGCCCGGATCAAGGTGAGAAAATTGGTCGGCCCCGCCCAGCTGTTATGGGCGAAATGCGGGTCGAACCTGGGATCGTCCATCGCGATCGAAGTGAACGGGTACTTCGCGAAGAACTTGCGCGTGTTGAGCAAATACCGGCGCAGCGCTTGATCGAAGAACGCGCGGTCCCCCACCTCGCAGGCCAGCACCCGAAGCAGCACGTCGGACTGCACGCGGACGAACTGATCGTTTTTATCCCGGTCGTAGAAAAACGCGTCCTCTTCGTCGTAGCAAAACTTCATCAGACTATCCAGGCTCGCCTCCGCCTGCGCCCGCCATTCCTCGGCCCCCGCCTCCCCCAGCTCCTCCGCCATCAAGGCCAGATAGCTGCGCTGGCAGTAGACGTTGGCCGTCAGATCCGGAGCGAGGAACGGCAAAATCGGAGAATCCGGGTTGTACCGCCGCGCGTCGCTCCCATGCGCCGAATCGGGCACGTGCCAGAACCGCGGCGACATGTCGTGCCCCGTGTCGAAGGTGCAGAACGCTTCGACGCACCCGGTGCCGCGCGTGTCGCGGTATAGCGCCAGCCAGCCGTCGAAGCGCGCCATCGCCTCGTACATCGGGCGGAGGAACTCCTTATCGCGCCCGTTCAACAGATAGTGGCGCCACACGCTCCGGGCCAGCGGCGTCACCATCTGGATCTGCCGGTAGGCCGGGCCGTCCGCCGTTATTTTGTAGGGCATCTGCCCCTCTTCGTTCTGATAATCGGCGAACAGCCGATACGTCGAAGCCGAGACGCCCGGGACGAAGCGCGACAGCAGCTCCGCGTTGATCGTGCCCGTGCTCTCCAGCCAGCAGCCCGGATAGGCCCCGCCTTCCCGAAGGACGGGTTCGTCCCCGCCCGTCGGCGCGATGCACGCGTCCAGCTTCCGCCACGCGTCGTAATACACGTTCTCGAACCGCGCGGAAGCCGCGGCGAACTTGACGCCCGAGCTCCGCCATTCGTTCCGCCAGGAGCCGTCCCCCGCAGCGTCCGCGAATCCGGCCCGCGTCTCCGGGTCGATCCCGCGCAATCTCGCCAATAAGGTCTCGTTTACCGACTTGTCCATCGCCCCGCTCATCGTCCCGCCGCTCCTCGGATCTCCCGGTCATGCCGGTCGTATTGGAAGCGCCGGAAGTCGGCATGGCCGCCCTCCTCGCCCAGCGTATAGCTGAACAACGCGATTCGGGCTCCCTTCCAGAATCCTGCGGCCATCGAGCAGGCGCCCCCGAACCGCATGAACTCCCGGCCGTCCAGGCTGAACGCGAACCGCGTCTCCCCGGCCAGATCGAACGAGCTGCCGAGCCAGACGACGCCCTCGCTCGCAAGCTCCGGTCCGTGATACGCCTTGCCGGCCGTCACCGCGCGCAGGAAGCAGCGTCCGCCCTCCTTCGCGACCCCGATCCAGTTCTCTTCCCGGTGGCACAGATAGGCGAGTCCGGCGCGCTGCCCTTCCTTCAAGCCGGTCCATTCCAGCACCGTCTCATAAGCGCCGCTCGTCCCCATGAGCTTCTGCGTGAGCGTGTTCCTCGCCTGAAGCAGGCCGGGAGCGGCCATCGCCTTGAGCCGCAGCGCGCCCGGCCGCTCCGTCAGCGACCACATGCCGTCCGCGGGATTGTGGTTCCACTGCCACTGCAGCCCGAGCTCCGGGCGGTCGAACTCGTCCGAGCTCTGCGGCAGGCAGGGCGGATAATCGCCGCCGACCCGGGGTTTGGCGTACAGATGGACCGGCTCCCCGTTCGCTCCCATGACCGGCCAATCGTCCTCCCAGCGCGCCGGCTGCAGATGGCAGACGCGCCCCGCCGCTCCCGCGCTCTGGAAGTGCAGGAACCACGTCTCCCCGCTCGCCAGCTCCACAAGCGCGCCCTGGTGCGGGCCGTTGACCGTCGTCGCGCCCTGCGCCAGCGTCACCCGCCGCTCATAAGGCCCGTAAAGGCTTCGCGAACGCAGAACCGTCTGCCAGCCGATCTCGACTCCGCCTTCGGGAATGACCAGGTAGTAATACCCGTTCCTCTTGAAAATCTTCGTCCCCTCGGCGATCTTGCCGACGTAAACGATGACGCCGTCGTCGAGCAGCTCCTTGCCGTCCGCGCTCATGCGGTGGATGATAATCGGGCCCGCGCCGACCGTGCTGTGGCCGAGATAGGCGCTGCCGTCCTCGTCCCAGAACGGGCACGGATCCTCCCAGCCCTTGACCCGCTTCACCTCGTGCAGCGGCGTCCACGGCCCTTCCGGCTTCTCGGCGCTGCTCATATAGAGCCCCTCTTCCGGCGTGCAGAAGTAGACGTAGAACCGCCCGCCCTGATAGCGGATCGCCGGCGCCCAGCTGCCGTGGGCGTAGCGGTCCATGGCGTCGTAGCGCGGATCGATGTCGAGCCGGTCGTACACCTTGCCGATCAGCGTCCAGTTGACCAGGTCCCGCGAGTGCAGCACCTGCATCCCCATATAGTGGAAGTCCGAAGCGACCATGTAGAACTCGTCGCCGACGCGAATAACGTCCGGGTCGGAGTAGTCCGCGTTCAGCACGGGGTTCCGGTAGTAGCCGTTGCCCAAGTCTCCCCACGCGCCGTCGGACCGGATCGTCTGTCTCTCCATAACCTCTCTCTCCTCCTAGCCCCTTTTTTTCGCCGACCGGAACCGATCAGCCCTTGACGCTGCCCATGACGAGCCCCTTCATGAAGAACTTCTGAAGGAACGGATACACGACCAGCACCGGCAGCGCCGCCAGGAACACCTGCGCCGCCTTGAACGTCCGGTCCGACACCTCGGTGACCAGCAGATCGTTCGACGCGACCGCGTTCAGATCGGACGTGACAATAATCGTCTGCAGATAGCTCTGCAACGGATAGTTCGATGTCGAGTTCATATAGATCAGGCCGTCGAACCAGGAGTTCCAGTGCGCGACCAGCGTGAACAGCGTGATCGTCGCGATGGCGGGCAGCGACAGCGGGCAGTAGATGCGCCACAGAACCCGCCAATGGCCGGCCCCGTCCATGAACGCGGCCTCTTCGATCTCCTTCGGCAGCTCGCGGAAGAAGTTCATGAGCAGGATGACGTTGAACACCGGCACGGCTCCCGGCAGCACGAGCGACCAGATCGAATCCAGCAGCCCGGCTTCCTTGATCGTCATGTACGTCGGGATCAAGCCGCCGTTGAACAGCATCGTCACGATGAAGAACCAGGCGTAGTAATGACGGGAACGAAGCGACGATCTCTCCTTGCTGAGCGGGTACGCCGTCAGGATCGTCAGCAGCATGTTGACGGCGTATCCGAGCGCGACCCGCTTGAGCGAGACGACGAACCCGTCCAGGAATTCGTGCTTCGACAGCGCGTATTTGTAGGACGACAACGTGAAGTCGACCGGCCACAGCTTCACGAATCCGGCGGCGGCCGCGCTCTTGGAGCTGAAGGAGATCGCGAGCACGTTGATCAGCGGCAGGATGCACAGCAAGGCGGCGATCGTGAGCACGACATAATTGGTTATAAGGAACGTCTTGCGTCCCGCGGTTAGCTTCTGCACGGTTTTCCTCCTTCCTCTAAAAGACCCTGTAGCCGGCATAACGGCTGGCCAGCCGGTTCGACAGGACGATCAGGCCGAACGAGATGACCGACTTGAACAGTCCGACCGCGGTGGCGACCCCGTATTGCGATTCGACCATGCCGATCCGGTAGACGAGCGTATCGATAATATCGCCCGTGCTGTAGACCATCGGGCTGTACAGATTGAACACCTGCTCGAAGCCGGCGTTCAGGACGTTCCCGAGGCTCAGCACCGTCATCAGCGTGATGATGGGCAGCAGCCCGGGCAGCGTCACGTACAGCGTCTGCTTCCAGCGGCCCGCTCCGTCGACGGTGGCGGCTTCGTACAGATGCTGGTCGATGCCCGTGAGCGCGGCCAGATAGATGATGGTGCTGTACCCGAAGTGCTTCCAGGTGTCCGTGGCGACCAGCGTGAACGGGAACCAGTTCTCGTTGCCCAGGAAGAAGATCGGCTCGATGCCGAACAGGCCGAGGAACTGGTTGACGATGCCGTTCGCCGGGGACAGCACGTCGATCATGATGCCGCCCAGAATGACCCAGGACAGGAAGTGGGGAAAATAAATGATCGTCTGGACCGTCCGCTTGAACCAAGCGCCGGCCACTTCGTTAAGCAGCAGCGCGACGACGATCGGGATGACCAGGCCGGCGACGATCTTCATCACGGCGATAAATACCGTGTTCCATAACACGCTCGCGAAGTTCGGCATGTCCAGCATATATTGGAAGTTGTCCCACCCGACCCACTTGGAGTGGAAGATCCCCTTGGCCGGCTGGAACTTCTGGAACGCGATCGCGATGCCGGCGATCGGGATGTAGCTGAAGATAAGGGTGAGCAGTACGCCCGGCAACAGCATGACGTGCAGGGGAATCTCCTGCCATTTCTTGCGCATGATCGCACCTCCGTGAATGGCTCCTTGAATAACGATGGGGAAAGCCGGTTGCCCGCTTTCCCCATCTCCGTTAAAGCCGCGTGCCTTCGCTTGTTACTGCTTCTTGGCCCATTCGTTGACTTCCTGGGTGATGTCGTCGCCGCCGAGCTTCTTCCAGTCCGCGACGAACTTATCGAAGGTATCGAGGGATTGACCCATGATGATCTTGGTGAACACTTCTTCCTCCATCTTCTGGAGGGAAGCGAGCTTCTCGACCATCGTCGGCGTCGATCCGCCGTAGAAGGCGTCGAGGATGTAATTGTCGTCTTTGACGTACTGGTCGATGACGTCGAAGGTGCTCGGCGTGCCGAAGATGCGCGCCTGTCCCCATTCTTTGCGGTCGCCGCCGTTGAATTTGACGATCCGGTCGTAGTAGCCCTTCTCTTCCGACGACAGCTTGGAAGGATCGTTCGAGCTCAACGCTTGCACGATGTTGTGGTGCGCGTTCAGGTTCTTCATCGCCGGCTCCGGCCCGATCAGGTTGTACAGGTAGACGGGCACTCCGGTCGGGCTGATGCCGAACGGCGAATTCGCCGGGGCGTCCGGAGCGAAGCCTTCCATGCTGAAGTTAAGCAGCTTCATGATCGCTTCCGGATGCTTGCTCTTCTTGCTGACCGCGTAGTACAGCTGCACCGGCACCTTGCCGATCGGCGTCGCCTTCACTTCGTCGGCGGACACGATCTGGAACGACTTCCATTCCGCGTTCGGATCGTTCGTCACGTTGTCCTGGATGACGGAGCCCGGAGCGGACATGCCGCCGTAGAACATGCCGAGCTTGCCGCTGGCCACCGATTCGGTGACCTTGGCGCGGTCCTTGACGCCGAACTCCTTATCCAGCAGGCCCTTCTTGTACATGTCCTGAAGCATCTGCAGACCGGCTTTGACGCCCGGCTGAATGCTGCCGTAGACCAGGCCGCCCGATTCGTCCTTCACCCACTTCTGCGGGTAGGCGTGGAAGCCGGAGAAGAAGCCCGACGTGCCGAAGTGATTGTCCGTCAGGAACGACTTCGTCAATCCCAGGCCGATCGTGTCGGCCTTGTTGTTGCCGTCCGGATCCTTCGTGACGAACGCCTCCGCGATGTTCAGGACGTCCTGCATCGTCTTCGGCTCCGGAAGCCCCAGCTTCTCGAGCCAATCCGTCCGGACGTGCAGCACCGGAAGCCCGTCTACGGCGGATGCCGTCTTCGGAATCGCCATCAGCCTGCCGTCGATCTTGGCGGTGTCGAACGCCTTCTGGTCCTGCTGCAGAATGCTCTTGGTGAGCGGCGTCGCGTATTGCTCGTACAGGTCGGTCAGATCATACAGCAGGTCGTTGTCGGCCAGATCCGTCAGCTGCTTGTTCGTCAGCCACATGATGTCCGGCAAGTCGCCGGCCGCGATCGAGACGTTCAGCTTCTGCTCGAACTGCTCGACCGGAACCGTCCATTGATACTTCAGGTTGATGCCCAGATCGCTCGCGTAGGCTTTGGTATACACGTTGTTCTCGATCGTATCGCCGTTCTCGTATTTATAGCTCGACTCCGTATAGCGCCATGCGGTAACGTCGATGGGCGGGTCGTATTTGGCGGCCGGATCGGCCGGCGGCTGCGAAGCGGACGCGGACGGCGACGAGCCGGCCGAAGGCGATGCGTTCCCGTTCTCTTGGTTGTCGTTATTGGATCCGCATGCCGCGAGAACGAGCAGGCCGGCCATTCCGAGCGCCGCCGCCGCTTTCGATTTGCGTTTGATTCCCATAGTTCCTCCCCTTGTCTTCATTGTCATGAGGGCCCTTTTGCACTTTTAATGTTAAACGCTTACAAGGGGGCGAACAATATTCATCACTTGACATTCCGATCCGCGGTTTACTTATTGAGCAGCGACGCCCGGTACTCCTGCGGCGTCATCGTCGTCGCCCGGCGGAAGGAGCGCGTGAAGTTGGTCGCCGTGCCGTACCCGACGCGCTCGGCCACCTCCTGGATTTTCAGATCGGGATTGCCCAGCAGCCGCTTGGCCTTGGCCATGCGCGCCGAGGCGACGAACTCGGACAGGTTCTCCCCCGTCACCTGCTTGAACAGCCGGGACAGGTACGAAGGGTTGAAGTAAGCCAGCTCCGCCAGCCGAACGAGCGAGATCTCGTCCGGGTCGTGCAGGTGGTCCTGGATATGCTGCTGGATCGTGGCGACGACCGAATGCGCCCTTCTCTCTTCCTCCTGGTTCTGGAGGCGGAACAACGATTCGCCGACCCGCTTCAGGTAGGCGATCGCCTCCGGCCACGATTCGTGCTCTCCCGGCTGCATCAGCTTGTGCAGGCCCACGGCTGCGGCGGTCCGTTCCACCAGGCGCCAGCGGTTCATGTAGGACAGATAGACGAGGGCGACCGAATAGTACCATTCCTGCGCGGGAGCGTGGTGCATCGTATCCAGCTCCCGCAGGCCGCCGGCGGCCTCCTCCAGCGCGCGGAAGAACTCCGCCTGGCGGCCGTGCTCCAGATGCTCCGCCAGCAATTCGAGCTTGGACGCCCGGATCCGCGGCTCCCGCTTGTCGCCCTCCTCGCGAAGCTCCCGCCCGAGCGCCTGCCGGTCCAGCAGCAGCATGCCCGAAGCCTGCCCGATCCGGTAGTTCATCAGCATGTTCAGCTCGGCGTAGCGCTCCGCGGCGCCCGTCCAATCGACCGGGCTGTCGTCGAGCACGAACGACAGCTCCGCGCCGAACGATTCGCGGCAGGCGGCCTGAACCAGCTCCAGGGTGCCCCTCAAGTACGTCAGCAGCTTCTCCCAGCCGTTCCGCTCCTCCTCCGGGCCTTCGGACGCCCGGTCCCGCGGCGGCTGGATCAGCCAGACGAGGTCCCGGCTGTCGTTCGCGAAGGCGACGTGCGACGCGTGCGAGGCCAGATAGGACTCGGCGACGAGCCGGATGCGGTAGAGCCGCAGCGTCTTCTCCGCGTAGGTCGCCGGTTCCGCCGCCTGGTCGACTCTTCCGAGCAGGATCAGCACCGGCCGCTCGACCCGCAGCGGAATGCCGAGCTCCTCGAGCTGCCGGCCGTCGATCTCCCGCACGGAGATCTGCTCGTTCAGAATGCCGCCCACGAACTCCTTGCGCAGCAGCTCCATGGCCACCTTCGTCTGCTCGCGGGCTTCCTGCAGAAGCGTCTCCTCGCGCCATTCGGTCTCGATCTCCTCCACCGTCTGCTTGACCGTGCGGAGCACTTTGTCGTACCCCTCCGTCTTCAGCAGGTAGCTGACCCCGTCGTATTGAATGGCGGAATAGACGTAATTGAATTCGGGATGGCCGGTCAGGAAGATGACCCTGCACTTGGGCCACCGCTCCCGGATCTTCTCCAGTAGCTGCAGGCCGTCCATGCCGGGCATGCGGATATCCGTCAGCACGATGTCGAACCGCGTCCGGTCGAACAGCCGGACCGCCGCGTCGCCGGAATACGCCTTGTAAATATCCAGGTCCAGCTCCGAATCCTGCTGCAGCACCTCGCACATGCCGTCGGCGATAATCGCTTCGTCGTCCACCACTAACAATCTCAGCATGCTCCTCATCCTCTCTCGTCCCAATGGATCGTGACGGTCACGGTTAACCCGCCCCGCTCGTTGCGCTCGAAGCGAAGCCCGCTCGGCGGCCCGAACTTCAGCCGGATTCTCTGGTGAATGTTCAGAAGGCCCGTCGTCTCCGTCGGCTCCTCGCTGTCCAGCAGCCGGTTCAATGTCTCGATTGTGCCGTCGTCGATCTCGTCTCCGTTGTCCTCCACGCGAATGAGGAGCAGGTCGTCCTTCTTCTCGAAGCGAATGCCGAGCAGGCCGTTCGCGGCCTTCCTCTCGAGCCCATGCTCGAAAGCGTTCTCAATGAGCGGCTGAAGAATCAGACGCGGAACCATCACGTGTCCCCACCCGGCGGGCAGCTCCTCGAAGTCGACGTCCACCCGGTTGTAGAAGCGCATCCCCTGAATCTCGGCGTACACCTTCGCGTGGCTCGCTTCCTTCGCGAGCGGCACCTCGTCGGCGCTGCTCCGCGTGACGAACTGGAAGTATTCGCCGAGCTGGTTGGTGAATCTCTCGAGCTGCTCGTAGTCCCCAAGGCGGGCCATCGTGTTGAGAATGAAGAAGCTGTTGTACAGGAAGTGCGGATTGATCTGGGACTGCAGCTGCTTCAGCTCCGCCTTCTGCATCAGAATCTGCTGCTTGTACACCTGGTCGATCAGCGACTTCAGGTTGCCGAGCATGGCGTTGAACCGCCGATAGATATACTGGAATTCGTCCTGGTTGCTGTGGGCGATCTGCACTTCGACGTCGCCGAACTCCACCTTGCGGAACGCCTTGACGAGCCGGTCGAGCGGCTTGTGAATGTACTTGTAAACGTAGAGCGAATAGAACAGAATGATCGCGAGCGAGACCGCGGCCAGCAGGACGAACCAGCTTCGGAACTTCTGGAGCGGTTGGAAGACGGCCTTCTCGGGCACGTACTTGATCAAGGTCCCGTCGAAAAAAGGGGAAGCCGTATGCACGGTCAAATACCGGTGGCCGTCCAGCTTGACGCTTCGGGCGTTCGAAGCCGCCGGATCGTGATGGATGCGCGCGGCGATCGCCTCGTTGAAGGCGGCGTCGGGATTCGTCGAGATCGTAATGGGCGTCGTATCGAACAGAAGGCCTTCCTCCGGGGAGTTCCGCATGCCGTCCAGAGCGTTCCTCAGCTTGCCCGCGGACAGCTCGATCGCCAGAATGACGATCGGCTCCCGCTTGCTCGAAGGCAGCAGATACGGATAGGCGGCCACCATGTTCAAGGAGCCGTTCACTTTGAACACCTGCGCGTCCGACGAGATCGGCACCGCGAGGAACCGGTCGAACTCTTCCTTGTCCAGCGTCGAGACCGACGTCGCCGAGATGTCCTTCTGAACCGACGGGATATAGGCGTGCACTTCCTGGATGTAGACGCTGCTGTTCTTGATCGCGTTCAGCCGCGTCTGAAGGTTCAGGATCCGCTGGACCTTCTCGATGTCGTTCATGGACCCCGGAATCGCGGCAAGCGCATTCAAATTGTCGTCCGTCAAGCAATCGTACTGGAGCGCCTGGATGCGGCTGAATTCCTTCTCCAGGTCGGAGGCGTACTGCGACACCTGCGAAGCCATCGACTTGGAGATCTCCTCCTGCAGCGTGCGGATTCCCCAGTTGTAAATAATCATGCTGAGCACGTAAATCGGCAGCAGAATGCAGATGAACGACAGGATAAGCCGATTCAGGGCGGTCTTCTTCCACGGATAACGGATGAGATTCATAAGAGGCCTCCCACGCAAGAATGCGATTACAGTCAAGAATAGCCAACCCGTTTCTTTTTGACAAATGTCGATTTCCGGAAGCCGGCGGGAGGGTAGGCCGGCGACGCCGCAAAGCGGGTTCCCTTCTTTGCGTATTGACAGTTCGCGCGGGCGGTGCTACTATTCTCCTACTTATCCACTCTGATTTATTTCCTATAATTCCAAGGAGGCTCTATTTATGACATCCCATGCCCCGCGCCTAAGCAAGCTGCTGCTCGCCGCCGCCCTGTCCGCCGCGTTGTTCGTCCCGGGACGCGCCGCCGTCCACGCGGCCGAAGCCCCGGCCGTCGCCGTCCCCGTCGCCATTCCCGTCTCGTCCGCCGTGCCTGCCGCTTCGAGGGAGATCTCGGCTTCGGAATACGCCGCCTTCCTGCAGGACAAATTCGGCCTCTCGCTCGCCGCGAACGCGACCAAGGGGGACTTCCTCGTCGCCCTGGCGAAGTCGCTCCGGCTCGAGCCGACCGCCGACGCGGTCGAATTCAAGGACCTGCCTTCGTCCAGCCCGTACTATAGCGCCGCCAAAGCGCTGTACCAGCAAGGCGTCCTGACGTCCGACACCGTGAACGCCTCGGAGCGCCTCGGCGCCGCGAACGCCATCCAGATCGCCCTTAAGGCGGCGGACCTCGAAGAGCTGGCCTATACATACCCCGAAGCCAAAGCGGCCCAAGCTCTCGCCAAGCTTCCGCTGCGGAAGGCGGCGGCTTCTCTCGGCCTGAAGGCGACGCAGGAGCTGGCGGCCGCGGTCGACACGGGTCTCGTGCCCGCCGCCTATTATGAGGAGCTGAAGCCGGGCGCCAAGGCCTCCGTCGATCTCGCGAACGTTCTGATCGGCAAGACGCTTGTTTTCAAGGGTCAATTCAAGCATTACATCGGCTACGTCAGCGATTCGGACATCTATACGAAGCTGACCGACGCTTACAACAGCAACGTCATCATCAAGTCGGAGGAGCTGCAGAAGGTCGTCGACGCCGCTCTCGAGCAGAACCTCGTTACGGGCTACAACCTGAAGGACTCCCGCTACGACCCGAACTTCGTCGAGTCGCTGTCCCTCGTCTACGGCCATTCCGACCTGACGCACACCCTGCAGCTGATCGGCCTGCTGCGCAGCGAAGGCATCGACGCCAAGGTGCAGTTCGAGCCGAAGACGTCCGCCTTCGTCTACCTGAAGGAGTGGGGCGACCCCGGCGTGTCGGAGCAATACGAAGTGAAGCAGATCGCGAACGGCAACTACATCGAATACGCGAAGGAGTACGACATCGCCTTCGAATTCGCGAACGCCGCCGACAAGGATCGCTTCAACGACATCGTGCTCGCCTACGCGAAGAAGAACAAGGAACACCAGGCCGGCCTCATCGCGGGCTCCTGGTGGCAGCCGCTGTACTACTCGCTGACCGAGCTTCCGGAATACAAGCTCATCACGAACAACAAGATCGAAGCCGGCCGCTATTACGCCCAGTCCTTCTCCTTGAAGGAGCAGTCCCAGGCCGTCATCGACGGCTTCAAGAAGGTCGATCCTTCCGTCGTCGTCGAGCATTACGACTTCTGGGCGGACGTTCCGTTCTACAACTACCTGAACGGAGAATCCCTGTAAGAGGCGGATAGGCCCCGCGACGCAAGCAAGGCGAACCTGCGCTCGAAGGAGCGCGGGTTCGCCTTTTTTTGGGGGAATAGGATAGGTACTAGGACGCGCGCCGGCTTAGTTCCCCGACGTCCGCCTGTAGGTCAGCCGAACCGAATCGCTCTTGCTGTCGAGCGGGCTGTCGTAATCAAAGTACAGCTCTCCTTCGTCGTCGGAATACCCGGCGAACCGGAGATTGTCTCCGCGATACGGAACGTCGTTGTTCCTGGCGTACTCCAGATCGTCCCCCGACAGCAGCTTGTCGCACAAGACGGTCGATTGGCCGGTCCGAAGGTCGATCAGCGTCAAGAGACCGGTCTTGCTGGGGCGGACGACCAGGAAGCTCTGTCCGGCGCCCAGAACCGCGTACGTATCGTCTTGTCCGGTTAGCTTAGGCAGGTCGTATTCCTGCTTCGCGGCGCCCTGCTCGTCGAACACGGTAACCGTTCGGCCGTCCGTGAGAACGTAGTTCTGGACCCATTCGGGGACGCTTGGAGCGTAGTACTGGTAATAGGTCAGGTTCGGTTCGTAACGCTGGAAGTAGGAAGCCTTCTTCTGGCTGACGATCTTGCCGTCGCGGACGAGCAGGCTGTTCACGGCGTACTGGACGTGCGGCTCTCCGTAAATGTCCGTAACGGTCACCATTTGAATCCCCGATCCGTGAACGTCCACCCCCACCGATATCCAATCGTTCAGCTCGGCGTCTACCTTGCCGACCGGAACCGGAGCTCGTTCGTACGGGTGCGCGAGGTAGAGCTCCTTCGTCTGGCGGTTCAGCCACGCCGACACGTTGACCCCTCCGCCTCGGATGTACTCGTCCTTCTTCTCGATGCGGATCGTTCGGTTGGCCTTCCACTCCACCTTCGCGCCCGTCGCTTCCGAGAAGAATCGCAGCGGAACGTAGATCTGTCCTTTTACCGAGCGCAGAGGCATCGTCAGCGGCACATCCTTGCCGTTGATCGTCGCCTTCTTCGATCCGTAATCGAGCTTGACGACGAGATTCGGATACGTCATCGTCACGACCTTCGTCGAAGCGGTCCACGAGACGACGGAGCCCAGCATCTCCCCCATCTCTCTCAACGGCAGATAGACGGCGTTGTTAAAAAGCAGGGGAGCGGACTTGGGCTCGTACTCCCCGCCGTTCAGAACGAGCCGGATGCCGGACGGCTTGGAGATTTGGACGCTTAGCGCGGCGCTTGGCCTGGCGCTTGGCGTCACCTCGGCCTTGGCAACGGGGAGCATGGAGCAGCCGATGATTGCGGCCAGAGCGACGGAGGAGACGATCGCGAACTCTATCGGTTTACGGTTGCTTTTGCGAATGCTCATATGGCACACCTCTAAATTCAGCTATGGTTCATCTGCCTATTTAGACGCCGATAGAGCGCGCGAGGTTGCTGGCGTGCCGCGTGCAGGGTTCTGAGGCGGGGGTTAAACGCGAATGGGTCATGGGATCGATTGAGCAGGCCATTCGCGGGGGCTGTAACGAATCCAGGAGACGCTATTTCGCTCAAAACAGCCCATTCTCGAACTCTAACGAATCCACGCGACGCTATTTGGGTTCATCGGGGAAAAAGAGGGGGTTCGGAACGAAATAGCGTCGCTGGAGTTCGTTAGAACGAAAAATCCCGCTTTTCTGGCCAAATAGCGCTTGTGGGATTCGTTAGCTGCTTTTCCTGCGTTCCAGCTTGCGCAGTTTCGCCTTTTTTGGGTTATCCGTTATAGGTGAAAATAAGAAGAGATCCGCTCCTTCAATTCCTCAACATTATGCACATTCCCCGAACCGACGACATCCCCTTCGCCATTTACCGCGTACAGATACGGAGTCGAGGGGACTCGATAAACGCCCGTCATTTCTTCTTCCTTAATCGCCGATACCGGGAACTCGAATTCATAATACTCGATCAACTGCCGAACCTCTTCCTCCCTGCCTTTCATGTACATCCGAATCCCTCCCGAATAGCCCTTCAGGAACGGAGGCAAATCGGACAATAAATAAACGCATTCCCTGCAAGTGAGCGATAGGAATAATGCCAAGTTAATCTCGCGCTTTCCACCTTCGAATACCGCCGGGAACGGTTGCCCGGCCGGAATCGGCTCCGTTAGGACGAGACCCGATTGCTTGGTCTGGATAGACTTAAACAGCTGTTGAAACGCTCCCATACTGAGTACGCGCCTCCTCCATGGAATAAGCATCAAACATTCGGCGGTACTTGCCGCCCGCCTGTACCAGTTCCTCGTGCCGGCCTTGCTCCACAATGCGACCCTCTTGCATGACGACTACTTTGGAAAATAAAGGGCAGACATTCAGTCTATGCGTAATAACGATCAGGCTTCTCGCCTGATCCTCTCGCATCAGATCGAGGAACAATCGCCTCTCGGTCTCCGGATCCAGCGCCGACGTCGCTTCGTCCCAGACCACGACCGCAGCTTCCTTATACAACGATCGGGCAATCGCCAGCTTCTGCCACTGACCTCCCGATAGCTGCGTGGCCCCGCTCCGGTCGAGGCCGACGACTCTATCCTCGTTCAGCCCTTCCGGGAACAAATAGGGGTATTTCCCCCTTACTTCTTCATATCGGGCGATATCAGGGACGTCGCTCATCGTCACGCATTCGCGGATCGAGAATGGATAGTTGACGTAATCCTGCGTCACCATGGACACCTCTTCATAGATTCGACGGCGGTCTAGCTGGTTGAGATCTTCCCCATCGTAAAAGATCATGCCCGAATCCACTTCATGAAGACCCGCGATCAACTTGGCCAGTGTCGATTTTCCGCAGCCGTTCTCGCCTACCAGCACGATGCTCTCGCCGGCACGGATTCGCAGCGAGACCTGCCGGATCGTTGGCCGCTCCCGATCCGGATAAGCGAACGCCAGGTCCTTCAACTCGATCGTACGAGGCTTTCCGCCCGGAAGCCCCTTCAGCTCTTTGGTCGAACCTTCGCGCATATATTCGGTCAGGAACCCCGTTACCTTCGACTTCGTCAGCTTGAAATGTTGAAGCTGCCCGGCGTAAGCGGCGAGCGACATCAAAGAGGCCTCCATCACTCCCGCGGCGGCGATGACGGATACGTAGGTTCCGATGGTGATCGAATGACGTACGACTCCGACGATTAGCAAAAGCTGGACGGTCGCCTGGGCAAAGACGGCTATGCAGGCGTAACCCGTTTTGCGTACGGACTCCCTTCGGTTGAAGCTTTGTTCCTGCTTCATCCCCTCGGCGTAGGCTTTTCCCCATCTCCCCATAATGAAGGCTTTGGACGCGAACACGAGCTGTTCGGCGAAGGAGGACGGATTGAACAGCAGATCTTGAAGAAGCGTCTTCTCGCGGACAAGCTCCGTCGTTCGCACCGTGAAGGCGAACCGATCGCGGGCCATCCTCTTCTCCTGGAGCCACTTGGGGGCATTCAGCAAAAAGATAACGAAAGGCAAGTACCATACTTGCTTGAAGATCAGAATGGTATAGGTTCCGACTGATATGACCGCTATCGTAATCTGCATGAAGGATAAATAAAGTCCGGATAGAGATTGGAAGCTGAACCGGACGATATTCAATTCGTTCTTGAAACGCGGCGTCTCCGTTCGGGTTATCGTGACCGGTTCGATCGAAGACGCCAACAGGCGGTCCAGGTTCGCCTGGATATGAAGCTGAATCCCGTTCTGACGATATTGCTGGTATTGACGAAGTAGCGCAGCCCCTATCATCATGGCGCATAGCTCGGCCAGCAAAAGAAACGGGGTCCGTTCGGAAGCGAGAGCAACCAGTTCATCCGTCAGCCGCTTGGTGATTCCGATCTGATAGGAGGTGAGCGCGGTTACAAGCAGTCCGATGGCTGCCAGAATCCCGTACGACTTCCAAGTTCCTTGCAGAACCTGCTTGTTAAAGGAACGGCCGGCCGTCATGACGGGAACGAAGCCGGACGGATCGGCTCGATCAATTGCTGGAACGATTCGTCGTCCAGGAACGGGTGCGTCGCCAGAATCGTTCCATCCGCTCCCACGCAGAATGCCAATGGCAAAAACTGCATTTTCAAATATCGGTTCATCAAGTGCGGCATGACGATGCAAATCCGGGCACGCTCCCCGAAAATTAGCCTCAGCTCGTCCCGCGCCGCTGGATGGGTATCCATGAGAATAAGGACGTTCAAGTCTTCGTCGCGCTTCGTGTAGTCGTTCAAGACTTCTAAGGTTTGCTCGCAGAGATCGCAGCCCGTGCTTCCCAAGACAAGGACGAGATGGTCCGTAATATAATCGTGCAACCTCTTCTCCGTTCCGTTCTCGTCCTGAATCGCCATGTCCGGAAGCGGCTCGCCCGGCTTCAGCATCTCCTGTTCGAAGCGCTGCAGCACTGGCGGCTTTACCTTCTTCATATACCGATCGATCATCGGATCCCCTCCCTATCGCAGTGTGTCGAATCACCTGCATTATAGAACATAATTTTTCTTTTTCCCCTAAATTATGTCTTAATAATGCCGCAACTAGATTGACTCCATCTCTCGTAAATGTAAATATTAGGATGTAAACATTTGAGGGAAGGGGAGATTCCAATGGCCATCCTCTTATGGACGCGATGTTGGACTTGTTCTTTGCCGCTCGAGACCGAAATCGTTTTCAAAGGTCATCAGCTCGTCACCATCGTCCATCGCAACGAGCTTACTCATCCCCAGTTGCATTCGATCGAACACATCCTCTTGTTCTGGCCGACGCTATCGGAAGGCGACTTGGATATCTGCCTCTCGCTCCGGAAGGCCAACACCGTCCCCATCACTCTTATCTGCCAGAGAATAGGCCCGGAAGACGCCTCCGTATTGGCTCTGCAAGAGATTGAGATCGTTGAGAATCTTGTAAGCGTTCACGTACCTTCGATGCGATTGGCTGAGAATCGGGAACCCGAAGCGGTCGTTCCTTTGGCTGGCCAGAGTCCCAACCCTAACCGCTCAATCCAATTGATTCACTCCACTCGTACCGTGAAGGTGGGAAATAAAGAAGTAGAGCTAAGCCGCCGGGAATTCGGCTTGTTCCAATTCCTGTACGAGCGAAGCGGGAAAATTATCGACCGAGAAGAGCTTATCCATTCGATCTGGGATGGCGCCGCCGCGGATTCCAACGTCTATATCACGATTCAGAAGCTGCGGCAAAAGATCGAGGAAAACCCGCGTTTCCCAAAATACATCGTGACCAAAAAGGGTGGAGGCTACATGTTGCACAATCAATAACCGAGGAAGGAGAAAGTGCTAATGCTGAGGCTATTCATCGACGCGGGTATCGCGCTCCTGTTCTTGTCGGCATTCTATTTCAAGATCCGGACGCCGAGGGATACTATTCGGAATATCCGGTCTTACCGGATCGTCGAAGGAAAATGGGCGGTTGCGGCCGCGGTTCTCCTGTTGGCAGCCGAGCTGTCGATCGGGTTCGGCTTCGCGTATGACGCGTTCGGACGGTGGAAGGAGGTGGCCGCCGTCGGAATGCTGGTCTTTTTCCTCTTTGCTCTTAGCAAGAAGAATAGCAGAGACTCGGTCGACTGTGGCTGCTTCGGATCCATCCATTGGCTGAATCGCCACCCCTACGGACGGAACGTTGCCATGATCCTGGCGATCGCAGCGCGCGAGTGGCTGCCCGGAAGGGACGCATCCGTTCAGAGTTCCACCCTGCTGCTACTGTTGATCGTTCTCCTAATATTGGCGGCGGATTTGGCTGTTCTTATCCGACTCGAAAAGGAGTATTCGGCCGATGGCGATCTTAGGGCGCTATGAGTTGTTGATCGTCCTGGCCGCTCTTGCCGTCTTGGCTGTGGCGGGAGGGATAGCGAGGTTCGTCCGCCTAATCCGCCTCCGGGAGAATCGGCTAGTCGAACAGTTGTGGGAGGACTTAAGGTTCGCTGAGCCGCTGAAGAGCGGCCATCGACTGCTCCTCACTCTTCGAATGGATTCGAAGGAATTCGCTCTTCTGGATAAGCTCCTTCAAGACGATTCGCTCCCCCGGCTGCATGTCTGTCTTCTAGCTCCTCCCTGGCTCGCACAAGCTAAGCAGGCAATCTGGCCGAATCATGCCGTCCAGTCGGGAGAGCAATGTGAGAGCTGCCGGAAGATCGGCTCTACGGGCCCTCGAATCTTCGTCGTCCAGGGCGGCGTCATCCGCGAGAGAAGCAGAGAGCCTTTCATGTACCTGAAGGAATGGTCTCGCCGGACCGCACCTTGATCGCAAGGCAGAACGATCTGCAAGGCGGATCTGATCGACTCCGCCTTGCAGATCGTTGGCCCGGCCCGAATTAGCAATCGCAGTCTTGCCAGATGCTGTTGTTCCAGTAGCAATAAGACGGCGCCCCGGATACCGGAGGTCTGCATTTGTCCCAGATGTTCAGGTACAATGCCTGATTGCTCCAGCCTTCGCAAGCTTGACCGCAGGTGTACGTAGCGGTGCAACCGCCTTCATTGATCCATCCGCTCGGACATGCCATTCGTCTCACCTCCTTAAATTTGATTATTTGTAGTATATAAGCCGCCGGGTAGCCTTGAAATAAACGACCGATTAACGTTCGATTAACTTCGCCTTATTCTTTCGGAGAGGAGATTGCCGATGCTACGACGCTTGATACCCGCCATTACGGCGCTGATACTCGCCGCGTCGCTCGCCTCGGGCTGCACGGAGAGCAAGAAGGAGCTCTTCGACAAGTCTGAGCACGCCACGCTGAAGGTGCTCGGCGACGGAGACGAACGAAGCTTCTACAGCACGTACGGAGACGATTTCAACCAAGAATATCCGAACGTCGAGTTCGAATTCGTCAGCTTCCAGGACATGGCTTCCGGTCAGACGACCGAGGAATTCATCAAGGCCGAGAGTCCGGATATCGTTATCGCCCAACGATACAACTACCCGGAGCTCTCCCGCAGCGGATTGCTCGCCGATCTGAGTCCCTTCGTCAAGCGCGACGAATACGATTTGTCGACCTTCTCGGCTCCCGTCCTCGACCTGCTTCGCGCGACGGACGGGGAGACACTCTACGGACTCGCGCCTTATTTCAACAGTCTTGCATTGTTCTACAACGCCGCCCTCTTCAGTCAGTTCGGTATCGATCCTCCCCGGGACGGAATCTCATGGGAGCAGCTCTTCCAGCTCGCCCAGCGGTTCCCCTCGGATGCCGGGGTCTCCGGTCTCAGCTTCGACGGCACGTCTCGGCCCTTGACATCTCTAGGCACGCTGTTCCTTCAAGTGGGCAAAACGAAAGGGCTTCGGGCGACGGCGCCCGAAAGCACCCAGCCGCTCATCAATTCCGAACCGTGGCAGGCGGCGGCAAACCTCGTCATCGACGCTTACCGGTCAGGGACATTGGCTATCGACGACAGTCGGGCGATGCTCGCTCCGGACGATGCCGTCAAGAAGAACGAATTCGCCTCCGGCCGAAGCGCGATGACGATCGGAGGCTTCGCGACGTTGCAGTTAATCGATCGCTCCTTGTTCCCGCTTGAAGGCGTCAACCCGGTCGATTACGGAATCGTGGCCATGCCGGTCGACCCGGCCCGGCCTGACGTCGGATCGACAGCCGAACTTGGGGGCGTCCTATGTCTCTATGCGGATTCGGGCAAGAAGGAAGCGGCGTGGGCGTTCATCGGCTACCTGGGCGGCGACGCTCACGCCAAGCTCAAATCCCGGTCAAGCAACCAATTGCTGTCCCGGACTTCGCATCAGAAGGAACTCGTCCCGGGCAAAAGCCTGGAGCCCTTCTACTCCTTCCGAGCCGATTCCCAAGCCGACCCCTACATGGGCGTGGACCCCCGGGTTTACAGCTCGTTCGCCAAGATTATCGACGGGAAGCTGAAGCACGCAGTCCTTGGGGAGGTGAGCGTGGAAGAGGCGCTAGACGAAGCGGTATTGGAAGGCGGCGCCATGCTCCGGGATTTCGCGAACAAGGAGGGCGGCTCATGAGACGGCGTTCCGGGCATGCGATTGTCGCCAGCCTCCTGCTCTTCAACTTCGTTGCAACGGGATGCCAGGAAGAGAAGCCGTTCGGAGAGAAGAGCCGTGCCGAGTTGAGCGTCATGTACGGAGACGAGCGCAGCTTCGAAGCCGATTACGGACGCGCCTTCAGAGCCAAGTATCCGAACGTGGAATTCCGGGTAGTGCCGATCTCTTCCGAACCGGACGATTGGCCGGATATCGTTCTGTCCGGGTTGTCCGACTACGAACGACGGGCCGCCGACGGGACGATCGCGAGCCTCGAGCCGCTTATTCGGCGGGACCGGTACGATCTAGCCAACGTAGCCCCCTCCGTGCTTCGCCTTCTGAGAGGGTACGGCGCGGGCGAACTTTACGGGCTTGCTCCCGTTTTTTCCGCGAGGGCTCTGTATTATAACGAAGATTTATTTAAGGAAAAGGGGGTCGCTCCTCCGGCAGACCGGATGACCTGGCCGGAAGTGCTTCGCCTCGCCGAACGGTTCCCCGTCCAAGGAGACGATGACGACGATATCTACGGGTTGACATTGCCCTCGTCTTCCTCCTTGGGTTCCTTGCTGACCGATATCGGGCAGTCCGAAGGGCTGACGCTTATCGATCCCGTCGGGCAGGCGCTCCTGTTCGACTCGCCGAAGTGGGGGGAGACGGCTGATTTGATGCTTAGAGCTTTCAAATCGGGGACGGTCCGTATCTCGGGCGAGCCGGTCGGACGTACGCCCGACGAGATGCTCCGCAGCCATCTCTTCGCGGCAGGCCGAAGCGCGATGGCCGTTCAGGACGAATCGCTGCTTGCTCTTCTGTCTTCGGGCGTGATCTCCGTCCCGTTCACCTATTCCATTGTCGCCGCGCCCGTCAGTTCCCAGGATCGGAACGTCGCCTTCGGGCAGAGCCTGAACGTCATCTTCAGCATTCACTCCGCTTCGCGGGCGAAGGACGCCGCTTGGGAATTCATCAAGTTCGCGGCGGGAGACGAACGGGCCCGTCGCGAGTCTCGATCCGGCAGCGCGCTTGTCGCCCGCACCCCTTATCAATACGAGCGTGAAGAGCGGTACGAAGCCTTCTACGCCTTGGACGCGAACCCGGATCTGCGCCCGCTCTCCGAACTCAATCCGGAAGCGCAAGCGGCCTTAATGCGCTTGCTCGATGAAGGACTGAATTCGGTTCTGGAGGAGCGCCAGACCTGGGAGGAAGCGGTCGCCCAAATGAAGGAGAAGGCGGAGCCAGTCTTGAAGGAGGCGTTCAGAGAAAAAACAAACTAACGGCGTCCTTGCATTCCGTCGGGACTTCAACCCTGACCTCCGGCGGGAGCTGTAACGAATCCAGGAGACGCTATTTCGCTCAAAACAGCCCATTCTCGAACTCTAACGAATCCACGCGACGCTATTTGGGGTCCATCGGGCAAAAAGAGGGGGTTCGGAACGAAATAGCGTCGCTGGAGTTCGTTAGAACGGAAAATCCCGCTTTTCTGGCCAAATAGCGCTTCTGGGGTTCGTTAGCCGCCGAGAGTTCGAACGCGTCATGTGCGGGGATACGGCGATGCAGCGGATAAATCGTTAATTAGAGCGTTCGCGCGGCTGCTTCGAGGCTTTGCAACGGATGAAACATTAGTTGGAGTGCGGGATATGTGCGAGTATGGGGATGCAGCGGATGAATCGTTAGTTAGAAGCCTGCCCGAGACGCATAGAAAAATCCCAAGGACCCTCGGGACCTTGGGATTTTTCGATCGCAGGCTTGCGCCTTATTTCATAGCGACGACGCCGAGCGTCAGAATCTCGCACGGGCCGACGGGCAGGCTCAGCGAGCCGTCCGCGTCCGCGCCCATGGCGCCGCCGTCGACGTTGCGTTCCAGCACGTCGCTCCGGTAGAACGGCTGGTACGATTCCAGCCCCCCGAGCCGAAGCTTCGACGCCTGCGGACGCAGGTTGTACCAGCGCAGCATCGCGCTGCCGTCTTCCTCGCCGATCTTGAGCGAGGAGAATGCCAAGCCTTCGCCTTCCCACTCGAAGGCGGCGCCGACGGGCGCGAGCTTGCCCCCGTGCACGCCGGTCTGCGCGACCGTCCACGGCACCTGGAACCGGTACGCCTCCGCGTAAGCGCCGTCGACGGCGCCGTCCCCGCGGTGCGGCACGATCTCGAGCTCGACGCTCTGCTCGCCGAGGCACTGCGCTTCCGGCGTCGGGAAGACGCCCCAGTCGCCCAGCTCGGCGACCGAGCGGAGCAGCGTGACGGCGATCGTGTTGCGCCCATCGCGCAGCACCTCGTACTCGTTCAAGCCGCGGTTCGCGATCGCCAGGCCATAAGCCGAGTCGGCGACGTCGACGAACGCCTGCTGGTGCTGGGCGTTGCTCGGGTTCTTCCATTCGGCGGCCGGCTCGTTGTCGCGCACGGCGACCTCGAAGATGGAGTCCGCGCGATGGACGGAAGTCTTCAGGTCGGTCGGGAACAACGCCCGCAGCCGATGGTCCTTCGCCCGGTTGTCGAACTCGGCCCGGACGCCGACGCCTCGGCCCCCGCGCTCCAGGCTGACGACCGTGCGGATCGTCAGCGGGACGGTCTCCCGCACCCGCTGCGCCTTCCGTTCCGGGAAGTAGACCGCTTCTTGCTTCTCGATCTCGAACATCTGATCGGCCGAAGCCGGAACGGCCCAGCGGTGAACGATCTCGATCGCGGCGCGGTACGGCTCGTCCTCGACGACGCGAATCTCCGCCGCGAGCCCGCGGGTCGTCAGCGGCGTCTCGCCGTTCGGCTGCTTGTACATATATTCGTTGCCGATATCGCCCGTGTCCTCGTAGATCAGCAGATCGCGGAACGTGCGGCCGGTCGCCTTGTCGGTCACCGCGAGCGTGCCGTCGTCGGCCACTTCGACGCGCAGCCGTTCATTCTCGAGCGTGCGCGCCCCCTTGACGAGCGACGGCGCCGGGCCGGATGCGGCCGGAGCTTCCGCCTTCGCCCAGGCGTAAGCCTTCCAGCCGAGCGCCGGAACGCCCGTCGCTTCGAACGTCAGCTTCGCGCGGCGCGTCCAGTACGCCTGCCGGAACTTGTCGTCCGGCAAGTCGTAGCCGAACTGCAGGCCGAGGTCCTCGACCTTGCAGGCGACGGCGTTCCCTTCCGCGTCGACGAGCGTCCGGCCGCCGAGGTCGAGATCCTTCATCCGCCGGGTCATCTCTTCCGGCGGCAGCCCGTCGCGGTAGTAAATCCGCTCGACGTCCAGCTCGATCTCGACCGTGCCGGAGCGCTCCCATCCGGTCGTGTTGAACACGACGAGCGGCAAGGCTTCCGCGCCGAAGCGCTCGAACGCGGACGTGTCGACCGCGTCCGCCGCCGCCCGCTTGCTGTCGTCGATGACCGACTCGGCTACGTGTTTGCTTTTCTCGAACCGGGTCACCATCTCGCGATGAACCTCGTCGACGCTGCACCCGCAGATGCTGTCGTGCGGATGGTTCTGCATAAGCGTCTTCCACGCGTACGTCAGCAGATGGTGCGGGTAGCTCTCGCCGACTCCGTGCGCGATCGCCGCCAGCGGCTCCGCCACCTTCTCGAGCAGCGTCTGCCCGCGCTGGTTCATCTGCTTCAGGTACACCCGCGCGGAGGCGGTGTTCACGAGCGTCGACCATCCGTCGGTGCGCTGGCTGCGCAGCTCGCCCTTCACGACGGACAGGCTTCGGCTGAGCGAACGCTTCACGGCGTCCAGATAGTCGGCGAAGTTCGAGTGAACGAAGTCCGTGTCCGGGTACAGCTTGCGGGCCACCCGCATCGCCTCCGGCAGGTCGGTCTGAATCGGCTGATGGTCGCAGCCGTTCATGTAGAGCAGCTGGCTCGTCGACGCGTACTTCTCGGCGTCCGCCAGTTTGCGGTCCCAGTACGCCTTCGCTTCCGCTTCGTCCGCGGGCACTTCGTTGCCGTTCGAGTACCAGTTGGCGAACAGAATGCCGAGCACCCGCGACCCGTCCGGCCCTTCCCAGATCAGCTCCGAGAACGAGGACTCGTATTCGGAATCGGCGACCGTGTTGTTGAACCCGGTTGGCTTGACGCCGCGGCCGAACACGGCGTTGTCGATGCCGGCCTGCTTCAGAATCTGCGGAGCCTGGCCGATGTTGCCGAACGTGTCCGGGAAGTAGCCGACCTTCGACACGGTTCCGTACCGGGCGGCATCGCGGTGCCCGATGAGCAGGTTGCGCAGGTTCGCCTCCCCGCTCGTCAGGAACGCGTCCTGCAGAATGTACCAAGGCCCGATATGAATGCGCCCTTCCCGGATCCACTTCTCCAGCCGCTCCCGGCGGTCGGGGCGCACCTGGAGGTAATCCTCTAGAATGATCGTCTGGCCGTCGAGGAAGAAGCTGCGGTACTCCTCGTCCCGCTCCAGCGTGTCCATCAACGTGTCCATAAGGCGGATCAGTCTGACGTGGTGCTTCTCGTATGGCAAATACCATTCGCGGTCCCAATGGGTGTGCGAGATGATATGGGCGGTTCTTCTCTCCATCCTTCCGGTCTCCTCTCTTTAAGCTCCGGTTATGCTTCGATTCCGTCTCCGTCCAATTCTCCGGTTCAGGTTCAGCCGGCGGCCTCCGCATCCACGTCCGTCTCTTCCGGGCGGTAGACGGCGGACAGCCGACCCTCCGGATCCGCGGCGAACAGCACCGAGCGTTCTCTCTCCAGCAGGAACGAATAGATCGCGCCGCTGGCGGGATCCTTCACCCGGATCGGCGCGTCGAAGGCGTATTCCGATACGAAAACGAACAAAGACCCCTCGGCGAACCGAAGCCGCCGTCCGTACACGCCCGGCAAATCTCCGCCTTCCAGCCATTCGAGCTCGGACCCGCAGCCCGCCGCCTCCAGCGCGTACGTATACAGCGCGGCGATCGGCTCGCTCCGCTCGTTCAATTCCACCGGCAGCGGGCACCAGATCAGCCGGCCGCCGCCGTACGGCACGTCGACGACGGCATCGGCGCCGCGCCGCGAACCTCCGGCTGCCGCAGCAGCCGGAACTTCCTTCGCGACCTCGGCGATGCGCCGGCTCCCGAAGCTGACGGCGTAGCTCCGCCCGCCGACGGCGAGCCGCTCCTCGCGAACGACGTTGCCGATCGTCCGCTTGCCGAGAGCGTCCGCGAGCCGGTCCGTGTGCCGCCAGTAGGCGTCGAGCCCCGCCGGCCCGGTCACGAGCAGCGTCGCCCCCGTCCGGTCGACGATTGCGAGCAGCTCGGCGAACGCCTCGTCGTCCACGTTGTGCGGGGACGGCAGCATAATCAGCTTCGCCGGATGCTCCTCCAGCGGCTTCAGATCGTACTCCGACACCCCGCGGAAGGGCACCTTCAGCTCGTACCCGAGCACGCGCGTCAGCTTCGTCGTGGCGTCGAACGCCAGCTTCCGGTTCGAGAAATCGTTCGAATACGGGAACACGACCGCGACGTCCTCCAGCTCTCGCTCCCGGAACAGGTCGCGCGCCTTCTCCATGAACGCGCCGAAGTCGTACGACACGTCCGCCTCCGGCTTCTCCGTGCCGTCCGCTCGCAGCGCGCCGATATGCGATTCGTTCGCGTTGTCCATGTAGAAGTTCGTGTTCCAGATCCAGTGGATCGCGCCCGCTCCCCCCGCCGCGAAGGCGTAGGCGTACTTGCGCTCCAGCATCGCCTTCAGCTCCCGCTCGGTGCGCTTGGCGAGCCCTTCCGGCGTCTCCACGTACATGATGCCGGTCTCCTGCACGACGTTCGGCTTGTCCGCCGTCTTGGCGAAGACGCCGTCCCACAGCAGCTGGTCGTTCAGCCACCACGAATGGACCGTCGTGTAGTCGGCCGCCTCGCCGTAGAAGAACGGAGACGGCCGCTGCGCGCCCAAGGCCTCGTCCTGGCCGACCGTGACGAGATGGTCCGGACAGACGTCCTTGATCGCGGCGACCAGCTGCCTGGCCCAGCGATTATGCATCTCCATCGAGAAAAGCACGTAATCCAGCCAGCGAGTGCCTTTCTTGCCCTGATGCATATCCTGCACGTCGAAGTTGATCTCCTCCGGCTCCGGGACGGCCGCCGACGCGAAGTCCGGCAGCTCGCCCGGCGTCATGCTCCAGCGCTCGCGCAGAACTTCGATCCGCCCATGGCGCTTCTCCAGCCATTCCGAGAAGGCGGCCTGCTCGAACGGGTCGCGGGAGGAACGGGGGCCATTGGAGAAGATCCGCTCCGGATCGAACATCGAAGGCTCGTTGATGAGGTCCCAATCGACGTGCTTCGTGTCGCGATGGCGGCTCACGATCGAGCGGACGAATCTCTTCTGCGCTTCCACGCTTCGCGGATCGAGATAGGGGTTGCGCCCCTCCCACGGCTCCGGCGTGAACGAGAAGAACGTGAACGTCACCTGCAGCCCGTGCCTCTTCGCCGTCAGCAGGAACGCATCGATCGAGCGCAGCGCCTCCTCCGACGCATGGCCGTCCACCTGCATGACGTTGCGGTACGCCGTCCAGATGCCCGTGCGAATCCAGTTGATGCCCGCCCGGCGCATCTGCGCCATGTCGCGGTCCCAGACCGAGACGTTCGGGAGGAAAAGAAACTTGCGGGCCACGTCGGACGTCATATATGTCATCCCGACGATGGGCAGCGGGCGGCCGTCCTTCTCGAAGTAGTCGCGGCCCGCCCGGATCGGCGTTCCTTCGGCGAGCAGAGCCGCGTCCGCTCCCCAGAAGCCTTGGCGGAGAATCCGCACTTCGCCGTCCTCCGACTCGGCGCGGCAGACGACGCGGTAATAGCCGCTTCGCAGGTCCTGCCAGACCGGGATGCGCCACAGCTTCAATTCGCCCGTCACCGTCTCCTCGAAGGGGAAGCGGACCGGATCGCCCGTGCCGTCCTCGCGTCCGACGCAGAGGTCGAACGTCCATCTCCGGGCGGCTCCCGCTTCGCCGCGGCCGAGCCCTTGCGCCTGCAGCGTCAGCATCGGGCGCTCGTTCAGCTCATACGTAGCGTAGCTCGGCTTCAGCCACAGCTCGGTCACTCCCGCCGCGCAGAAGGCCATCCACTTCCCGAGCGCCTTAAGCCCGCCTCGGGCGGCGAAGCCTTCGCCCAGCGGCTGGTTCGCGAACAGCCAGCGCCCGCCGGCGAAGTCGCCCTTCGTGTTCTCCCACAGGACGACGGGGGCGGAGACCTCGCGGCCGTCCGCCGTTACGCCCTTCAGAAGCGCGTGGATATGCGCGTCCATCGGTCCCGCCGAGCCCATCTGGTGCGGCAGATCGCTCGACTTCGTCACGTGCGGCACCAGGTTCCACGTATCCGCCGCTTCGAACAGCCCTTCGCTCCCCTGAAGCAGCGGAATATCCGCCGACGACTTGAGGGTTACGATCCGCTCGGAGCCGACTCGCAGCATCTCGTGGATGCGCAGTTTGCGGTGATAGGCGGTCTGCTCCGCCTCGACGCGCCACTCGCCTCCCTCGAGGCGAACCGGCTTGCGGAACGGGGCGCCTCCCGCGCTGATCAGCCCCCCTCCCCGCTTCAGGTAAGCGAGGATGTCTTCCCAAGCGGCGACGGGGAAGTAAGGGGCGTGCAGGGAGACGAAGCAGCCCCCGACGAGCCCGGCCAGAGTCTCCCCCAGCTCGGCCGCGCCGACCACCCAGCCCAGCTCCTTCAATTGTTCGGCCTCGGACGCGCTCAGAACGGGAGCCCCGGGGAAGGCGGGGTCGTAGAAAACGATTTTTTTATCCATCGAGCAACCCGTCCTTCATGGCCTTGTAAACCAGCTGCGAGAACAGGCTGTTCGACCAGGCGAACCACTTGCGCGTGAACTGGTTCGGATCGTCGGCGTGGAAGCCCTCGTGCATGAACCCGGTGTCCGCGTCCGTCGCCTCCAGCATCGCGATCATCTCCAGCTTCTCCTCGGCGGTCGCCGCCGTCAGCCCCTGCATGGACAGCGCCATGTGCCAGATGTAGTCCGGCGGGGTGTGCGGGCTTCCGATCCCCTTCGCGGCCTTGCCTTCGTAGTAGAACGGATTCTCCCGGCTCAGGGCGAACCGGCGCGTGTTCTTGTAGATCGGGTCGTCCGCCGTCACGTAGCCGAAATACGGAATGGACATAAGCCCCGGCGTGCCCGCGTCGTCCATGAGGCAGTAGTTGCCGTAGCCGTCCGTCTCGTACGCGTAGATCGGGCCGAACTCCGGATGCCGGTAGATGCCGTACAGCTTGATGCCGTGGTCGATCTCCTGCTCCAGCTCCTTGAGCTCCGCCAGCAGCGCCATGTCGCGGAACACCCACTCGGCGAACTCCTGCATGTGCCGCAGAGCGACGACCGCGAACATGTTGCCCGGGACGTTGTAGTGGAAGTCGCAGGCGTCGTCGCTCGAGCGGAAGCCGGACCAGACCATGCCCGTGTAGTTGACCGGCATGCCGAGCCCGCCGCCCCGCAGGGAGTCGGTCGGGATGCCGTTGTTGCGCGTGAAGCGGTACGGAGACCGCTCGAAGTGGCGCTGCTCGGTCTTGAACAGGTCGACGATCGCCCGCATCGCCAGCTTGAAGTCGGCGTCGAACACGTCCGCGCGGCCCGTCTCCTTCCAGTACAGGTACGCGAGACGCATGGAGAAGCAGAGGGAGTCGATCTCGAACTTGCGCTCCCACACCCACGGCGACATCTCGGTGACGTCGGTCGTGTTCCAGTGCCAGTCGCTCGCCGATTCGTTGAACGCGTTGGCATACGGATCGAGAAGGATGCAGGCGACGTGGCGGCGGATCAAGCCGGCGATGAGGCTCCGCAGCTCGGGATCTTCCTTGGCCAGCGGCACGTAGTGGACGACCTGTTCGACCGAATCCCGCAGCCACATCGCCGGGATGTCGCCGGTGATGACGAACGTCGTGCCGTCGTCCAGCCGCTTCGTCGTCGTCTCGAGCGTGTTCGGGAAGCAGTTCTTGAACAGCTTAAGCAGCTTCGGGCGATGCGCGAGCTTCGTCTCGGCTTCGGCCAGCACGTCCTGCACGGCCTTCGGCAGCGCGAGCTTCGGCATCTCGATCTGGGGCAATCTGAATTGTTCCATTTTTGAAGGATCTCCACCTTAGAACAGGCCCGGCGGAAGGAGCTCCGCGGCCGAGGGAGGGAATCGGCGCTTCCCGCTCCTCCCGCTCCGTCGCCGCCGGCTCCGTCGCCCAGTCGGCCTTGCGATATTTTATAACAACGGCGTTTAACGCCCTTTGATTTTAACGGTCTTAATCTCGAACGGGGCGAAAACCAGCTCGATGCGGCCGCCCTCCGGGGACAGCGGCTCCAGCTCCTCCTCCAGGGCATTCGAGACGAACGCCCCCTCGAACGGCCTCGGCCAAGTCAGGGCGGCGCGGCCCCGGCCTCCGGACGATTCGTACAGGCGAAGCACGATTCCGTCCCCGTCTTCGGCCGGCTTGACCGTGTCGAGCACGACGTGCTCGCTCTCGAACGGCAGCAGGACCCCGTCCGCCGGCAGCTCGCCCCGGCCCGGCAGCGCCTTCCGCGCGATCGCGTCCGCGTTGAGCTCGGCCGCCCGGCGAACCGTACGGGCCGCTCGCCAATCCCCTTCGTGAGGATACAGCGAATAGGTGAAGCGATGCTCGCCGAGATCGGCCGTATCGTCCGGCCACTTCGGCGCCCGCAGCAGCGACAGGCGAAGCGTCGTTCCTTGAACGTCATAGCCGTACTTGCAGTCGTTCAGGAGGCTGACGCCGTAGCCGTATTCGGAGACGTCCGCGAACCGGTGGCCGCATACCTCGAACTGCGCCTGCTCCCAACTGGTGTTCCGATGGGTGGGACGCTCCAGCGCCCCGAACGGAATCTCGAAGGTCGCCTTGCTCGCGACGACGTCGATCGGGAAGCCGACCTTGAGCAGCTTGTTGTCTTCGTTCCAGGAGACGCTCGTCCGGAAGTCGATTCTCTTGTCGTGCTTGTAGAAAAGAATGTCCTGGCGGATCTCCGAGCGGTGAAGCCGCCAGCGGAACCGCAGGACGTCCATCGTCTCGCCTCGCAAAACGACTCCCTTCTCGAGCAGCTCGGCCTCCCCGGCCCGCTGCGACTCGTAGCGGTCGTCGATGTCCCAGGCGTCCCACAGCGTCGGACGGTCGTAGTAGAAGTGGAAGCGGTTCGCCGCTTCTCCGGGCTTCACGATCTCGCGGTTCGCTTCCTTGTCGAAGAGGCTGACGATCTCGCCCCGCCCGTTGAAGCGCGCGGAGTACGCCGGCGTCTCCCAGCGGTCGCCGAGAGGCTGTCCGGCGCCCGGCAGCTCTTCGTCTCCAGCCGCGGGCAGCCCCGCGCCGTTCCCCGAATCGCCCGCCGATCTCGCCGGGCCCGCCGAGCCGTTCGAGCTCGCCGAGTCTTTCAAGTCCGCCGAACCCTTCAAGCCCGCCATGCCTTCCACGCCCGCCGATCTCGCCGCTCCCGTTCCCGCAGCCGCTGCCCCGCTTGCTGCCGCTCCGTCCTCGCCGCGAAGCCAGATCGTCCGGTAGCCGAAGGCCGGCACGCCGGGAACGAGCACCGCGAGCCCGCCTTCCTCCGTCGCGTCGCAGGGCAGCCGGCGGCCTTCCGAATCGAACGCGGCGACGGCGCCTTCCCCGACGACCCCGGCAGCGCCCTCAAGCTCCGCCAGCACGTCCCGCTTCCAGCCCAAGCCGTTAAAGACGACGTAAGGCGCGCCCTCGGCGGCCGACGCGTCGATCCGCTCGGCGAGCAGAGGCAGCACGGCGTTCAGGCTCGCGCGCCCATGCTCTTCGATCTCCCCGTACTCCTTCTCCGACGTGCGGTAGGCTTCAGAGATCGCGGAGCCCGGGATGATGTCGTGGAACTGGTTCAGCAGAATAAGCTTCCAGCCTTCATGGAGCCGTCCGCGCAGCTCCCGTTCGCTCTCCGCGCTTAGATCCGGAAGAGCCAGCGACAGCCACAGCTCGGCTTCGCGATACAGCAGCTCCGCCTTCCGGTTGCTGCGCTTGTTCCGCCCGTGCGTCGTGTACGTGCCGCGATGCAGCTCCAGGTACAGGTCGCCGTGCCAGGAAGGCAGCTTGTCGCGGCTGCCCTCGACGCCGGCGAAGAAGTCGGCGGCGGTGCCGTACCGGCTCGCCGGCTGGCCGACCATCAGCTCGGAACGGCCGATGGATTCGAGCATCTCGCGCGTCACCCCGCCGCCTCCGTCGCCGTGGCCGTAGAGCAGCATCTGCTCGGGATGGACCGACTTCTGGCGGTACGACTGCCAATGGTCGTGGACATCCTTCGGCAGCGTATGCTCGTTGACGCCGTGGTTCAGATAGGACAGAATCGGCGTGCCGTCGATGCCGACCCAGTGGAACAGGTCGTACGGGAAGACGTTCGTGTCGTTCCAGCCCAGCTTCGTCGTCATGAAGCAGGAGATGCCGCCGTGCTTCAGAATCTGGGGCAGCGACGCGCAGTAGCCGAACGTGTCGGGCAGCCATTCGATCCGGGAGACGAGCCCGAACTCCTCTCGGTAGAACCGCTGGCCGTACAGCATCTGGCGCATGAGCGACTCCCCGCTCGGAATGTTCAGGTCGGGCTCCACCCACATGCCGCCGACCAGCTCCCACCGGCCTTCGGCGATTCTCGCCTTCACCCGGCCGTACAGCTCGGGATCGTTGTTCTTCAGGAACTCGAAGAGAATCGGCTGGCTCTGCGCGTATTTGAAGTCCGGGTACTCGCGCATCAGCGCGTCGACGGTCGAGAACGTCCGGCTCGTCTTGCGCACCGTCTCGCGAACCGGCCACAGCCACGCGATGTCGATATGGGATTGGCCGACCATGCGGATCGTGCCTTCCGCGTTGCCGCCGACGGCCCCGACGTCCGCCGCGAGCCTTTCCTCGATCCGCGATAGGACGCTCCCTTCGCGGATCTCCTCCCGAGTCAGGCCGACGAACGCGTCCATCGCCCGATAGAGCGCCTCGAACAGCCGCTGGCGGCGGAAGTCCGTCTCCGGCAGCAGCGCGGCCGAATCGCGGACGATCGTCGCCGCGTACAGCAGGCTCTGCGCCGCGCCGTTCGCCTGTGCGAGCTCGCTGCGGACTCCGGAGATCGGCGGCTGGATGACCGCCTGGCGATTGAGCGGATCGTTCGGCTCCGGAATCGGGTCGAACAGCTCGATCTCAAGCTCCGGCGAGAACCCGACCTGCGACGCGTCCAGCGCGGCGAACGTATGGTTCCGGTCCAGTCCCTGCCAGGACGCTCCGTTCACCCGGAGCAGCCCTTCGCCCCCGGATTCGAACAGCAGCCCGATCGCTCCGCGGGCAGGGTCCCATTCCGCGGGAATGTCCAGCTTCGTCCGGAAGAAGTACGTCGTCCCTTGCTTGCTGGGGAACGGGACGGTCCCGAGCTCCCGAACGTCTCCCTCATCGGTGAGTCCTCGTACCTCATAGCGCCCAAGCTCCTCGTATCGGCCCGGCAGGACGTACGTCTTCCGGTCGATCGTCCAACCGCGCACCGCTTGCCGTTCCAGCCACTGCGCCTCCGACAGCTCGCGCAGGAAGCGGTTCACTCTCTCCAGCACGCCGTTCATGCGCGGCCCTCCTCCTTCACGGCAAGCTCCGCCGCCAACGTCGCTTCCGAGCTGCCGCCGACGAGAATCCGGAACGCCCCCGGCTCGACGACTCTCCTGTAGCCTTCGCCGACGTATTCCAGCTCGGCGGGGCCGACCTTGAACGAGACGGTCCTCGTCTCGCCCGGGGCCAGCTCGACCTTGCGGAAGCCCTTCAGCTCCCGCTCCGGCCGGGTGTACGCGCTGGCCTTATCGGAGACGTACAGCTGCACGACTTCGGCTCCCGCGACCCCGCCTTCGTTCGTCACGTCCACCGTCACCGTCGCTTCTCCGTTCGGCGGGATGATTCCCGGCGACACGGTCAGATTGTCGTAGCGGTAGCTCGTATAGCTCAGCCCGAAGCCGAACGGGTACCGGGGGCGCGAATCGTCCTCCAGGTACCTCTTGCCTCTCGAACGCTTCCCGTTGTAATACACCGGAAGCTGGCCGACGCGCTTCGGGATCGAGAGGCTCAGCCGCCCCGAAGGGTTCGCGTCCCCGAACAGCAGATCGGCGACGGCATGGCCGCCTTCCTGCCCCGGGTACCAGGCTTCCAGAATCGCGTCCGCGTGCTCGTCGATCCACGGCTCCGCGATCGGCCGGCCGTTGATGTAGACGACGATCAGCTTCTTGCCCAGCTTGCGCACCTCTTGGATCAGCTCCAGCTGCACGCCCGCCAGGCGAAGCGACAGGCGGTCGATCCCTTCGCCGCAGTCCATGTCGTTCCAGGAATCTCCCGTCACGAGAGAAGCCCCGGTGCGCAGGTCGATCGTCCCTTCGCCGAAATCCCGGGCGCTCGAGCCCCCGACGACCATGACGACGGTGTCCGCCTGTTCCGCCGCGGCCAGGGCGGCGGGGAAGCCTTCCCGGTCGTCGCCGCGAATGCGGCAGCCCGGCGCGTAAAGCACGCGGTCCGGCTCGTCCGCGAACTTGGCGCGGATGCCCGCCAGCACCGTCGCGACCCTTCCGGCCGGCTGGGGAGACGTGTAATCGCCCAGCTGGTTATAGCCGTTGTCCGCGTTCGGCCCGATGACGGCGATCCGCCCGCAGCTATCCTTCGCGAGAGGGAGCGCGGCCGCTTCGTTCTTCAGCAGCACGGCGCCTTCCGCGGCAAGCCTTCTTGCGAGCTTGCGGTGCTCCTCGCTGCCGATGACTTCCCGGGCGCGCTTCGCGTCCGCGTAAGGCTTCTCGAACAGCCCGAGCCGGAACTTCAGCTTCAGAACGCGAAGCACGGCCCTGTCGAGCGCCTCCTCGTTCAGCTTCCCGGCCTTCAGCGCTCCTAATAAATACTTGCCGAACATCACGCCCGACATCTCCATGTCGATGCCGGCTTCGAGCGACCGCACGGCCGCTTCCATGCCGTCCTCGGCCACGTCGTGTCCGGCCGCGAGCATGTCGATCGCGCCGCAGTCGGTGACGATCATGCCGTCGAAGCCCCACTCGCCGACGAGGATGTCGTCCAGCAGCTTCTTGTTCACTGTGCACGGAACGCCATCGATCTCGTTGTAAGCCGGCATGACCGAAGCCGCTCCCGCTTCCACCGCCAACCGGAACGGGTGCAGGTCGACCTCGAGCAGCTCCCGCCAGCCCATATGAACGGGACCGGCATTGCGGCCGCCTTCCGAGCTGCCGTAGCCGACGTAGTGCTTCAGCGTCACGGCGACGCTGTCCTCGGAGTCCAGCCGCTCTCCCTGCATGCCCTCGACGGCCGCGACCGCCATCCGCCCGATCAGATAAGGATCCTCGCCGAAGCATTCCTCCGTCCGCCCCCATCTCGGGTCGCGCACGACGTCGAGCACCGGCGAATACGTGACGGCGCCTCCTTGGGCGCGGGTCTCGATCGCGACGGCGCGGCACATCTCCCGGTACAGCTCCGCGTTCCACGAGCTGCCGATCAGGAGCGGTACGGGGAACACCGTGCCCCCGATCGCCATATGCCCGTGCGAGCATTCCTCGCCGATCAGAAGCGGAATGCCCAGGCGGGAATTCTCGATCGCGTAACGCTGAATCTCGTTCACCGCTTCCGCGCCCTCCTCGGGCGAGAGCCCGGTGTCGAGGGTGACGCCCGTCCACGGATCCGCGCGAAGCGTTCCGTACAGAGCGCCGACTCCCCCGCGCGCGACCTGCTCCTTGAACGAGTCGGCCAGCTTTATTTTCCCATCTCTATGCTCATAAGCCTGCCAGCCGAACGGCTGAATCAGCTGGCCGACCTTCTCTTCCGCCGTCATCTGCCTAAGCAGCAGCTCCGCCCGTTCCTCGGCGGATCGGGTAGCGTCTCTGTAACTCATCTCTCACCCTTCTCTCGCGCTTTTGTCGCCCTTCTCTGCCCTTCTGTCGCGCGACTCCGCGCTTCTCTCCACCCTTGGCCATGCCGGCCCCCCGGACTCGCGCCCGGGGCCGCCGCTTATTCCTTGACCGAGCCGACGGTCAGGCCTTGCACGAAGTAACGCTGGAAGAACGGATAGGCGAAGATGATCGGCAGCGTCGCCAGCACGACCATCGCCATCCGGGCCGTATCCTGCGGCATCGAGGAGAGAGCCTCGAGGCTGACCGCGCTGTTGAGCGAATTCTGCTGAATGAACTGCATGCTCGATTCGATCCGCATAAGCATCGATTGAAGCGGAACCTTGCTCGGGGTGTCGATGTACAGCAGGGCGTTAAACCAGTCGTTCCAGTAGCCCAGCGTGCTGAACAAGCCGATCGTCGCCAGGCCCGGAAGCGACAGCGGAAGCACGAGGCGGATGAAGATCTTGAACTCGCCCGCGCCGTCGATCTTGCCCGATTCGATGATCGCGTCGGGAACGCCGGTGATGTAGAAGGTGCGCAGAATCATGATGTAGAAGGCATTCATCGCGAGCGGCAGGATCAGCGCCCAGATGTTGTCCTTCAGATGGAGCAGTTGAGTGACGACGATATAGGTCGGGATCATCCCGCCGTTGAACAGCATCGTGAACACGGCGAACAGGGAGAAGAATCTCCGGTAGGCGAAGCTCTTGCGGGAGACGGCGTAGGCGTACAGCGCGATCATCAGCAGGCTGACGACCGTGCCGACGACCGTCACCAGAATCGTGACCCCGTAGGAACGGAGCAGCGTATCGCCGGTCTCGAAAATATATTCGTAAGCCTTGAAGCTCCACTTCTCGGGGATAATGCGATACCCGTTGGCGGCGAGCGACTTCTCGTCGGTGAACGAGATGATCGCCACGAAGACGAACGGGAACACGCAGAGGAACGAGAAGAGAGCGGCTATGACGTTGAAGACGACGTTCCAGCCTTTCGTTATCTGGTGGAAGTTGCGCTTCTTAAGAGTACGGGGCGTTGCGGACATGCGGGCTTCCTCCTTTCTAGGCTCGGGCGAATTAGAACAGCGCGCTGTCTTTGTCGAGCTTGCGCACGACGTAGTTGGAGATCATGACGAGGACGAAGCCGACGATCGATTGATACAGGCCGGCCGCGGTGCTCATGCCGATCTCGCCCGTCGTCTTGAGGCCGCGATAGACGTACGTATCGATAACGTTCGTCACCGAGTAGAGCGTGCCGGAATCCCGGGGCACTTGATAGAAGAGACCGAAGTCCGCGTAGAAAATTTTGCCGACCGCCAGCAGCGTCATGATGATAATGATCGGCTTGAGAAGGGGAAGCGTGATGTTGCGGACCTGCTGCAGCTTGCTCGCCCCGTCGATCATCGCCGCTTCGTAGAGCGACTTGTCGATGCCCAGGATGGAGGCCAGATAGACGACGCTGCTGTAGCCGATCGACTTCCAGAGGTACACGAAGATCAGAATATACGGCCAATAGGTCGGATCCGAATACCATTGCATCGAATCGACCCCGAAATAACCCAATATGTGATTCAGCAATCCGCGGTCCATGCTCAGGAAGCTGAACGCGAAGTAGCCGACGATGACCCAAGACAGGAAATACGGCAGGAACATGCTCGTCTGATACAGCTTCGCCAGCTTCTTGTTCACCAGCTCCGAGAGGAGGATGGCCAAGGCGACGGAGAAGACGAGCCCGAGGAAAATAAACGCGATATTATACAGCAGAGTGTTGCGGGTAATGGTATAGGCGGCGTCGGTGTTGAACAGGAACTTGAAGTTGTCCCAGCCGACGTTCTTGCTATGAATCAGGCTGTACCAGAAGCCTTGCCGGCTGAACCGATATTCCTTGAAGGCCGCGACCGTGCCGACAAGGGGCAGATAGGAGAAGCAGAGGAACCAGAGGGCTCCTGGAAGTACCATAAGCAGCAGAACCTTGTTGCGATTGAAGCTGCGGAAAAATGAGCCTGCCATCGTGTCATTATCCCTCCCATAAGTAAAAAAAGATCGGGCGCAAGCTGCCCGCCCGATCTTCTTCTTTGTCTCGCCGAACTTACTTGTTCGCGGCCGCCCAAGCGTCCAGCTGGCTTTGCGCTTCGGCGATGACCTTGTCCAGTCCGGCCTTCTTGAACTCGTCGATCGCCTTCGGCAGGAACGTGGCCGGGTCGACGGTACCGGTCATCAGCGATGCCCAGAACTGCTCCTTCACGTTCTGAACGGCCGTCATCTCGGTCGCAACCTTCGTGCTGTCGAAGTTGAAGCCCAGGATCGGGGAAGGCTTGCCTTCCGCGTTGAACTTCTTGAACTGGTCCCACTTGTCGTCCGGGTCGCCTTCGTTCAGGTACAGAAGCATGTTGTTGCCCAGCGAGTAGGACGGCATGTTGTAGTTCTGGGAAGCGTCCAGGTTCTTCATGTGCTTGTCGTCGATCTTCTCGTAGTGAGTGCCTTCGGTGCCGGAGTCGACCATGTTGCGGAGCACCGGATCGGTGTTCAGCAGGTTCAGGAACTCCATCGCCTTCTCCGGATGCTCGGAGTTGGCGGAGATCGCCATGATCGAGCCTTGCACCGACGTGTTCGTGATGATCGCGTCGCTGGCCGGCTTCGTGGTGACCGGGTAGCCGTAGGAAGCGGACCAGAGGTTCTCCGCGAGCGGCTGCGTCTGAGCGCGGTCCAGCAGCCACTTGCCGGAGGTCGTCAGGTCGCTCGTCGAGCCCGTCGTCGCGGCTTCCGGAGCGACATAACCCGCCTTGTAGTACTTATGCATCGTCTCGAGCGCGGCCTTCATCTCGCTCGTCTCGAGGATGTTGACGACCTTCATGTCCGACCCGTCCAGCTTGACGGCCATCGGCATGTTCGTCACGAGATAGTCGTACGGAACGTAAGGAACGTAGGTTTTGTCCATCGCGAACGGAGTCACTTCCGGCTCCTTCTCCTTGATGGTCTTCAGGAGCGGCTCGAGGCTCTCCAGGGTGCGGACCCCGGACGTATCGAGCTTGTACTTGTCCACGAGATTCTGGTTGAAGCGCCACACTTCAAGCTGCGGAAGCTCCTTGTTGGCCGGAATGCCGTAGTTGTGGCCGTCGACCTTGGAGCCGCTCAGGAAGCCCGGATCGATCGTGTTCTTGATGCCTTGGCCGTATTTGTCCAGCAGCTCGTCGAGCTCGAGGAACGCGCCCTTGCGCACGTTCTGCACGTAGTCGAAGCCGCCGGCCGAGGTGAACAGAATGTCCATCGGTTCGCCCGAAGCGACCAGCACTTGCATCTTCTGCGAGTAGTCGCCCCAGTCGATCATCTTCATCTTGATCGTCGCGTTGATCTTCTCTTTGGTATACTTGCTGACTTCCGCCATGACCGTGTCGACGTCTTTCTGCGGCGTGCCGATCGTGTACCAGATCAATTCGACCGGCTTCCCGGCGTTGCCGGAGCCGCTTCCGGAGCCCGCCGCTTCCGGTTCGTTGTTGCCGTTGCTGCCGCAGGCGCTAAGGACGAGCGAGAACGCCGTCGTTGCCGCCAGGAGCAACCCTGCTCTCTTTTTGATTTTGCTCATCTGTTGCAATGCCCTCCCCGAAGTAAGTATCTCTTACATGCCATTAACTTTAAATCATGAAAGCAGTTTCAAATAGACGACAAACTTAATAAGTCCGTGTTCAAATTAAAGAAAGACTGCCCGAAGGCAGTCTTGGCAAACCGGCAGCGCTCTATCCGTCTCTTCCGGCGCGGGCCGCTTCAGTGCAGCCCCTTGAATTCGGTCGGGGAGATCCCGACGAACTTCTTGAATTGCTTGTAGAAATACCCCGTCTCCCAATAGCCCACCTGCCGCGCGATATCGTGCACCTTAAGGGCGGACGTCTTCAGCAGCCTCTTCGCCTGTTCGATCCGGTACTTGTTGATGTGCTCCGTGAAGCTCTCCCCGATCTCCTTCTGGAAGAGCTGGCCCAGGTAGACCGGATGAATGTGGAACCTCGCCCCGAGCGCCTTCAGGGACAGGTCGTCGGCGTAATGCTCTTGAATCTCGCTCAGCACTTGAAGAACGACGGGACTTCGGGCGTCCTTCGCCAGCGAATCCACGCAGCGGCCGGCCACTTGGCGGACGGCTTCGGACAGCTCGGCATAATGGGAGGCCGCGTTCGCCTGCCCGATGCCGGCCGCGAACAGCTCCGGCTCGTCCGCGTGCTTGATCGACTTGAGCTCCATCTTGAAGCGGATAATCAGCTCCAGGGCCACCTCCTGAAGCTGGGCCGGCGTCATTCCTTCCATCGCCCGCAGACGTTCGAAATCCGCGGCGATCGCTTCCGACAGCTTCTCCTTGTCCCGGGCGACCAGCAGCTTGCGATAGCCTTCCCAATCGATCGGGAAGTCGACGAGCTCCGCCTTCTTGAGGGGAAGCGTGTCCTCGTAGTCGATCCAATCCCGGTCGGGATCGATCATGAAGAACTCCTGCGCCTTCTTCGCCTCGCGATAGCTGGCCGATATGGACGAGCGAAGCGGATGGGGACCGCCGAACGACAATCTCGCGGGCGCGCCGATCCGCCTGAGCGTCCGGGCCAGCTCCGTCCGGTCCTCGTCCGGGGAGGACAGCTCCGCCAGCACGACGATATCCCCGTCCAGGTCCCGGAACGGGACGGCCTGACGGCGTCCCTCGAAGGCGGCGGCGAGCTGCGCGAGCGCTTGCTCCTGCGCGTCGATGTCGAACGGTTCGCGCCGCAGAAGGGCGACGATTCCGTACGGCGCCTCCAGCGAGAGGCCCAGCAGCTCCGCCCTCTCGGCGAGCTCGGACTCGGAGATTCGGTCGTTCATCCACCGATACAGCGTGTTGTCCCGCATGATCTGAACGTTGGACTGGAGCAGCCGCGCGTCGGACCGGGAGCTGAGAAGCTTGTCGGCCGCATTGCGGAGGGTGTCCTGCAGCTCCTTCACGTTAATCGGCTTGAGCAAGTAATTCTCGATGCCCAGCTTCAGCCCTTCCTTGAGGTAGTCGAACTCGTTGAACCCGCTCAGAATAATCGCTTTCAAGTCCGGGCGCGGCTCGCGAGCCTGACGGATCAGGTCCAAGCCGTTCAGGAACGGCATGGAAATATCGGTGATCAAGATATCCACCGGAGTGTACCGGATGCGCTCGAGCGCCTCTTGCCCGTTCTCCGCGCTTCCGACGATCTCCAGGCCGAAGGCCGCCCAGTCGATGGCATCCATCAGTCCTTCGATAATGAACGGTTCATCGTCCACGAGAAATACTTTGAACATCGCGGCTCGCTCCCCCCTTCTCTCTATTCGCCCGCTCTGTATCCGCCCGCTCTCTATCCGCCCGCTCCGTATCCGCCCGCTCCGCATCCGCCCGTTCCTTCTCGGCCCGTTCCTTTTCAGCCCGGCGGCCCGGATGAGGGAATTCGATCGCCACGATCGTCCCTTCCGCGGGATCGCTGTCGATCCGGACGCCGTATTCGGGTCCGAATGTCAGCTTCAGCCGCTCATGCACGCTGCGGAGACCGAACGAGCTTCCTTCCGCCTCCGGGTAATCCAGCTCCGACTGAATCCGTCTCAGCTTGTCGGGCGGAATCGGGCGGCCGTCGTTCCACACCCGTATCCGCACGTTCTCTCCGTTCTCCGCTTCGATCCGGATGCGATTGTCGCCGCGGTTGGATTCCATGCCGTGCATGACGTAATTCTCCACGATCGGCTGCAGCAGCAGCTTGGGAATCTTGACGGAGAGCAGCTCCGGCGGACAATCGATCTCGAACGCCATCCGGTCTTTATACCGAATACGGAAGAGCTCCAGGTACAGCCGGCACATCTCCAGCTCTTCGCCCAGCGTGCATTCCGCCGCAGCTCGAACCGAGCTGCGGAACAGCTTGGCCAGGCTGTAGATCATCTCCCCGACGTCTTCCGCCCCTTGGGACAGCGCGCGCATCCGGATAACCTCGAGTGTGTTGTAGAGAAAATGAGGGTTCACCCGGGCTTGAAGCGCGGCCAGCTCCGACTGCCGGAGCCTGATCTCGGCCTTGTATTCCCGGTCGATCATCCGGTTAAGCTCCTCCACCATATCGTTGAAGCTGCGGGAGATCTGGCCCAGCTCGTCCTCCCGAGGGTCCTGAAGCCGGGCGCTCAAGTCCCCTCCTTCCACCTTCCTCATGAACCGGACGATCTTGTTGGTGCGCTTCGAGATGCTTACGATCAGAAGAGATGGAACAATGACGGCGAACAGGATGCACAGGGCGGCGATGAGGACGATCGTATTTTTCAGGCTCTCGTAAGACTTCGCCATCTCGCTCTTGGGCATGATGCCGACGATCTGGTACCCGGCGGAAGCCGATTGCAGAGTCGAGACGTAAGAAGGCTCGTCCAGGTCGGCCGTCGGCTGGAAGGCGCCGATTCGATCCATATACGGGTAAGGATGCCCGTAATAGCGCCCGGAGGAATCGAACATGACTTGGCCTTCCGGAGTAAGCGCCAGAATCGTGCCTTTGAGCGGCTTGGAAGCGCTGAGCAGAGCCTGGCGAACCATCTCCGAATCGAAATACACGATCAGCTGCCCGATGTTCTTAAGCGTGTTCTTGTCGTTAATTCGGCTTCGCATGGAATACAGGCGGGTATCCCATTGCCCGATCAGCTTGCGAACCCATATGTTGGGGGTGGAAGCGTTTGCGCCTTCCTGAGACATCATGTCCGGGATATAGGAGCGGGCCGCGTTCGTCTGGTACAGCTTGGGCGATCCTCCGGACTTGTAGACGTACAGCATCTGCTTGTCCGCGCTGTAGACGATGATATCCCGAATATCCGAATCCGCCTCGAACTTGTCCCCGAAGTAAGTGATCGCGTTGACGGTGCTGCCGGTTCCTCCGGCGTAGCCTTCGCCCAGCCGATATTGGATGTATTGCTGATAGGAATGCTTCAGCAGATAGGAGATGTTGTCGGAGAGAAGGGTGTCCCGGTAGCTGTCCTGCACGACGGATTGCACCCACTCGTACTTCTGCTGCAGGTACAGATTGACGCGATCCATCGCTTCCCGCTGGTCGTCGAGCTGGTTGCGGACGATCGACCCGGAGATGAAGTTGAACAGAAAGTAGGAGAACCCGATAACCGTCAAAATAACGATGACCGCGAACACGAAGATCACTTTGACGAACAGGTTGTTCTTGATGTAGTTGCCGTAGATCCTTCCCAGCCTCATCGCGGGCCATCCCTCGCTGTCTGTCTTGGGGCGTGTTATTCGAATATTATAACATGAACGAGGCCGGGAACGTCCCATTTGCCTAATAACTGTCGTTCCTGGAAGAAAGGTGTGTCATTATGAAAAAAAAATCCCCAAGGCCCGCCGCCTATCCGGCGTTCCTTGGGGATTCGTTATGAGAGAATGCGTGACCCGGCGAGCTTATTTGAAGTTGCGCAGGTTGTAGAACGCGGACTTGCCGGCGTATTGAGCCGTGGAGCCCAGGCGGTCTTCGATGCGGAGCAGCTGGTTGTACTTCGCCACGCGGTCCGTACGGGACGGAGCGCCGGTCTTGATCTGGCCGGCGTTGGTAGCGACGGCGATGTCGGCGATCGTGCTGTCTTCGGATTCGCCGGAACGGTGGGAGATAACGGCCGTGTAGCCGGCGCGCTTCGCCATCTCGATCGCGTCGAACGTCTCGGTCAGCGAGCCGATCTGGTTAACCTTGACGAGAATCGAGTTGCCGATGCCCTTCTCGATGCCTTGGGACAGACGCTCGGTGTTCGTGACGAACAGGTCGTCGCCGACGAGCTGAACTTTGTCGCCGAGCTTCTCGGTGAGCAGCTTCCAGCCTTCCCAGTCGTCTTCGGAGCAGCCGTCTTCGATCGTGATCAGCGGGTATTTGTCTACCCAGCTGGCGAGCAGGTCGACGAACTCGGCGGAGGTGAAGGACTTGCCTTCGCCTTCGAGGTGGTACTTGCCGTCCTTGTAGAACTCGGTGGAAGCGACGTCCATGCCCAGGAACACGTCGACGCCCGGCTTGTAGCCGGCCTTCTCGATCGCTTCGATGATCGTGGACAGAGCTTCTTCGTTGGAGCCGAAGTTCGGAGCGAAGCCGCCTTCGTCGCCTACGGCCGTGTTCAGGCCTTTGGCCTTCAGAACGGACTTCAGGGCGTGGAAGATCTCGGCGCCCGTGCGCAGAGCTTCCTTGAAGGAAGGAGCGCCGACCGGCAGAACCATGAACTCTTGCACGTCGACGTTGTTGTCGGCGTGAGCGCCGCCGTTGACGATGTTCATCATCGGAACCGGCAGCGTCTTCGCGTTGAAGCCGCCCAGGTAAGCGGACAGCGGGATGTCCAGAGCGTCGGCAGCCGCGCGGGCGACGGCGATGGAGACGGCCAGGATCGCGTTGGCGCCCAGCTTCGCCTTGTTCGGCGTGCCGTCCAGCTCGATCATCTTGCGGTCGATCGCGACTTGGTCCAGAGCGTCGTAGCCGATGATCTCCGGCGCGATGATGGTGTTGACGTTCTCGACGGCTTTTTGAACGCCTTTGCCGAGGTAACGGTCTTTGTCGCCGTCGCGAAGCTCAACGGCTTCGTAAGCGCCGGTGGAGGCGCCGGACGGAACGATGGCGGAGCCGAAGCCGCCGGATTCGAGGGTAACTTCTACTTCAACGGTCGGATTCCCGCGGGAGTCCAGTACTTCGCGTGCGTACACGTCGGAAATGATCGTCATGAGTAAACACTCCTTCATTGGAATAGGTTGAGTTGAGGCCTTTAAGCCCGCTTATGTTTAGCCAAGCTGAATACTTATACGGTGCGAATGCGGATCCGGTCGCGCGGCTTGGCCCTGCATCCGCGAATCAGATCAGCGAGACGCCGGTCATCTCCTTCGGCTGCGGAAGCTCGAGAAGCTTCAGCAGCGTCGGGGCGACGTCCGCCAGGATGCCGCCGTCGCGCAGCGTCACGCCTTGCTTCGTCACGATGCACGGCACCGGGTTGGTGGTGTGCGCCGTGAACGGGCGGCCTTGGTCGTCGATGACCATGTCGGCGTTGCCGTGGTCGGCGATAATGACGGCGACGCCGCCCTTCGCCAGAATGGCGTCGACGACCTTGCCGAGGCACTCGTCGGTCGCCTCGACCGCCTTGATCGTCGGCTCCAGCATGCCGGAGTGGCCGACCATGTCCGGGTTGGCGAAGTTCAGGATGATCGCGTCGTGCTTGTCGGCCTCGATCTCCTTCACCGCCGCGTCGGCGACTTCGTATGCGCTCATCTCCGGCTTCAGGTCATAGGTCGCGACCTTCGGCGAATTGATGAGGATGCGAGTCTCGCCCGGAAGCTGGATGTCGCGTCCGCCGCTGAAGAAGAACGTCACGTGCGGGTACTTCTCGGTCTCGGCGATGCGCAGTTGCGTCTTGCCTTGCTGCACGAGCACCTCGCCCAGCGTGTTGTCGAGCTCCTTCGGCTTGTAGGCGACGAAGCCTCCGACGGATTCGGAGAACAGCGTCAAGCAGACGAAGTACAGGTTCTTCGGGAACTTCTCGCCGCGGTCGAAGCCGCGGAAGTCCTCGTTCGTGAACACGTTCGACAGCTGGATCGCGCGGTCCGGGCGGAAGTTGAAGAACACGACCGCGTCCTCCGCTTCCACGAGGCCGACCGGCTTGCCGTCCGCGCCGACGATGACCGTCGGCATGACGAATTCGTCCATGACCGACTTCTCGTACGATTCCTTCACCGCTTGGATCGGGTCCGTATACGTCGGGCCTTCGCCGTACACCATGGCGCGGTAAGACTTCTCGACGCGGTCCCACCGCTTGTCGCGGTCCATCGCGTAGTAGCGGCCTTGAACCGTCGCGATCTTCCCGACGCCGAGCACTTCGATCTTCGCCTGAAGCTGCTGCAGGTAGCCGACCGCGCTGTCCGGAGCGACGTCGCGCCCGTCGAGGAACGCGTGCACGTACACCTCGGTCAGCCCTTCCTTCTTCGCCAGCTCGAGCAGGGCGAAGCAGTGGGCGATGTGGCTGTGCACGCCGCCGTCGGAGAGCAGCCCGTACAGGTGAAGCTTCTTGCCGTTCTGCTTGGCGTGACGAACCGCGCCGAGCAGCGTCTCGTTCTCGAAGAAGTCGCCTTCGCGGATCGACTTCGTGATGCGGGTCAGGTCCTGGTACACGATGCGGCCTGCGCCGATGTTCAGGTGGCCGACCTCGGAGTTGCCCATCTGGCCTTCCGGCAGGCCGACCGCTTCGCCTTGCGCGGTCAGCTGCGTGTGCGGATACGTCGACCAGAAGCGGTCGAAGTTCGGCTTCTTCGCTTGGGCCACGGCGTTGCCGTGCGTCTCCTCGCGAAGGCCGAAGCCGTCCAGGATGATCAGAGCTACCGGTTTGGGTGCCGCCATCTTACTTCGCCCCCTCGACCAGAGCCACGTAGGAAGCCGGTTCCAGGCTGGCGCCGCCGACCAGGGCTCCGTCGATGTCGGATTGTCCCAGGTACTCGGCCACGTTGTTCGGCTTCACGCTGCCGCCGTATTGAATGCGGACCTTCGCCGCGACTTCCGCGCCGTACAGGCCGCTCACGACGCTGCGAATATACGAGATCGCGTCGTTGGCGTCCGTCGCCGTGGAAGACTTGCCCGTTCCGATCGCCCAGATCGGCTCGTACGCGATGACCACTTGCGCGGCTTGCTCCGCGGTCAGGCCCGCGAACGCCGCTTCCGTCTGGATGCGGTTCACTTCGTTCGTCTTGCCGGCTTCGCGCTCCTCGAGCTTCTCGCCGACGCACAGGATCGGCACGATGCCGTGCTTGAACGCCGCGTGCAGCTTCTTGTTCACGGTCTCGTCCGTCTCGTTGAAGTATTGGCGGCGCTCGGAGTGCCCGACGATGACGTAGTCGACGCCGAGGTCCTTCAGCATGACGCCGCTGATCTCGCCCGTGAACGCGCCGTTGTCTTCGAAGTGAAGGTTCTGCGCGCCGATCTTGAGCGAAGTGCCTTTGACCGCTTCGACGAGCGCCGGCAGCGCCGTGTAAGGAGCGCAGATGACGCTCTCGACGCCGGCGACTTCCGCTTTGCCCTTCACGTCGTTAACGAAGGCGACCGCTTCGGAGACGGTCTTGAACATTTTCCAGTTGCCTGCGATGATCGGAGTTCTGCTCATAGGTTGCACCTCACTTGTCGTTCAGAGCGACGACGCCCGGAAGTGCCTTGCCTTCCATGAACTCGAGCGACGCGCCGCCGCCGGTGGAGATGTGGTCCATCTTGTCGGCCAGGCGGAACTTCTCGACCGCGGCCGCGGAGTCCCCGCCGCCGATGACGGTGTAGCCGGACGTCTCCGCGCACGCCTGCGCGACCGCGCGGGTGCCGTTAGCGAAGTCGTCGACTTCGAATACGCCCATCGGTCCGTTCCATACGACGAGCTTGGAGTTCTTGATGACTTCGGCGTACAGCTCGCGGGTCTTCGGACCGATGTCGACGCCTTCCTTGTTGGCCGGAATGCCGCCTTGACCGACGATCTCCGCGTTGACAGCCGCTTTGAAGTCTTCCGATACGACGATGTCGACCGGCAGCAGGAAGTTCTTGCCGAGCTTCTTCGCCTTCTCGACGAACTCGAGCACCAGATCAAGCTTGGAGTCGTCGCACAGGGACAAGCCGATCTCGTGGCCTTGCGCTTTGAGGAAAGTATAGGAGAGGCCGCCGCCGATCAGGATGTTGTCGGCGATCTCGATCATTTTGTTGATGACGTCGATCTTGTCCTTGACCTTGGAGCCGCCGACGATCGCCGTGAACGGGCGCTCCGGGTTGTTCAGCGCCTTGCCGAGGACGTCCAGCTCCTTCTCCATGAGCAGGCCGGATACGGCCGGCAGGAAGTGGGCGATGCCTTCGGTGGACGCATGCGCGCGGTGAGCGGCGCCGAACGCGTCGTTGACGAAGATGTCCGCCAGGGACGCGAACGCCTTGGCCAGCTCCGGATCGTTCTTCTCTTCGCCTTCGTAGAAGCGCACGTTCTCGAGAAGCAGCACGTCGCCTTCGTTCAGCGCGGATGCCTTCGCTTGAACCGCTTCGCCGACCGCTTCGTCGGCCTTGGCGACCGGCTTGCCGAGCAGCTCGGACAGGCGGGCGGCGACCGGAGTCAGACGCATCTCTTCGACGACTTGTCCCTTCGGACGGCCCAGATGGCTCGCGAGGATGACCTTGGCGCCCTTCTCGATCAGGAAGCGGATCGTCGGAAGAGTCTCGCGGATCCGGGTATCGTCGGTGATCGCCCCGTTCTCGAGCGGTACGTTGAAGTCGACGCGGACGAATACTTTCTTGCCTTTCACGTCGATGTCGCGAATGCTTTTCTTATTCATGGTCAGCTCTCTCCTCCTGCGTAAGTTCTTCGGTTACAAACGGACTTAAAGAGGAGCGCGGAGACTCCTCTTTACAATGCCGCTTGCGGATATGGGCGAATCTTACAGACCTTTGCTAGCGATGTAAGCAGCCAGATCTACGACGCGGTTGGAGTAGCCCCACTCGTTGTCGTACCAGGAGACGACCTTGACCATGTTGCCTTCGACGACCATCGTGGACAGAGCGTCGATCGTGGAGGAAGCCGGATCCGTGTTGTAGTCGCTCGATACGAGCGGCTCGTCGGAGTAGTTCAGGATTCCCTTCAGCGGGCCTTCAGCCGCAGCCTTCAGAGCCGCGTTGACTTCTTCGACCGTTACGTTGACCTTCAGCTCGGCAACCAGGTCGGTGACGGATACGTTCTTCGTCGGTACGCGGAACGACATGCCGTTCAGCTTGCCCTTCAGCTCGGGCAGAACGAGGCCGATCGCCTTGGCAGCGCCCGTGGAGGACGGGATGATGTTCTCGGCAGCGGCGCGGGCGCGGCGCAGATCCTTGTGCGGGAGGTCAAGCACTTGCTGGTCGTTCGTATAGGAGTGGATCGTCGTCATCATGCCCTTGACGATGCCGAACTTGTCGTTAAGCACCTTCGTGAACGGCGCGAGGCAGTTCGTCGTACAGGAAGCGTTGGAGATGATCGTGTGGGAAGCCGCGTCGTACTTGTCTTCGTTGACGCCCAGAACGATCGTGATGTCTTCGTTCGTAGCCGGAGCGGAGATGATGACCTTCTTCGCGCCGCCCTTGAGGTGCAGCTCGGCCTTCTCCTTAGCCGTGAAGATACCCGTCGATTCGACGACGATCTCGGCGCCTACGGAAGCCCAAGGCAGGTTGCCGGGGTCGCGCTCCGCGAATACCTTGATCGTCTTGCCGTTCACGATCAGGGAGCCTTCGCCGACTTCGACGGTTGCCTTCAGGCGGCCGTGAGTCGTGTCATATTTAAGCAGGTGAGCCAGCGTGTTTACGTCCGTCAGGTCGTTGATAGCGACGACTTCTACGTTCGGGTTGTTCAAGGAAGCGCGGAATACGTTGCGACCGATCCGACCGAAGCCATTGATACCGATTTTAACACTCATGAATGGTTCCTCCTTGGAAATCTTTGTTTTATTTTGATCTATTGCAGGCGCAAAAATGCGCCAAGACCACGATTTGCCACCCGGGGGCCGCCTCAAGCGGCGGCCGTCCCGGTCTTACGAGTGGCGCAGGGCTTCCTCGGCGGCGGCTTCGTCGGTGACGAGCACGTCGTCGTGCCCGAACCTCATCACCGCCGCGATCGCCTCGCCCTTGCTGCGCCCGCCGGCCAGCCCGATGACCGTCTCGGCGGCTTCGATGTCCTCGAGCCGCAGGCCGGCGGTGGCCATCCGGTGCACCACGCGGCCGTCCCGGTCGAAGTAGTACCCGAACGCCTCGGCGAGAGCCCCGTCCTTGAGCAGCTCCGCGATCGTCTCCGGGTCGAGCTTCCGGCGGCGGGCCATCGTGACCGCTTCGCCGATGCCGTGCACGACGATGCGGGCGGAGCGGATCATGTCGACCACCTCGCGAACGTTCGGCTCCAGCATGATCGTCTGGTACGCCTCTTCGCTCAGATGGTCGGGCACGTGCAGCATCCGGTAGCGGGCGCCCGTGCGCTTGGCCAGCTCCGAGGCGATCGTGTTCGCCTGGTAGTCGACGCTCTCGCCGAGACCGCCGCGGGCCGGCACGAACCAGTTGTCCGCGAGCGGAGCGCTCACCTTGAAGTGGGCGGCCATCCGCGCCATCGTCGTGCCGCCCATGACGGCGACGACGTCGCCGGGCGACAGCGATTGGCCGAGCACGCGGCTGCCCGCCCGCCCGAGCTCCCGCTTGACGTCGTCCGACTCGTCGGAGTCGCCGGGCACGATGACGACCTTGCGCAGCCCGAACTTCGCGCGAACCGCTTCTTCAAGGTCGGACAAGCCGAACAGCTCCTTGACGAGCGGCTCCATCTCCTCCAGCAGCCGTCTTCCGGCTTCGCTGAGCGTCATCCCCGCCGATCCCGCCTCCAGCAGCCCTTGCTCCCGGAGCAGGTCCAGCTCGGCCCGCAGCGTCCTCTCCGTCAGGTCGAGGCTCGCCGCCAGGCTTCGCCGGCCCATCGTTCCGGAGATCAGGAGGCGGTGCAGAATCTCGTAACGCTTCTGCATGACCGGCAGCAGGTCCGGAATCAGTCTCTTCTGAATATGAAGGATATTCCGCAAAGTTTAGGCCTCCCCTAATGCCGGTTGGCCTCGGCACGATTGCGGGCGGCAAGCTGGACGTAAAATGTCCCGCTGCATCACTTTAAGTCCCACACCCTCATTTTAATGGAACTGCCTCCAAATCGCAAGGGACGCCGTTCAAATATTTGCCCGATATTCATTCCGTTTCCGACTTGCTTTTTGCTTCCCGATCGCCTATAATAATTTTTGCTGTCGCAATTGAACGTGCGCCCGTGGTCCAACGGATATGACGCAGGCCTCCGGAGCCTGAGATTGGGGTTCGATTCCCTACGGGCGCGCCATAACGAATTCGCGAAGCCGTCAATCGGCGCTACGCCATTGACCATCGATCCAAGCCATTGAGCATCGACTCGAGCTGTCGAACATCGAATAGAATACAGCGGAAGCGGCCGTCGCATACGGTCGCATTTTTGTTTGGTCAAACTCGTTTGACTTTCTTTGACTTTTGTTCGCCGATCCATTAGAATGAAGGAACCAACCATCCAAAGGAGGGGTCGACCCATGAGTTTCGTCCCTATGGTCATTGAACAGAGCAGAGGCGGAGAGCGCGCTTACGATATTTACTCCCGTCTTCTGAAGGATCGCATCATCTTCCTCGGCACCGGAGTGAACGACGTCGTCGCCAATTCCATCATCGCCCAGATGCTGTTTCTGGCTGCCGACGACCCGGAGAAGGACATCAGTCTCTACATCAACTCCCCCGGCGGATCGATTACGGCCGGCATGGCCATCTTCGACACGATGCAATTCATCAAGCCCGACGTCTCCACGATCTGCGTCGGCATGGCCGCTTCCATGGGAGCGTTCCTGCTCGCCGCGGGAGCCAAGGGCAAGCGCTACGCCCTGCCGAACAGCGAAGTGATGATCCACCAGCCGCTCGGCGGCGCGGAAGGGCAGGCGAGCGACATCGAGATTCGCGCCCGCCGCATCCTGAAGCTGCGCGACAAGCTCAACGGCATTCTGTCCGAGAGAACCGGCCAGCCGCTCGAGAAGATCGAGAAGGATACCGACCGCGACAACTTCATGGACGCCGAAGAAGCGAAGGCGTACGGCCTCGTGGACAAGGTCATCGAGAAGCTCTGAGCCGCCCGCATCGGCCGGCCGGCGGATGCGCCCCCTCCGTTGGGGGGCGCATTCTTTTTTACCCCTTTTTATGAAAAGACACCCTTATTACCACATCTCGATCATGCTGTCAATAGAAATTCAAAAGTATGAATCCCCCCTCTGCGAATCGGCTCTTCCGTGATATGCTACTTTAAAGAAACATTCCATAAACAACCATATCTAGCTATGCACTAGAAATACCGCGAAGGGGGGATCCCCACATGAGTCGCCCATCCCAATCGCTTCGGCTCGTCCCGCGCGCGAATTCCGCCGCATACGACGCAGTCGGCAGCCGTCACGAGTCGGACTTCCCGAATATGATCGCCGCGCGCCAGCTCAGCGACAAGGCGTCGCTGCTTCGCCCGCTGAAGGACGAGCATCTGTTGGAAGTGTACCGTGAAGCGAAGAAGATGAACCTGTCCTCCGAGTTTATCGAGCTTCTGGAGGATGCGATCGAGCTCCGTCAATTGGAGCACCGGCTAGAAGCCTAAACCAAGTCGACTTGAGCGCCTTCCCTCGGGAGGCGCTTTTTGTCATCCGGACTGCCGACAGCGTCCAGCACCCGAAGGCGCAAAGGCATAAAGGCGCAAAGCACAAAGGCCGTCCCCCGACGGGAACGGCCTGTGGTCATCGATTCGGCTTCGCTTACTTCATCCGATATTGCACCGTCACGCTGACGTTGATCTCGATCTGCCCCGCCTGCACCGAGGTGGACGCGGCCGAATCGCTCATGGCCTTCGCCATCTCGGGCATGCGCTGCACGACCGGGATCGGAGCGGCGCTGCCCTGCACGATGTTGATCACTTCCCCAAGCTGGCGCTTGGCGGATGTCGCGAGCACGCCCGCCTTGGCATCCGCGTTCGCCATCGCGTTCTTGAGCGCCTCCAGCTCGTATTGGTCCCGCTTCTCCGTCGAGAAGCCGACGCCGTTCATCTGGTTGGCTCCCGCAGCCGACAGCGCGTCCAGCAGCTTGCCGATCTCGTCCAGCTTGCGGTACGTCACCCGCACCTCGTGGTCGGCGACGTAGCCCTTCAGCACTTGTCCGTCCTTCTCCGTGTAATTGTACTCCGGCTGCACGTTGAAGCCCGTCGTCTGCACGTCCTTCTTGTCGATGCCGAACGTCTCGTACAGCGTCTTCTCCACCGCCGCGAACCGGGTCGCGTTCGCCTGCTGCGCCTCTTGCGCGGTCTTGCCGCGAGTCACCACGCCGAAGTTGAGGTAAGCGACGTCCGGCTCCACCTTGATGGATCCCTCCGCGCCGACCGTAATCGTGTTCTGCACCGTCTCCGCCGTCTCGGCCGCCACCGTCCCGATCTCCTCCTTGCCCCCGAAGCCGAACCATCCGATCAGCGTCGCCGCCAGGACGACGGCCGCGATCGGCAGCCCCTTGTTCTTGATCCCCATGCTCGCTCATGCCCCTTTCCACGGTTTGTCTTCTGGACGCCTTTACCAGTCTAAAGGTTGCGCTTTCGAAGTCGGCGTCGCAAAAAATTTCCTATTCCCATTCTCCGCCGTCGCAGGCTCTTTATAAACGCAAAAAGCCCCCTCCTGGGAGCTTTGAGCTACGGGTGCTTATTGGTTCTCGAGTTCTTCCTTGCTGACCAATTGGACTAAAGCGGTTACAGCTTGCTCTGCGTCGGAACCTTCCGCACTAATGGATACTTCCGTGCCCGAGCTGATCGCGAGGCTCATGATGCCCATGATGCTCTTCGCGTTTACCTTCTTGTCGTCCTTCTCCACGAAGACGTCGGAGGAGAATTTATTGGCTTCTTGAACGAATAAAGCCGCCGGTCTGGCGTGAAGCCCCGTTTTAAGCCGAACAACCACCGGCTGTTTCGTCATGGAACGGATACCCCCTATCTTTGTTCATCGTCCCGGTAGCCGGGACCCGCCGTGCATGGTCTGTCACCTATTATAGCATTGTTGGGAACATTTACGCCATACGCTTATGCTCCGCCGTTCCGGATTTTTTCGGCCCACTCGTCGATCTTGCGCAGCCGATGGTTCACCCCGGACTTGCTCACTTGCCCCTTCAGCATATCGCCGACTTCCTTCAGATTCAAGTCGGGATGCTTGAGCCGAACCTCCGCCACTTCGCGCAGCTTGTCCGGCAAGTTCTCCAGGCCGACTTCCTTCTCCAGCAGCTTGATGTTGTCGATCTGCCGGACCGCGGCGCCGATCGTCTTGTTCAGGTTCGCCGTCTCGCAATTGACGATCCGGTTGACGGAATTGCGCATGTCGCGCATGATCCGCACGTCCTCGAACTTGAACAACGCCTGATGGGCGCCGATGATGCTGAGGAACTCGATGATTTTCTCGCCTTCCTTGATGTAGAGGATGAACCCCTTCTTCCGCTCGATGAACCGGGCGTTCAGATGGAACTTGTTCGCCAGCTCGACGAGCGCCTGGCAGTGCTCCTCGTACATCGAAGCGATCTCGAGGTGGTACGAGGAGCCTTCCGGGTTGTTGACCGAGCCTCCGGCCAGGAAGGCGCCTCGCAAGTACGCGCGCTTGCAGCAGGGCTTGCGGACGAGCTCCTTGTCGATCGACGGGTGGAACTGGAACCCCGAGCTCGCGATCGCCAAGTCGTTCAGCAGCTGCTCGACGCCGGCCGGGACGCGCACGATATAGACGTTATTCTTCTTCAGGCGCATCTTCTTGCGGACGAGCAGCTCGGTCGGCACGTCGAAATGCCGCTTCAGAAGCGTGTACATCCGCCGGGCGATCGCGGCGTTCTCCGTCGAGATATCGAGAACGATCCGCTTGTTGGTCAGCTGCACCGCCCCGTTCATGCGAATGAGCGCGGACAGCTCCGCCCGCTCGCAGCACGGCTCCGCCTCGACCAGCGTAAGCTCTTTCTTGGTTTGCGCCGCGAAAGACACGGCCGCTCACCCCTTTCTCTGCATCCAATCGACGACCAGCTGGTAAATGTGCTGACTAAGCTTAGAAGCGTCATGACGAAGATAAGTCCGGAACAGCACCAGCGTGTCGGCGATGACCTTGTAGCCGCGGCGGGTGACTTCCTCCATGTCCACGTGCACGGCCTTGGAGCCTTGCTCGGCGTACATATCGTGAACCTGCGGAGGAATCTCCCCGTCGTTGACGATGACGTAATCGAATAATTGATGCCCGATATGGGCCTGGATCGCGTCCAGATGATTGCTGACGGTATAATTGTCGGTCTCTCCGGGCTGGGTCATCACGTTGCATACGAAAATCTTGACGGCGCGGCTCTTCACGATCGCCTCCGCGAGCTTGGGCACGAGCAGGTTCGGAATGATGCTCGTGTACAGGCTGCCGGGCCCCATCAGAATCGCGTCCGCGTGCTCGATGGCTTCCACCGCCTCCGGCAGCGGCTCGACTTCCGGCGGTTCGATGAACACCCGCTTGATGGAGCCTTTGGCCTTCGGGATGGACGATTCGCCCACGACGATGCTGCCGTCGGCCATCTCGGCCTTCAGCACGATCGCCTGGTTGGCGGCGGGCAGCACCCTTCCCCGGACGGCCAGTACCCGGCTCAGCTCCCGGATCCCGGTCACGAAGTCCCCGGAGATGTCCGTCATGGCCGCTAGAATCAGGTTGCCCAAACTATGGCCGGCCAGTCCTTTGCCATTGTTGAACCGGTATGACAGCATGTCGGCGAGCAGCGGCTCGGCGTCCGCCAGAGCGGCCAAAACGCTGCGGATATCCCCGGGCGGCGGCATCTGCATCTCTTCCCGCAGAATGCCGGAGCTCCCCCCGTCGTCCGCGACCGTCACGATGGCGGTAATGTCGAGCGGCTTCTGCTTGAGGCCGCGCAGCATGACGGACAGGCCGGTGCCGCCGCCGATCACGACGATGCGGGGCAGCCTTCCCGAAGGGACGGGCGACGTCGGATTCATCTCTTCACCTCACCCATGGCGGTCACGTTCGGCGTCGCGGTGGTTCACCTTGACCACTTCCGTCTCGCTCGTTCCGAGCATGCGCCCCAGATATTCGGCCAGAGCGACCGAGCGGTGCTTCCCTCCCGTGCAGCCGATGCCGATGATGACTTGGCTCTTGCCTTCCTTGTGGTAGAGAGGGATCAAGTATTGCAGCATGTCGAGAAGCTTGCCGAGGAACGTCTGCGTCTCCTGCCACTTCATGACGTAGTCGTACACTTCCTGGTCCTGCCCCGTCTTCGGCCGCAGATTCTCCACGTAGTGCGGATTCGGAAGGAAGCGGACGTCGAAGATGAGGTCGGCGTCGATCGGAACCCCGTACTTGAAGCCGAAGGACGTGACGTTGATCGAGATCGTGCTGCGGTCCAGATTGGAGAAGCGGGACACGATCCGCTCCTTAAGCTGGGCGGGCTTCAGGCTGCTCGTGTCGATGACCTGCGTCGCCCAGCCCTTCAGATCCTCCAGCAGCTTGCGCTCCGACTGAATCCCCTCCAGGAGATTGCCCTCGGGCGCGAGCGGGTGGCGGCGCCGGCTCTCCTTGTATCGCTGCACCAGCACGCTGTCCGTCGCGTCCAGGAACAGAATCTCGTTATGAATGGTATAGTGCTCCCGGATATAGGCGAGCGATTCGGACAGCGCGGTGAAGAACTCCCGTCCGCGAAGGTCGATGACGAGCGCGACCTTGCCGATCCGTCCTTGCGACTGGTCGATCAGCTCCGCGAACTTCGGAATGAGCACCGGCGGCAGATTGTCGACGCAGAAGTAGCCCAAGTCCTCCATGCTCTGGACGGCGATCGTCTTGCCCGCACCCGACATCCCCGTGATGATGACCAGAGTCGGTTTGGCCGTCGTTGTCGTCGTCTCCATGCCATTCCCTCCTCTCAGGCTCGGTCCATGTAACCAAATCGATAATATCCCGCGCCGTATCGCCGCAGGTTCCCGTACCCAGCCAAACTTGGCGCCTTGGCGGCGCGGGGCAACGAGGTCTCTCTAGCGTCGGACAAGACCGCTAACGGAACGGGAGGACGTGATTCGGCCTCGGAAGCTTCTCTGGAAAAACAAACGGAACGAAGAGCCCGTATTCGGAGCTCATCTAGCGAAAACGGACATTCGACACGAAATAACGTCTCTCCGTTCCGTCAGCATTCAAATTCCGCCTCTTCGACAAAATCGCGTCCTCAGCTTCCGTTAGCGTCCTGGATTGCCCGGCAACCGGTCCTGCAAATCCACGCAGGCCTCCGGTACCGCCGCCGACAGCGCGGCGCCGGAGATCGGCCGGTTCCGCCCCTCTAGACAGGCGCAAGCGCCTGACCGCCGGTGGTCCGGCGGAGCAGGCGCCCGTGCGCTACGCTCGAAGGAACAGTCCCGCCGCGCCGACGACTCCCGCGTTGTTGCCGAGCTGGGCCGCGACGATGTCGACGCCGGCATGCGCCCGCTCGGGAGTCAGCTTGACGAACACCTCGCGGATCTGCTCGAACAGGAACTCCCCGGCCTTGCTCACGCCGCCCCCGATGATGAAGCGGCGCGGGTTGACGATGACCGCCACCGCCGCCATCGACTTGCCGAGGTAGAACGCGGCGCGGCTGACGATGCGGGAAGCGACTTCGTCGCCGGCCTTCGCCGCGTCGAACACTTCCTTGGCCATGATGTTCTCGACAAGCGACAGGGATGTCCGATCCCCGCGCTCGACCGCGTCCTTCGCCATCCGGATAATCCCGGTAGCCGAGGATACCGTCTCCAGGCAGCCCATCTGGCCGCAACCGCACTGGATCGCCTCCAGGTCCGGAACGACCGACATATGGCCGAGCTCGCCGGCCATGCCGCTGAACCCTTCGATCAAGCGATCGTTCACGATAATGCCGCCGCCGACCCCGGTGCCGAGCGTGTAGCAGACGCAATCCGCCACGCCCTTGCCGGCGCCGCCCCAAGCTTCGCCGAGAGCGGCCACATTGGCGTCGTTGTTGATCTTGATCGGCTTGCCGAGCTTCTCCTCCATGAGCTGCTTCACCGGGACGTTCCGGAAGGGGAGATTCGCGCTGAACTCGATAATGCCGTTCGGAATGTCCAGGAAGCCGGCGATTCCGATTCCGACTCCTTGGACTCGATCCCATTCCGGCGTTCCGGGAGGAACGAGCTCCTTCACGTAGGCCGCGATGTTGTTCAGAATCGCTTCGGTTCCCAGTTCCGTCTGGGTCGGCCCTTCGTGGATGCGGATCAACTCGCCGTCGGCACTGCACAAGCCGGTCTTGATGGCGGTACCGCCCAGATCGACGCCAATGTATAAAGCTTGAGACATAATGATGGACACCTCGAAATGTAGATTAGTACCGATTGAATCATGCCGATCGGCTCCTCCGTCCGCAAGGACGCGAGGGGCCGATCCGGGCCTCCGCGCCCGATGCGGCTCCCAAGCCGATGCGCTATAAAGTCCGCCCTGCCGACGTTATCTTATTAGCCCAGGGAGACACTCCAGTCCTGCGTGATCGCGCCTTCCAGGAACTTCTCGCAATCGAGCGCCGCCATGCAGCCGCTGCCCGCCGCCGTAATCGCCTGGCGGTACTTCGTATCCTGCACGTCGCCGCAGGCGAACACGCCCGGCACGTTCGTCTCGGTCGATCCCGGCTTCGTGATGATGTAGCCGTGCTCGTCCGTCTCGACTTGGCCGCCGAGGAACTTCGTGTTCGGCGTATGGCCGATCGCGACGAACACCCCGTTCGTCTCGAGGATCTCCTCTTCTCCGGTCTCGTTGTTCCGGACCTTCAGCCCCGTGACGCCGTTCTCGTTGGCCAGCACTTCAAGCGGAGTGCGGTTGAGGCCCCAGCTGATCTTCGGGTTCTCCTTCGCGCGGTCCTGCATGATCTTCGAAGCCCGAAGCTCCTCGCGGCGATGGACGAGCGTCAGCTCGGACGCGAAGCGCGTCAGGAAGTTCGCTTCCTCCATCGCGGAGTCCCCGCCGCCGACGACGATGATCTTCTTCCCGCGGAAGAAGAAGCCGTCGCAGGTCGCGCAGGTGCTGACGCCGCGGCCGACGTTGTCCTTCTCGCCGGGAATGCCCAGATACTTGGCGGAAGCGCCCGTCGAGATGATCAACGTCTCGGATTCCAGCGTCTCGCCGCCTTCAAGGGACAAGGTGAACGGACGCTTGGACAGGTCGACGGAGTTGATCCAGCCGGTGCGGAATTGCGCGCCGAAGCGCTCCGCCTGCTTGCGCATATTGGTCATGAGCTCCGGTCCCATGATGCCTTCCGGGAAGCCCGGGAAGTTCTCCACTTCGGTCGTGGTCGTCAATTGGCCGCCCGGCTCCGGCCCTTCGATCACGAGCGGGCTCAGGTTGGCCCGCGCCAGGTAGATGGCCGCCGTCAATCCGGCAGGCCCCGTTCCGATTACGATGCTCTTGTACATCTGTCTCTCTCCTCCTTAGCGTATGCTTACGTAAATGGGATGGCGGCTAACCTAACTGTAATTAAAATTGTAACAGTCGGCCGCGCGATCCGCAAGGAGTCCGTCCGGGCGCCGCGCGCGACAAGCCGGGCGAACGATGGACAAGCTACGCTTATCTATTCTCCTTGAACGCGGATAACGTCATCGACAGCTTCAGCTTCTCCCGGATCCCGCACGCTTCGTCGATCCGGTTGGCATAGCGGCTGATGCTGGCCTGCGAAGCCTGGTAGCGATCCACCAGCTCGGCGTAAGTAACGGACTGCCGGTGCATCTTGGCCGTCCAATATTCGAGCGCCGCCGCCCAAGCGGCGGAATTGTGCAGCTTCGGCACCTGCGGGTAGACGCGGGACAAGTAGTCGACCCACAGCGTCATCATGTCGTGCTGCTGCACGACGTCGTAGCGTCCCGACATCTGCTCCATCGCCTGCTCGAGCACCGTCTGCCAGGCGCTGTCCCAGACCGGAAGCCTGGCCGACTTCCGGCGGGGCTCCAAGGTCAGCGTCTTCCCGCCGAACATGACGCTCAGCGAATCTTGGACGCCGATCGAACGCAGCACCAGCACGGCGACCCGCTTCAGTTCGTCTTCCTCCTCCGGGTCGACGAGGAACGCCTTGAGCGCGTCGATGACCTCCTCGTCGGCGACGAGGCCGAGCGCCTGGATGACCTGCACCTTCGTGCGGCGGTCGCCGTGCCTGAGCGCCCAGAAGAAGGAGGAGCGGACGAGCGGGTCCTGCTTGAGGGCGCCAGGCACCAGCTCCGGCGCCTGCTCCCACTTGCGGAACTGCTCGTCGAAGGGAAGATGGTAATGATAATGCGTCGGAGGCGCCGCCTCCCCGCTCTTCATTCTCTCCAGCTTCTTCAGATAGAACGGCGGAACCTCGGATTGGGGATCCAGCCTCTCCGCCTGCTGCCAATATCTCTCGGCGTCGTCGAAGCGCCCGATGTTGGCGGCCGCGACGGCGGCGAAGTGGTGCAGGCTCGGCTCGCCGGCCAGCTCTCCCGAGCGCAGCAGCCGGCGGAAGTGGCGGTACGCCTCCTGATGCTCGCCGACGATGCCGAGCGTCGTCGCCAGCTTGAACACGTGCTCCGGATGGAAGGGAATCGTCTTGCGAAGCAGCGCCAGCAGCTCCGCCAGCTCCTTGGCCTGGTTGGAGTGCTGATAGAAGATCGCCAGATTGCACAGCGCGTGCAGGTTCCCGGGCTCCGCTTCGAGCACCTCCGATATGGTCTGGATCGACTTGTCGAACAGCCCCATATAGTAGTATGCCAATCCCAGGTTGTTGCGCGCGGCCAGGAAATCCGGCTGCCTGCCGATAATTTCTTCCAGAATGCGGACCGCCTCCGCGAACCGGCCGGCCTCGAGCAGCTCTCGGGCCTTGTCGTGCGCGTACACGTTCTCCTTCGACTTGATCGTCGACAGCTTCGTCGGCCGGTTCAGCTCGTAATGGAGCAGGTCCAGCAGCTCGTCGGCCTCGTCGAGGAACTGCCCTTCCGCGTCCGTCTCCAGGTAGCGGACGAGGGCGTCCTCCGCGTCCTCGTACTTCTCCATGTTGGCGTAGTTGTTCGCCAGATAGTAGTAGCATTCCGTCATCGCCGGATCGATCTTATCCAGCACGGAACGAAGAATGTCGTTCGACTCCTCGTAACGTCCCATCTCCGACAGGATGCCGGCCATGTTGCAATGGTTGACCGGATTGTCCGGCTCGTACTCGACCGCCCGGCGGAAATACTTCAGTGCCTTGTCGTAGTGGAATCGGTCCAGCGACTGTACGGCCCTCTCGAAGAAGAAGGTGGCGTCGAGCGAGAACGGGATGATCTTCGGGCGGCGATCGTTCACCGCCTGCTTGCGCTTACGCTGATTCATAGGCAAGGCACCTCCCCGGTTGTGTCTTCTTCCTGTTCCGATCCTGCCCATCCGGCCCCGCCGGATACGTCAACCCGATTATAACACAGCGCGCGCCATCCTTAAAATAAAAACGCCGCTTCCCGGCGGAAGCGGCGAATAGGCGCGAATAAGGCAATTCCGGGCGTTCCGGACTGTTGACGGTTCAGACTCCCGCGTTCTTGAACAGCGTGCTGATCGAGCCGCCTTCCATGATGATGCGGATCGCCTCCGCGAGCATCGGGGCGACCGACAGCGCCTTGAATCGGGGCGAACGCTCCGTCGGCAGCAGGATCGAATCGGTGACGACGACCTCCCGGATGTTCGGATGATCCAGCTTCTTCAGGGCGTCTCCGGAGAACAGCGGATGCGTCGCGCAGACGAACACGTCCTCGGCTCCCCGCTCCTTCAAGCCTTCGACGACGTTCACGATCGTCGTGCCCGTGTCGATCAAGTCCTCGATAATGATCGGAGTCTGGCCTTGAACGTCCCCGATGACGTGGGTGATGACCGACTCGTTGTGCGCCGGGCGCTTCTTGATCATGATCGCGAACGGGGAATCGAGCTGGTTCGCCAGCTTCTCCGCGGTCGAGGCGCGGCCGGCGTCCGGCGAGACGACGACGGGATTGGGAATGTTCTTCGCCTTGAGATAATCGCTGAGGAGGTCGAGCGCGGTCAGGTGGTCCACCGGGATGTTGAAGAATCCCTGGATGGCCGCCGCGTGCAGATCGATCGTGACGATCCGGTTCGCTCCGACCGTCGTCAGGACGTCGGCGACCATCTTCGCCGAGATCGGCTCGCGCGGCGCCGCCTTGCGCTCTTGGCGCGCATAGCCGTAGTACGGCAGCACGACGTTGATCGTACGCGCGGACGCTCTCTTCGCCGCGTCGATCATGACCAGCAATTCGACGAAAAATTCGTTGATCGGATGAGACAAGGATTGGACGAGGAACACGTCGCAGTTGCGGATCGTCTCCTCATAGTGAACGTACACTTCTCCGCTCTTGAAGCGGGAAAGTTTGATCTTCCCAAGAGGCAACCCGAGCTGATCGGCGATGTTCTCGGCCAATAGCGGGTTGGACGACCCCGAGAAAATGCGAAGCTTGCTGCTGCTGTACATGCGCCCCTCCAAAAAAGTCAATCGAGTCACGAACCGCAATTCGACTTTATTATACATGAGTCGGGGCGTTTTTCAAAAGCTCGTTTTCCCCCGGCTTGACCCACTCACGGCCTGGAATCGGAGGATTTTCTCCCCTTTTCGATATCCCTGTCCCTCTTCCCCCGCCGCTAAAACGCGACAAAGCCCAAGCGTCGGCTTGGGCGATGCGGACTAGTTCTTCTTGACCGGCTTGCGGTGGCGGAATTCCAGCTCCTCGAGCACGTCGTCGAGCGGGATTTCCTGCTGCCGGAGCAGCACCATCAGGTGGAAAATCAGGTCGGCCGCCTCGCTGCGGATCTCCTGCTTGTCCCCGTTTTTCCCGCCGATGATGACCTCCGCCGACTCCTCCCCGATCTTCTTCAGGATCTTGTCGAGTCCCTTGTCGAACAGGTACGTCGTGTACGAGCCTTCCGGACGCTCCGCCTCCCGCTGCGCGATCGTCGTCTCGAGGCCGCTCAGCGCGGCGAAGCGGTCGGGCTTCGGCCGGCTCTCCGCCGGCAGCTCTCCGTCCGCGTCGCGGTAGAAGCAGGTGTACGCGCCCGTGTGGCAGGCGGGGCCGCTTGGCCGCACCAGCACGAGCAGCGTGTCGGCGTCGCAGTCGTAGCGCAGCGATTCGATCGCCTGCGTATGGCCGCTCGTCGCGCCTTTGTGCCACAGCTCCCCGCGGGAGCGGCTCCAGAACCACGTCTCTCCGCTGTCGAGAGACTTCTGCAGCGATTCGCGGTTCATGTAGGCGAGCATGAGCACTTCCTTGCTGGCGGCGTCCTGCACGATGGCCGGCACGAGGCCGTCGCCGTTCCATTTGATTTGATCGATGAATGCCGATTGCGTCATCGCACGTTCACTCCTTCGGTCCGCAGAGCGTCCTTGACCTCCCGGATCGTCACTTCTTTGTAGTGGAAAATAGACGCGGCCAAAGCGGCGTCCGCCTGCCCTTCGGCGAAGGCGTCGGCGAAGTGCCGCGCGTTGCCCGCTCCGCCCGACGCGATGACGGGAATGCCGACGGCGGACGAGACCGCCTTCGTCAGCGGCAGGTCGAAGCCGTCCTTCGTGCCGTCGGCGTCCATGCTCGTGAGCAGCAGCTCGCCCGCGCCCCGGCGCTCCGCTTCCTTCGCCCATTCGAGCGCCTTGATGCCGGTCGGGTTGCGCCCGCCGTGCGTGTACACTTCCCATTCGCCCCACTCGGCGTTATATTTCGCGTCGATGGCGACGACGATGCACTGCGCGCCGAACATCCGCGACCCGTCCGCGATCAGATCGGGGTTGCGGATGGCCGCCGTGTTGATGCCGATCTTGTCGGCGCCCGCCCGCAGCAGGCGCTTCATGTCGTCGGTGGACGAGATGCCCCCGCCGACGGTGAACGGGATCGTGATCTCCCCGGCCGTGCGCCGCACGACCTCGATCATCGTCGCGCGGCCTTCGACGGACGCCGAGATGTCGAGGAACACGAGCTCGTCCGCGCCCTCGCGGTCGTAGATCGCCGCGAGCTCGACCGGATCGCCGGCGTCGCGCAGATTGACGAAGTTGACGCCCTTGACGACGCGGCCGTCCTTCACGTCGAGGCACGGTATGATTCTTTTGGCCAACATGGTACCGCCTCCTTCTTCACGCCCGCCGGCAATAATCCACGACTTCCCGGTAAGGAAGCGTTCCGCCGAAGATGTCCAGCGCGCTGCCGATCGTAATGTCCAGCTTGCCGCCGGTAATCTCGCGGAACCGCTCCAGGTCGGCGAGGGAACGGGCGCCGCCGGCGTAGGTCGCCGGAATCCGGACCCATTCGGACAATTGCCGCGCCAAGCGCTCCTGCACGCCCTCCCGCTTCCCTTCCACGTCCACCGCGTGAATGAGGAATTCGTCGCAGAAGCCCTCGAGCTCCCGGATCGTCGCCTCGTTCAGCTCCACGTCGCTGAAGCGCGTCCACCGGTCCGTCACCACGTACCAGCGCCCGTCGCGCTCCTTGCAGCTGAGGTCCAGCACGAGCTTCTCCCGGCCGATCTCCGAGACGATCTTGTCGAGATTGTCCCAGTGAAGCCGGCCGTCGCGGAACACGTACGAGGTGACGATGACGTGCGAGGCCCCCTCGTCCAGATACTCCGCCGCGTTCTCGGCCGTGATGCCGCCGCCGATCTGCATCCCTTGGGGATACGCCCGCAGCGCCTGGACGGCCGCCTCCCGGTTGCCCTCGCCCAGCATGATGATATGCCCGCCGGTCAGCCCGTCTTCCTTATACATGGAAGCGTAATAGCCGGGGTCCCGCTCGGACACGAAGTTCTCCACGACCCGCGCGGCGTCGTCCTGCAGCGTCTCCCCGACGATCTGCTTCACCTTGCCTTGGTGGATGTCGATACAAGGTCTGAATCGCAACGCAGCTCAATCCTTTGGTTTATAAAGTCTCGGACGTCCCGGACGGGACCAATCCGACGAAGTTGCGGAGCAGCGCCATGCCGAGGTCCCCGCTTTTCTCCGGGTGGAACTGCATGCCGTACAGCGAGCCGCGGCCGACGATGGCCGTCACCGGCCGATGGTAGTCCGTCGTCGCGAGCAGGTCCTCCCGGCGCTCCGGGAGCGCGTGGTACGAGTGCACGAAGTAGACGTGACCCGGCGCCAAGCCCTCGAACAGCGGGCTCTCCCGCTCGAACGTCAGCTCGTTCCAGCCCATGTGCGGCACCTTGTAGTCCCCGCGGAACCGCACGACCCGGCCCGGCAGAAGCCCGAGCCCTTCGTGCTTCCCGTGCTCCTCGCTCTCGTCGAACAGCAGCTGCATGCCGAGGCAGATGCCGAGCAGCGGCTTGCCCGATGCCGCGTACCGCTTCGTCACCGCGTCCAGCCCGGTCTCGCGCAGGTTGCTCATCGCGTCGCCGAACGCCCCGACGCCCGGCAGAATCGCCCCGTCCGCCGCCAGAATCTCCTCCGGCGACGACGTGACGACCGCCTGGCGGCCGAGCCGCTCCACCGCCTTGCTCACGCTGTGCAGATTGCCCATGCCGTAATCGATGATCGCGATCATCTTACAGCACTCCCTTCGTGGAAGGCACGCCTTTCACGCGGGGGTCGATGGAGGTCGCCTCGTCGATGGCGCGTCCGAGCGCCTTGAACACCGCTTCGATCATATGGTGCGTGTTGCGTCCGTAGTGGACGATAACGTGCAGCGTGATGCGCGACTCCAGCGCCAGCTTCCAGAGGAATTCGTGCACCAGCTCCACGCTGAAGCTGCCGACCGTCGCCGACGGGTACTCCGCCCGGTACTCGAAGTGCGGACGGTTGCTCACGTCGATGATGACTTGCGCCAGCGCCTCGTCCATCGGCACGAACACGCTCGCGTACCGCTTGATGCCGGCCTTGTCGCCGAGCGCCTCGCGCAGCGTCTGCCCGAGGCAGATGCCGATGTCCTCGACCGTGTGGTGATCGTCGATGTCGACGTCTCCCCGCGCCTCCACGTTCAGGTCGAACTGTCCGTGCTTCGCGAACAGATCGAGCATATGGTTGAGAAAAGGCACGTCCGTCTCGATGTTCACCGAGCCCGTGCCGTCCAGCCCGAAGCTCAGCTTGATGTCCGTCTCGTTCGTCTTGCGGGCGACTTCGGCTCTCCGGCCCGCCGCCGCTCCCGTTCCTGCCGCATGCGTCATATCAGCCATCTCCACCTTCCAATCGGATCTCTACCGCTCTCGCGTGGGCTTCCAGCCCTTCATGCCGGGCCAGCGTCGCGATGCCCGCGGCGTCGCGGCGCAGCGCTTCCCGGCTGTATCGGATCAAGCTCGATTTCTTCACGAAGTCGTCCACATTCAGCGGAGAAGAGAACCGGGCGGTTCCGTTCGTCGGCAAAATGTGGTTGGGGCCGGCGTAATAATCGCCGACCGGCTCGGAGCTGTACGGCCCGAGGAAGATCGCTCCCGCGTTCTCGATGCCGCCGAGCAGGGAGAGCGGGTCCTCCGTGATGACCTCCAGATGCTCCGGCGCGAGCTTGTTGACGACCGCGACGCCCTCGGCGAGGTCGGCCACCGTCAGAATCGCGCCGTACCGCTCGAGCGACGCTTCCGCGATCTCGCGCCGCGGCAGCGTCGCGACCTGGCGGCGCAGCTCGGCCGCCACCTCCTGCGCAAGCCGCTCCGACGGCGTTACGAGCACCGCCGACGCCATCTCGTCGTGCTCCGCCTGCGACAGCATATCCGCGGCCACGTACCGCGGATCGGCCGCGTCGTCGGCCAGCACGGCGATCTCGCTCGGCCCGGCGATGCTGTCGATGTCCACCGCGCCGAAGACGGCGCGCTTGGCCAGCGCCACGTAGATGTTGCCGGGCCCGCAGATCTTGTCGACGGCGGGGATGCTCGCCGTCCCGTACGCGAGCGCGGCGATCGCCTGCGCGCCGCCGACCCGGTACATCTCGGTCACGCCCGCTTCCGCGGCCGCGACGAGGATGTACGGGTCGATCCCTTCCTTCCCGCCGGTCGCCGGCGGCGTGACGAGCGCGATCTCCGGCACGCCGGCGACCTTGGCCGGCAGCACGTTCATGAGCACCGACGACGGGTACGCCGCCTTGCCTCCGGGCACGTACAGGCCGACCCGCCGCAGCGGCCTCACGACCATGCCGAGCATCGTCCCGTCCGGCTGCGCCTCCATCCACGACGTCCGCTTCTGCTTCTCGTGGAACGCCGTCACGTTCGCGGCCGCCTGGCGCAGCGCCGCCAGGAACTCCGGCTCCACCCGCTCGTACGCCGCCGCGATCTCCTCCGGCGTCACCCGCAGCCGCTCCGGCGTCAGCTTCGCCTTGTCGAAGCGCTCCGTATAGCGCAGCAGCGCTTCGTCGCCTTCGCGGCGGACCGCTTCGACGATCTCCTCGACCGCCGCGTTCTGCTCCGGCGAACCGTATTCGCTCTCCCGCTCCAGGCGGAAGCCTTGAGCCGAACCGATGTACATCCGCTTCAAACCTCCCTGGCCGAACCTTCTTCTATCGCAATCCCTATCCCTATCGCAATCCCTATCCTTATCCCTGCACGGCCGCGATCTTCCGCCCGAGCCGATCGCACAGCTCCTGGATCGCGCCGTTCTTCAGCCGGTAGCTGACCCGGTTCGCGATCAGGCGGCTCGTCACCGAGAACAGCGTCTCCATCTCGACGAGCCCGTTCTCCTTCAGCGTCTGGCCCGTCTCGACCATGTCGACGATCCGGTCGGCGAGGCCGATAAGCGGCGCCAACTCGATCGAGCCGTTCAGCTTGATTACTTCCACCTGCTGGCCGCGCTCGCGGAAATATTGCGAAGCCACGTTCGGGTACTTCGTCGCCACGCGCGGATGGATGACCGGCTTCCAGCCGGGCAGCCCGATGACGGACATCCGGCACTTCGCGATGGCCAGATCCAGCAGCTCGTAGACGTCCTTGTTCTCCTCCATCAAGACGTCCTTGCCGACGATGCCGATGTCGGCGACGCCGTATTCCACGTACGTCGGCACGTCGACCGGCTTCGCCATGATGAATTCCATGTTCGCTTCCGGAACCGGAATGATGAGCCGGCGCGAATCGTCGAAGTCCTCGGGAATCGGCAGGCCGGCTTCCCGGAACAGCTTGCTCGCCTGCTTGTAGATGCGCCCCTTGGGCATCGCCACCTTCAAGGCTCCGCTCTCCGTCATGCCCGCTCCCCCTCTCCGATTCCGTATACGAGCAGGCTGTCGTACTCCCTGCCCCGATGCGCGAACGTCTCGACGCGGGCCGCCCGGGCCCGGAGCGCCGCCCATTCCGGCGATGCCGGATCGAGCGCCTCCGTCACGACCTGCAGGCCTTCCGCGCGAAGCCGTTCCGCTTCGACGAGCGCTTCCCGCCTCTGATCGTGCGCGTAGACGATCAGCGTGCGCCCGCCTTCCTCGTCCGCCTCGCTCTCGGCCACCTCGAGAATCCGCGTCGTCTTGAGCGCGAAGCCCGTCGCCGGCGCGGGCCGGCCGAATTGGCTGAGCAAGTTGTCGTAGCGGCCGCCGCTGCATACCGGGAACCCGAGATGCGACGCGTAGCCTTCGAACGTGATGCCCGTGTAATAGGAGAAATCCCCGATCATCGTCAGGTCGATCAGGACGTGCTCCTGCACGCCGTACGCGGCCAGGACGTCCCACACCTCGCACAGCTGGCGGATCGCGCTCTTCGCGTCCTCGCTGGAGCCGAGCCGCAGCGCCTGCCGGCACACCTCCTCGCCGCCGCGCAGCCGGAGAATGCCTTCCAGCTCCTCGCGCACGGAGTCGTCCAGCGTCAGCCGGCGCAGAGCGTCGCGGTAGCCGACGTGGTCCCGCTGCAGCAGGAAGGACTTCAAGCTCTCCTGCTCCTCGGTCCGTCCCGGCAGCGCCTCCTGGAACAGCCCGTTCAGGAAGCCGACGTGTCCGACGGCCACCTTGAAGGACGGCACGCCGGCCGCCCGCAGCGAAGCGATCGCGAGCGCGATGACCTCGGCGTCGGCTTCCGGGGACGGTTCCCCGACGAGCTCGACTCCGGTCTGGAAAAACTCCGCGTCCCGGCCCGCTTCCTCTTCGAAGGCGCGGAACACGTTCGCGTGGTAGCTCAGCCGCAGAGGGAGCGGCTGGTCCTTGAGCAGCGAGGAGACGACCCGGGCGATCGGGGACGTCATCTCGGAACGCAGCACGATCGTCGTGCCGCGATGGTTCAGCAGCTTGAACAGCTTCTGGTCGGACGTGGCGCTGGCCACCCCGACCGTATCGTAATATTCCAGCGTCGGCGTCAGAATCTGCTCGTACCCCCAGCGCCGCATGCACTCCAGCACGTCGCGTTCGATGCGCCGGAGCTTCGCGACCGCGTGCGGCAGATAATCCTTGACGCCGGTCGGCTTCTCGAATACCTTTGGCTTGGACACAGCGATAACCCCGTTTCTCGTGAATCGCACGGTCAATCACTTTATCACTTTAAAGTGCTACCATGTTACCATACTGCCAAAATAAAGGCTTTTCTGTACTTTATCACGAATGAAAAGAGCCGTCAACCGAAGCGCCGCGCGCGAAGCCGGGTTCGGAGCCCCGCCGTCCGGACTCGGCTAACGCCATTCGCCGAGCGCCTCCGCGGCCGAGTCCGCCGCCTCGATCGCCTCTCGCGTTGCGCTCCTCGCCCGCCGCCAAGGCGCAAAGAAGCCGAGAGGCGCGGCAACCGTCATGACCGCCCCTCTCCTACGGAGCGTGCCGTCATCGCGATTGCCGAGCTTCTCGGCTTACTTTTCCCTATTCGGACCTTCCCGCCTCATTCGGTCTCGTCCCCGGCCGCCGCGTTCGGGCTCAGCTCCCGGATCGGGTTGCCGCCGACGCGCGCGTTCGCGGGCACGTCCTTGTGGACGACGGAGCCCGCCGCCACGACGGCCCCGTCGCCGATCGTCACGCCCGGCAGAATCGTCACGTTCGCCCCGATCATGACGTTGGAGCCGATCCGGATGTCGCCGAGCCGGTATTCCTTGATCAAATACTCGTGCGTGAGAAGGGTCGAATTGTACCCGATGATGCAGTTGTCGCCGATCGTGATTCTCTCGGGGAAGAACACGTCCACCATGACCATAAGCGCGAACGAGGTCTGCTTGCCCACCTTCATGCCGAGCACCCGGCGATAGATCCAGTTCTTCACCGACAGCTCCGGACAATATCGGGCCAGCTGAATGAAGACGAAGTTGCGGACCGCCTTCCAGCGCGATACCGTCCGGTACACCTGCCATAGCGCGTTCGGACCTTCCACCGGATAGCGTTCCACTCGCCTCAACTATACCGTCTCCAATCCGCTAAGGGTGAGTAAGTCCCGCATCTCCTGAATGACGTGGACCGCCCCGGCTTCCTTGAGCAGCGCTTCGCCCTTCAGCGACCAGGCGACGCCGACCGGCACCGCTCCCGCCCGCAGGGCCGACTCGATGTCGACCGCGCTGTCTCCGACCATCATCGTCCGGGCCGGCTCCGCCCCGAGCGCCTCGATCGCCTTCCGCACGGGCTCCGGGTGCGGCTTCGCGTGCTCGACGTCGTCCAAGGTGACGATGACGCCCATGTACTCGTAGATGCCGAGCAGCTTCAGCGCCCTCTCCGTCGTCGGACGCATCTTCGTCGTCACGATGCCGAGCCGGAAGCCCTCCTCGTGCAGGCGCTTCACGACTTCCGCCACGCCCGGGAACAGCGACACCATCTCGTCGTGCTTCAACAGGTTGTATTCGCGGTAGGCTAGTACGAGATCGTCCACGAGCTCCCGCCCCGAGAACTGCTGCATCTGGAGCGCCAGCGGCAGCCCCATGCTCGGAATGATGTGCTCCCGGCCGAACGATTCGGGGACGACTCCCCTCAGCGCGTGCAGGAACGACTGAATGATCAGCTCGTTCGTATCGATGATCGTGCCGTCCAGGTCGAACAGAATGGTCGTAATCTCTCCATGTCTCTCTGTGTTCATGACTAGCTCCTATCCCCGTTGCCGGTATATGCCCCTCAGGCGCGAGTGTCTTCCGCCGCCGCATCCTCCGAGCCGCGCGAAGCCGCCGCGTCCGGGCCGGAAGCGGTCGGTCCGCCCGACGCGTCCGGATGCTCGTCCTTCGTCTTCGCGGCCTCCGGCTTCTTACACACGAGCGGGTCGCCGTAGCGTTCCTTCGCCAGTCCGGTCTGACGGCGGATCGCGATGGCGATAAGGCTTCCGACGATCGCGATCAGCGCGAGCAGCTGCGAGCTGCGGACGTTGCCGTAAGCGGGATCGAGGTACCCCTGCTTGAATCCGAACCATTCCATCGGAGTCCACAGCGCGTCAAGCAGAGACGCGAGCGTATCCGAGCCCTTGAAAGCCAGGCTGTCCGTCCGCAGCGCTTCGATGAAGAAGCGTCCGATCGAATACCAGATGACGTACGCGAAGAACACTTCCCCGGCCCGCAGGAACTTCCAATAGCGGCGGATGACGAAGAGCACGATCAGCCCGACGAGGCTCCAGAGCGATTCGTACAGGAAGGTCGGATGGTGATACGTTCCTTCCACGTTCATCTGATCCACGATGAAGGACGGCAGGTGCAGCGTGTGGCGCAGAAAGGACTCCTCGACCGGTCCGCCGTACGCTTCCTGGTTCACGTAGTTGCCCCAGCGGCCGATCATCTGCCCCGCGAGCAGCGAAGGGGCGCAGATGTCGACGAGCCGCCAGAACGAGTAGCCTCTATGCCGGAAGTAGAAGAATCCGCAGATCAACGCGCCGATGAGGGCGCCATAGATGGCGATCCCGCCGTTCCAGATCTGCACGATCTCTCCCGGATGGTCCATGTAATAATCCCATTTGAAAAGAACGTAGTACAATCGCGCGCCGATAATGGCGGACGGCACCCCGAACAGCATCAGGTCCAGGAAAAAGTCGGGCGACAGCCCGAACCGCTTGCCTTCCCGGATCGCCAGCAGCAATCCGACCAGCGCCCCCGTGCCCAGAATGAGTCCGTACCAGTGCACCGACAACGGCCCCAGGTTAAACGCGATGGGGTCGAGCTTCAACGGCAACATCCGCATCCTCCGTCCTTGATCTTCCCGGGCGACGGCCGCGGGAGGGTTCGATTATTCGTAATCTTCGTCGGCGATCGCTTCCGTCAGCTTGTTCGTGAATTGCAGCGCGGCGTTGTAGCCCATCCGCTTCAGGCGGAAGTTCATCGCGGCCACCTCGAGGATGACGGCCAAGTTCCGTCCGGGCCGAACCGGGACGGTGACGAGCGGCACTTCCGCCTCGATGATCTTCGTCGTCTCTTCGTCGAGGCCGAGCCGGTCGTACTGCTTCTCCTGCTGCCAGTTCTCGAGCTTGATGACGAGGCTGATCTGCTTCTGCGTCCGGACGGCGCCGGCGCCGAACAGCGTCATGACGTTCAGAATGCCGAGGCCCCGAATCTCGAGCAGATGCTGTATGAGCTCGGGAGCGCTGCCGTACAGCAGGTTGTCGGCGGTCTGCCGGATCTCCACGGCGTCGTCCGCCACGAGGCGATGGCCGCGCTTGACGAGCTCGAGCGCCGTCTCGCTTTTGCCGATGCCGCTGCCTCCCGTGATGAGCATCCCGACCCCGTACACGTCGACGAGAACGCCGTGGATCGTGGCGGTCGGAGCCAGCTTCTTCTCGAGGAAGGTCGTAATGCGGCTGAGCAGAATCGTCGTCGCCACGGAGCTTCGCAGCACGGGGAAGTTCCGTTCGTTCGCGACCTCGATCAGCTCGGACGGCACGTCCAGGCCGCGCGTGATGATGATGCACGGCGTCTCGTCCGTGCACAGGCGCTCCATGCGCTCGCGACGCTCCGTCGAGGTGAGCGTCTCCAGGAATGCCAGCTCCGTCTTCCCGAAGATCTGCGCGCGTTCAACCGGATAGTAGGCGAAATAACCGGCCACCTCCAGCCCGGGCCGATTCAAATCATCCGTCTCGATGGTGCGGCGCATTCCGTCTCCGCCCGCCACCACTTCCAATTGAAATTGCTGCACGAGTTCGGATACTCTCACTTTTTTGGCCATCGTACAGCTCCCTTATCCCTTAGTCCTTCTCATCGTATCTAAAATAAGTCAGGAAATCAACGTAAACCCGCGCCAGGCGGCGTCCCGACGCAAAAACGCCCGGCCAACGGCCGGGCGCTTGACGAGAACGCGGATTAGTTCTCGAAGATGTTCAGTTCGGTGTCCTTGTCGAAGACATGAATCTTGTTCATGTCGATCGCCAGCTTCACGTTCTGGCCTTCTTGCAGGCCGGAGCGGCCGTCGATCCGGGCGATGACGTTGTCCTTGCCCAGTCCGTTCAGGTACAGGTACATCTCGTGGCCGAGGTTCTCGGATACTTCGATGTTGGCGTTGATGATGGACTTCGGAGAAGCCTCGATGAAGACCGGCTCTTCGTGCAGGTCTTCCGGACGAACGCCCAGGATGACTTCCTTGCCGATGTAGCCCTTGGAACGCAGAACCTTCGCTTTGCCTTCCGGAATCTCGACGTTGATGCCGGTCGCCTTGAATTGGACGGCGCCGCCGGATTCAACCAGTTGGCCCGTGATGAAGTTCATCGCCGGAGCGCCGATGAAGCCTGCTACGAACAGGTTGATCGGATGGTTGTAGAGCTCTTCCGGAGTAGCGGCTTGTTGAATGAAGCCGTCCTTCATGACGACGATGCGGTCGCCCATCGTCATAGCTTCCGTCTGGTCGTGGGTTACGTAGATGCAAGTCGTCTCGAGACGCTTCATCAGCTTGGAGATGTTAGCGCGCATCTGCGTACGCAGCTTGGCGTCCAAGTTGGACAGCGGTTCGTCCATGAGGAAGACTTGCGGTTCGCGGACGATTGCGCGGCCCAGGGCGACGCGCTGGCGCTGACCGCCGGACAGAGCCTTCGGCTTGCGGTCGAGCAGGTGCTCGATCTCGAGCGTGCGAGCCGCTTCGCGAACGCGGCGGTCGATCTCGTCCTTGCGGAATTTGCGCAGCTTCAGACCGAATGCCATGTTCTGATATACGTTCATGTGCGGGTACAGCGCGTAGGATTGGAATACCATCGCGATGTCGCGGTCCTTCGGAGCGACGTCGTTCACGACGCGGTCGCCGATGTACAGCTTGCCTTCGGAGATCTCTTCGAGGCCTGCGATCATCCGCAGAGTCGTCGACTTGCCGCAGCCGGACGGGCCTACCAGCACGAGGAATTCTTTGTCTTGAATGTCGAGGTTGAAGTCGGTTACCGATGCTTTGTCGGAACCCGGATATTTTTTATAAACATGCTCTAAACGTACGCCTGCCATTGAATGTTCCCCCTAACGCTTCGTTTAAGGTACAGCAATATCTTACCGCAGAGGGGTGTCGAATGACTATGCACAAAGCGTACAAAAAATTCATTTCCTTTTCGTGACTTTGTACAATAGGAGCAAAATTCGGACAAGAACCGCGTCGTTGAAGGACCGCACGTCGAGCCCCGTCTCCTGCTTCAGCTTGTCGAGGCGGTACAGCAGCGTGTTGCGGTGGATGAACAGCTTCTTCGCCGTCTCGCTCACGTTGCAGTCCATGGAGAAGAACGCGTCCAGCGTCGAGATCGTCTCCGGCTCGGTGAACAGGTCGGGACGTCCGGCGAGCTCCTCCGTGAACCGGGCGCGCGTCGCCTCCGGAATCCCGTTGAGCAGCCGCTCCAGGTGAACCATCCACGGAAGGTGGACCTGCATGCCCATGTGGAACTTCCGCCCCAGGTACATCGTCTCCCGCAGCGTCGCGACCGTCTGAACGAGGCTCTCCGTCGGGATGATGGGCAGGCCGACTGCGACGTGGCATTCGCCCCCCCACTCCTCGACGAACATCTGATGCAGCCCCGTCGCCAGCGACTGAAGCGCTTCCTTCGTCTCGTTGTGCTCGACCACGTCCTCCTCGTCCGAGTCGACCTCCGCCAGCAGGCGATCGGAGCCGAGCACGAGCCACTCGCGCTCCCGGATCGGGACCAGCAGCATCTCGTCGGAGATGAAGGAGCGGAACACCTTGTCGAGTTCGGCGTAGGAAGGCTCCCGGTCGTCGGCTTGCTCGTTCAGCAGGAGAAAAGGAATCATGCCGTCGAACAGCCGGTTGCGCAGCTCGACCCGGTCGGGCACCTCGGCCCGCAGATCGCCGGCCGCGATGCTCTCCTCGATCCATTCGCCGAGCCGCCTCGCCTGCCGCTCCGCGTCGGTCGCCGCCCCGCCCGTCGGGCGGGCGTTCGCCGGCTGAACCGCCCACTTGAGCAGCTCCCGCTCAAGAGGCGTCATCCGCGACCGGATATGAAGAACTTGCAGATCCGTTCCGTCTATGCGAACGAGCAACTGATAATGATCGGGATGCTGGATGCCGTCTCCCACTTCGGGATGCTTGCCGCCCCCGCTCTGCTCCCACTCCGTTCGCGCCACCGTTCGAACCTCCGCCGGAGCGCCGACCAATTGCTCAAGCCGCTGCAGCTTCGTTTTGTTCATCGCCATGCCCCTCACCCGGTATGTTATCCATATTGTAGCACACTCGGATGGAGGGGCGCGCGCCTAGCGCAGCATAAGGAGGATGACGATGGACATCAGAGAGAACACGGCGGCGATGAGGTAGAGGAACGATACGGTCTGCACCTGGGTCAGCCCCCACCTCATGAGGCTGTGATGGGTATGCAGGTTATCGGCCCGGTGAAGGCCCTTGCCTTCCAGCAGCCGCCTCGAGAATACGATGACCGTATCGAGAATCGGCACGCCGAGAGCGAGCACCGGAACGAACAACGACAGGAAGGTCGCTCCCTTCAGCGTCCCCTCGATGGCCGTCACCGCCAAGGTGTACCCGAGGAAGGTCGCCCCCGCGTCGCCCATGAAGATCCGGGCCGGGTGGAAGTTGTACGTCAGGAAGGCGAGGCACGCGCCCGCGAGGGCGATTCCGATCAGCGCCGTCACACTCTGGTTCCCGATCAGCGAAGCCGCGAACAGCGTGAACGAAGAGATCACGCAGACGCCGGACGCCAGCCCGTCGATGCCGTCGATGAAGTTCAGCATATTAATGAGGGAGAATACCCACAGGGCCGTGAAGAAGGCGGCCCAACCGGGGGAGAACAGGATCATGGCGGATCGCGACGGAGCCGAGATGCCGGCGATCGTAATGCCGAAGGCGGAGGGAATGAGCGAGACGCCTATGTAAATGAGAAGGCGGGGCCAGACGGGGAACTCCCGCCCGGACGACTTGAACGCGTCGTCGACGAGTCCGATGGCCACGAGCAGCGCGCCTCCGACGGCGATCGCGCGGAAGATGGGGCTGTCGCCGAGGAACAGGAACGTCGTGGCGATGACCCCGGCGTAGATCGCCACTCCCCCGCTGAGCGGAACGGGCTTCGTATGGACCTTGCGCCGGGCCGGACGGTCGACGAAGCCGATTCGCAGCGCGCCGGCCCGGACGATCGGAACGAGAAGCAGGACGAGGAGGAACGAGAACCCGAGCGCGTACAAATACATCATGCGGCAGCCCTCCGTTGGCGGGTTTGTTGTTAACCTGTCCCAAGCGGGGAACTTGCATGCAGACGGGAGCGCCTTTCCGGACAACAAAAAAACAGACGTTCGCACGTCTGTCGCGTTTACGCACTGGTGAGCCATGAAGGACTCGAACCTTCGACACCCTGATTAAAAGTCAGGTGCTCTACCAACTGAGCTAATGGCTCGCAATCGTTATTGCGAAGTAAAGGTGGTGGAGGGTGATGGATTTGAACCACCGAACCCGAAGGAAGAGATTTACAGTCTCCCGCGTTTGGCCACTTCGCTAACCCTCCACGACTGCTCCGATAATATACGCCGTTCGAAGCGCGTCTATTCCGGATAAAACAGATGGTGGCTCGGGACGGAATCGAACCGCCGACACGAGGATTTTCAGTCCTCTGCTCTACCAACTGAGCTACCGAGCCGAATGGCATTGTTCATTTGGGAAAATAATGGCGGAGCCGACGGGATTCGAACCCGCGGTCTCCTGCGTGACAGGCAGGCATGTTAGGCCTCTACACCACGGCTCCGCGTTGTGTGAAATGGTGGAGGCTGAGGGGATCGAACCCCCGACCCTCTGCTTGTAAGGCAGATGCTCTCCCAGCTGAGCTAAGCCTCCATGGGATATTAAGTTGGTAGCGGCGGAGGGGATCGAACCCCCGACCTTTCGGGTATGAACCGAACGCTCTAGCCAGCTGAGCTACGCCGCCATAGAACAAGTGAAGCTTGTCCTTATATGGCCGTAAAGCGGATCAAGGCTTGCCGACAACCGAATGAACGGCTGCTGCTTGCGCCTTGATAACCGGATACGAAACGTTTATGCGCTTAGAATCATCTACCTGTGTAGGCTCATTTGGATAAGCCCTCGACCGATTAGTACTCGTCAGCTGCACGCGTTGCCGCGCTTCCAC
>NZ_JACJVR010000086.1 GCF_014212175.1 Cohnella xylanilytica | reverse complement strand
GGATCTGGAGGCGCAGACGCAGCGCCTGCGCCTCCAGATCCGGCGCGGACAGCGGCACGATGTCGTCCGCGAGCAGCTTGAAGTCTTCGTCCCCGTGCTGCAGCTTCGCCCGCACGAGGACGAGCGAGCCCTTGGAGCAGACGGACGCCGACGTCTTCCAGACCGACGGGAACGCGACGAGCTCCGTCCCCATGATTCGGTCCTCCAGCTCGAGGAACGCCATCGCCTGCCCGGAGCGGGTCACGATCGGCTTGACCGACACGATCATCCCCGCGGTCAGCACGCTTGCCCCGTCCGCCGCTTCCGCGAGGTCGACGAGCCGGTCGAGCCCGAGCTTCTCCCACAGGCTGTCGTATTCGTCGAGCGGATGGCCGGACAAGTAGAGCCCGAGCAGCTCGCGCTCCAGCTCCAGCGTCTGGGCCGCCGTGAACGGGATGACCTCCGGCAGGTCGACCTCCCAGTTCGGCGATTCGCCGAGATCGAACAGCTCAATCTGGAGCTCCTCCTTCTCCTTCCGCCAGGCGGCGGCCGCTTCGACCGCTTCGTCGAGCGCGGCCAGCAGCTGCGACCGGTGGCCCGGCAGCGAGTCGAGCGCGCCCGACAGCAGAAGCGACTCCAGCACCCGCTTGTTGCAGACGCGGGGGTCGACCCGGCGGCACAGATCGACCAGGCTCTCGAAGCGGCCTTCCGCCCTCACCGAGAGGATGCTCTCGATCGCCTGGGTGCCGACGTTCTTCACGCCCGCCAGACCGAAGCGGATCGCTCCGAGTTCGGCTCCATGTCCGCCTCCGGCTTCGCCGCCCGCCCCCGCCCCGGCCGGCCCGCCGGGCGCCGGAGCGAACAGCACGCCGCTCTCGTTCACGTCGGGCGGCAGCACGGCGATGCCCATGCGGCGGCATTCGTCGACGTATTCCGCCGTCTTGCGCTGGTTGCCGACGACGGCCGTCAGCATCGAGGCCATGAACGGCACCGGGTAATGGGCCTTCAGGTACGCCGTCCGGAAGGCCAACACCGCGTACGCGGCCGCGTGAGCCCGGGGGAAGCCGTAGTCCGCGAAGCGCACGATCAGGTCGTAGACGCGGTTCGCTTCTTCCTCGCCGTACCCTTGCCCGAGGCTGCCCCGCACGAAGTGGGCCCGCTGCTCGTCCAGCACCTCGCGCTTCTTCTTGCCGACGGCCCGGCGCAGCAGGTCCGCTTCTCCCAGGGAGAAGCCGGCCATCGAAGACGCAATCTGCATGATCTGTTCCTGGTAGACGATAATGCCGTACGTATCCTTCAGAATCGGCTCCAGCGTCGGATGCGGATATTCGACTTCCGACTCCCCGTGCTTGGCGCGGATGAATTGCGGAATGAACTCCATCGGGCCGGGCCGGTACAGCGCCACGGCGGAGACGATGTCCTCGAACGAAGACGGCTTCAGTTCCCTCAGCACGCGCCTCATCCCGGCGGACTCGAGCTGGAAGATGCCCGTCGTGTCGCCCCGCCCCATCAGCTCGTACGTGAGCGGATCGTCGTAGGGCACCTCCTCCCAGCGCAGCTCCCGTCCCGTCTCCTCCTGCACCCAGCGGAGGGCCCGTTCGATAATGGAGAGCGTCCGCAGCCCGAGAAAATCCATCTTAAGCAGCCCGATCGATTCCAGGTGCTCCATCGAATACTGCGTCAGCGGAACGCCGCCCGTTCCTTCCTGGAGCGGCACGTAGTCCGTCAGCGGCTCCGACGAGATGACGACGCCAGCGGCGTGGGTGGAGGCGTGGCGCGGCATCCCTTCCGCCCGCCGGGCCATGGCGATCAGCTCGGCGATCGGCCCCGTCCCTTCGGCGAGAGCCCGGAACTCCGCGTTCTCCTTCGCCGCGCGTTCGATCGACATGCCGTGCATGCCGGGAATCAGCTTGGCCGCCTTGTCCACTTCCCCGTACGGCACGTTCATGACGCGCCCGACATCCCGCACCGCGGCCCGCGCCGCCAGCGTTCCGAATGTGATGATCTGCGCGACGTGCTCGCCGCCGTACTTGTCCGCGACGTAGCGGATGACCTCGTCCCGCCGCTCGTCGCTGAAGTCGATGTCGATATCCGGCATCGTCACCCGCTCCGGGTTGAGGAACCGCTCGAACAGCAGCTTATGCTTGATCGGATCGACGTCGGTGATCTTGAGCGAGTATGCGACGAGGCTGCCCGCCGACGAGCCGCGTCCCGGTCCGGTGACGATGCCTTGCTCGTGCGCGAAGCGGATGAAGTCCCATACGATGAGAAAATAATCGTCGAACCCCATGCGCCCGATGACTTCGAGCTCGTAGCGAAGCCGCTCCTCCGCCAGGCGCCGGAAGGAGCCGTCCCCCTCCTCGCCTTCGTTCCACTCCGGCAGGTGCCCGTAACGCTCGCTCAGTCCTTCGCGGCACAGCCGCGCCAAATAGCCGCCCGCCGACAACCCTTCCGGCAGCGGACGGAATTCGGGCAGAATATGCCGCCCGAAGTCGAGCTCCAGCTCGCACCGCTCCGCGATGACGGCCGTGTTCGCGATCGCCTGCGGCAGGTGGCGGAACAGCGCCGCCATCTCCTCCCCGCTTTTCAAATACAGCTGGTTCGTGTCGATCTTCAGCCGGTCCTCGTCCTCCAGCGTCTTGCCGGTGCCGATGCAGATGAGGACGTCCTGCAGGACCGAGTCCTCCTCGCACAGGTAGTGCGAATCGTTCGTGGCGACGAGCGGGATGCCCGTCTCCTCGTGAAGCCGGACCAGGCCCGCCGCCGTCTTCTTCTGCTCCAGCACGCCGTGGTCCTGGATCTCGAGGAAGTAGTCCTCGCCGAACAAGTCCCGGTAACGCAGCGCCAGCGCCTTCGCCTCGTCGTACCGGTCGCCGAGCAGTAGCTGCGACAGCTCTCCGCTCAGGCAGCCGCTCAGGCAGATCAGCCCCTCCGCGTGCTCCGAGAGCGCTTCGAAGTCGATGCGCGGCTTATAGTAGAAGCCTTCGAGGTGACCGATCGAGGTCAGCTTCATCAGATTCCGGTAGCCGGCCGCGTTCTTGGCGAGCAGCGTCAGATGGTAGATCGGCTGCTCCCGCCTCGACGCCCTCTCCAGCCTCGAGCCGGCCGTCATGTACGCTTCCATCCCGATGATCGGCTTGACGCCTCTCTCGCGGCAAGCTTTATAGAAAGGAATGGCGCCGTACATGGCGCCGTGATCCGTCAGGGCCAGCGCCTTCATGCCGAGCTCCGACGCCTTCGCGGCCATCTCCTTCACGCGGGAGGCGCCGTCCAGAAGGCTGTATTCGCTATGCACGTGCAAGTGCACGAATTCGCACATGTCCGATCCCTTCTTTTCCCTTAAACTCCGTCTCTTAATTGTATCATAAGCCCGCCGGCCCGTCCCATATAGTTGATAGGGGAGGGATCGTCATGAACGATGGTTGGGATCGGCTGTACCGCTTCTATTCCCAGGCGACGCTCGACTTCTTCATCGCCTTCGGCGTCGTGCTGGGGGCGGCCATGCTCGCGGGGCTCGCTTCTCTGTTCCTGTGGCGTCCGCCCCAGGAGACGATGCTGGACATCGCGGGGCGCATCAAAATCTGGGCCGTCGTCGTCGCCATCGGGGGCTCCATCGATCCGATCCGCGTCATCGAATCCCACGTCATGGAAGGCTACCTGTCGCCCGCCGTGCAGCAGATCGCCTACATTCTGTGCGCCTTCCTCGGCGCGCATCTGGCCACGGAGCTCATCCAATGGATGTGCCGGAACGCGGGGTGACGAGATCCGATGCGAGTTCCCGACTTCAAGCGGTACCGCGGAAGCATGCAGGCGATCGCCTTCTTCGTGTGCGGCATGATCGTGGGGGCGGCCGTCTACAACGCCATGATTCTGGACCAGACGAACCGGATCATGACCCAGAATTACGAGATCAAGGAGCAGCTCGAGCTCGCGGAGAAGCAGCTGCAGCTGAACCGGCAGGTGTCGGTTATTCGCAGCATCGTCATCTTCGTCAAGCCGCCCGAGGGCAAGCCCGCTCTCGAATCGGTCGTGCAGGTGGAGCTGAAGGAAGCGCTGGAGAAGGATCTGTCGATTCTGAAGGGGAGAAGCGTCTACGAGATCGGAACCGACGCCCAGCTCGTCCGCCGCTTGCTCGAAGGCAAGGTGTACACGGACATCGGGGACAAGGACTACGGCGTCCAGATCAAGACGATGCTGGTCGCGGACAGCGTGCTGCAGGCATGGGTCGAAGCGGAGGTGCGGCTCCGCAAATAGGCGCTCGGGGACGGGGCGGCGCCGCGCCTTCCCCGAGGCGAACGGGCGGCGAATATGCTACAATGATAGGCAACGTCTATCGAAGGGGTTGCACGCAACATGATCCAAACGCTTCAGTGGATTTTCGGCTTGGTCGTCGTCGTGACGTCCGTGCTGGCCGTCATCTTCAGCTTCCGCTCCCGCCGCAGCCGGGACCCGATCCTGAGAGGATTGTACGGGGCCCGGATGAACATGAGCATCGGGACCACCCTCATCTTCCTCGCGCTCATCCAGATGGTGCTGTTCAGCGGTTCGACGCTCCGCGTCATCGTCGGCGCCCTGTTCATGGTCATGGGCCTGTTCAACCTGTTCGCGGGCATGCGCAACCACTCGCACTTCACAAAGCATCGATCGTCTGCGCGGTAAGCATCGCCCGGGCCATGACGTCGCCGTCCTGCAGCACCTGCACCTCCATCATCAGATGCCGGCGGCTCGCTTCGATGATGCTCGGCACGATCGTGATCGAGGCGTCGATCGGCACCGTCCTCAGGAAGTAGGTCGTCATGTTCTGCAGGACATGCTCCCTCTTGCGCAGATCGTCCGCGGTCTTGGCCGCCGCCTGCTGCATGAGGGCCGTCAGCACGCCTTCGCTTACGGTGCCCAGCGGCCCCGCCATCTGCGGCGTGGCCAGCCCGGCGAAGATGAGGCGGTTGTCCTCGTCCCTGCGCTCGGAGAAGCCTCCCCACATAAGCGCGTCGAACGTCTCCCCGAGCTGCGGATGCTTGCCGGCGAACTGCATCGAGCGGAGCACCTCCGCCCGGCTGACGACGCCGACGAGCTTGCGCTGCCGATCGACGACGGGCAGCAGCTCGATGCCCTCCGACACCATCCGGTGGGCGGCGGACGCGAGCGGCGTTCCCATCGTGACCGTCATCGGCCGCCTCGTCATGAGCTTATCCAACGTCTGGGAGGACGGCGAGCCGACGACGTCCTTGGACGTGATCATCCCGACGACCCGGTTCCACTCGTCGGTCACCGGGAACCGCATGAAGCCCGTCTCCGCGCTCAGCTTCAGGAAGTCGGCCACCGTCGCCGATTGCCGGAGCGCCCCCGTCTTCGCCGTCGGCTCCACCAGGTCGGCGATCACCATGATTTTCCTCTTGATCAGCCTGTCGAACATCGCCCGGTTAATCATCGAGGCGACCGTGAAGGTATCGTGCCTGCACGTCAGGATCGGAAGCTGCTTCTCGTCGGCGAACGCCTTGACGTCTTCGCTCGTGCCGAAGCCCCCCGTCACCAGAACGCCGGCCCCGTGCTCGAGCGCCACCCGGTGCGCGTTCTCCCGGTTGCCGACGATGAGCAGGCTGCCCGCGTCGATGTAGCCCATCATCTCGTCCAGCTCCATCGCGCCGATGACGAACTTGTGCAGCGTCTTCTCCAAGCCCTCTTCCCCGCCGAGCAGATTGCCCTGCACGATCTCGAGCACTTCGGCGAACGTCAGCTGCTCGGGCCGGTTGCGGCGCTTCTTGTCCACGCGGACCGTTCCGATCCGCTCCTTCGTGTTCACGTACCCGAGCTGCTCGGCTTCCTTCAGCGCCCGGTACGCCGTTCCTTCCGACACTTCCCGTTCCTTCGCCATCTGGCGGACCGAGATCCGGGTGCCGACCGGCAGCTCCCGGATATAGAGCAAGAGCTGCTCGTGCTTCGTTAATTCGCCTTCCGTCGATTCGGCGCTTGCCATCCGGGCTTCCCTCTCTTCCGCTAGGTGTTATGAGTTGAATTATAAGGGATTTCGGGACCGCAGGGAAATCCGCCGCCGCTTGGGCGGCCGAGCCCCCCCTCCTTCGGCGAACGATATTTTGGTTAATTTTTTTACAATATTTTTAGCCCGGCTTCATATCCAAAGTTGTCCAAAAGCTTTAAATTAGTAAAAGAGGCCTACTCGCGCGCGCCAATCGGCTTCACCCGCCTCTTGTCTTGTCGACCCGAACGGACGAGCCGTTCGGACTTTAGCGATTAGCCATTTTAGCGGTTCGACACCTTACGGAGGCATCAAGATGGAATCGTTCTGGAACTTCGCCGTCATGGATCTGCTGGTCTCCTGGCCCGAGACGTTCACGATCTGGTGTCTCGCCTTCGCGCTCCTGGAGCGGCCCGCTCCCGGCTTGTACAAGCGGGTCGCCCTGCTCGCCGTCGGCTCCTCGATCTACACCGACGCCCTGATCCGTTACTTGCCGCTGCACCTGCATCTCGTCAATTCCCTGCTGTGCAGCGCCCTGATGCTCGCTCTCCTATTCCGGAGGACGAGCTTGAAGCGCAAGATCGGCATCTTCGTCACCGCGTATCTGATCGGAATCGCGACGGATCTCGCGACCTCGTCGGCGTTCGTGTTCGGGTGGAAGCAGCCGCCCGGTTCATTCATGGAGGACGGCTCCCTCGCGTACATGCTGCTCGCCCTGTATCCGGTTCTGGCCGTCGAGTGGCTGGCCGCCTGGTACGTTCGTCGGCGGGGCTTGAAGCGGATCCGAAGCTTGCTCGATCGGGTCGTGGACCATTCCGGCGCCGGCATCTCGCCTCTCGTCCTGTTCATCATCTTGCAATTCGGCCTCCTGGCTACTATCGAGATCCTGTACTTCCTGGACAGGATCGGGAGCCGCGGGGCGATGGTACCGGGCCTCATCGGAGGAGCGATCGTCCTCGGCCTCGTCTCCCTGGTCCTCATCCTTTGGCTGTTCGGGCGGACGCGGGAGGAGACGGCCCGCATGGCCCAGGACGTGTACGTGGAGGAGATCAACCGGATGTTCACGTCCATCCGCGGCCAGAGGCACGACTTCCTCAATCACGTGCAGGTGATGCATACGATGCTTCAGATGGGCAAGACGGCCGAGCTCAAGGCCTATATGGCCGAGGTCGTCAAGGAGACGCACGCGGTGAACGCGGTCGTCCAGCATGGCTCCCCCGCGCTCGCCGCGTTCGTCCAGGCGAAGACCGCCGTCGCCGTCAGCCGGGGCATTCCCTTCACCTGCGAGCTGTCGGACGAATGGCAATCCCTCTCGACGATCCGCATGATCGACATCGTCAAGATCGTCGGCAATCTGGTCAACAACGCCTTCGACGAGAGCGAGCTGCTGCCGCCCGCCGATCGGCTCGTTCACGCCTCGATGCGCTGCGGCTCCGACCGGGTGGAACTGGTCGTGACCAACCGCGTCCGATCGCTCGAGGGCATCGATCCCGAGCTCCTCTTCGCGCCGGGCTACACGACGAAGTCGGATCGCCATTCCGGGCTCGGGCTCCCGATCGTGCAGGAGCGCGTCAAGCATTACCGGGGGACGATCGAGGTGCGGACCGTGGGGACCGATACGATCGCGTTCCACGTCGTTCTGCCGCGCTCGGGTTCGGGTCTCTCCAGCCAGGCGGGATAAACGGGAAGGGCCGGGCCGGCTCAAAAGTCGACGGCGGCAATCCGCAAGGGGGACGGAGACGGCCTCCTTCCTTCCGGATTGCCGCTCTCCCTTGCATAGCGACGTTAAGCTCCGAAATTCAATGGGGCCGCGAGGAGGCTATCCCTCCCCCATCCTCTCGGAGCGCCCGCCAATGCCGAAATATTCGGCATCCAGAGCTGCCGCGCTTGCGGGCGAGGCCTCCAATGCCGAAATATTCGGCATTCAAAGCTGCCGCGCCTGCGGGCGAGGCCTCCAATGCCGAAATATTCGGCATTCAAAGCTGCCGCGCCAGCGAGCGAGGCCTCCAATGCCGAAATATTCGGCANNGAAATATTCGGCATTCAGAGCCTCCTCGCCTGCGGCTATCCCCAAGCCGTCCGGGAGAGCATTCATGTTCTTGCGGATTGCCGACAGGCAGCCGCCGAGCTTCCGCGGCATCCGGCGGTTCCGCACCGAGCGGATGAAGTCCGATCCCGCGCGGACGAGCGCCAGACGAGCGCCAGACGAGCCGGAGCACGCCGGACAATAGCGCAAAGCAAAGGCAGCACAAGGATAACCGGCCTCGTGCTGCCTTTTAGATGCTGCTTATGCCCGGCCCCCGCACCAGCGGGCGGCGTTCGCGAGCAGGCGCCGGACCTGAGGCGCGTCGAAGCTCGGACGGTGGTGTCCCGGCTGCAGATAGGCGACCCGCCCCAAGCCGAATTCGTGCGCCCAGACCGCGGGCCAAGTCCCCTCCTCGTCCCGGTACTCCATCAGAACGGTCGATCCCGCGATCGGATACAGCTCGAACCGGTAAGGCTCCTCGTCCATCGCGAACGGGGCGATGCCCTCCGTAATCGGATGGGGGACGTCGGTCGCCTTGTACTCGAGCCGCCCGTAAGGACCGTGGCCCTCGTAGAAGGCGCCCATCATCGGCGACAGTTCGCGCCTCTTCTGAAGCGCCACCCCGGTATGCACGACGAGCAGGCCGCCTCCCCCGGCGACGAACGACAGCAGCCCGGCGGCGGAAGGCTCCAGCTCCTTGAACCAGCAATCGGCGTAGGAGACGAACAGATCGAAGCCGGCGGCTCCGCCCGCTTCCAGCACGCGGTAGTCGTCCGTGAACGTCAGCTCCCATTCGTCCCCCAGGACGGAGACGAACTCCTCTTCCACCGCCGACAGCGGATGGTACGGAGCGTCCTCGTAATCTCCGAGCACGAGCGCTTTTCTTTTGGCCCTATCCATGCTAGTCTTCCTCCCTGCTTCTCCCGGATTCTTATGCCCAGTCTCCAGTCCCAGCCTCGATCGTCACCACGGCAACGGATTGCCCAGCAGGTCGACGAAGGCCGGACGCTCCCCCGCGAATCTCTTATGATCCTCGATCACGTCCAGAATGTGCCCGGAAGCCTGCTCCGGCGTATAGGTCGCCTCGGCGTCCAAGCGGCCTTGCATATGCGTCTGGACCCAGCCCGGGTGAATGAGCAGCAGCTGGCCGCCCTCTTCGCGCAGCTGGTTGTGCACGAGCGCGGACTGCATGTTGAGCGCCGCCTTCGACATGCAGTAGCCGTACCAATTCGTGCGCCAGCAATCGCCGATACTGCCCGCCTCGGAAGAGATGTTCGCGATCAGCTTGCCCTCCGAGCGCATGACGGGCCCGAGCAAGGCGTGAACGACCCTCAGCGCGCCGAGCGCGTTCACGTTGATGACGCGAAGCATCTCGTCGAAGTCGAGCTCGTCGTCCTTCACGGTGCGCCGGATGTCGCCGAGAATGCCCGCGTTGTTGATCAGCAGGTCGATCGTCTCCGTCCGCTCGCGAATCGTCTCCGCCGCCTTGCGAACGCTTCCATCATCGCCCACGTCGAGAGCGACGGGCTCGAGCCGGTCCGGATACCGTTCGCGCAGCGATTGCAAAGCCCCCGGCCCGGACTCGTACAGGCCGGCGAATACGCGGTACCCCTTTTCCAGCAGCCGCTTAACCAATTCGAAGCCGACGCCTCTGTCCGCTCCCGTCACGCATGCCGTTCTCATTCCCTCTCCCCGTCCCTTCGCCCGATAGAGGACGAGCGGGCCCGTCGGCCGGACCCGCGCATCTCCCTTCCTAACCATACAACGCCCCAGGCTACGCCTGCAATTGCTTCAATTGATAGAACTCGCCGCGCTTCTCCATCAGCTCGTCGTACGTGCCGACCTCGACGCAGCGCCCCTGCTTCATGACGACGATGCGGTCGGCGTCGCGGATCGTGGACAGCCGGTGGGCGACGATGAACGTCGTGCGGCCCTTGATCAGCTCCTGCATCGCCTGCTGCACGTAATACTCCGACTCGTTGTCCAGAGCGGAGGTCGCCTCGTCCAGCAGAATGATGGACGGGTCGCGGATGAGCGCCCGCGCGATGGCGATCCGCTGCCGCTGGCCGCCGGACAGCTTGCCGCCGTGCTCGCCGACCGGGGTGTCCAGCCCTTGCGGCAGCTGCGCGATCACGTCCTGCAGATGCGTCATGCGCACGACTTCCGCGAGCTTCTCCTCGCCGACGGAAGGCAGGCCGTACGTGATGTTCTCCCGGATCGTGCCCGAGAACAGGACGGTGCTCTGGTGCACGACCGCCAGATGCTGGCGATAGGCGCCCATATCCAGCTCCTCCATCGGCACGCCGTCCACCTTCACCCGTCCCTTCGTCGGCTTGCTGAAGCCGATGACGAGGTTGAGGACGGTGGACTTGCCGGCTCCCGACGCGCCGACGAGAGCGATGCATTCGCCCGCCTTCACGTCGAGCCGGAAGTCGCTCAGCACGTGCCGGTCCGAGTTCGGGTACCCGAAGTGGACGGATTCGAAGGAGAAGCGCCCCTTCACTTCGTCCGGCTTCCGCTTGCCCTGGTACTCTTCGACGTCCTTGGACAGCAGAATCTCCGTCACGGAGTAGATGGACTCGAACCCCTTCGCGATGTTCGGGTACACGTTCAGCAGCTGGGAGATCGAGTTCAGGATCATGGTGAAAAACGACTGGTACAGCACGACGTCGCCGACGGGGATCGTGCCTCGGTACGCGAGCAGGATGGTGAACGCCAGGCACAGCACCTGGAACACCTGGAACGTGACCCAAGCCGAGGAGCCGAAGTACGCTTCCACGATATCGAGCTTGTAGCCCTTGTTGCGAAGCTTGCTCAGCGTCTGGTCGATCTTCGTGATCTCCGTCTGCTCCAGGCCGTGCGCGCGGGTGACCGGCATCATGCCGACCATCTCCGACACCTGGCCGGACATCGATTCGATCTGCTTGCGGAATTCGCTGTTCGTCCGGCGGATCTTCTTGCGGAAGAACGAGACGACGACGAGCGCCGTCGGAATCGTCAGAACGAAGAAGCCCGTCACGAGCAGGCTGCGCGACGCCGTGATGCACACCGCGACGATGACGCTGACGATCGCCGGCATGACGGACATCATCATCTGGCGGGACAGGAACTCGATCGCTTCGACATCCCGCAGCACCTTCGCCTGCAGCTTGCCCGCCGCCAGCTCCCCGTGCGCCGCCATCGACAGCCGCTGGAGCTTGCGCACGAGCGTGCTTCTGAGGCCCGCCTCGACGTACCGGATCGCCTTGCTCATGTAGCTGATATGAAGCACCTGGGTCGGGATGTTCTGGACGATGACGACGAACAGAAGGATGAAGTTCCACCACAGGGCGGCCGACCCGACCTTCCCGGGGTGCGAAGCCATGTTGATCAGATTGGCCGTCACGATCGGAAGAACGTAGACCGGAGAGTGCTTGATCAGGAAGAAAAACGTGGACAGCAGAAGCTTCCGCCAATGGTCCCGGTAAAGCAAGGACAGGATGCGAAGCGGACGGCGGTCCGTCAGCGCCTCGTTCTCGAACAGATGCTCCATGCCGTACGATGGCGTCTCCATCTGTCCGGATGCGGCGGCCGCGGCGGTCGTCATGTTGGAATTCCCCTTTCTAAACGCGCGTTCACAAAAGCTGACTACCCCATTTTCAAGGATAACCCGCATCGTGTAAACCGGGGAATTCGGCGAGAAGCGGCTTCCAGCGGCACTGAACGCGTCTGTCGGACCTGCGCGGCGCGCGAATCTAAGGATATCTCCCGAATCGTCCGCCGTCCTCCGTCTCAGCCTTCGGTCGCTTGCTCCTTCGCCCTCTTGGCAACCAACGGCTTCCTCCGGTTGGCTCCGAGAATGCCGAGAACGATAAGAGCCGCTCCGATCCAATGGTAGTCATGAAGTCGATCCCCCATGAAGACGACCCCTCCCGCGATGGAGACGAGCGTCGACAGGTGGTTGAACACCCCGACCTTGGCCGCTTCCAGCTTCGACAACGCGAAGTTGCTCAAGAAGCTCGTGACGAGCGACGACAGAATGCCCAGGTACGCCATCGCCAGCGCGAATTCAACGTTGCCGAACGGCTTGAAGTACTCGCCGAGCGTTCCCTCGGAACCGTGGCGGACGATCGCGATGGCGTTGAACGCGAGGAATCCGATAACGGTCATGACGTAGGTCATGTCGGCCAGCGGGATCTGGCGCGACTTCTTCCGGGCTCCCGCGTTGTAGGCGGCGGCGGATAACGCGGACAGCAGGATAAGCAGCAATCCCCGGCCGTCCGCCGCGGCGAAGCTCGCGCCCTTCATCGCGAAGATGTAGACGACCCCCGCGACGGACAGCAGAGTGAACAACACTCGGGACAACGTCGCGCGCTCCTTCAGATAGACGGCCGCCGCCAGCATCGTGAAGATCGGGACGGTCGCGTGCACGATGCCCGCCTCGGAGGACGTCGTCGTCTGCAAGCCGTACGCTTGAAAAGCGAAAAACAGCGCCGGGTAGAAGCAAGCCAGCGGCAGCAGGCCCGGCAGATCCTTCGCGCGGATTCGCGGTCTCCAGCCGAACAGCAGCGGCGCCGACGCGGCCGCGGCGGCCACCGTGAAGCGGTGCGCCAGCGTGTCCAGCGGATCGGCGGCCTGCAAGGCCAGCTTCACGAACAAGAAGGACAAGCCGACGATCGTCGCGTAGACGACGATGGCGATATAAGCGTAACGAGGCGAATCGAACTTCCGGGTACTCATCATGAATCTCCTCCTTCTACGATACCTAGATCCTATAAGGAGAAGTTCCGTGCTACAATATGAAAAACGGCCGACTGTACCGGTACGGTTCAGCGATCGGTAAAACAAGCCGCGGAGGAATCCCGCCATGCACAAGTACTTGGAAGTCCTGACCGAGCTGGAGGGACTGCTCGGCCGCGCTCCTTTCCGGCAGGGAGAGAAGCTGCCGTCCATTCGCGAGCTGGCCCGCCGCCATGGCTGCAGCATGGCCACGGCCATCCGCGCTCTCGCGGAATTGGAGCGGCGGCATCTCGTCTATTCCGTCCCCGGCAGCGGGTATTACGCGGTCGGCGCGGCCCGGCCGGAGCCGTCGGATTCCGCCGGTCTCGTCGACTTCGCCTCGTCGTCTCCCGATCCCGCCATGTTCCCTTATCTGGACTTCCGGCACTGCATCAACAAGGCGATCGATACGTACAAGAACGACCTGTTCATCTACGGAACTCCCTCCGGTCTCGAGACGCTTATGCCCGCGTTCCGCAAGCAGCTCGCCGAGTATCAGGTGTTCGCGGACGCGAGCAGGCTTGTCGTCGTCTCCGGCGTGCAGCAGGCGCTGTCCCTGCTCGCCGCCTTCCCGTTCCCGAACGGGAGGACGAGAGTGCTCGTCGAGCAGCCGGGCTACCATCTTTTTATCGAATACTTGGAGACGCACGGAATCCCCGCGGCGGGAATCCGCCGGACGGCGGACGGAATCGACATGGACGAGCTGGAAGCGATCTTCCGGACGGGGGAGATCAAGTTCTTCTACACGATGCCCCGCTTCCACAATCCGCTCGGAAGCTCGTACGACAGGCGGCGGAAGCTGGACATTCTCGAGCTCGCCCGGCGGTACGACGTCTACGTCGTCGAAGACGATTATTTGGCGGATTTCGAGACGGACTCGAAGGAGGATCCGATCTACGCGTACGATCGGGACGAGAGGGTCATCTACTTGAAGAGCTATAGCAAAATCATTTTCCCGGGACTCCGAGTCGGTCTCGCCGTTCTTCCGTCGACGATGGCCGCCGCGTTCAACCGGCACAAGAAGCTGAACGACATCGACAGCTCGCTTCTCTCGCAGGCGGCGCTCGAGATCTACTTCCGCAGCGGCATGTTCGAGCGTCACCGCAGGAAGCTTCGCGACCTGTACGCGCGCCGGTCCCGCCGGCTTCAAGACGCGCTGCGCGCGGCGGCGGAAGAGAGCGCCGGCTTGTTCTCGTATCCCGGCGGAGGGCAGCGTCCCGCGTTCCATTCGCACCTCGTCCTGCACCGTCCGGTCTCCCCGTCGAAGCTGCGGGAACGGATCCGGCGCGATTCCGTGGAGCTGGACCGGATCGAACGCCACTATCTGAAGGACTATCCCCGTCAAGCGCTGCTCAACCTCAGCGTGACCCGGGTGAAGGAGGAAGACATCGAGCGGGGGGTCGAGCGGCTCGCGTCGGCGATCCGTTACGCCGCGAGGTGACGGAACGGCCGGCGGCCCTCCCCCGGCGTCGGGGAGAGGGCCGTCCGGCGTGCGTGCCGGCGCCGGGTTCGGCGTCAGGCTCCGATCAATTTGAGGATGAGGGAGGCTTTGGAGTTGACCTGCAGCTTGAGATTGATCCGGGAGATATGGACCTTGACCGTATGGCGGCTGATGCCGAGAAGAAGCCCGATATGCTTGTAGTCGTAGTCCTTCATCCAATAATGCAGGATCTCCTTCTCCCGCTGCGTCAGGCGGTACTTCTGCGTCACTTGCTCGAATGCGGCTTCGGACATAATTTCGTTCATTGCAACCCCTCCATGACTCGAAAATGAATTGGATGATGCCTGTTTTCTTTAAGTATAGACAGCGTTTTCCGCGGATGCTGTCGGTTTGTCGTGTCGGATCGGATTTTCGCCAAATATTTGCTTCCGAAGACTTAAGACGCCCGTCTAACGCTGAATATAGCGTAATCTAGCCGCCGTAAGCGCCGCCCGAAGCGACAAATTCCCCGCGCCGAACCGTCGGAACGAAGTCGATTCGCGCCGATCGCGTAACGAACGGAGTCGAATGATGGGACGGGAGCCATAGGGCTTAAGGCGCGAGACGGATGAGAAAAAGCCGCCCGTCCATGCCGTCGCCTTCATCGACCCGAACGGATTCCTCGCATCCTCTTGAGAACGCGAGCAAGCCCCGGCTTGCGGCGTTAGGACGCCGTAGGCCGGGGCTCGCGCGCTGCCCGGAAGAAGGATCACGTCAAAAAACCTCCTCTCTCGCCGCTCGTGGCAAGCAGCGAAAAAGAAGGTCGGCTGCATCTCGCTCATGCTTCGCCCGTTGAATCAGATCTTGAGCTCCCCGAGCTTGATCAGCTCGACAACCGCTTGCGAACGACCTTTGACATTGAGCTTTTGCATCACATTCGAGATATGGTTCCGGACCGTTTTCTCGCTTATGAACAATTGCTGAGCGATATCGCGAGTCGTTTTGTCCTGCACAAGCAGTTCGAAAACTTCGCGTTCCCGATTGGTCAGAAGGAATTTGCTTTTGTGGTCGTTGCCTTTCAACGTGTGTCACCCCTCCTTGCCCGGGAATGGAATGATTACAAGGTTAAGGGATACAGTCAACTTTATCATATGAAAGGCTTCGGACGCTGGTGCGATAACCCGGTAATTTTGGGCGTACAGCCATAAACGGATCTTACTCCGTCGCAGACGACGCCATGGTTTTGCAGCATCGCCGGCAGGTGTCGAACTTCCGGGACTCACGATAATATATGCAAGCGGCAATCGCGCGGGCTCCCGGGCGGACGCCCGATTTGCAAGCGAGGACGCCCGGAGACGAGCCCGGTTTTATTGAATCTTGCCGAAGTCCTTGATGCTGATCTCGACATGAACGTCGATCTTCGCGCGCGAGAACGCCTCCGGCCAATCGAGCTTCTTCCATTCCCGGTAGGACATCGTATTGCGCACGTACTGGCCGACCCCGATCCCGTCCGCCTTCGCTTCCTGCATCGTCGCGATGATCGACTCGCACTTGCCCTGGACATAGCGGGCGGCCTCCGCTTCCAGCTTCTTCTGATCCTCCGGCCGCTCCAGATGCAAGTCGCCGTTGTACTCCAGCATGGAACCTCTGAGCGTCAACCGCAGATCCACCTTCAACCCCAGCCCGTCCATGATCGGACCCGTCCTCGTCACCTTCACATTCCTGCGGCTGGCGAAGTATAGAAGCGTCGACAATTCGCTCGAATACCGTTCGTCCGGAAAATCGAGGAACAAATCGCCGGCCCGGACCCCTCCGAGCAGCAGACCGAAATACATCTTGTCCTCCGGCGGGATCCGCGCGACGTACCGGTCTCCGCGGAACAGCGCGATGCCGTCGATGATGATGCTGTTCGGCGTCTCCTTGAGAATCGTCGCCACGGGCTCGATTCCGTCGTCGTAATAATCCCGCGCGAAGGTATACAGGTTCGTATCCGGCACGTCCATGACCTTGGTCTCGGTGCGGATCAGATTATCGATATATTCGCCCGCCGTGGATCCTTGAGGATATTTCTTGTTCAACAGCTGGGCGACGTCTCCTTCCGCTATGAGCACGTGGACGCGATTGCCGACGGAAGGGTCGCGCAGAAGGGAATCGAAGTGCTTCCAGATGCCTTCCTGGGCCAGGCTGGCGCCGAACAGCACCTGGCGGAGCTGCCCGTTGACGATCCTTCGGTCGTTCTGGCGATCGAAGATCAGCCTCGCCTGGCGCATCGACCTGGCTTCCGTCGAATAGAAGATCGATTCCTTCTGGGTGGTCTTCGGCAGGCTGAAGGACACTTTGATCCGTCCGTCCTCGGCGTCTTCGGCCTTCTCGAACGAGATCGTCCGGGTGAAGCCTACCTTCTCGATGATCTTCTGGTCCGAGCAGCCGGACAGGACGATCGCGGCGAGAAGCAGCGGCAGCTTCTTCATGCCTCGATCCCCCTCCCCTTCCGGTTCGCGAAGTAGGCCATCGGAATCAGCAGCAAGGGAAGTCCGAAGGCGATCGCCATCTCCGTGAAATACAGGGCGCGCAGCATCTCGTCGGACTCGCGGACCGTCTTCGTCAGGAAGCCGGAGGCGAACACGAGACAGACGATAACCGTCTCGAGCGTCTTGCCCTTCGCCCGCGGGAAGACATGCCTCAGAGTCGACAGCGACGCGAAGCAGAACATAACCGTCGTGACGAGATTGGAGAACAGGAAGAACATGAACACCAGGTTCTCCAGCCGGTTCAGGAACGGAAGCTCGAGATATTCCAGAATGTTGATAAGCGGGAACTGAAGCTCCTTCAACTGCTGGAAGCTGAAGAAGCCGTAGGTAACAAACACGGTCGTCACGTATGCCGCCGAGATCAGCAGATGGCCGAGCAGGACGCCCCGGAACAGCTTGGTCTTCCGGTCGGAGTGAGGGAACAGGAACAGGCACAGCTCGTAGCCGACGAACGCCGTGAATACTTCCGCCCAACCTTGCAGGCTGTGTGCGCGTTCCGATCCTTGGAAGAGAAACGGGGTAAGCCGGACCGCCTTCCAATCGCTAAGGAAATACGGAACCAGCGCGTTCATCCAGAACGACAGCAGGAAGAAAACGGTCGTCGCCTTCACGATGCTGTAGAGATCCTTGACCAGCATGGCGTAAACCAGCAGGCAGTAGAGGAGGAAAATATACATCGGATGCGTCGACTGGAACGACAGCATTTGGGAGACGATCACGAAGTTCTTCCCGATAAGGGAGCCCAGAAGCACCCAGAACGCGGCCAACCCGAGATACGCGGGCACGAGCGGCCCTCTGGGAACGAAGGACTCCATAATCTGAAAAAAGGACTGACCCTTGCCTATCCGATATACCGCCCAATAGAGAAAAATGTTGATCGAAGCCGCCATCGACGTCAGAACCAGCGCGAACCAGCCGTTCGTGCCGATATTCTCCGCGGTGACGCGGGCCAGACTGAACGCCGTTACGTCGAATTCGATCATATAGACGAGAACCGCGACATGGAACCAATTCAGCTTTTCCCTCATGAGCTTGCTCCGCTACTTCTTCATTTTGTTCTTGATCTTGTTCGGAGTCCGGGTGATGGACGGTCGCTTCGTCAACGCCCAGAACGGGCCGCGGATGAACGTGTCGAGCATATCTCTGAAGTTGACCGGCGCGATGGGAGTCAGATAGGAGGCTCCGAGATTCGTAATTCCCGCGAGCTGAATGACGACGAGCCCGATTCCCATGAACAAGCCCAGATTGCCCAGCACTCCCGCCATGATGATGAGTCCGAATCGAATCAATCGCAGCGAGGCGCTCATCACGTAGCTGGGAATGACGAAGGACGCGATCGCCGAAGTGGCGACGGCGATGATGAGAATGTTGCTCGTGAAGCCGGCCTGGACGGCGGCTTGGCCGATGACGATCCCGCCGACGATGCCGATCGTCTGGCCGATCTTCGTCGGGAGCCTCGCCCCGGCCTCCCGGAGCAGCTCGATCGTCGTCTCCATCAGCAGCGCCTCGATTAGCGGAGGGAAGGGCACCTTGCTGCGGGACTCGGTCAGGTTGAGCAGCATCGTATGGGGGATCATCTCGTAATGGTAGGTCGTCACGGACACGTAGAACGCGGTGAAGCCGATCGTGACGATGAACCCGATAATCCGCAGCAGCCTCAGGGCGGTGCCGAGCATCCATCTCTGGTAATAATCGTCCGGGGAAGAGAAGAAGTCGAAGAAGGACGTCGGGCAGCTGAACACGGACGGGCTTCCGTCGACGAGCGCCGCGATCCGCCCTCCGAGAATCTTGGAGGCGATCGAATCGGGCCGCTCGGTCGTCATATATTGGGGGAAGACGGAATTCGGATTGTCGTCGATCAATTGGATGAACATATTGCTCTCGAATACGCCGTCGATCTCGGCGCCCTCGATCCGGCCGATCAGCTTGCCGAGGAATTCGCGGTTGGCGATGCCCTCGAGATAGACGAGGGCGACGGTCGTTCTCGTAATCTCTCCGACGGACAAGAAGACGGTTTTGAGCTTCGGGCTTTTGATTCTTTTGCGAAGAACCGCGAGATTCTCGTACAGGTCCTCGACGAAGCCGTCATGAGGACCGGCGATGACCGACTCCGTCTCCGATTGCTCGATAGTGCGGCCGATCGGGCGGCCGATGCCGACGAGCCAAGCCCTCCCTCGGAAGAAGATGGCGGCGCTTCCGTCCAGAATGCCGTTCAGACAAGCCGTCGCGTCCTGCGTGGCGGAGTAGGGATCGCATTCCAGAAGGGCGGCGGCCTCCTCGTCGTTCGCTCCGGAGAGAGGCTTCACGATCTCTCGCAGCAGCTCGTCGTTGCCGACCAGATAGGATAAATAGACGACGCTGGCGCCGTTATTCGGGAAGGAACGATGGGTGAAGTCCGCGCAATCCTTGAACTGGTCCAGGATGTAAGCAAGCGTAAGCTCCGCCTTGGCTTCCTCGGGCGTCGGCCGGATGTCCATGATCTCGCTCCTAACGGGAATCCTCGATGATACGGCTCAGCCTTCCCATTCCGGATGGCGGGCATACCCCACGCACCCGCGGGGATTCGTTCGCGAACGTCGCCAAAAAAAGCCCTCGAACGGGCTTCGTCCGTTCGGGGGCCGCTTGTCGGGCCTGCCGTCTTCCGGTCAGCGGGTCGTGCCGAATCCCGGATGGCGGGAAGGGGTCGTCGACGGGTAATAGGACGGTGCGGTCTTCGTATGCAGACCGGTGCCGGTGCCGGCCGCCTGCGGGAATATTCTCTCGACGAGAGCATTGAACTCCGTAATCATTCCTTGAATCGGGTGTCCCCGTCCGAAGTCGGCCGCCATGCTCTGCAGCCGGCCGTAGAAGTCGGCGTTCGCCGAGACGAATACGTTGTTGACGCCGGGAGCCATGCCTTTGACGACGTCGGCCACTTTGTTCTTCAGCGCGTCCGATACTTCCACGCTGGAGGCTCCCGCCGTTCCGGTGCCATAAGTGCCGGTGCCGGCCGTCCCGGCTCCATGATGAGTACCGGTCGTCCCGGTCGTTCCTGCGCCAGGAGGAGTAAATCCGGTCGTTCCCGTTCCATGGCGCGTACCGCCAGCGCCCGCCGTTCCCGTCGTTCCTGTCGTGCCCGTCCCGGTTCCCAGAGCGGAATAGCCGCCGTAGGCACCGGAATTGTTGACCGTATAACGCGAACCGTCGCGCATTCCCGTTCTCGGAACCGCGCTGCCCACGCTCTGGGAACGGTAGCCCGCCCCATGATGCCGGGTTCCCGGAGTCGCCAGGAATTCGGTTCCTGCGACGCTGTACGGATTCACGCCGGATACTCCCCCTCTGGCACGGGCGCCCGGATGAACGGTTCCGTCCGTCCGATGGGCGGCGTTCGGATGAATCGTCGTGCCCGGATCCGTCGAATTCGGCCGAACCGCCGCGTTCGGACGATGGGCCGCGTTCGGGCGAGCTCCGGCGGCGTCGCGTCTTTCGACGATCGCCACATAGGCGTTGTTGTTCGTCAGCGCGACGTACGCGGATTTGATCTCCGGCAGCTCCGCCAGCTTGTTCGCGATCGTCTGGCTCAGCTCCAGATTCGAGGCTCCGTGCCGCCCGGTCACGTTATTGTTCATCTGCTGGGTGCCATGGATCCGGTTCCGCTCGTTCGCCCCGTCGTTCGCGAACCGGGTGCCGTTTAGCCCTTGCCCCTGCATTCCGTAGCTGTTCGGCCGTATATTTTTGTTGCCCACGTCGCCTTGTTTGGACATACAGCCCGATAATGCCAACGCGGTCGAGAGGACAATCGTAGATACGGCCACGCTTTTACGCATCGTAACCCTCCTTGGCAATAGACTCGGCGTTGCCCGCCATGCTTAAGATGCCCCGCCGATATCCGAATATCCGCGAGGGAGAGTATTGACAGCCGCGGGGTTTACAACTATGATGAGATCAATTCCAATTTAGTACCTGATACTAGAACCTAATAATAAAGGAGCTCGATCCTTATGGATTTTCCCATTCAAGAATTCATGTCCAACGGAGCTATCACGGCGATCGGCAGCTACGTTCCCGAACGAAGGCTGACCAACGAAGACCTGTCCGCCATGGTGGAGACGAACGACGAATGGATCGTGCGCCGGACGGGAATCCGGGAGCGGCGCGTGGCGGCCGAAGGCGAATTCTCCAGCCATCTGGCCGCGAAGGCGGTCGAGGACTTGCTCCGGCGCTACCCGACGGAGACCGCCGATATCGACGCCGTTATCGTCGCCACCACGACGCCGGACACTCCCTTCCCCTCCGTGGCCGCTCGCATCCAGAACGCCTTCGGGATCCGTTCCTGCCTGGCGTTCGATATGAACGCCGCCTGCGCCGGCTTCGTCTCCGGCCTGCAGATCGCGAACGGCCTTCTGCTGACCGGGGCGTACCGCAAGATTCTCGTCGTCGGAGTCGAGACGCTGACCCGGATAACCGATTATACCGACCGCTCCACCTGCATCCTGTTCGGGGACGGAGCGGGCGCCGTCCTCGTCGAGAAGGCGGAGCAGGGGACGTTCCTGGCGTCGGATGCCGCGACGGACGGTTCGGGAGGAGGGTTCGTCTACGCGTCCGGCCTGTCCAAGGAATGGAACGGGCTGCCTCTGGAAGGCGACGGCAAGATCGTCCAGAACGGACAGGAAGTATACAAGTGGGCCGTCACCCGCGTTCCCGAAGGAATTCGCCGCATGCTCGGGAAGGCGGGACTGACCGCAGACGAGCTGGACTGGTTCGTTCCCCACAGCGCGAACCTGCGCATGATCGAGGCGATGTGCGAACGGCTCGGGCTGCCGCCGGAGAAGGCGCTGCACAGCGTAACCGCCTTCGGCAACACGTCGGCCGCTTCCATTCCGCTGGCGCTCGATCTGGCGGTGAAGGACGGAAGACTGGTCCCCGGTCAGCTGGCGGCCCTCTATGGATTCGGGTCGGGCCTCTCGCAAGCCGGCCTCCTGCTTCGCTGGACGATATAACCGGTTCCGTTAGGAACCAAAATCAGGCCGATGACGAGGTTCAACCGTCGTGTCGGCCTTTATCCTGTCCACGTACACTGGTATCATCCCACTGCAGGAGGCCAGCCATGACGTTCGACAGATCCAATCCGTTGGTCAGCATCGTCATTCCCTTCTACAACTGCCCCTTCGTCGATCAGGCCGTCGCTAGCGCCTTGGGGCAGACCTACTCGCCGATCGAAGTTCTCGTCGTCGACGACGGATCGACGATGCATCAGGAGAAGCTCGCCCCGTATTTCGGCCGCATCCACTACCTGGGCAAGCAGAACGGGGGAACCGCGAGCGCCCTCAATCACGGCATCCGGATGTCTTCCGGCGAATATATCGCCTGGCTCAGCTCGGACGATCGCTTCTATCCGGACAAGATCGCCCGCCAGGTGGCGTACATGAGGCGGCATAACGCCTTGATCAGCTGCACGGACTTCGACTTGATCGGCGTTCACAACGAAGTTCTGATGCGCTCGCTCGCCGTCAAATTCCCGTCCGTCAGAGACCTTGTCAGCGCCCTGTTCACGTTCTGCCCGATCAACGGATGCACCATTATGATGCACCGGTCGGTGCCCGAGCGTCTCGGCTTCTTCAACGAGCAGCTGGCTTGCACGCAGGATTACGAGTATTGGCTGCGCGTCTTCCTGGCGAATATCGACTTCCACTTCATCAACGAGACGCTCACCGCCTATCGATGGCACGAGAACATGGGAACGCGAACCCGCAAGGATCAGGTCGACCGCGAGTTCGCGATGGTCCGGGACCGGTATTCGCCGCATCTGAACGCGCTGCTTCAAACCTTGTGACGAATGGGGTTGGACATCATGCCGACGCGCGTGCTGTTCGTATTCGTGCTCCCCAGCGGGGGAGTCGACACGCTCAACCGGATGCGGATTCAAGCGCTGGCGGGTCGGAACATCGAGGCTCATCTACTCTACTTCCAATCGGGCAGCGGGTTGCAGAATAACGCGGGCAACAAGGTGTTCTACACCGGGGAACCCGCGCAGATCGGACGGATTCTGAGCGAGGGGCGCTATTCGGCGATCGTGGTCCTGTCTTTTTTTATGCAGCTCAGCCTGTTCCGCCAACTGGGGTTCCAGGGTCCGATTATCTTCGAGATTCAAGGGTTCGGGCCCGAGAACGTCGCCCGCGACACGCTTCTGGCCGCCGCCCCGTTCCTGGGTCCCTACGCCGACGCCTTCCTGTACCCGCACACGCCCCACATCGGCCGGATTCTTCGGGAAGGCTATCCGCACAAGCCGATGTTCGCGTTCAACAATCCGTTCGATGCCGATTCGTTCCGATACCGGAAGAACGACGGGTATCCCCGTCCGGTTCTGGCGTGGATCGGAAGACTCGAAGCGAACAAGAACTGGCGGGACTTCCTTGCGATCGCCGCGAAGGTGATGGACGACCGGCCGGACGCGGAAGCCTGGATGTTCAGCGACCCTTGGCTCGCGGAGCACGGAGAGCACGAGAAGCTGGCGGAACGGATCCGGGCGCTCGGCATCGAGGGGAAGGTTCGCCAGCTTCACAACGTTCCCCATAACCGAATGGCGGGGCTCTATTCGCAAATCGGCGATTCGGGAGGAGTGCTGTGCATGACTTCGCAAACCGAAGGAGCCCCCTACGCCGCGCTGGAGGCGCTTAGCTGCCGCTGTCCGGTCCTCACGACGGATTCGGACGGCGTTCGCTCTTCGCTTCTGGATGGCGTTACGGCTCTTTATTACGACCACGGCGATATCGACGGGGCGGCCGCGAAGGCGCTTCGCCTCATGCGGGACCGCCAGCTTCGCTCCGCTCTGGTCCGGGACGGGGAGAAGCACGTTCGCGAAAATTTCACGCTGGAGCAGTACGCGGATCATTTCGTCCGGATGCTCGGCGCCTTGGGGGTGTCCGCATGCTGACGAGCATCGTCATGCTTACGCTGAACAACATGGACCAGACGGTCGCCTGCATTCACAGCATCCGCGCCTTCTCCGATTCCCCGTACGAGCTCATCGTCGTCGATAACGGCTCGACGGACGGGACGGTCGGTTGGCTGTACGAGCAGCCGGACGTCCGCCTGATCCGCAACGGGACCAACGTCGGATTCGCCGCCGCTTGCAATCAGGGAATGGCCGTCGCCCGGGGGGACGTCTTCCTGCTTCTGAACAACGATACCCTGGTCTCCCCCCGATGGCTCTCGCAGCTGCTGGCCGCCCTGCTCTCCGATCCGTCGGTCGGCATCGTCGGCCCCGTGTCCAACTTCGTCCTGCCGATGCAGAAGCTGCCCGAGAGCTACGGAAGTCCCGAGCAGTTCTTCCGGTTCGCCGATGGGTTCAACCGGCACGACCCGTCCCGGTGGCGCGTCGCCACCGCCCTCTCCGGCTTCTGCATGATGTTCCGCCGCTCGACCTGGGAGAGACTCGGGAACCTGGACGAACAGTTCAACGTCGGCGGTTACGAAGACATCGATTACGGGTACCGGGCGATGAAGGCCGGCTTGTCCTTGCGCATCGCGGGCGACACCTTTATCCATCACGAAGGGAACCGCAGCTTCAACGCCAACCATTACGATATGTACGCGATCGCCGGAGTCAACCGTAGGAAGTATATCCGCAAGTGGGGCTACAACCCGGAGCGGCTTATCCTTCAGCTGGATCCCGGCTTCCTTCCCGGCATTCGCATGCAGGCCCACCCGCATCACGAGCCCGATCCCTTCGCGATCCCGAGCGGCTGGTACGGCACCGCCGCGAACGGCTGCGTCTACCGGGTCGAACGCGGCGTCAAGCGGCCGATCGCGTCGTACGACGATCTGCTCCGCCTGAACCTGTCCATGGACCGGGTCGCCCTCGGGGCGCACGATCTGCTCGCCGGACTGCCGGAAGGAATCCCGATCCGTCCGCTGAGCGGCATGCTGAAGGACTACCCCGACGTCTTCATCGCATCCGATCCTTACGGCGGCTTCCATTCGATCGCCTACGGAATCCGGTATCCCTTCCGGGATATGGGCTCGATCCGCGCCTTGGGCCTCCGTTACGAGGACGCGGTGCCTCTCGGCTTGGAGCAGATTCATTCCTTGCCCGAAGGATGGCCGATCCAGGGGGACGCCTGGGAGGAACACGAGCTGATGGATCATGTTCTGTACGCCGGTCCGGACGGCGCCTTCTATTACGGCGAAGGCCAGCGTCTGAGGAGGATCGTCAGCTCCGGCGCGTTCGGGCGTTACGGCTGGCGGCCCGAGAAGGCCGTCCCGCTGCCTCCGCACGTGTTGCACCGGAGTCCCCGGGGCGCGGATATCGCCTAGATCCGCCAAGAAGGCTGCCGGCCCGGGGGAAGCTTCGCCGGGCCGGAAGCCTTCTTACGAATGGCGGATCAACGCGGCTTCGAACCGGTTCGCCGGGCGGTGGCCGTCCGGGGCTCCAGCGCGTCCAGCAGCATCCGGACCCGTTCCCGGTACCCTTCGCGCACCCGCCGGAATTCCCGCTCGATCTCGCCGCCGTGACGGATCGTTCCCATGGCCGGATGCCTCCTGTATTCCGTCAACGGCTCATTCAGGTAAACGAGCGGATACCCGGACAGAATGCAGCGCAGCCAGAAGTCGTAATCGTGGGTATACGGCAGCCGCTCGTCGAACCCTCCGAGGCGATCGAACAGCTCCTTCCTCAGCATGACCGTGCAGCCGTTGACCACGTTGCCCTTCAAGAAGGATTCATAGAACCGGTACATGCTCCCGAATGCCAATTGCACGGCCTTCCCGTCGGGCGCTCCCCGCTCGTCGATATGGCGGAAGGCCGTATGGCTGATCCAGGCCCCCGTCTCTTCCATGAACTTGACCTGCTTCGCGACCTTCTCCTTCGCGAACCGATCGTCGGAGCTCAGCCAAGCCACGTACTCGCCCGACGCGTGCCTCATTCCGTGATTCAGCGCGCTGGCCGTGCCTCCGTTGGCCTTGCCCAGCAGGTGTATCCGGTTCCGATAGGGCAGAAGCCTCTCCGAATGCATCGTCGAGCCGTCGTCGACGACGATCAGCTCCACTTCCGGATGCGTCTGGGCCAGAACGCTGTCGACGGCCTCCCCGATATAAGGATCGTTATAGAACGGAATAACGACGGTCACGCGCGGCCCGGCTCTATTCATTCGGCTCTCTCCTCTCTTCGTTCGCGATATCGCCCGCGTTCCTCTTCCAGCGCGTCGCGCACCGATTCGGAGAACGGGATCGCCGGAGACCAGCCGAGCGAACGGACGGGCGAGCAATCCCGCGGCCTTGGCGACTCTCCGGCCGCGGCCGCCGAACCGACCTCCCAGTGAAGGGGCACGCTGGCGATTCTTCCGAATTCGGCGCGGATCTCCTCCAGCGACCGCATCGTTCCCGACTCGACGGCGTACGGCATTCCGGCCTGGCCCTCCCGAAGCAGAATCTCGTAGGCGTTCACGGCGTCGCGGACGTCCAGATAGTCCCTCCGCTCCGTCAGGGAGGACAAGCGAAAGGGCGGAACCTCCGAAGCCGTAGAGGATCCGCCCCGTTCCGCCTGGGCCGCCCAGCGGGCGATCTTGCCGCAGATGCCGCCGCTGCCCCCGGGACCGATCAGATTGGAAGGCTCGGCCACGACGACCTCCATTCCGTACCACCGATGCCAGGCCAGAGCGGACGAGACTTGAACGAACTTGCTGTACGAATACGGATGGGGACACGATTCCGGCGGTTCGCGCAGCATGGAGCCGACGACGAGCGAGCGGCCGTCCTTCCGGCGCTCGCGCATCGCCTCCAGCAGGTAGACGGTGGACAAGGCGTTGACGGCCAGCGTCAAGTCCGGCTCCCTCCAAGAACGGTCCACCGCGTTCTGCCCGGCCAGGTGCAGCAAGGCGTCGGGAGAGGTCTCCCGAATCAAGCCGCGGACCGCCTCCCGGTCGGTCAAGTCGCAGCCGGTCCAGCGGATCGTCTTCGCGCCGCGGGGAGCGGCCGTCTCCTCCGGCAGCAAGCCCCTTCCGGAAGCGACGGCGACGACCTCCCAGCCGGCGTCGGCGAATCTCCTGCACGCATGCCGGCCGGTGAATCCCGTCGCCCCGGTGATGAGCACCCTCTTCATTCCCATGCCGAACGCTCCCATTCCCTCAATTCTCTCAGCATCGTCGGATAGTCCGGCGGCCGGTAGCCGAATCCGCTGGCCGTCGGCAGCAGCGTCCGGTCGATCGCCGGCTCGTCGGAGGGCTCGATCGTCACGTCGTTCTTGTCGTAGACGGAGCGGATCAGCGTCAGAAGCTCGTGCTTGCTGACCGGCTCCGGCGCGGTCAAATGAACGAGGCCGCCGATCCCGGGCCGGTCGATCGCCCAAGCGATCGCCTTCGCGAGCTCCAGCGTCGTCACTCCGTTCCAGGGAACCTTCGCGTAGCCTCGGACGATTCCCGTCTGGCCGAGGAACCACTTCATGAGCCCGATGCCGCCGTCCCGGATCTCCGGACCGATGATCGAGGTTCGGATCGTCAGGTGCCGCGGGTCCTTCACCTCTCCCATCGCCTTGGAGCGGGCGTAGACGGTGCGCCCGTCGGGGCGCTCGGTCTCCCCGTAGCCGCCCCGATCGCCCGAGAACACGCAGTCCGAGCTGATGTGCACGAGCCGGGCCCCTAAGCGTTCGCCGACGTGCGCCAGCCAATGGGGAAGCAGCCCGTTGACGACGTATGCGTCGAGGGGCCGGTCTTCCGCCTGGCTGTTCAGTACGCCGACCGCGTTGACGAGGACTTCCGGCTTCTCCCGCTCGATCAGCTCTTCGGCCGCGCGCATGTCTCTCGCGTCCAGCTCCCGAACCGGGATGTCCGGCGGCCATCCCCGCTTCCCGGATGCCGGCCGCGAGGCGGTTCCCGGCCGCACCGCGACCGTCACCTCGTGGCCGATCTTCCGCAGGTAAACGGCCGCGAGGTGCCCCGCCATCCCATAGCCTCCCAGAACCAGGATTCTCATGGCAGGAAGCCTCCGCGAACGAGCATCTGGCGAATCTCTTCCTTCGACATGAGCGATTGGCTGGAGCTGAAGCTGTCGAAGTGAACGGGCGGATAGGACGAGTACCATTCGCGCAGCCCCGGGATGTCGAGCGTCGGAAGAATGACGAGATATTGATCGTCGTAGACGACCGTATTGAGACTCTCGTATTCGGTGAGCAGTATCTCGTGGATTTTCTCCCCCGGGCGCACGCCGGTCTCGACCATCTCGACGTGCTTGCCCATCGCTTCCATCAGCACGTCGGCCAGATCGACGATTCGGCAGGTCGGCATCGTCATGACGAAGATCTCGCCTCCGACGCTCTCGACGGTCGCTTTGAACAAGAGCTTGATGGCATCCTCCAGCGTCAGGAAGAACCGGGTCATATTGCGGTGCGTCAGACTGATCTGGTTCTTGTGGGCGATCTGGTTCATGAACAGGTGGATGACGCTGCCGTTCGTCCCGAGAACGTTGCCGCCCCGCACGCAGACGAACTTCGTGTCGCTCTTGAGCAGATTGGCGTAGACGATAAGCTTCTCGCCGATCGCCTTCGTCATGCCGTAGAAGTTGGAAGGGTTGGCCGCTTTGTCCGTCGAGATGTTGATGACCCGCCCCACCTTGTTCTCGATGGCGGCCTCGATCACGTTCTGCGTGCCGATCACGTTCGTCTTCAGCGCTTCGTACGGTTGGTCCTCGCAGACGGGCACATGCTTGAGGGCCGCCAGATGGAAGATGAGATCGACTCCGGCGCACGCCTTCGACAAGGCCTCCTTGTCGCGGATGTCGCCGATGCAGAAGCTGATGCGAGAATCCTCGAAAGTCCGGTTCATCGCCACCTGGCTGGATTCGTTGCGCGAATAGACGATGATCTCAGCGGGATTAAGAGGAAGCAGCTGCCGCACGAGCTCATAGCCCCACGACCCGGTGCCTCCGGTCACCAGAATTCGCCGTCCTTCAAACATCCGTATTCCCTCCAAGCAGAAATTTGGCTACCTTGCGGGAGACGTCCGCGTCCAGGTACCCTTCCGGGGGCGTCCACCCGCCCGACAGAGATGACATAACCCGGACGGCGTCGGCGATCCGCTCGGCCTTCAGGCCGGTTACGACGTTGCTCCCGCAATCGACCGTCTCCGGCCGCTCCGTCGTGCGCCGCACCGTCACCGTCGGCACCTGGAAGATGCAGCATTCCTCCTGCACCGTGCCGCTGTCCGTCAGCACGCACTTCGCGTGTCTCTCCAGTTGGACGAAGTCGAAGAACCCGAACGGCTCGTGGAATTCCAGCAGCGGATGGGGTGCCTCCGAGCCCTGCAGGCGGGAGCGGGTCCGGGGATGAACGCTGCAGACGATCCGAAGGCCCTCCCTCTGGGCGGTCAGGCGCAGCCCCTCCAGGATCTGGGCCAGATGGGAAGGGACGTCGACGTTCTCCGCCCGATGTATCGTCGCCAGCAGATATTGGCCGGGCGTCAGCTTCAGCCTCTCGAGAACGTCGCTGCCCTCGATCCGGCTCCGGTAGTGCTGGAGCACTTCGTAGATCGGGTTGCCGGATCGGAAAATACGCTGCACGGGGAAGCCTTCCCGAAGCAGGTTCGTCTTGCTGTTCTCCGTATAAGGGAGGTTGAAGGTCGAGACGGCGTCGATGACCCGGCGGTTCTTCTCTTCCGGAACGCTCAGGTCGAAGCAGCGATTGCCCGCCTCCATGTGAACGACCGGGATGCCCATCCGCTCGGCGATCAGCGCGCACAGGGCGCTGTTCGTGTCGCCGAGGACGAGCACCCGGTCCGGCCGTTCGCGCAGCAGCACGTCCTCCACGGCCTCGAAGGAAGCGGCGAGCTGTCCGGCCAGCGTCGTCTTGCGGACGTCCAGCTTCACGTCCGGCGGACGGAGGCCGAGCTCCTCGTAGAACACCCCGTTCAAGCTCCAGGCGAAGTTCTGGCCGGTATGCACGATGACGTGCTTCGCGGCCCGTTCGTCCAAGATCCGGGTCAGCAAGCTGAGGCGGATCACTTCCGGCCTCGTGCCGAGAATGGTTACGATACGCACGGTCTCACCTCCTGTCGCTTCGTCGGGTTCGTCTGCGGCCGCGTCCCCGCCGTCTCGCCTTGCCTTTGCGCTTCGAGCCTCCGGATCGGCGCCGGGCGCCGGCGCGGGTTCCGGCCCGGCGGCGGACCCGCCGCCTTCGGGATCGGGACGCGCCCTTGCCCTTCGATTCCCGCTCCGCGCCGGGATGCGGCATCGGCTCCCCGTAAGGGAGCATGGCCAGCCTCTCGTCCGAGAGCTCCGTCACGTCTTCGAATCGGAAGCCGTGGGCCAGGAACGCTTCCGCCGAAGGGAAGGGCCGCTTGCGGCCGTGCTCGACCCAATACACGGCGGGGCCGCTGCCCTTGACGAGCGACGGAAGCTCCTCTCCGGCCAGAGGCAGCGAAGCCGCGAAGGCTTCCAGCTCATGCCGGAACGCCTCGACGCCGAACAGCTCATTCGCCTTCTTGGCGCTGCGCCGGCCGACGGCCTCCCGCTTCTCGTCGTCCTGGAGCAAGGCCGCCGCGACCTTCGACAGGCCCTCGACGTCACCCCGCTCGACCAGATAATCGCCGTTGTTCGTCGCTTCGTGAATCTCGGCCAGTCCCCCGGACGCGAAGGAGACGACGGCCTTGCCGAACATCATGCCTTCCAGCGCGGCCATGCCGAACCCTTCCGCGACCAGGCTCGGAACGACCACGAGATCCATCGCCGGATAGACGTATTCGATCCGCTCGGCGAACCGCACCCAGGCGACCCGGTCGGACAAGCCGGCCTTGCGGACGAGCTCCTTGCATTCCAGCATGTAGTCGTCATCCGTCGGATTGCCGACGACCAGCAGCCGGACCCGGGAATCGGAGGCGGCCGTCGGCAGAAGGGCTTGCAGGAACTCCTTCAGCCCTTTGTTCGGGTAGATGGTGGACGCGATATAACCGGCGACCCGGTGCTGCTCCCCCCAGCCGTGGCTGCGGCGGTGCCGCAGCCGGTTGAAGGCCCAGCTGTCCGGGAGCAGCTCGTCGCGGTTCAAGAACGGCGACAGCACCGTCGTCTTGTGCGACAAGTCGGGGTCGTTGAACGGCGACAGCACCGTGCGGGAGATGCCGACGATCCGGTCGCTGTGCAAATCCACCACGCGGGCCGCTTCATGCCGGTGAGAGCCGTCCATGATCGTCTCCATCAGCGCCCATATCGTCGGAATGCCGAGAGCCTTCGCCGCGATGGCGGGCAGCGGATGCACGCAAGTGTTCACCCACACGTACGACGGCCGCTCGCTCCTAAGCAGGGAGACCAGCCTCTCCCACGCGGAGGACATGCGAAGGTCTTGAAGCTCGCTATGAAGATGGGGCATCGCGACGTACATCGCGATGCTGAGCGGAATGTCGAGCACCCGGACCTCGATCCCGTGCTGCCGGGCGGCGTTCGCGATGGCGCCTTCCTTCGGCACGACCAGCACGCAGTGGAACAGCCGGTGCATCTCCTTCGCTAGCGACAGCAGCAGCTTCTCCGCGCCCGTGTAATAGACCGGGCTGCAGATATGGGAGAACAGCATCAACTTCGGCCGGTGAACGTTCATGCGGGAACCAGCGCCAGATCGAGCAGCTGCGACAGCCGGCTCGTATAGGAGTGATCTCTCAACGTTCGGTACAACGCGCGAAGGGCGATTCTCTCCCTCTCCTCCTCGTGGGCGAGATAATATTCGACCTTACCCGCAAGCTCCTCGATCGACTGATAGGTGACGATCTCCGTGCCCGGCTCGTAGAACTGCGTCAGATCGTCCCGATGGTCGACGATCTGAAGGGTTCCGCAGGCCGAGATCTCGAACGTGCGCGGGTTCGGGGATACCGCCGTGATTCCGGCGCCGTTCTTGTTGAACGTCTCGTCGTCATGGGCCCGATGAACGTTGACGACGATCCGGTGGGCGTTGTAATATTCGGCCGTCTCGAGCGGAGTCATCCACTTCCCTAGCTCGATCCGCTCCTTCCACTTGCCGTACTCCGGCAGCCGGTCCCACCACAGACCGGATAGGCGGAAATTAAGAGACTCGATGCGGGGCAAGAGCTCGTGGAAGATCGATACCCGGTTCCAATAAGCCGTGCCGATGAAGCAGAGATCCCCCCTCAGCGCCAGCCGCGGATTGCGCGGACGGTAATAAGCGGGATGAACGCCGAGAGGCAGATTGTATACTCGCTGGCAGCCTAGCTGTTGATAGAAGGGAAGGCAGTTGCGTTCCAAGGTGAATATGTGGTCGTATAGGGGGGCGATCGTTGCGGTGACGTCGGTGTAGTAGGGATCGTCCGTGAACCAGATGGCGGTCCGAACGCCCTGCAAGCGCAGCTGCTGCACTTGCTCCGCCGGGAATTCCATGCCGTCCAGGACGAGAACGAGGTCCGGTCTATCCGCTCTGGCCATGGCGGCGACGTCGTCTCTCGGGGACGCGATCGTCACCCTCTCCGCGAGGCCCAGCAAGGTCGTATGAATACCTTCGTCCAACGGACTGTACGGGTAGCTCTTGCCCGAAGTGACGTACAGGACGTGAATCGGACGGCGCATGGCCGGCGCTGTCGCCGCCTGCACGATCGCTTCGCAGCGTCCGTGCCAATGTCCGTGCTTCCACCCCAGAGCGGCGCCGTCTCTTCTTCCGAGAAGATAGTCGGACCTCTCCGTCGGAATCGGCTTCCGGGCCGCTTTCTTCGCCTTGGCGATCGCACGAAGCGGTTCGATCTTGGGATACTTCTTGTTGGTCGGCATTGTCGCACCTCCGCTCTGGATGGTTATCCGTTGCCGCTCTCCATCGCCTCAAGCAGCGTACCGATCCGGTGCAGGAACGTATGGTTCCGGTACGTGCGCCTGAAGCTCCGGGCGGCCATATGCAGCCTCTCTTCTTCGTTGCCAAGATAGCGATCGATGAGCGCGATCAGCTGCTCGGACGATTCGAACGTCTCGATCTCGCTCCCGATGCTGTACTGCTCGGGCAGCTCGCTTCGGTAATCGGTCAATTGCAGCGCTCCGCACGCCGCGATCTCGTATGTTCTCGGATTGATGGACTCGGCCGGCCAGTTGAGGGAGTTCCGATTGTCCGAACCCGCCTCCGTCGTCCGGTGGACGTTGATGACGATCTTGGCTCCGTTGTAGTACTTGGCGGTCTCGGGAACCGGAATCCAGCCTTCCCGCACGAACTTCGCAAGCTCCGCGTACCGCGGCATGCGGTCCCACAGCTTGCCGGCGATCATCACCCTTTTGTCCTGCAGGTAATCCGCCAGCTCGTCGAACAGCTTCACCCGATTCCAGAAGGCGATGCCGATGAAGCAGATATCGGTCCGGTATTCGGTCGGAACGTACATCGGATGGAACAGCTGAGGATGGACCGCGAGCGGAAGATGATGCACTTGCCGGCAGCCCGCCGAGCGGTACAATTCCACGCAGGTTCTCTCGTGGGTAAACACCAGATCGTAATTCAGAGCGATGGACGGCGTCTCGTCGGTGACGTAAGGGTCGTCGACGAACCAGATCGCCGTCTTGATACCGAGGCCGCGGATCCCTTGAATCTGCTCGAGATGATCCGGCGGGAACACATGAAGGCCGTTCATGACCAGCACCGCGTCCGGCCGGGCCGTCTCCGCCGTCTGTCGCATCCGGTCGGCCGGGGCGACGATAAGCTGTTCGACGTTCTGCTCAAGCGCCCATATCATTCCTTGGTCGATCGCGTCGAAGCCTTGGGGCACGTACATAAGCCTCAGTTTGCTGCGCTGGATCGGGAGAACGGTGCGTTCCGTTATTCCCTGGCAGGCACCTACCCGCCAGCCGTCGAACCATCCCAGGCGGTAGCCGGCCCGCCGTTCGCCGTTCGCCGGATTCTCCCTGCGTTTGTACCGCATCGTCATCACCCAGATTCAATATATGCGCCCCTGGTCTTATGGACATGGATACTTACCCGTCCGCAAGAGCGTATAATAGGGCGGGTTGCCGAGCCGCCGCCAACGCGAACGAACGCCCGGCCGACGTATGTCGGCGGGCGTTCGGCCATGGAACCTGTCGATTCGTAACGGTCGTTCGTCATCCCTGCAAGGCGAATTCGCGGCCTTCCTCGAGCCCCTTCGCGAACCCGGCGTTGAATCCCTCGTTGTAAGCGTCGTCGAAGCCCTGGCTGTACGTTCCGGCGGGCGGCCGGACGCTCCTCTTGGCAAGGGAGACCCGGCTTCGCCCGGACGCCTTGCGGCGAAGGGCGGAACCCGCGGCTCTGCTCCTGCCTTTGCCCCTGATTCCGCCTGCGGTCCTCTTCGGCGCGGCGCGCTTGCGCTTCGAGGGACTCGTCTTCGCGCCAACGCGGCTTCCTCCACGGCGTTTGACGCTCTTGCGTCTCTGCATTCCCGATCCCAACCTTTCGATTCTGCTAGGCGCCGCGGCGCTAGAATTGCTGCTCGTAGGCCAGCTGGTGGCCGTCCTCGAAGCCCTTGGCTAAGCCCGCGTTATAGCCGTCGTTGTAGGCCTGGCGGGCGGCTTCGGCGTAGCCGGCCGGCGCCGGCCCTTGAGCGGGAGCGCGGGCTCCGGTCCGCCTTCGGGACGGACGGCCGGCGGCTCTCCCGCGGATCCGTCCCGCCCTTCCCCCGGCCGCCGACGTCTTCCCGCCCTTCCGCGCGCCGGCGCGGCCCGCCGAGCGCTTCCGGGAACCTGCCGTTCGCCTCGTCCGATTAAGCTTCAACGGGAATCACCTCCCGCTCCTCCGTCATGGTCGCCGCCCAGAGAGGGCTGACGCTCCGCGCCAGCCAGGGCCGTGCCGGCTTCCCGGCGACGGGAGGACGCCAGGACGTTCCCGCGACGGCCCCGAGCAGCGCTCCCTGCAGATTGGTCAGCACTCTCGCGTGCTCGCGCAGAGCGGCGGCGGCGGACTCGCTGCCTTCCGCGACGTCGGCGACGCTCTCGAGCATCCGGGCCAGCGCTGCCTGGCTGCGCGCGATCGATTGGAGCAGATCGAGCTTCACTTCCCACTCTTTTCCAAGCCGGCTCATAATTCGCTATCGCCCGTATTCAGCCCTTCCATCAAGGAACCCATGCCGGCGTCGTCGCCCTCCGGCTCCAGAATCGCCTTCATGTTCCGATTCAGGCCGTGGCACAGCTTCGTCAGGCCGTCGATCAGTTCCACGTTCTGCTCGTGGATCTTGAGAGAGGTCGACAGCTGGTCGGAATGGGCGACATAGGTATCTCCCGTAATGTGCGTAAGCAGCCAGTTCCTCACCTTCTCCGCCTCGGTCGCCTTGGCTTCGAGAATCATGGCCGTGTTCCACTGCAATTTGGCAAGAGCATCCAACGTCAGATGATAAGCTTGCTCGCGGTTCATCTTCCGCCCCCTCCTTTCCCTTCGAGTTCGCGCGAGAAGCCCGGCTTAGCGATTGGAGCCCGGTGTTATTCCTCGTCCGTGTCGGCGACGGCTTTAACGAGCTGCGTGAGGCTGTCCGCCATCGCCTCTTGAAGGTCCGCGAGGCTGTTGACGTAAGCGATGACGCTCTTGGTCACCTGCGAGGATCCGTCCAACAGCCCCTCCAACCCGTCCAGCTGGGGGTGCTCATCCGGTAAAATGTGCACCATCTGCGCCATTCGCACGGCTACCTGGCGCTTGGCGTCCAAGATTCTGGCCATCTGCTGATGAGAGTGCGACAGATGGACGACGATCTCCGTCATTAATTCCTGCATGCGCCCGTCCCCCCATTCTTCGCGAAGTCGGCGCCAAGGGCTCGCGCCGTCATGTCTTCTACAACATATGCCGCCCGGCGGCGCTTGCCACTGTCTCGGCGGCGGAACCCTTCTCCCGGGCGCTTGGAGGGGGGAATCCGGAAGGCGGATCGTCGTTCTCGCTCCTAATCGATTATGTAAACGGTTCCGCATTCTCGCATCGGAACCTCGGCCGCCAGGCGAGCGCCCGGCCGCCCGCCGGCCGCCGCAACGAAGAAGGTCCGGCGGGCGAAGCAGCGGCCGGACCTTCTCTGCGGGAACGGCCGATCCGAACAGTCGCGCGGAGAAGGACGCACGGAGCACGGCGGCTTTTACAAGGCTTGCCGAAGCTGCGGCGGAGCGATGACCGGCAATCCTTCCTCGAATTCGGCTAGCTCCTCCGGCTCGATCTCGCGGAAGGGCTTCTCGTGCAGATGCCACCCCTCCAGGGCCGAAGGGCTGATGACCCGCCGCGCCGTTCTTCCCCGGATCAGGAAGATAGCCCCGCCGGGCAGGCGAACGAGCCCCTGCGGCTCCCGGTTCGGCCCCTCCGTCGCGAGCCAGCGGCGCTCCGCCTCGACGGCGGAGATCGGTTCGGCCGCGGGCCAACGCTGAATATCCACCATCGAGAGCCGCGCGATCGGAATCGAGAGCACGCCCTCCACCGGGCGGCGGACTCCGCCGTCGATCCAGTAGACGGTCGCCCCGAGACCTTTGACGGCGACTCCGGACGGGAAGAGCGCGGCCATGTCGTAGCCCGATCGTCCGGATTCGTCCGTCAACTGCAAAATCCGGTGTATCCATTCGTAAGGATTCAGCCATTTGTCCAGGAAGTAATGCTGATTCCGGTCGTTCACCAGCATGAACCGGTCTCCGAGCGCCTTCATGCTTACGCTGCCGTAATGATGGATAAACGTGTCCCGGGCGATAACGAGGCTTCTGCCCAGCATCCGGACGCGGATGCAGAAGTCGTCGTCCTCGAAGTTCCCGAGCTCGAAGCCTTCGTCGAAGTAGCCGACCTGGCGAAACAGCTCCCTGCGGAACAGTACGCAGAAGCCGACCAACCGGTCGGTGCGCCGCCAGAGGGCAGGGTTCGACCGGTTGAACTCCCTCGCGAAGGCGGGCATATCCCGGATGTCGGCGTACGGCACCTCGATCTGCTGTTCCCCGCTGATATAGTTGGTGACCGGTCCGACCATGCCGATTCGCGGGTCGCTGTTCAGGCAGGCCAGCAGGTTGTCGAGCCACCTCTCGGCGACGACCGTGTCGTTGTTCAGGAGGACGATCGTGCTGCCCTTCGCCATCATGAGCCCGACATTGACCGCGCCGGAGAAGCCCTTGTTGGCTTCGAGCGTCCGGTATCTCACCTGCCCTCCGAGCATCTGCAGGTACGAAGCCGTCCCGTCGGTGGAGGCGTTGTCCACGACGATGATCTCGTAAGGAAGGTCGGTGTTGTCCATGATGCTGGCGATGCATTGCCGGAGCATATCGAGCTGATTGTACGTCGGGATGACGATGCTCGTTCCTTCGAAGCCCGTCGCGAAGCTGTGCAGCCCGGCCTGCACGCCTTCCCGATAGCCCTCTCCGAAGCCTTCCTCGAACCGCTTCGCGACGGTCGCCGTTCGCGTCTTCCCGCGGCCGCGCGCGCGGGCTCGCCGGGATGCCGGAGGGCGGGCGGACGCCCGGCGGGTACGGGGGCTCGAAGCCTTAATGACCTTCATGTCGTTCACCTCTTCTGGTCGAATGTCCGCTATCCCCTTCGTCCGCTCGGACCGACGCCCGCGATCCGGTTCGCCATATGGCCGAAGTCGATCGCCGCCTTGCCGGTTCTCCCGACCAGATGGACGCAGATCGGCACGGCCGCGATGCCCGCGGACACCAGGGCCAGATCGAAATCGTACGACGCGGCCTCCTCGACGACGCGGTGCAGATCGTTCATTCCCCGGACGGGACTGACCGCTCCCGCGATCGAGACGCCTTGGGAGGCCAACGCCTGAGCCAGCTCCCGCGCGACGTTGCCGATCACGAGAACGCGCCGGTCCTGCATGAGACGGTGCAGATAGCCTTGCTCATGCAAGGAATAGTTAATGGTAGAAGAAGTCAGCCTCAGCGTCTCCGGCCGAATCCCGTAAGCGTTCCATATGGCGAACAGCAGCGGTTGGAAAAAAGGCTGGCGGGACTGAGGCACGCCGACGAGCGAAGCCAGCCTCATAGACGCCGCCAGCTCGTCTCTCGCGCGCAAATCCGGCGCGTCCACTCCCGCGTAGGCCAGAAAATACCCTTGCCTCCGCACTTCGTCGGGAGGAAGGACGGTGTCCTGCGCCATCGTCAACAGCTCCCCGTCGCCCAGCCGGACGAGCGCGTACGGCTGCTTCTCCTTCAGCATCCGCTCCGCTTCCTCGTAGACGGCCGCCGTGCTAAGGAGCGGAATGGCTCTCGGACGGAGCGCTTCGACGCCGGCGGCCAACACCTCGTCCAGCGTCAGGTTCGGGATCAGAAGGTCCGGCGGCAGATGGGCTTCCAGCAGCCCTTCGCCCCCGGCGTACACTCCGTCCCGGTACCCTTCCTCGTAGCCTCTTGCGGCCGGTCCTTCCGGGAGAACGATCTCGGCGGGAACGGTCTCCGCGAACCGGTTCCTTCGGCTCCGGCGCCCGTCGGCGCGCCGGTAGGAGGCAGCCGTTCGGCGAGTCGGTCCCGCCCTTCGTCTCAAGCCGCCCTTGCGGCCTTTCGGTTTGCCTCGCCGAACGTTCGGGACGGAGGCGGCTGTCGATTTGTTCATGGCAACGTCCCCTTCAGTCTCCGGCCAGCCTCCTCGAGCGAGTCGAACGTTCCGGCATCCGTCCACCAGCCGTCAAGCACCTGGTAGCCCAGTCTCCCTTCGCGAGCGTACACGTTGTTGACGTCCGTGATCTCCAGCTCTCCCCGATCGGACGGATGCACCTTGTCGATGATCTCGAAGACGTCGGAAGGATAGAAATACATGCCCGTCACGCAATACGGCGACAACGGATTCTCCGGCTTCTCTTCGATGAAGGCGATTCGGCCGCTTCCTTCTTCCAGCTTCGGAACGCCGTATCGCCTCGGATCGTCCACTTCCTTGAGAAGAACCATCGCCCCGCTTGTCTGCCGTTCGAAGTCTTCGACGAAGGGACGGAGGGACTGCTCGAAGAGATTGTCGCCCAGCAGGACGACGAACTTCTCTCCCTCTGCCATGACCGGGCGGGCCAGCTCCAGCGCTTGGGCGATTCCGCCGGCCTCCTCCTGCACCCGGTAGACGATCGATACCCCCCAGTCCCTTCCGCTGCCGAGCACCTCCGCGAAGGCTCCCAACGCCAATCTCGTCGTTACGATTACGATATCCCGGATTCCCGCTTCCCTCAGCTTGGCGACGCCGTAGCAGATCATGGGGTAGTGGCCGACGGGAAGCAAATGCTTGTTGGTCCAGAAGGTTAACGGCTTAAGGCGAGTTCCCGTCCCCCCAGCCAGTATGACTGCCTTCAACGAACACCCTCCTCGATTCATGCTGTCGGACAGCAATATCAGATGAAGGCCCGCGGATCGACCTGCCATTTGTCCAGGAACAAACGGTAGTTCCGTTCGACGAGCCGTTGCTGCGCCTCCGCGCCGTCCCGCGCGAAGCTGGCGCTTCCTTCGTGGTGAATGAGCGCGTCCGGGCAGATCAGCAGCCCGAAGCCGTGCAGACGGGCGCGCAGGCAGTAATCGTCGTCTTCGTAATGGCCGGGCGAGAAGCGTTCGTCCAGCAGGCCGATTCGTTCCATCAGCTCCCTGCGGAAGGCCAGGCAGACGCCTACGATGCGCTCCGTCCGGATCCACTTGGCCGGATCGGAGACGTTGACCTCGGCCGCGATCCGCTGGAACTCCTCGAGGTCGGCGTACGGGTAGCGGACCTGCTGCCTGCCGCTGGCGTAATTCGTGACCGGACCGACCATGCCGATATCCGGGGCGCTGTACAAGGCGGCCAGCAGATTGTCGAGCCAGCGGGAGGAGACGACCGTGTCGTTGTTAAGCAGCACCAGCGCGTCTCCCGCCGCGACCCGCAGGCCTTTGTTGCAAGCCGCCGGGTAGCCCTCGTTGCGAGCCAGCGAGACGAATCGGATTCGCTCGCGCAGACACCAGGAGATCGTCCCGTCGGCCGATCCGTTGTCGACGACGATTATCTCAATGTCCTCCGGAGAGTACCGGCGAACGGATTCGACGCACCGGATCAACAAGTCCAATCTGTCATTCGTCGGGATTATGATGGATGCCCGCATCGGCTGTCACTCCTCCTACGGCCCCCCGGTTCCTTGCCCGGTCGACGAAGTGAAGGCGAGAGCCTCTCGCCGTCATCGCTTCCCTCCACGCTTCGATATGATCGCCCGCCGCTACCCGCAAGAGAGGCGGAGGAGCCTCCGCCCCGAACGGGGAAGGCCCGCGGACCTCTCCGGCCGTTCCGATGCGCAGGCCTCTCAGGACGGCCGCGGCATGGGCTTTGACCGGAACCGCCAGCAGGGCGCTGCCGAGCGAATCCAGGGCGTTGCGGGACAACGCGAACGGCAAGGAGGCCATCGTGTTCATCTTCAGGTCGGCGCGACCGAGCGTAACGTTGAGAAATTCATGGAGCCGGAGAACGGCATTGCGTTCGTTAAACATCCGATGCTCCGGCGAGACGTCGTTCAAGGCGACGTCGAGCCTGCCGTCGCATTCCCACAGGAAGCGGGCCAGCTCTTCCGCCGGGGCCGGTTGTTCCCCGTCCACGAACAGGACGATGTCCGCCCCCGTCAGCTTGGCGCCCAGAGCCCGTCCGACGTCGGCATGGACGGCATCGGGATCGTGGGCGATCGTCGCCTTCGGATGGCTCCTCGCGGCCGTCAGCCAAGACTCCGGCGCGTTCCCGGAGACGATGACGATCTCGGTCAGAGGCAAGAGGTCCAGCACGGACAGGACGGACGTCAGGCTCCGGGCGGACATCGGTTCGGCGTAGAGGACAGCCGCGGCGCTGCCCTGCAGCGGCACGGGCACGAAGCCCGAAGGGAGTCCCGCTCCCTCCATCGCTCCTTCCCCGAACGCCCTGCCTCGCTCCCAGATCTCGGCCCAGCCGGCGCCCGGAGCGGTCCCCGGCTTCCCGCTTCCGTCCCGCGCCATCCGGGTCCACCGCTCCTGAACGAACGACTTCAGCTCCTCCGGAGTGCCGGATGGATGCTCCGACCTCCAGGCCGCCCCCAGCGTCATTCCCTCCCTGCGCCATGCCGCGAGCGAAGCCGCGGAGGCTGCGGGACGGGCGGAGGGGACGATGGGAGCGGATGGGGCGGCTCCCGCTCTTCGTCTTCGATAACGGGTCCCCTTCGCCGCGGACCTGCGTCCGCGCTGCGTCCGGTATCGCCGCTTCGAAGCCGCGGCGGCGCGGGAGACGCCGCCGACCTTCCGACTCGCTCTCGCGCGGCGCTTCAAGCGTTCCATCGGCTCACCTCACCATCCATCTCTTGCGGGTTCCGTCGTCGCGGCCTCCCCGGTCGTCGGTTTGGCGCACGAGCCATTGTATGGCCTCCAGATGATCGCCGACGATGAGCGGTTCGAGCGAATTGTGCCGTTCCCGCTTCACCCTGAGGGGGTTCAATTGCCCGACGTCGACGTGCCGGACCCGCCGGACCGCCAGCTTGGAGTGAATCGCCATCGTATGGGCGAGAGGCGGAACCGCGAGCGCCGCGGGGCCGATCGTCTCGAGCGCTCTCCGGCTGACGGCGTGAGGAACGGCGGTCATCGACGCGCCCTCCAGGTCCGGCCGCTCCAGCAGCGCGTTCAGCGCGTGCTTCGCCAGCACGACGCTATGAACGGCCTCGCGCCGCGTCGGGCCGGAATAATCGTTCAACGCCACGTCGGTGCCGTTCGCGACCGCTTGGACGAAGTCCCTCAGAGCGGAGGCGGGGATCACCATATCGGCGTCGATGAACAGCAGAATTTGACCTTGGGCTTCCCTCGCTCCGATCGCGCGCCCCACGTCGTGCCCGAGCGGCCGGTCGAAGACGAGAACCCTGGCGCCGCTGTCCCGGGCGATCTTCAGGGAACCGTCCGTCGACCCGTTGGCGACGACGATCACTTCCGTGCTCGGATGAACGGCGCTCGCTTCCCGGAGAACCCGGGCCAGCGTCCTCTTCTCGTTCATGACGGGCACAATGACGGATACGTAAGGAGCCGTCCACGGAACGTAAGCCGCCGGCTCCCCTCTTAACGGCGATTCGGCTCCTCCCCTGACCGGGACCGGCCGCCGTCTGCTCCTTCGTTTACGGGTCGCGGCGACGGGGGAACGCCTTCTTCCCTTGCCGATTTTGCTTGCCAATCTTCTCCCACCCCCTCCGGCTCGGGCATCGGCGTACATGACATTGTATGTGTAACGTGTCCATGCGCAACGGCATCTGTACGGCGTGGCGATAGCCTTCGGCAGGCCGAGACGCCAAGAGGACCCGGCGATGTCGCCGGATCCTCTGGCCAATCGGCTATTTATTTCGTTCCTACGGCGATCCACTGGATCCATCCGCGGGGCTCGGGAGCCAACCGCGTGCGCACGACCTCGAGCACGGCCGCTCCCGGAGTTTTCCTCTTGAGGTAGCACGAGCAGGAGAGATGATCGGTCATGGCGATGATTGCGTAAGCATTATCCTTGAACGGTTCCGCGAAAGCGACGGTCAGCTCCATGCTCTCCATCGAGCCGCTGAACTCGTAAGCTTCGTTGCCGAACGTCAGCGAGACGTTGGGGAGCGACGCCGCCAGCGGCAGGAAGGCCAAATGCGAGCTCGTCACGCTGCCGGCGGCCAGCTTCGTTCCGTTCACGCTGCCGTCCGCCAAGAGGTCCGTCGTTATGCCCCCCGGAGCCGGCTTTAACTGCGCGATCTCGTGCTGTTGTTGAACGACGTTGCCTTGAATTTCCAACAGAAAATCGACCAATTGACCGGATAGCTTATCTCCGTTGACGCTGCCGTCGGCCAGATGCTCCGGCCCAACGCTTCCGTTGGCCAGCTTCGAGCCGTTCACGCTGCGGTCCGCCAGGTGTGCCGTTCCGACGCTGCCTTCCGCCAGATTCTCGGCGCCTACGCTGCCCGCCGCCAGCTTCAGTCCATCCTTAAGCTCTTCCTTCAGCTCTTCCTTCAGCTGTTCGGCCAGATGCTCCGAAGCCACGCTGCCTGGAGCCAGCTTGGAGCCGCTCACGATGCCGTCAGTCAGATGACTCTCCTTGATCGCTCCCTCGCCAAGATGGTAAGGCAGGATGGAACCCGGGATAATGTGCGACGAACTGATGCTGCGAACGGCGACTTTCTCTGCCGTCACGGCCCCTGCGTCCAGATGCTCGGCCCTTACGCTGGATTCGGCCAGTTTCTCCGGCGTAATCGATCGGTTCGCCAACTGGTCGGTTCCAACGCTTTTCAGAGCCAGCTTCTCCGTCGTAACGATTCCATTGGATAAACGATCGCCAGTGATGGGTTTGCCTGCGAGAGACAGATAAGCGACCAGATCGCCCGACAGCTTTTGAATGGATACGCTGCCGTTAACCAGGTGCTCCGCGCTCACGGAGTCGTTAGCCAGTTTATCCCCCGTAATCGTTCCGTCGGCCAACAGATCCGTTCGAACGCTTCCTGCCGCCAAATGCGAAGTTTGTATGCTGCCCGGTTCGATATGCTGACTTTGAATGGAGTTCGGGGCCAACCTATCCGACAAAATAGGATCATTATCCGACTGCACGTTGCGCTCGTCGGATTGGACGGAGGTCGATATCCACTCCAGCAGCTCGGCGGACAGCTTTTGCTTCGTCACGCTGCCGTCGCCAAGTTGTTCGGCCGTTACGGACCCGATCGCCAATTTGTCTGAAGTGATGGCTCCTTGGGCCACATGTTCCGCGCTTACGCTGCCTTCCGCGAGCTTCGAGCCGTTCACGCTGCCGTCGGCCAGGTGTTCCGTCCCTACGCTGCCTGACGACAGCTTGAGCTCTTCCTTCAGCTCATCCGTCAGATGGTCGTAGCCAACGACACTCCGTGCCAAATGCGCCGAGCCTATGCTGCCTTCCGCCAGCTTCGAGCCATCCACGCTGCCGTCGGCCAGGTGTTCCGTCCCTACGCTTCCTGCCGAGAGCTTCAGCTCTTCCTTCAACTCATCCGTCAGATGGTCGTAGCCAACGACACTCCGTGCCAAATGCGCCGAGCCTATGCTGCCTTCCGCAAGCTTCGAACCGTCCACGCTGCCGTCGGCCAGGTGTTCCGTCCCTACGCTGCCTGACGACAGCTTGAGCTCTTCCTTCAGCTCATCCGTCAGATGGTCGTAGCCAACGACACTCCGTGCCAAATGCGCCGAGCCGACGCTGCCTTCCACAAGCTTCGAGCCGTTCACGCTACCATTCGCCAACTTCTCTGCACTCACGCTGCCGTCGGCCAGATGTTCCGTCCCTACGCTGCCTGCCGAGAGCTTCAGTCCTTCCTTCAGCTCATCCGTCAGATGGTCGTAGCCAACGACACTTTGTGCCAAATGCGCCGAGCCGACGCTGCCTTCCGCAAGCTTCGAGCCGTCCACGCTGCCGTCGGCCAACTTCGCCGCATTCACGCTGCCGTCGGCCAGATGTTCCGTCCCTACGCCGCCTGCCGAGAGCTTCAGTCCTTCCTTCAGCTCATCCGTCAGATGGTCGTAGCCAACGACACTTTGTGCCAAATGCGCCGAGCCGACGCTGCCTTCCGCAAGCTTCGAGCCGTCCACGCTGCCGTCCGCCAACTTCGCCGCATTCACGCTGCCGTCGGCCAAATGTTCCGTCCCTACGCCGCCTGACGAGAGCTTCAGTCCTTCCTTCAGCTCATCCGTCAGATGGTCGTAGCCGACAATGCCCTCAGTCAAATGCGCCGAGCCTATGCTGCCTTCCGCAAGCTTCGAGCCGTCCACGCTGCCGTCGGCTAACTTCGCCGCGCCCACGCTGCCGTCCGCCAACTTCGCCGCGTCCACGCTGCCGTCCGCCAACTTCGCCGCATTCACGCTGCCGTCGGCCAGATGTTCCGTCCCTACGCTGCCTGACGAGAGCTTCAGCTCTTCCTTCAATTCATCCGTCAGATGATCATAACCGACGATAGCCTGGGCCAAATGCGCCGGCCCCACGCTGCCTTCCGCCAGCTTCGAGCCGTTCACGCTGCCATCGGCCAATTTCCCCGTATTCACGCTTCCGTCGACCAACTTCGCCGCGTCCACGCTTCCATTCGCCAACTTCGCCGCATTCACGCTGCCGTCGGCCAGCTGATCCCTCATCACCGAACCCGCCGCCAGATGGGCCGTCAGCACCGACTGCTCGCCGAGATGATGGGACAGAACCGTTCCGGCGATCAAATGCGAGGAGCCGACGCTGCGAATGCCCAGCTTCTCCGACGTGACCGCCCCTGGTGCGAGATGAGCCGATTCGACGCTGGCCTCGGCCAGCTTCTCCGACGTCACCGCCCGGCTGGCCAGCTTATCGGTACCCACGCTGTCCGCGGCCAGCTTCGCGGCCGTCACGCTCCCGTTCGTAAGTCGATCCTCCGTCACGGGCTTGCCGGACATCATGAGAAACTCCACCACGTTCGCCGCCAGCTTGCGCACCGTGACGCTGCCGTCGTCGATCTGGTTCTCCCCTACGGCGCCGAGCGCCAGCTTCTCCGTCGTGACCGACTCGTTCGCCAGCTTGGGCGTCGTGACGTTCCCGTCCGCCAGCTTCGACTCGGTCACTCCGCCGTCCGCCAGCTTCGCCGCGACGACCGCCTCGTCCGCTAGCTTGGCGGCTGTCACGCTGCCGTCCTCCAGCTTCGACTCGGATACGGCGGCATCGGCCAACTGGGCCCCGGTCACGGAACCGTACGCGAGCGCGTTCTCCGTTACGCTGCCGTACGCCAGCTTCGCGCCGGAGATACTGCCGTCCGCGAGTTTGACGCCCGTCACCGCCCCGTCGGCCAGCTTCGTCTCCGTGACCGATCCGGCGGCGAGCTTCCATTCCGTCACCGCCCCGTCGGCCAGCGCTCCGGAAGCGACCGCCCCGAACGCCAGCTTGCTCTCCGTCACGCTTCCTTCGGCGAGCTTCCGCTCCGTCACCGAGTCGTCTGCGAGACGGCTCTCCGTCACCGCCCCCTCCGCCAGCTTCCTCTCGGGCACTTGGCCGTCCGCCAGCTTCTCCGCCGTCACGCTGCCGTCCGCCAATGCCTCTTCGCGAACGCTCCCGTAGGCCAGATGCTCCGATCCGACGCTGCCATACGCCAGCTTCGAACCGTCGATGCTCCCGTCCGCCAGCTTCACGCCCGAGACCGCGCCGTCCGCCAACTTGTCGCCCGATATGCCGGCATCGGCGATCGCTCTGGCGGCGACCGCGCCGTCGGCCAGCTTCTCCGCCGTCACGCTGCCGTTCGCCAGCTTCTCGGCGCTTACGCTGCCTTCGCGAAGCTTCGCCTCCGTAACTCCGCGATCGGCCAGCTTCTCCGTCACGACCGCACCGTTCGCCAAGCGATCCTCCGTGACGCTGCCGGCGGCCAGCTTATCCTCCGTGACGGATTCGGCCCGAAGATGGACGCTAGCGACGGCGGAAGGCTCCAATCTCTCCGAATCGATTCTTCTCTCCGCCAGCTTCGCCAGGGCGAACATATCCGGGGCGAGATGGGAGATCGAGACGGAGCCTTTGCGAAGGTGGTAGCCTTGAACCGCATCCGGCTTCAGATGCTTGCCCCCCACCGATTCGAGCAGCAGATGCTCGCTCCCTACGCTGCCCGCGGCCAGCTTCTGCAGCGTCACGCTGCCGTCCGCCAGCTTCGAGGTCGTCACGGCGCCTTCGGCGAGAGCTTCTTCCCCGACGCTCTCTTCCGAGAGATGATCGGCTTGCACGGAAGCTTCGCGAAGATGCTCGGCCCCCACGATCTCCCGCTGCAAATGATGGGAAGCCACCGACTCGGAGACCAGATGTCTTGACTGAACGGAGCCGTTCTGTATATGACGGTCCCCGACGCTGTTATCCGCGAGCTTCGAGAAGCTGACCGAGCCTTCGGTCAGATGAACCTCCCTCACGCTGTCGTCGGCCAGGTGATAGCCGAGCACCGACTGGGCCGCCAAATGCCGGCTGGCGACGGCTTCCACGTCCAGATGCCGCTGCGTGACCGCGCCGTCCTGGATCGCGTCCGAATGAACCGATTTATCGGCGAGCGCGGAATGCCCGACGCTGCCTTCGGCCAGATGTTCGGCATGCACCGCTCCCCGCTGAAGCTGCTTCGGTCCGACCGCCGCCTGGTCGATAGCCTCCTTGCCGACGGCTCCCTTCGCGATCGCGTTCCTGCCGACCGAGCCTTCGGACAGCTTCGCGGCGGTCACGCTCTGATCGGCCAGCTTCGAGGTCGTCACCGACATATCCGCCAGCTTATCGGTCGAGACGCTCTCCGGCGACAGCTTCAAGGAAGTGATCAAGTGATCGGTCAGATGGTGCGAGAAAATCGAGCGGACCCCCAGCTGCCGTTCGCCGACCGAACCGGGAGCCAGAATCTCCGACGTGACGGATTCGGCTTGCATCGCGGAAGTGCCGACCGAATCGGCGGCCAGGTGGGCCGGCCCGATCAAGCCCGGGCGCAGGTGCTTGCCTTCGATCGTCTGCTTCGCGATCGCCTCGCCCTTGACCGACTCCTCCCCGAAGTGGATCGGCCGCAGGCTTCCCGATACCAGCTTGTCGCTGGTCACGCTGTTCTCCGCCAGATGCGGCGTCCGGACGGAGCCTGCGGCCAGATGCCGCGCTTCCACCGAGCCGTCCGCAATCTGCGCGGCCTTCACCGCTCCCGGGGCGAGCTGCCCGGTGCCGACCGCGCCGTCCGCGATCTGCTTGCGGGTCACGGCTTCGGGAGCGAGCTGGCTCGTATGAACGGCGCCGTCCTGCAGATGGTCCCGCGAGATCGACTTGTTCGTCAGGTGCCGTCCTTCGATCGCTCCTTCGGTCAGGTGGCGACGGCCAATCAGGTGGTCGGCCAGCTTGTCGGCTTGGACGCTTCCCTTCGCCAGATGGCGCGTCTGAACGGCTTCGTCCGCCAGCTTCCCCGACACGATGCTCTGGTCGGCGATCTTGGTGGAAGTGACCGCGTGCTCGACCAGATTGACGGTCGTGACCGAACGCTCCGCAAGCTTGGGAGCCGTTACCGAACCGTCGGCGAGGTGGGCGCTATCGACGGCCCCTTCCGCCAGGTGGCCGCTTAGGACGGACTTTTCCGCCAGATGGTCGCTTTGAACGGACTCCTTCCCTAGCTTGTTTCCCGTTACCGACTGATCCGCCAATTGTTCCGTTCCCACGGCTCCTTCGGCGAGATTGTCGGCGTTGACGGCTTGCGGAGCCAGATGCTTTCCCTGCAGAGTACCCGCGGCCACGTGTTCCGCCAAGATTAAGCCAGGCTTCAGATGGCGGGAATCGATCGAAGACGGCGCGATCTTGCTCTCGGTGACGGCTTCGTCCCGCAGCTTGGAATACGTCACCGCGCCGTCGGCCAGCTTGGAGGTATCGATGCACTCGTTGGATAAATTCTCGCTGCGGATCGTGCCGCTGCGAATTTTCTCGGAAGTGACGGATTGGTCCTTGAGCAGATCGGAGGTAATGATCGACAAGCTTAAATGCTTCGATTGGATGGAGCCCTCGGCGATTTTGTCGGCGCTGATCGTGCGGTCGGCCAGCTTCTCCGAAGAGACGCTTCCGTCTTTGAGCTTCTCGCTTGTAATGGAACGGTCGCGGATCTTCTGGCCGGAGATGGAGTTCTTGGTCAGATGCTCGCCCGTAATCGATTCCGGGGCGTATTTGGAGGAAGTGATGGAGCCATCCGCGAGCTTGATCGAGGTAACCGAGAAGTCCGCCAGCGCCTCCGTCTTTACCGCTTCGGCCGCCAGATTGTTGGGGCCGACGGCGAACGGGGCCAGCTTGTCGGACGTAACCGATTCGTCCGCCAGATCGTCGGTGTAGACGATCGGAGCCGGACGGTCCGGAATACGCTTCTCGGCCAGCTTCTGATGGCGCCAGTTCCGGTGCTCGCGGGGATCGAGCTCCGGCTCTTCCTCCTCCCCCGCTTCCTCCGGGAGGTTCGGCGCGGACGGCGCTTCCGCTTGGGCGGACTCCTCCGCAGGCGCTTCATCCTGCAGCAGCTTCTCCGTTAACGCAACGGCTTCCTCCGCCTTTTGCCTGTCCGCCGCCTCGACGACCGCCACGATCTCTTCGACCGCTTGGACGATCTCCGCGGCAGGCTCCGTTGCGGAGACGGCTTCCTCGACGCGGTCGGCTTCGGCTTGGGCTGCGAGGTCCGCGGCTTGGTACGCTTCGTCCGAGGTCGAGCCGCGCGTTTGGCTCGTTCCTTGGCCCGCGGCCCGCTCGGCCATTGCCGTTCCGTGAACGCTCACCGGCTTGGAGCTGGAGCTTGGCTTTTTTATGTCGTCCAGCCAGGCTAGCTCCATCTTGTTCGGATTATCTACATAATATAAAGGCCGGCGCGCGTTTTGATTTTTTTTGCCTTTGCCGCTCTTCTTCATGTCCATCTCCTTCCCAGCATGCAATCTAACGTATCATATGCATTCACCCATAGGCGCGACACGGGAATGGCGGCTCGAAAATAACAGTTTACAATTCATGGCCCCGGGCGTATATTAGAACCAACAAGATTTTTTGCCCTGAGGAAACATTATGTCTTAAGCGCCACAAAGGTTGCCAAGAACAACTTTGACTATACGCGAAGAGGTGATTCGCCATGCAAGATGAACTCGCCGTCACGACATCCAAGTCCGGCCGCGGATGGAGGAGGAACGCCAACCAGCCTTCCCTTCCGGAAGCGCACCGTTCCTTGAAGATCCCCAAGAGCGGCTCCGGCTTCCGCAAGTTCCTCGCTTTCGTCGGCCCCGGCTATATGGTAGCCGTCGGCTATATGGACCCCGGCAACTGGGCGACCGATATCGCGGGGGGCTCCCAGTTCGGGTACGCGCTGCTCTCCGTCATTCTGATCTCCAACCTGATGGCCATTGTCCTGCAGGCGCTCGCGGGCAAGCTCGGCATCGTGACCGGCCGGGACCTCGCGCAAGCGTGCCGGGACCATTACAGCAAGCCGGTCTCGTTCGGGCTGTGGATTCTGTGCGAGCTGGCGATCGCCGCTTGCGATCTGGCCGAGGTGATCGGGGCCGCCATCGCCCTGAACCTGCTGTTCGGCATTCCGCTCGTTTACGGCGTCCTACTGACGGCGCTGGACGTTCTCCTTATTCTTTTCCTGCAGAACAAGGGGTTCCGTTACCTCGAAGCGTTCGTCATCGCGCTGATCGCCATTATCGGTCTCTGCTTCGCCGCGGAGCTGTTCCTGTCGCATCCGGCCTTCGGGGACGTGATGAAGGGCTTCATCCCGACGACGGGCATCGTCACCGACTCCGCCCAGCTGTACATCGCGATCGGCATTCTGGGCGCGACGGTTATGCCGCACAATCTGTACCTGCACTCCTCCATCGTTCAGACGCGCCAATACGAGCAGACGACGCTCGGCAAGCGCCAAGCGATCAAGTACGCGACGTGGGATTCGACGATCGCCCTGTTCTTCGCCCTGTTCATCAACGCCGCCATTCTGATCATCGCGGGCGCCGCGTTCCATACGACCGGCCACTCGGAGGTGGCGGACATTGGCGAGGCGTACCATCTGCTCGCTCCGCTTCTCGGCACGACGATGGCTTCGATCTTCTTCGGGGTCGCGCTGCTCGCCTCGGGCCAGAATTCCACCTTGACCGGAACGCTGGCCGGACAGATCGTCATGGAAGGCTTCCTGAACATGCGGATGCCCGGGTGGCTTCGCCGGCTTATCACCCGGTTGATCGCGATTATCCCGGCCGTCATTGTCACCGCCCTGTACGGCGAGAAGGGCACGACGGATCTGCTGATCTTAAGCCAGGTCATTCTGTCCATGCAGCTGTCGTTCGCGGTCATTCCGCTCGTGAAGTTCACGTCGAGCAAGAAAAAGATGGGCGAGTTCGCCAACCGTCCGTGGCTGAACATCACCGCTTGGGTCATCACGGCCGTCATCGTCGTGCTGAACGCGTATCTGCTGTACTCGACGTTCTTCAAGTAACGCGAATAAAGGGACCCGGCACGCCGCTTGCCAAGAAAAACGGCTCCGATTCGCTCGATAAAAGCCGATCGGAGCCGTTTTATTTTGGTATTTCCTATCTCATGCCGGTCGCTTGAGACGGGGACAGGGACGGAGCCTTCGTTCGGCCGATTCGAGCTACGGTCCTTCCAGCGGGAGCGGCGGCCCCAGTCCGGAATGGGGCATCGTCGCCCGCAGCTCGTTCAGCCATCGTTCGGCCGTTCGCTGCCAAGTGAAGTGGGCCTGCACCCGCTCCCGTCCCCGCCGTCCCATCTCGAGTCGCAGCTCTTCGTTCAGCAGCAGCAGGGAGAGCCGTTGGACGAGCTCGGCCCGGGCGTTCGCCGGATCGATCAGGAAGCCGGTCGCGCCATCCTGCACGATCTCCGCGATCCCGCCCACCCGGTTCGCCACGACCGGCAGGCCGGCGGCCATCGCTTCCGCGTTGACGAGTCCGAACGCTTCGCGGCGCACGGACGGAACCGCGGCGACGTGAGCGAGCGCGAACCAGCGGGGAATGTCGTGATGGGAGACGTACGGCTGGAAAACCACGTGCTTCCGCAGCGGCCTCGCCATCCGGTGAAGCCTGCGGACGTAGGCGGTGGACTTCCCGGAGCCGTAGAACGCTCCCCCGACGACGACGAGAAGAACGTCGGGAACTTGGCGGATCAGCTCCGGCATCGCTTCGAGCAGCAGATGGACTCCCTTCAGCGGGATGAGCCGGCCGACGAACAGCACGATGCGGCGGTTCTGCCAGCCTCTCGCGGCCCTCTCGGCTTCCGGGGAATAGCCCGCGAATCGCTCGGCGTCCACGCCCGGGTAGACGACGCCGATCTTATGGGCGGCTTGGGGCGCCCGTTCGGTTACGTAATTTTTGAGATACTGGCTGTTGACGATAATCCGGTCCGCCGCGGCCAGGCAGGCCGGCAGCCGCTTCGGGGACAAATACGGCTTGTTGATGAACGTGTTGGAGTGCAGGTGAAGCCAGATTTGCGCGCCGGGGAACCGCCTGCGGAACGTGCCGACCATGCGGGGACGGTTCTCGATCTCGATCAGTTGGGGACGCCGGACGGCCAGGCGCTTGGCCACTCGACGCCAGTATTCCGTCTTGTCCTTCGCGGGGATCCGCTCGCACGCGGCGCCGCTTAGATACCCCCGGGCCGGAAGGCGCGGCGCGGTTCTCCCGTAGATCGACGCTTCGACGTAAGGCGTCAGCAGCGGAACGAACTTCTCGACCACTCGCTCGACCGACCCGCCATTCGGAGACGGCACCGGATACGCTCCGGGCGTAACGAAGACCGCTTTGACCATATGAACCCCCTCCTCGCCGACGGGCTTCGGTCATAGCATACACGCGTTCGGGGCGAACGAGCACGGCGGTTGTCCTCTCCTTCTTATTGAACTTTCATAGCCGTTATGTCACACTAAAAGGCAATTGGCTTTTGGCGCCCGCGCGCGTCATTCGGCCCTATCACGAATACGACCAAAGGAGTGGCCGACCGCATGAACCGTTGGCTGCTGCGCTCCATGACGGAGCTCACATCCCGCAAATTCGTGTCCCGCCTGACGGGACGATTGGCCAAATCGCCGATCAGCCGGCGCTGGATTCCCCGCTTCGCGGCTCTCTACCGGATTCCCGTCGAAGAAGCGGAGAAGGCGATCGGCGAGTACGCCTCGTTGAACGACTTTTTCACCCGTCGGCTGAAGCCCGGTTCCCGTCCCGTGGACGAGACGCCGGACGCTCTCGTCAGCCCCGTGGACGCCTTGATCACCGCCTGCGGGGTAATCAAGGACGGCCTGCTGCTGCAGATCAAGGGCCAGGACTATACGCTCGAGGAGCTGCTGAACGGCTCGCCTCGCATCGCCCAGTATCGCGACGGCTTCTTCTGGGTGTTGTACTTAAGTCCGACCGATTATCACCGCATCCACTCCCCCTGCTCGGGGACGGTGGTCGAGAGCGAGCATATCGCGGGCCGCGTGTATCCCGTCAACGAATTCGGGCTCACGTCCATGCGCCGGGTGCTCTCCCGCAACGAGAGGCTCGTCACCTACATTGTGCACGAGGAAGGCGAGATTGCCGTCGTCAAGGTCGGCGCCTTGAACGTCAGCAGCATCCAGTACGTGGAACCGATGCCGAAGAAGCTCGAACGCGGGCAGGAGCTGGCCTACTTCGAGTTCGGCTCGACGGTCGTGCTGCTCACGGAGAACGGCACGTTCCGGCCGCGCTCCGATCTGAAGATCGGCGACAAGGTGAAGATGGGCGACAAGCTCGGCCTTCTGGCGCCGAAGCGCGATCCGGGCTGAAAGGATTCGAGTGTAGCGGGCTTCCGGCGGAAGGCTGGCTCCTTCTCCAATTGACGGGGATGGGGCCTTCCGCTCGTCTTAGGGAATGCGGCCATTTCACCTCCTGTAACCTCCAAAATGGACTTTACAGCAGCACTCTCCGCCACTCCGCCCTCTGTAATCTCCAAAATGGACCTTACAGCAGCCCGCCCCGCCACTCTGCCCTCTGTAACCTCCAAAATGGACCTTACAGCAGCACCCTCCGCCACTCCGCCCTCTGTAACCTCCAAAATGGACCTTACAGCAGCCCGCTCCGCCACTCTGCCCTCTGTAACCTCCAAAATAGCTGTTCCGGTAATCACTGTTTATGGCTACCATTATTAGTTCTCTGAAATGGAAAGTTACGTAGTCTGTGTGCAGGATGTTGAGGTTGTTGGGGAGTGTGCTGGGGAAATGCGTCGTGCGAGTACGGAGGACGAGTAAATATTGTAATTGTGTGATACAAGTATACGATTCAGGTTTGTGATTCAGGTTTGTGTTCAGGTTTGCGATTCGGGTTTGCGAATAATTGGGCAGCGTGTCGCGATAGCAGCCGAGCAACGGCGGGTTGCCGAAGCGTATCGAACCGGACAAGAAGCCCTATCGGATCTCCGAAGGGCTCTTGCCGGTGTATTGTTTGAATTGGCGGCTGAAAAAGAAGATGTCCCGGTACCCGAGCGTGTCCGCCACCTCCGTGACGTTCATGCCGGCGTGCAGCAGCAGGTGCTGGGCCCGCTCGATGCGGGTCCGGATCATGTACGTCTGCACCGAAGTGCCGATCAGCTCCTTGAACTTGATCGAGAAGTAGCGCGGCGACAAGCCCGCCCGGGCGGCGAGGTCGTCCACCCGGTGCTGGATGCTCGGGTGCTGGCGAATGTAGTTGGCGACCTCGTGAATGCTCTCGGTCAGCTGGTTGCTCGCCTTCCGCTCCACGGGCTCGACCCGGTCGAAGCGAAGCAGCTGGATCATGAGCTGCTTCAGGATCAGCCGCGCCTCCTCCTCGGCCGCGTACGTCTCCACGAGGAACAGCCGCACGTAGCGGGCCAGCAGGTTCTCGAATTCGAACACGTCCTCGAGCTTGCGGTAAGGCTCGGGTACGTGCGAGACCGGCCCGTTCACGTCGAAGTGGATGTAGGTCAGCACGAGCGGCTTCTGCGGATTGTGGGTCGCGCTCGTATGGTCGCCCGGACGGAACAGGAAGCAGCTTCCCTTGCCGACCGGGTACGCCACGTCGTTCAGTACGACCTCCCCTTCCCCGCTCCAGACGTAGAACAGGTCGTAGTTGACCAGGGGCTTCTCCCGCTTCTGCCACTTCCAGCCGGGCTCGCACACGGTCTTGGCGAAGTAGGGAAGCAGCACGAAGGAATCGGGCGACAAATTAAGCATGGGCGCGTCCTCCTTGATTAGATTGAGCCGATTCGAGCAAGCCGAGAGACTCGGCGGCGCGCCGGATCCGGGAGAGGCCCTCTTCGACCTCCGCCTCGTCCAGGTGGGCGAACCCGAACAGCGCGGACGGCCTCCCGGCGTCCTTCTCGTCCGGAGTCGCCGAATACTTCCGCCCGTCGCCCCAGCCGACGCCGTATTCCCGGCACCGGTCCGTCAACCGCCTATAGTCGGACGGCTTCCCTCTCCAGTAGGCGAACAGGAGCAGGCCCGCGTCCGACGGAACGACCTCGAACAGCTCTCCCATGCCGACTTCAAGCCCTTCTCGAAGCTTCGACTGCAACTTGTGAAAAATCCTTCTCGACCGCCGCATATGCCGGTCGTAGCCCCCTTCGGCCATCCACTCCGCCAGCGCGCGCTGCTCGGCGATTCCTTCGGGGTAAGGGTCGTACAGGCTCTTCGCCCGGACGAACGGCTCCCGCAGCGAAGCGGGCAGCACCGCGTAGCCGATCCGCACCTCCGCCCGCATCGAGCGGGAGAAGCTGCCGACGTAGGCGACCCGGCCTTCGCGGTCCAGCGACTTGAGCGGCTCGATCGGCCGGCCTCCCCAGCGGAAGTCGCTGTCGTAGTCGTCTTCGACGATCCAGGCCTGCCGCCGCGAAGCCCAGGCCAGCAGCTCCAGCCGCCGCTCCAGCTTCAGTACGGCGCCCGTCGGGAACTGCCGCGTCGGCGTGACGAACAGCATCCCGGCGTCCCAGTCGCGCGGCACGATCCCTTCGGCGTCGACCGGTGCGGGCACGAGCGTCGCCCCCGTCGCCGTCACCGCGTCGCGCGTGCCGGGATAGCAAGGGTTCTCGACGACGGCGGACCGGCCTTCCTCCAGCAGCAATTGCGCCAGAATCGCGATCGCCTGCATCGAGCCGCCGGTCACCACCACCTCTTCCGGCCGGCAGACGATGCCGCGCTCCCGGCGCAGCCGGCCCGCGATCTGCCGGCGCAGCTCCAGGCTGCCTTCCGTCTCGGAAGCGTCGTCCGGCCGGTCGGCAAGCTTCCTCCACTGCGCCGCCACCGAAGACTTCCACTCCATCCAGGGGAACCATCTCTCTCCCAGGCCCCTCGGCGCGAAGGAGACGGCGTCCGGCCGGCTCTCGTCCCGCCGTCCGTTCCCGAGCCGCCTCCGGACCTCCATCTCCGCTACCCGGCGGCCCCAGGCCGACAGCTCCGGAGCCGACGCCCGACCTTCCGCGCCGCCTGAAGCGTTCCCCGCGCCGGTGCCGGCCGCCCCGGGCCAATCCCCGGCCGCCCCACGAGCGCCCGTCGATTCCCCGGCCGCCCCGCTCGTCCCGGCCGCCGAATCCGGCGCCCCTGCCGCGCGCGCGCCCGCCTCGCCGGTGACGAACGTCCCCTTGCCGACGCCGGCCCGGACGTAGCCTTCCGCCGACAGCATGTCGTACGCGAGGCTCACGCTCCCCCGCGACACGCCGTATGCCGCGGCCAGCTGCCTCGAGGACGGCAGGCGGTCCCCCGGCGGCAGCGCGCCCGTCGCGATGGCGTCGCGAAGCGCCCGGTACAAGGCCAGATGCTTGCTGCCGCATTCGGCCAAATATCTGTCGTAGGGCAGCTGGAGCGTCATCGCGATCCTCCGTTCGATTGGTCTATTCATTTTAATCATAATTGGATCTTTTCGTTTGTCAATCCAAGCACTAGACTGTTCCCATACTTGATGCGGATAGGAGACGAAGAGACATGAGAAGACAAGAATTCGAAGTGACGGACCGGTCGGAATGCGAGGAATTTCTGCGAGAGCGCAGCGACGGCGTGCTGACGTTCGCGGGGGAAGACGGCTGGCCCAAGGCCGTTCCTCTCAACTACGTGTACGCGGACGGCAAGGCGTATTTCCACGGCAGCAAGAAGGGGGAGAAAATGAGAGGGCTCTCCCTCGACTCCAGGGCGGAATTCGTCGTCTACGAAGCCCATGCGTTCATTCCTTCCTATTTCTCGGATCCATACTTGGCGTGCCCGGCCACCCAATACTTCCGCTCGGTCCGGATGCGGGGAACGGTGGAGCAGGTCGAGGATCCGGCCGAGAAGGCGAGAGCGCTCGCCGCGCTGCTGGCGAGCATGCAGCCGGAGGGCGGCCACGCCCCCATCGACCCCGAGGATCCCAAGTACGGGCCGTCGCTGCGGGGAGTCGCCGTGATGCGGCTCGATATCGCCGAGATGGCGGGCAAGTTCAAGTTCGGGCAGAACCTGTCCGAGCCGAAGCGGGAGAAGCTCATCGAATCGCTGGCCGGGCGGGACCGTCCCGGCGACGCGCGGACGATCGAGGAGATCCGCGCGAGAGCTCCGGGTCCGAAGCCGTCTTCCGGACCTTCGGCTTGACTTTTTTTCCCTTCCTGTGACTTCGGTTACGGTGACGCACCTATTCCAATAGTGTATAATAACTGCGAACGATCGGCGAAGCCGTTGAACTCGCCGTAACATGATCACGTGGAAGGAAGAGAAGGCAATGAACCCCCTCGCGCAGCAGTTGAACGACACGATCTCGCGGGAGAGCCCGCGCGTCCTGGAGATGCTCTCCGGCCTGGGCAGAGCGATTTACTTCCCCAAGGTCGGCATTCTGAGCCAGTCCGCCGAAGCGAAGCAGAAGGCGAAGACGTACAACGCGACCATCGGCATCGCCACGGAGAACGGCAAACCGATGCACCTGAAGGTCATTCAGGATAAATTGAGCGCCTACGATCCGAAGGACCTGTACGAATATGCCCCTCCAGCGGGCAAGCCGGAGCTTCGCACCGTATGGCGCGACAAGATGCTGAAGGAGAATCCGTCGATCCAGGGGCATCCGATCAGCCTGCCGATCGTGACGAACGCGCTCACGCACGGGCTGTCCATCGTAGCCGACCTGTTCGCCGACGCCGGAGACGCGGTCGTGCTGCCCGAGAAGAATTGGGAGAACTACGAGCTGACGTTCGGCATCCGCCGCGGAGCCGTCATGGTCGAGTACCCTCTCTACGATTCGGAGGGCAAGTTCAACGCCGCCGCCCTGCGGGACGCGCTGCTCGCGCAGAAGGAGAAGGGCAAGGCGATCGTCGTCCTCAACTTCCCGAACAACCCGACCGGGTACACCCCGGGAGCCGAGGAAGGCCGCTCCATCGTCGCCGCCATCAAGGATGCGGCCGATGCGGGAATCAACGTCGTCGTCGTGACGGACGACGCTTATTTCGGACTGTTTTTCGAAGACTCGCTTCATGAATCCCTGTTCGGACAATTGTGCGGCCTGCACGAGAGAATTCTGCCGATCAAGATCGACGGCGCGACGAAGGAAGAGTACGTCTGGGGCTTCCGCGTCGGCTTCATCACCTACGGCGGGGGGACGGAAGCGACGCTCGCCGCCCTCGAGCAGAAGACGCTCGGCATCATCCGCGCGACGATCTCCAGCGGCCCGCACCCGTCGCAGACGTTCGTGCTGGACGCCCTGAAGTCTCCGGACTTCGAGACCCAGAAGGCGGAGAAGTTCGCCGTCATGAAGGCACGCGCCAACAAGGTGAAGCAGCTGCTCGACAGCGGCAAGTACGGCGACGATTGGGAGTACTACCCGTTCAACTCCGGCTACTTCATGTGTCTCAAGCTGAAGACCGTGGACGCCGAGGCGGTTCGCCAGCGCCTGCTGGACGAGAAGTACGGAGTCGGGGCGATCGCCCTCGGCCCGACCGACCTGCGCGTCGCGTTCTCCTGCATCGAGGAGCCGCTGCTTGAGGACCTGTTCGACCGGATCCATCAAGCGGTGCTGGACGTGAAGGCTTCGGGAGCCGTGCAAGCGGGAAAATAAGTGGATCCTTCTCATAACGGCCCGCATCGAAGCTTCGGCTTTGCTGCGGGCTTTTTATTCGCCTTCGGTCGGACCGGTCTGACCCGCCGGCCCGGACCGAACCGGCCGAACGGCTGAACGGCGCCCCTCGTCCCCTCGTATGGGATCGCGAATAATTCGAATAATGTCTGATAGACCCATCCACCTTAGCGAAGGAGAACCGAATGTCGAATCGCATCTGGAACGTTAGCCTCCTTCTGCTCGCCGTCGCGTTCCTCGCCCTGCTCGCCGGCTTCGCGTCCTCGGTGCTGCGCACGCGCGAGCTGGCGGGTCGGCTCGAAGCCCCGAAGGCCGCCGGGCCGTCGCCTCTTCGGATCGCGCTCATCTCCCAGGAGCTGGACAACCCGTTCTGGCGCTCCGTGGAAGAAGGCGCGCGCGCTTCGGCCGCCCGATACGGAATGGAGATCGAATATTCGGGTCCGCTCCGGATCGACGCGGGCGAACAGACCCGCCTCCTGGCCAAGTCGATCGCGGAAGGCTTCGACGCCCTGCTCGTGCAGGGCGTGGACGACCCGGCTTACGCCGCGCTGATCGACAAGGCCGCGGACGAGGGGATCCCCGTCGTCACGATCGACGCGGACGAGCCGGACAGCCGGCGGATCGCCTACGTCGGAACCGACAATAAGCGGGCAGGCGAAGAGATGGGGCGGCTCGTCGTCCGGACGGTCGGCGAATCCGGCGGCATCGGCGTTCTGCTCGGCAGCGAGGCGATCAACCAGCGTCTCCGTCTGGAAGGGTTCCGCGGCGTGCTGGAACGCTATCCGAAGCTGTCGGTCGCGGACGTGAGAATCTCCAACATCTCGCGCCTGCAGGCGGCCCAGCAGGCGGAAGCGATGCTGCGCGAGAACCCCGGCCTGCGCGCCATCGTCGGCTTCAGCTCCCTGGACGGCCTCGGCATCGCCGAAGCCGTGCAGCGGGAGCAAGCCTCTTCGACCGTGAGCGTGTTCGCGTTCGACGACCTGGAGAATACGCGCCAGGCGATCCGGCAATCCCGGATCGAGGCGACGATCGTCCAGAAGCCTTACTCGATGGGCTGGGAAGCGGTCGACGTCGTTCGGTCCTATCTTGCCGGCGAGAAGCCGCCCGAGCTGCGGCTGACCGATACCGCCGTGCTGGACAAGGCCTCCCTCGAGGCCGGGAACGCTGAAGGCGGCGTTAGCTCGGATGTCGGCGGGAATTCGGATGCTGGCGGGAATTCGGATACTGGCGGGAACTCGGATGCTGGCGAGAATTCGAATACTGACGGGCACGAGGATGCGGAAGCCGGGGGGACAGGCCGATGACGATTCGGGCGAAGCTGCTTCTCGTCATTCCGCTGCTCGTCCTGCTGGCGGACTCGGTCGCCTTCTTCCTGTTCCAGAGCACGACGGTCGTGCAGGGCGGCTACGACCGGATGATGGACCGGCTGCTTACGTACAAGCTGACGGTCCAGAGCGCCGAGCGGTCGCTTCAGGCCGTCTACGGCTACCTGCTCGATCCCGGTCCCGAGACGCGGGGCGAGATCGAACGGAGACGCGAAGAGCGGCTTCGTCTGCGGGAGAGCCTGGAACGGACCGGCCGGCCCTCCTCCCTCTCTTCGGCGACCGCCGGATTCGTCCGCCTGCTGGACAAGCTGCAGGAACAAGAGAACGCCGCGATGTCCGCCGCTTCTTCGCCGGGAGAAGCGCTGACGAGGTACGAGACGGCGGAGCGGACGCTCGGCTTCATCCGGGAAGAAGGCGGGCGGCTGGTCGATCTCGAGCTCGAATTCGACCAGCCGATCTTCCGCCGCATCCAGGAGGAGAACGAGAGGATGAACCGGCTTGGCGCCGCCGTCATCGCCGTGCAGACGCTGCTCGGCGGAGCCCTGGCCGTCTGGATCTCGCGCAGCGTCACCGGCCCCGTCGACCGCCTCGTGGCGGCCGCGAAGCGGGTGTCGGAAGGCCGCCCTCAGGAGGCGCTGCCCGCGCTTCCGGCGAATTCCCGGGACGAGCTCGGCATCCTCTCCGGCGCGTTCCTGCAGATGCTGGCCGATCTGAAGGCGTCGGCCGAGCGCGACCGGGAGCGGCTGGAGCAGAGCCGGCTCGTGAAGGAGCTGGAGCTGCGGGCGCTGCAGAGCCAGATCCATCCGCACTTCCTGTTCAATTCGCTGAACGTGCTCGCGAAGCTGGCTCTTCTGGAGGGGGCGGAGAAGACGTCCGACCTGATCGTCTCCCTGTCGAAGATGATCCGGTACGTTCTGCGGAACCCGGACGAGCCGGTCACCCTGCGCGAGGAGCTCGGCCATGTCGCCGCCTACGCGGCCATCCAGCGCGCCCGCTTCGGGAGCCGCATCCGGTTCGAGACGGACGCGGACGAGGAAGCCCTGTCCGCGCCGATCCCCTCGCTGACGATCCAGCCGCTCGTGGAGAACGCGTTCGTCCACGGGATGGAGCGGCTGGAGCGAAGCGGAGAGATCCGGTTGACCGTACGGCGGGACGGCGCCGACGCCGTCGTCGAGATCCGGGACGACGGCGCCGGCATGGACGAGCAGACCCGCCAAGCCTTGCTTCGCATGGACTACGAGACGGACGGCGCCGAAGCGGAAGGGCCTCGGTCGGCCGGACTCGGGACCCGGAACGTATTTCGCCGAATTCAGCTGTTCAGCGGGCGCGCCGACGCCGTCGACATTCGCAGCGAGCCCGGACGGGGGACGACGGTCACCGTGCGCATTCCGCTCCGGAAGGAGGAGAACCGAACCGATGTACCGCCTGTTGATCGCGGATGACGAAGAACTGGAACGACAAGGCCTCGAATGGATCGCCCGCCGCATGCTCCCCGACGTCTTCGAGGTCATCCATGCCGAGAACGGGAGACGGGCGATCGAGCTGGCGGAGGAGAGGCGTCCCCACATCGTGCTGATGGACGTGCAGATGCCCGGCATTCAAGGAATCGAGGCGCTGAGGGAGATCCGGCGCCTGCTTCCCGACGCGAAGCTCGTGCTGGTGACGGCTTACGATTATTTTTCCTACGCGCAGGAAGCGATGCCGCTCGGGGTCAAGGAGTACGTCGTCAAGCCGGCGGGACGGGAACAGATGGCCGGCCTGCTCCGCAGGCTCGTCGACGAGCTCGACCGGGAGAAGGACAAGCGCTCGGAGGAGCTCGAGCTCCGCAGCAAGGTGTCTTCGCTTCAGCCGCTGGTGGAGAACGAGCTCGCCCTGATGCTGATGATCGACCACGTTCGCGGGGCGAGTCCGGCCGAGCTGTCGGAATGGCTCGGGTTCCCCCTCATCGACTGCCGCTGCCTCGTCGCCGCCGTCCCCGGGCCCGATTCCGCCGTCGACCGAACCGCCTTGTACGAGACCGTCCGCCGAATCGCCAAGTCCCACGGTCCCTGCATCGTCAGCTCGATTCTGGAGCGCCACCTGGCCGTGTTCCGGCGAAGGCCGCCGCAGACGTCGGACGACGAATGGAAGGAAGAAGCCGTCCGGTTCGGAGAGAAGCTTCGCGACGCCGTGCTCGACCAGACGGGGACCCGGCTGTCGGTCGGCATCGGCACCCTGCGGAGCGGCGCGGACGGGCTGCGCAGCTCCTACTTCGAAGCCGTCTTCGCCTCCACCTTCGACGTCCGGGACGGCGGCGTCTGCCTGTTCGAGGATCTGAAGCAAGCCAAGCCGGACGGCTATCCGGGCTACGATCTCGAACGGGACGACCGGAGAAGCTACGTCATGTCCGCCCTGCTGCGCATTCGCGAGATCCGCGAGGAGCAGACCTTCTCGGTCATCGACCGGGCCAAGGCGTATATCCGGCGCCGGTTCGCCGAGGAGCTGTCGCTCGAGGACGTCGCCGAGCACGTGCATCTGAACCCGTTCTACTTCAGCAAAGTGTTCAAGCAGCACGTCGGCGAGACGTTCATCGACTTCCTGACCGGACTTCGCATCGACCGGGCGAAGGAGCTGATCGAGGAAGGCCGGCTCAGCCTGAAGGAGATCTGTTACGAGGTCGGGTACAAGGACCCCAATTATTTCAGCCGCGTGTTCAAAAAAGTGACCGGCGTCGCTCCGTCGGAATACCGCTCCTCCGGCTCCCCGTCCTAAGCGCACGGCTTGTCCGGCTTCCGGCGTTCCGACGTTCCGACGTTCCGACGTTCCGGCGTTCTGGTGTTCCGACGTTCCAGTGTTCCTGCATTCCGACGTTCCGGTGTTCCGCCTCTCCCATTTCGGCTAACCGATCCATGCCCCATGGCATGGATTTTTTTGCGTTCGGCGCGCAAGATCGTGCGGGTGCCGCCCCTCTTCCCGCTCCCGATCGCCTCCATGGAATAAATGTACGAGAATAACGCAAATTAGTGCTGCTCGCAGCCCCCGCCATCTCCCGGATCCGGTGCTATACTGGGATTCGCTTGTCCGGAAGGAATACGGCGGCTAACGCGGCGGATCGTCCTCGATCGGGCCGAGGCCGAACCTCCCGGACGGAAGAATCGAAACGACCGATTCGGAAAGGAGAATCATTCATCGTGGCAACCTATGCGAAACGACTTACCGCCGAACAGGCGCAGCGTCCGAATATGAAATACGTGACGCTCGTGTCGATCGCCGCCGCTCTCGGCGGCCTCCTGTTCGGATTCGATACGGCGGTCGTCTCCGGCGCCGTCGGCTTCATGCAGGACCGATTCGCCCTGAGCGATCTCCAAGTCGGCTGGGCCGTCTCCAGTCTGATCATCGGCTGTATCGTCGGCGCCGCCCTGTCCGGAACGCTCAGCGACGGACTCGGCCGCAAGAAAGTGCTGATCGCGGCAGCCCTCCTGTTCGTCGTCGGCTCCATCGGCTCGGCGATCCCGGATACGTTCGCCGGCTACGTCATCGCCCGCATGATCGGCGGCCTCGGCATCGGCATTACGTCGACGCTGAGCCCTCTCTACAACGCCGAGATCGCGCCGGCCAAGTATCGCGGCCGTCTGGTCGCCCTGAACCAGTTCGCCATCGTCAGCGGCATCTTCCTGACTTACTTCGTCAACTCGGGAATCGCGGGCTACGGCGACGACGCCTGGGATATCTCGACCGCCTGGCGCTGGATGTTCGGAGTCGGGGCGATTCCGGGAATCGTCTACATGCTTCTGCTGCTCCTCGTGCCGGAGAGCCCTCGTTGGCTCATCAAGCAAGGCCGCGCGGAAGAGGCGCTGCCGATCCTGCTGCGCATTCACGGGGAAGAGGCCGCCAAGAAGGAAGTGCTCGAGATCAAAGAGTCCTTCCGGGAAGAACGCGCCCCGTTCCGCGAGCTGTTCAAGCCGGGCCTGCGCTTCGCTCTCTTCGTCGGCATCGGCATCGCCGTTCTGCAGCAGATTACCGGCATTAACGCGATTCTGTACTATGCGCCCGAGATTCTGAAGGAGACGGGGGCGGGAACGAACGCGGCCCTCGTGCAGACGATTCTCGTCGGCTTCATCAACTTCGCGTTCACGATCCTGTCCATCTGGCTCATCGACAAGGCCGGACGCAAAGCGCTGCTGCTGATCGGCACGTCGGTGATGACCGTCAGCCTCGCCTTGATCGGATTGGCGTTCCGGACGGGCCACAGCTCGGGATCTCTCGTGCTGATCCTCATTCTGGTCTACGTCGCCGCGTTCGCCATCTCGCTCGGACCGGTCGTCTGGGTGCTTCTGTCCGAGATCTTCCCGAACCGCGTGCGCGGCCGGGCGACGGCCGTCGCCTCCATGGCGCTGTGGGCCGCGGATTATCTCGTCTCGCAGACGTTCCCGCCGCTGCTCAAGTCGGCCGGTCCCGCCGCGACGTATTGGATCTTCGGGGCGCTGTCCCTGTTCACGGTGTTCTTCACGCTGAAGTTCGTGCCGGAGACGAAGGGCAAGTCGCTGGAAGAGATCGAGAAGCTGTGGAAAAAAGCCTAAGCGCATAGCAAAAGGACTTATTCGAAGACCGCGCAGTCCGTGCGGCCTTGAATAAGTCCTTTTCTTCGTTACAGACTCTGCATTGTTCTTGACTCTGCATTGTTCTTGACTCTGCATTGTTCTTGACTCTGCATTGTTCTGGACTCTGCATTGTTCTTGACTCTGCATTGTTCTTGACTCTGCATTGTTCTGGACTCTGCTTCGTTATCGCTTTGCATCGTTGGGGACTTTGCTTCGTTATCGCTTTGCATCGTTGGGGACTTTGCTTCGTT
>NZ_JACJVR010000085.1 GCF_014212175.1 Cohnella xylanilytica | reverse complement strand
TAGGCTTTCGTAATTCAGGTTTAAGCATCACAACATCATGAAGCGATCGCTCCGTGCTGGAGGCCGAAGGGACATCTTCCTGGGCACGAGAGAATGCCAAGCTTATGTCGAACCATGCACGTTTGGCGAAGGAGAAGGCTATTACGACGGCTATGGCGAGATCCATCTTGGGCCTATGCTTCATGGCATCAATTACCCGGACGAGACGGGGCGCAACCGGATGGAGGCGCGTATTTGGAGTCCTGTCATGAAGGACGGCATCATCCAATTTATCCGGCCCGAGCAGTGCAAGCAGATTCGCCCGATTACGGACATGGAACCGAAACGCTTCGGTCCTTCGAATGTCGAGTCGGCGGACGAGTTGTTGGCCCAATTGGAAGCAGGGGGGCACCTATGAGCTGGCTTCTTCAATTGTACGAAACGTATGAATCGAATCTGCACCTGGTGGGCAAGCCCGAGAAGAAGCATAACGAGCGGGAATATACGTTGCTGCCAATCGCCCACACCACGCAAAATGCGCATATCGAAGTGAACGTAACGGAAGAGGGAGAATTTCATTCCGCTATTGTCATCGACAAAGATGCCAACACGGTAATTCCTTGTACCGAAGAATCGGCGAGCCGGGCCGGCTCGAAAATCGCTCCTTACCCGTTGCATGACAAGCTGAGCTATGTTGCAGGAGATTTTGTCGCTTATGGCGGGCAGATCAAGAAGGAAAGCCCCTATACATACTATATCGACAGATTGCATAATTGGGCGAATTCTTCCTACGCGACGGACAAAGTGAGGAGCATATACCGTTATGTTAGCAAGGGACGGCTCATCGAAGATTTAGTGAGAGAGGGCGTCTTGCACACGGACGCTGACAACCGCTTGCTTGAGAAGTGGGACAAACCTGACGTATCAAGGCCGGATATCTTTTCTGTCATGGTCGGTCCTCCCGAGAATTTGTTCGTTCGCTTTAATGTCTACTCACCGGGCAAGCATCTAACGGATGTATGGAAGGATCCGGAGATGTACGATTCGTTCATTCGCTATTATAGCGAGCAGTTAGGCGACGAGGATCTCTGCTTCGTGACCGGCCAAGTTCTTCCTAGGACGGATCGGCATGTCAACAAAATCCGTAACGCAGCGGATAAGGCGAAGCTCATCTCGGCCAACGATTCGAGCGGTTTTACATTCCGGGGGAGATTTACGAGCAGCGAGGAAGCGGCGAGCATCAGCTATGAGGCCTCCCAGAAAGCGCATAACGCTCTGAAGTGGCTGATCAATCGGCAGGGGAAAATCATCGATCAGCGGGTGTTCCTGATCTGGGGGAACGATACGCTTGATGTACCTGACCCGTCGGAAGATTCTTTCGCAATCTCGCCTTCGGCATCCACGGTTAGCAGAGAACGGGAAACGTTAACCCACCAAGGCTTTGCAGAGGAATTCTCCAAAGCGTTGGACGGATACCGCCACAATTTAGCGTCCAAATCTGACATAAACATTCTGATTTTGGATTCCGCAACGACTGGACGAATGGCCGTTCTTTATTATCGGAATATGGAGAAAGAGCTTTACTTGAGCCGGTTGACCAATTGGCACTCGACTTGTGCTTGGTTGCACCGTTATCGCAGGAATGATAACGGCGAGTTTGTCCAGTTTTATGGGGCGCCGGCAACGAAGGACATCGCCTTCGCCGCTTATGGACCGCGAGCGGGGGATAAGGTGGTCAAAGGCCTTATGGAGCGCATGCTAACGTGCATACTGGACGATAAAAATCAGAAGATTCCGCAAGATATCGTAACCAGCGCCTATTACCGAGCCTCGAACCCCGTCTCAATGGAGAGATGGGAGTGGGAGAAGACGCTGAGCATTGCCTGTGCCTTAATCAATCGAAAGGAGAGATTGCAGGTGGCCTTAGATGAAACCAACGACCATCGCGACTATTTGTTCGGGCGCTTGTTAGCCATCGCCGATGTATTAGAGAGACGAGCGTTAGGCGATGAGAACCGCGCGACCAATGCCATTCGCTACATGAATTCATTTTCGAGGCATCCGGCCAGAACCTGGAGCACGATTCAGTCGTCTTTGCAACCGTACCAGGCGAGGCTTGGGAGATTCGCCAACGATTTGAACAAGATCATCGACGAAGTCGGCTCGCGTATTCCGGTGGACCAGTTCAACGATAAGCCGCTGTCCGGTCTTTATTTGCTTGGCTTTTACAGCCAGCGGCACGAGTTGTACCAGAAGAAGGAACACCGGAACGAAGCGGCAGAAGCTGCGAATTCAAATTAATAGAGAAGAGGGATCGATATGACCATTCTTGATCATAAAATCGACTTTGCCGTAGTTCTATCCGTAACGAAAGCAAATCCGAACGGCGATCCGTTGAACGGGAACCGTCCGCGGCAAAATTACGACGGTCATGGAGAGATTTCGGACGTGGCGATCAAGCGGAAAATCCGCAACCGTCTGCAGGATATGGGCGAACCGGTCTTCGTGCAATCCAACGATCGCAAGTCGGATGCATTCGGCAGTTTGAGAGAACGGGCAGACGCGAATGCTGAATTGGAGAAAGTGTTAAAATCCAAGACGAGCACCAGTGACGATTTTGCCAAAATCGCTTGCCAGGAGTGGTTTGACGTCCGAAGCTTCGGTCAATTATTTGCGTTCAAAGGCGGAAAGTCCGGAGAGGGAGTCTCGGTAGGAGTCAGGGGACCTGTATCGATTCACACGGCTACAAGCTTGGACCCAATTGATATAACTAGCGTTCAAATTACGAAAAGCGTCAATTCCGAGCCGGGCAAAGACAGAGGGTCAGACACGATGGGCATGAAGCACCGGGTCGACTTTGGCGTCTATGTCTTCTACGGCAGCATTAATACGCAGTTGGCCGAGAAGACAGGATTCACGAACGAGGACGCGGAGAAGCTGAAGCAGGCACTTGCCACCTTATTCGAGAATGACGCTTCCTCCGCTCGGCCGGAGGGGAGCATGGAAGTTCATACGGTGTATTGGTGGGAGCATTCTTCCAAGCTAGGACAATATTCGTCGGCCAAGGTACATCGATCGCTGACTTGGGAACGACAAGTCGAACAGCCCAAGGAGTACGGCCATTACAAATTCCAGGTACTGCCTCTGGAGGGGCTTGAGGTTCAAATTATCGATGGAAGATGACGACTATTTACTGTTGTCGGGCATTCAGCACTTTCAATTCTGTAAGCGGCAATGGGCGCTCATTCATATTGAACAAGAATGGGAGGAGAACGTTCGCACGGTTGAAGGGCAATACCTACATCGGAACGTCGATCAGCCGTTTACGAGGGAGAAGCGTGGGGACAAGCTTGTCGTTCGGGCGATGCCCGTCAAGTCAGAAAGTCTTCGTCTTACGGGGATTTGCGATGTGGTGGAGTTCATTCGGGATGAGCGTGGCGTTGGGATTAGCGGTGCCGAAGGCAAATACCTTGCTTATCCGGTCGAATACAAGCGAGGCAAGCCGAAAGCGAACGATGAGGATGTCCTGCAACTGACGGCGCAAGCGATCTGTCTGCAAGAGATGCTGTTGTGCGAGGTTGAGGTTGGCTATCTGTACTATAACGAGCTTAAACATCGGGTCGAAGTGCCGATTACGATGGATCGAAAACAAAAAGTAATGCGTGTCGCCGCCGAAATGCATGATTACTACGCTCGGAGACATACGCCGAAGGTGAAGACGGGACCGTTCTGCCGCAATTGTTCCCTTCAAAATATTTGCTTGCCGGAAATCATGGATAGACGAACGGTCAAAAGCTATGTTGAAGGGAAAATCGCGGAATGAAGAAACTGCTTAACACCTTATATGTTACCCAGCCGAATGTATATCTCTCCTTGGATGGCGACAACATTGTGCTGAATAAAGAGCAGGAAAAGCTGGCTAGGTTGCCCCTGCACAATCTAGAATCGGTCGTAGCCTTTGGCTATACCGGTGTCAGTCCGGCGCTGATGGGATATTGCGCAGAGCGCAATATCTCATTGGTCTTTTTAACGATGAACGGCCGCTTTCTTGCAAGAGTCATAGGGGAGAGCAAAGGGAATGTCGTCTTAAGAAAGAAGCAATATCATATCTCGGAAGATGAAGTCTTGTCGGCGAAGATCGCGCGCAACTTTCTAGTGGGCAAGATTTACAATCAAAAATGGATCATTGAGCGCATGACGAGGGACTATCCTTTGCGGATCGACATGGCTCAGTTTAAGGCGGTCTCGCAGCAACTCTCCTCCATTCTTCTTGACGTGAGGGCTTGCGAAGATTTAGAGAGACTAAGAGGGTTGGAAGGCCAGGCGGCGGTCAGCTATAACAAAATTTTCGACCAGATGATTTTGCAGCAAAAGGATGCCTTCTACTTTCATACTCGCTCCCGAAGGCCGCCGCTTGACAACGTCAATGCTATGTTATCTTTAGCCTATACGCTGCTAGCTCATGATGTGGCTTCCGCGTTGGAGGGCGTCGGATTGGATGCATATGTCGGTTTCCTGCATCGCGACCGACCGGGACGTGCATCCCTCGCGCTTGATGTTATGGAAGAGTTGCGTGGCGTATATGCCGACAAGTTTGTGTTGTCTTTGATCAATAAGAAGATGGTCACTAAAGGGGATTTCTTGAACAAGGAGAACGGCGCTGTTCTCTTGAAAGACGAAGCAAGAAGAAGCTTTCTGGCTGCATGGCAGAATAAGAAACAGGAGAAAATCACGCATCCTTACTTGGGAGAGAAGATCTCCTGGGGATTAGTGCCCCATGTGCAGGCTCTTCTGTTAGCACGCTACTTGCGAGGCGATCTAGATGAGTATCCGCCTTTTCTGTGGAAGTAGGTGAATGGATTGCTCGTATTGATTACGTACGACGTGAGCACCGTTACCACTGCGGGACAAAGAAGATTGCGATTGGTATCGAAAGCTTGTCAGGCCTACGGCCAACGTGTTCAAAATTCCGTGTTTGAGTGCGTAGTTGATGCCACGCAATTTAAGCTTCTTAAACTCAAATTGCTTGACATTATCGACGAAGAACAGGATAGCCTCAGATTCTACCGCCTCGGCAATGACTACAAGGGAAAGATTGAGCACGTAGGTGTGAAGGAGTCCCTTGATATGGAAGGACCTTTGATTTTGTAGTGCGAATATCCGGTGCGAATGTGAAGCTCACATGATTTTCCCGGGACATTCGCACCGAAAAAAGAGGCTTTAACTCTTTGGAAGTTGCATTTATGTTTCTGTTAATTTTGGAATTTGTTTGTTTTAGAGTGCTATTCCTTCTGAATGGGATCTTTCGGACCCATTCAGAAGGAGAATCGCTGTCGCATCCCGCATGGGATGCGTGGATTGAAATCGTATAGATGGGCAGTTTATACGGTCGACGTACCCGTCGCATCCCGCATGGGATGCGTGGATTGAAATAATCAATCAGCTAGACGATCCGCGAGATATCTACGTCGCATCCCGCATGGGATGCGTGGATTGAAATTGGTGTATCTGTGACAAAGTACGAATCATGGTTGCCGTCGCATCCCGCATGGGATGCGTGGATTGAAATATTCTCAATCTCCAACAATTCGCCTATGGGTTAAAGTCGCATCCCGCATGGGATGCGTGGATTGAAATACGGAGGATACCCTTGCCAGCCTTACAGTATTGCGTCGCATCCCGCATGGGATGCGTGGATTGAAATATCCCTATCGTCGTATGGCGTCAGGCTGCCGAGTCGCATCCCGCATGGGATGCGTGGATTGAAATATCGAGTTGCCAACGATTGTCTTAGAGCCTCCGAGTCGCATCCCGCATGGGATGCGTGGATTGAAATGGTTTGGTCTTGGCGAGCGCGATCGATGCCATCGTCGCATCCCGCATGGGATGCGTGGATTGAAATAAACTGAAAGCGATTATGTTCGTATTGAATATCTGCGTCGCATCCCGCATGGGATGCGTGGATTGAAATTCTAGCCATACTCCGTTGTCCATGAAGATTTCTGCGTCGCATCCCACATGGGATGCGTGGATTGAAATCGGCAGGGGAGCTGGCCGGAAGTGGTCGTCTGGGTCGCATCCCGCATGGGATGCGTGGATTGAAATCGGTTTAAGTGGAATCCAGTACCATTCGAGCTTCTTGTCGCATCCCGCATGGGATGCGTGGATTGAAATCTCGAGGATCTCGACGAGATCATCATCGATCCAGTGTCGCATCCCGCATGGGATGCGTGGATTGAAATATAGGTCGTAACCGGCATGAGGAGCACCCCCTAGGTCGCATCCCGCATGGGATGCGTGGATTGAAATAGATTAAGGCTTATTACAACGCTACCGGCGTAATGTCGCATCCCGCATGGGATGCGTGGATTGAAATATCGGTCGCAAGCTGCCGATATTCCTTTGCGAGATCGTCGCATCCCGCATGGGATGCGTGGATTGAAATAAGCTGCTGGACTTGACGGTGGTCTGTTGTACGGCGTCGCATCCCGCATGGGATGCGTGGATTGAAATAAGAATGACGATGACATGCTGAGGTTTGCCGAGCGGTCGCATCCCGAAGGGATGCGTGGATTGCAAAAAAAGGCCGACTCTATTGAGCCGGCCGTTCCATCCTCACAAGGATGCATGTATGGATTCCTCAAGCCATTGCCACCCAATTTACCCCTGCCCGATCGCCTTAAACGAAGCCTCGGCCGCTTCCAGCGTGGCGTCGATGTCTGCGTCGGTGTGCGCGGTCGTCAGGAACCAAGCCTCGTACTTCGACGGCGCGAGGTAGACGCCGCGCTCCAGCATCTCGCGGAAAAAGCGGGCGAACAGCTCGCCGTCCGTATCCTGCGCCTCGTCGTAGTTCGTGACCGGGTGGTCGCAGAAATGGGTCGAGAACGCGCCGACGATGCGGTTGATCGTGAGCGGCACGCCGTACCGCGCGGCCGACTCGGCCAAGCCGCCCGTCAGCCGCGTCGCCAGCGACTCCATGCGCGCGTACACGCCCGGCTCGCGCAGCACCTCGAGGCAAGCGATGCCCGCGGCGACGGAGGCGGGATTGCCCGCCATCGTGCCGGCCTGGTAGGCGGGCCCGAGCGGCGCGACCTGCTCCATCACCTCGCGCCGCCCGCCGTAGGCGCCGATCGGCAGCCCGCCGCCGATGATCTTGCCGAGAGCCGTCAGGTCCGGCTCGATGGCCGCCAGATCCGGGAACGCCGCCGAGAACGTCTGCGTCGACCCGTAGTGGAAGCGGAACGCCGTGATCACCTCGTCGTAGATCACGAGAGCCCCGGCTTCCCGCGCCAGGCGGCATACGCCTTCGAGGAAGCCCGGCTTCGGCATGACCATGCCGAAGTTGCCGACGATCGGCTCCACCATGACGGCGGCCACGTCGTCGCCCCAGCGCTCCAGCGCCAGCTTCAGCCCGTCCAGCTCGTTGAACGGAACGGTGATGACCTCGCTGGCGATGCTGACCGGGATGCCCGCGCTGTCGGGAATGCCGAGCGTCGACGGCCCGGAGCCGGCGGCGACGAGCACGAGGTCGGAGTGGCCGTGGTAGCAGCCGGCGAACTTAACGATCTTGTTCCGCTTCGTCGCCGCGCGGGCGACGCGGATCGTCGTCATGACGGCTTCGGTGCCGGAGTTGACGAAGCGCACCTTGTCCATCGACGGGATCGCTTCCTTCAGCATGCGGGCGAGCGTAATCTCGCCCTCCGTCGCCGTGCCGTACAGCGTCCCGTTCCGCGCGGCGCGCACGATCGCCTCGGTCACGTGCGGGTGCGCATGCCCCGTAATGATCGGACCGAACGCTGCCAGATAGTCGATGTAGCGATTCCCGTCCGCATCCCAGAAGTACGCCCCCTCGGCGCGCTTCATGAACACGGGAGCCCCTCCGCCCACGGCCTTGAACGAACGGGACGGGCTGTTCACCCCGCCGACGATATGCTTCTTCGCTTCTTCGTATAATTGCGCGGATCTGACTCGTTCTTGCATCGCGGCAATCTCCTCCTTCGGTTGAACGCAACCGGGGACCGTCTCGGCGACGGCCCCCTTCGGTTGGCGGCTTCTCATTTCATGCTTTTCAAAAACAGATGTCCTCCGTCACTCCGATCCCGAACCCGGCGACGCGGAAGCGGACGACGAGGCGCCCGGCGAAGCCGGAGGCGTCTCCGTCTTGTCCTTCTGAAGCTCCTCCTGCACGTACTCCTTCAGCTCGTCGAGGTCCCGTACGCCCAGCACCGAAGCGCCGCCTTCGCGCTCGTCCGAGATGAGATCCATCGGCGGAATCTGCGCGGAGCCCGCTTGATGGGACTTGTACCCGAGGCTCGCCAGCTTGAGCATGTCGTTCGGCGTCAGGTTCGTCTCGATGTACGGGTTCACCTGGTTCAGAATCTCCGGCAGCTTCACCAGGTTCCAGCCGGTCTTCAGCTTATCGGCGACCGCTCCGAGGAAGGCGCGCTGGCGCTCCGTGCGGGTGAAGTCGCTCATCGCGTCGTGGCGGAACCGGACGTATTGCAGCGCGTGCTCGCCGTCGAGGTGCTGCTGCCCCTTCTTCAGGTCGATGTCGTACACGTGCCCGTCCGCCGCGTCCGTGTAATGCATATCCTTTTCTACATAGAAGTCGACTCCGCCGATCGCGTCCACCAGCTTGATGAAGCCCTGGAAGTCCACGTAAACGTAATACTGGATGTTGAGCCCAAGCAGGTTGCCGACCGTCTTCATCGCCAGGTCCGGGCCGCCGAGGGTGATCGCCGCGTTGATGCGGTTATCCTTGTATCCTGGAATGTCCACGTAGGTATCGCGCAGGATGGAGAACAGGTGCGCCTTCTTCGTGACGGGATCGAACGAAGCGACCATCATCGAGTCGGAGCGGGCCACCTCGCCCTTGCGCAAGCCGCGTTCGTCGCCGCCCATGAGCAGGATGTTGACCCTCTCCGTGCCCGTCCACTCCGGAGGCTTGTACTCGGGCTTCTCTTCGAATTGGCCGAAGCGGGATTCCTCCTTGGACTTCGACATCTGATCCAGTTCCCGATAAGTGCCGTACACCTTCCAAGCGGCCAGACCGACCACGATAATAACGATTGCCAGCAGCGCCAGCAATATTTTTTTCCACTTTTTGCGCATATAGACGATGATCCTTTCGCCGGTACGGCCGTCGGAATGACGGGCTTCCGAAGGGATAGCCCTGCCGTTATCGCGGATAATTTAGCGTAATGCAATGACATATTGTAAAATTATAAAGTTAGGGCGCGATAGGAATCAAGTTTTGTCGAAAATGGGGGGACAGATGAGCCTATGTTGGCAATCGACGTCAATCAGCTGCGCAAGCAATTCAAGGTGCAGAAAAACCGCGAAGGCCTCAAGGGTGCGATGCTTGACCTGTTCAAGCGCGAGCATACCGAGGTGACGGCGGTCAAGGATATCAGTTTTCAGATTCCCCAAGGGGAGATATGCGGATACATCGGCGAGAACGGCGCCGGCAAGTCGACGACGATCAAGATGCTGACGGGCATCCTCGTTCCGACTTCCGGTCGCATTCTGGTCAACGGCTACGTGCCGTACAAGGAGCGCGAGGAATTCGTCCGCGGCATTGGCGTCGTGTTCGGGCAGCGCAGCCAGCTGTGGTGGGACATCGGCGTCATCGAATCGTTCCGCCTTCTTCGCAAGGTGTACCGCGTCGACGAGGCCGACTTCAAGCGGCGGCTGGACGAGCTGGTCGAGACGCTGCAGCTGCAGGACCTGCTCAACCGCCCGGTCCGCAAGCTGAGCCTCGGGCAGCGGATGCGCTGCGAACTCGTGGCGGCGCTGCTGCACCAGCCGTCCATCCTGTTCCTGGACGAGCCGACCATCGGCCTCGACATCGTCGTGAAGACGGAGATCCGCGAGTTCCTGAAGCGGCTCAACCGCGACCACGGCACGACCATCCTGCTGACGACGCACGACCTGCAGGACATCGAAGCGCTCTGCTCACGCGTTATTATGCTCGATGACGGCCGAATCATCTACGACGGCGGCCTCGAGGAGCTGAAGGAGCGTTGGGGCAAGGGCCGCGAGGTGCAGTTCCAGTTCACCGACCCGATCTCGCTGGACGCCGTGTCCTCCTTGACGAGCGGGCTGGACGTCCGCTGGACGAAGGAGAACGAGGTGACCGCGAAGGTGTGGATTCCGCGCGAGCTGAACGTGTCGGACGTGCTGTCCCGGGTCGTCGGCTCGGCGGCGGAGATCAGCGACATCAAGATCTTCGAGACGAACACCGACGAGATCGTGCGCGAGATCTACCGCACCGGAAGCCCGGAGGCGAAGGAGGCCGTCCGTGGCTAGCGCATACCTCGACTTCGTCCGCATCCGGTTCCTGATGATGCTGGCCTACCGGGTCAACTATTACAGCGGCATCGTCATCTATGCCATCAACATCGGCGCGTATTACTTCATGTGGAAGGCGATCTACGGAAGCGCCGAGACGCTGGGCGGGTTCACGGTCGAGCAGATGACGACCTACATCGCGGTGTCCTGGATGGCGAGGGCGTTCTACTTCAACAACCTCGACCGGGAGATCTCGAACGAGATCCGCGACGGCAGCGTGGCGGTGCAGATGACGCGGCCGATCTCCTATTTAATGGTGAAAATGATGCAGGGCTTCGGAGAAGGCCTGTTCCGGCTTCTCCTGTTCATGGTTCCGGGGATGATTATCGTCACGTTGATCTTCCCGGTGTCGCTGCCGACCGACCCGGTTCGTTGGGTTATTTTCTTCGTCATGATCTGGTTCAGCTTCCTCATCAACTCGCAGCTCAATATCATGACGGGTCTGTTCGCTTTTTACGTGGAAAATAACGAAGGCCTCATGCGCCTCAAGCGGGTGCTCATCGACCTGCTGTCCGGGGTCATCCTGCCGATGACGTTCTTCCCCGGCTGGGCCAAGGCGATTCTGGACTGGCTGCCGTTCCAGGCGATCACGTACCTGCCCGGCTCCGTGTTCACGGGGAGGCTGAACGGGGCGGAAGTGTGGAACGCCCTGCTCGTCCAGGTCGTCTGGTTCGCGGCGCTGATCGTGCCGATTCTGCTCATGTGGCGGACGGCCCGCAAGCGGCTGTTCGTGCAAGGAGGTTGAGCCCGGTGAGAATCGCGTTCACGCTGTCGCTGTTCCGGGAATATCTGGCGAATTATATCAAAACGAAATTGACGTACCGCGCCGACTTCTGGGTCGAGGTGCTCTCGGATCTCATGTTCTCGGCGATGAACCTCATCTTCATCTTCGTCGTCTTCACGCATACGCCGTCGCTGGGGGACTGGAGCGAGGCGGAGGTCGTGTTCGTCTACGGCTACTTTATGATTCCGTACGGCATCTTCAGTACGTTTTCAAACCTGTGGAACTTCAGCGAGCGTTACATTACGAAGGGGGAGATGGACCGGATTCTGACCCGCCCGGCGAATTCGCTGGCGCAGGTCATGCTCGAGAACGTCGATCCGCCGTCGCTCATCGGCTCGTTCGTCGGGCTCGGCATCATGGGCGTCGCCTGGGGACGGCTCGGGCTGCCGTTCCACTGGTACGATCCGCTCGTGCTGATCGTCATGGTGCTGGGATCGGTGCTCATCTACTTGGGCTTGTACACGGCCTTGGCGGCGATCTCGTTCTATTCGGACGCGCCGACCGGCATCGGGCCGCTTATCTACAACATCCAGAACTACGGGCGGTACCCGATCCAGATCTACAACAAGGGCATCCGCTTCCTGCTGACGTGGCTGTTGCCCTTCGCGTTCGTGGGCGTCTATCCGGCGTCGTTCTTCCTCGAACGGCATGCCGACCGCACGATGGCTTGGCTGACGCCGGTCGTCGGGCTGATCGTCGGGGCGATCGGGCTGATCGTGTGGAACAGCGGCGTCAAGCGGTACCGCGGGGCGGGGTCGTAAGGGGCGGGCGGACATGATAAACTGGAACAAAGCATTCGAAGGAGCAATCGTCTCATGAATTCCATCGCCATCGGCCAACCGGCCCCCGACTTCGAGCTGCTCGCGTCGAACGGGAAGAAGGTCAAACTCAGCAAATATCGAGGCAAGAAGGTCGTCCTCTTCTTTTATCCGAAGGACAATACGCCGACCTGCACGCAGGAATCGTGCGACTTCCGCGACGCGAACCCCGGCTTCAAGCGAGCCGGCGCCGTCGTGCTCGGCATCAGCCCGGACGAACTCAAGTCGCACGAGAAGTTCGTCGAGAAGTTCGGGCTGCCGTTCCTGCTGCTGTCCGATCCGGACCACGAGATCGCGGAAGCGTACGGGGTCTGGCAGGAGAAGAAGCTGTACGGAAGAACGTACATGGGAATCGTCCGTTCGACGTTCCTGATCGACGAAGAGGGCATTCTTCGGGGAGAATGGCGCAACGTGAGGGTCAAAGGGCACACCGAGAAGGTGCTCGAAGCCGTTCGCGCGTTGTCCCGCTAATCGTTATCGCAAGCGCAGGGGTTATCCCGTCGGTCCCATCGGACCGGGGATAGCCTCTTTTTTTCATGTTCGGGCAGGTTGGCTGGGTTGGGCAGCGTCAAAGAATAAAGGGCCACCCGAAATTTGGATACCTTACCTTGAATGCGGCGCCTGTTATTCGTCCTAGGCCCCTTGTACAATGAAGGGCATGTAAAGGTTTGCAACGCTAACGACGAGGAGGTGCCGCAGAAGGTGAGCGTACATGCAGAGGCGCCGAATCCGACGGCCGCGTCCATCGGCGGCGCGGCGAGACGAAGCTGGCTGAAGAAGCTGATGCGGCAGAGAGCGCTTCAGGTCATGGCGCTGCTCGGGATCGCGTGGATGATCGTGTTCAACTTTATCCCGATTTACTGGAACGTGATCGCCTTCCGGGAGTTCGACATCATTCAGCCGCTGTCCGCGGCTCCGTGGGTGGGACTCGACCACTTCAAGGAATTTCTGACGGACGACAGCCTCGGCTACGTCATCCGCAACACGCTGGCGATGAGCTTGCTGAAGCTGATCATCGGGTTCCCGCTGCCGATCGCCTTCGCGCTGCTGCTGAACGAAGTCCGGTCGATCCGGTACAAGAAGTGGATCCAGACGGTCTCTTATTTGCCCCACTTCCTGTCCTGGGTCATTCTCGGCGGCATCCTGGCGACCTGGCTGGCCGACGTGGGCATCATCAACAAGCTGCTGATGGGCCTCGGCTTCATCGACGAGCCGATCTCTTACCTGGCGGAGCCCAAGTACTTCTGGTCCATCATCGTCGCTTCGGACCTGTGGAAGGAGCTCGGGTGGTCGGCGATCATCTATCTGGCCGCGATCAGCGGAGTGTCGCCGGAGCTGTACGAAGCCGCGACGATCGACGGGGCGGGACGGTTCCAGAAAATGTGGAAGGTCACGCTTCCCTGCATCCGGGGCACGATCGCGATTCTGTTCATTCTGGCGGTCAGCGCGCTTCTGAACTCCAACTTCGACCAGATTCTCGTGCTGAAGAACTCGCTCAACGAGAGCAAGAGCACCGTCATCGACGTCTACGTCTACCAGACGGGCATCTCGGACGGCCGATTCTCCTATTCGGCGGCGGTCGGTCTACTCAAGTCGGTCATCGCGCTCGGCCTGCTTCTCGGAGCCAACTACGTGACGAAGAAGCTGAACGACACTTCCCTGTTCTGACGGCTGTCGCGGCCTCGGGCAACCACTCTTCATGAAAGGCGGCGGTACGCTCATGTTCTCTCTCAAGCGCCGGACGGCGGGCGATGCCGCGTTCGATTGGGTCAACAACGTCCTGATGCTCGTCATCTGCTTCATCACGCTGTACCCGATCTGGTACGTGCTCGTCAACGCCTTCAACGACGGCACGGACGCGATGCGCGGCGGAATCTACTGGTGGCCGAGGGCATTCAGCCTGGACAGCTTCAAGACCGTGTTCCAGAGCAGCGGCATCATGACGGCGATGGGCATCACGGTGGCCAAGACGGCCGTCGGCACGGTCGCCCACGTCCTGTTCACCGCGATGGTGGCCTTCGCGTTCTCCCGAAGGGAGCTTATCGGACGGAAAATTTATATGTTCATCGGCACGATCACGATGATTTTCCCCGGCGCGCTCATCCCGACCTACCTGCTCATCCGGGACCTCGGCATGATCGACCACTTCATCGTATACATCATCCCGGCCATGTTCAGCTTCTTCGACCTGATCATCTTCCTCAGCTTCTTCCGGGAGATCCCGGACGGGCTCGTCGAAGCGGCGGAGATCGACGGGGCCGGCGACTTCACGGTGTTCCTGCGGATCGTCATCCCGGTCTCGATGCCGGTCATCGCGACGATCGCCTTGTTCCACGGCGTGTACCAATGGAACGACTATTTTACCGGAATGATCTACATCAACGACACGAACATGCAGCCTATCCAGACGTACCTGTACCGGGTCGTGGCGCAGGCGAGCTCCAACCAGATGATCTCGGCCATGCCGAGCGGCGTCGCGTCGAACGTGACCAGCCAGTCGCTGAAGCTGGCGACGATGGTCGTCACCACCGCTCCGATCGTCGTGGTGTACCCGTTCCTGCAGAAGTACTTCGTGAAGGGCTTCATGATCGGTTCGATCAAAGGTTGATTATCCGCCCGCTACCTGGCGCCGGCTGGTAATACAGGCAAGTCATCATCCATCCAAAGGGGCCGAAAAATATGGGAACCACTCGCAAGATCCTGACTTCTCTGCTGGCCGCGACGACGGCGATCTCGCTCGCCGCGTGCTCATCCGGAAGCAGCGGCGGCAATAGCGCCGCGGGCGGCAGCAGCCCGTCCGGCAGCGCTTCTCCTTCCGCTTCGGCGGTCTCGTCCGAATCGGCAAGCCCGAGCGCGTCCGGCGATCAGCCGGCATGGCAGAAGAACACGTCGCCGATCACGTTCGACTGGTACATCAACTTCTCCTGGTTCAACTCGAAGTGGGGCGACGACGTCGTCGCCAAGTACGTCGAGAAGAAGACCGGCGTCAAGCTGAACTTCATCGTGCCGGCCGGCGACGAGAAGGCCAAGATGAACACGATGCTCGCCTCCGGCCAGCTGCCCGACTTCGTCACGCTCCAGGCGACCGACGAAGCCGTGAAGAAGATGATCAACGGCAAGATGGTGCTGCCGCTGAACGAGCTGGCCGACCAATACGACGCGTACTTCTACAAGGTGGCCGACCCGGCCAAGCTGGGCTGGTTCAAGCAGGCGGACGGCAACGTGTACGGATACCCGAACGCCTCGTCTTCCCCGGAAGACTACAAGAAATACGGTCAGAGCTTCACGTCGAACCAGACGTTCGAAGTTCGCAAGGACATGTACGAAGCGATCGGCAGCCCGGACATGAGCACGCCGGAAGGGTTCCTGAACGCGCTGAAGCTGGCGAAGGAGAAGTTCCCGGAGGTCGAAGGTCAGCCGCTCATTCCGCTGGGCTTGCACGAATTCACCGACAACGGCAACTACTCGCTCGAGGACTACTTGCAGAACTTCCTGGCCATTCCGCGCCAGAAGGACGGCAAGCTGGTCGACCGCAGGCAGGATCCGGAATACCTGACCTGGCTCAAGACGCTGCGCAAGGCGAACGAGATGGGGCTGCTCGCCAAGGACATCTTCATCGACAAGCGTCCGCAGATGGAAGAGAAGATCGCCCAAGGCCGCTACTTCGCGATGCTCTATCAGCGCACCGACTTCGCCAACCAGAACATCGCGCTGTATCAGAAGGATCCGAACAAGGTGTACATCGCGGTGAACGGTCCGGCGAACAGCAAGGGCGACGCTCCGACGCTGGCGGGTCCGGGCATCTCCGGCTGGACGGTGACGCTTATCTCGAAGAACGTCAAGGACAAGGAGCGCGCCATCGCCTTCCTGAGCTACCTGATCAGCGAAGAGGGCGAGAAAGACATGTTCCTCGGAGAGAAGGGCGTCACGTACGACACGATCGACGGCAAGGACCAGTTCAAGCCGGAAGTGATCGAACTGCTTAACAAGGATCGCACCGCGTTCGACCAGAAGTACGGCGCGTCGTATAAGTACTGGATGCTCATGGACACGAACATGAACCTGCAATGGGCTCCGCCGAGCGTCGAACCCGGCAAGCAGCTGGAGGATTGGACGAAGGGCAAGTCGATCAGCATGTCCGAGTTCGACGGCCTCGATCCGTCCCCGGAATCGAAGGAAGGCATCGCGAACAGCAACAATCTCCGCCTGTGGGGCAAGACGCTGCCGAAGCTTCTGCTTGCCAAGTCGGACGAGGAATTCGATAATATCTTCGACAAATACTTGAAGGACCGCAAGGACGTGGAGGCCGTCGACGCCGCCCGCCAGGCGGTGTACGACGCCAACATGGAGAAGCTGAAGTCCATGCAATAACAATCGGCAGATTCGAGAAGAAGCGGCCTGGCCGTTCCGAGAGGAGCGGCCGGGCCTGCGGTTTTCGCCGACGCGACGGGAACGGCAAGAGACGACAGGATGGGAGCGGCGCGGTACGATGAGGAGAAGCGGGGGCGGGACGGTTCGGACCTATATAGCGGGCTTGCCGATTCAGGCCAAGCTTATTTTGTCTTTCGTGCTTATTATTTTCATCCCGATCGTTCTCTTCGCCTGGTACGTGCTGAGCGGAATCTCCGACAGCTCCATTCGCGAGATCACGAAGAAGGCCGAGAATATTCTCGACATCGAGAAGAACAACGTCCAGAACAACATCGACTTGATGGAGTGGACGTCGCAGCTCGCGGAATCGAACCAGGAGATGAACGATTATTTGCAGAGGGCCGACGAGCTGAACACCGACGAGCTCCTCGAGTTCAAGACGAAGATCTTCGACAACTTCGAGCATTTCCTGTTCAACAACCCGCGCATCGCCGCCGTCCGGCTCTATACGAGCAATCCGCGCGTGTACGAATTTTGGCCCGTCGTGCTGCAAGAGTCCCGCATCCGAAGCAAGCCATGGTACGAGACGGTTCTGGAGCAGAACGGGATGAACTGGTGGGAGATTCGAAGCAATATCGACGTCCTGCAGAGCTCGACGGACCAGTCGGCCGGCAACGGGCCGTACGTCTCGCTGCTCCGCGAGCTCAAATACTCCGACGAGACGACCCATAACGGCGTCCTCGAGGTGAGCATGGGCGTCAGGCAGTTTTTCACCAAGACGTTCAGCGTGCGCGAGCCCAGCTCCCAGCTGCTCGTCGTCGCCCGGGACGGGCAGATCTATACGGACGCGGAAGCGGAGATCTTCCGCCATGCCTCCGCGAAGGAGCTGACCGGAGCCATCCGGTTGGCTTCCGGGACGGACAACCGGACGGACATGTTCCGGTATGGCGGACAGTCGTACTTGGCCGTTCAGGCGTACGTTCCGACTCTCGGCGTTCATCTGGTCAACGTCGTCTCGCTTGCGGACACGATGGCGGATATTCAACGCGCCCGCGCCAATCTCCTGTTCGTCGTCCTGCTGCTGGCGGCCGTGCTCATCGTCGTGTCTTCGTTTATGCACTCTCTCATCCTGAAGCGGCTCAAGGTGCTCCGCGATTCGATGAAGAAGGTGCGCGGCGGCGACTTCCATCTCGACGTGCCCGTCTACGGCGCGGACGAGGTCGGCGAGCTCGGCCATCATTACCGGCAGATGCTGAAGAAGATCAACGAATTGATCGTCGAGCAGGTGAACCGGCAGGCGGCGACGAAGGAGGCGGAGATTCGTTCGCTGAAGAACCAGATCGACTCTCATTTTCTCTACAACACGTTGGAAAATTTGAAAATGCTCGCCGAGGTCGAAGGGCAATATACGATCTCCGACTCGCTCACCTCCCTCGGCGGCATGATGCGCTACAGCCTCCAGTGGACCCATGAACGCGTCCGGCTGCGGGACGAGATCGACCATATCCGCAACTATATCGCGATCATGAACATTCGGTACGACGGCCTGCTGGAGCTGCGCGTCGACGTGCCGCCCGAATACTTGGACCAGGAAGTGCTGAAGATGTCCTTGCAGCCGATCGTGGAGAACGCGGTCAAGCACGGCATGAACCCTTCCGAGCTGAAGGACGGGAAGCTGCAGATCATTCTGTCCGCGGCGGCGAGGCAGGAGTCGTTCGTCATCGAGATCTCGGACAACGGCTCGGGCATCGGCGAGGACCGGCTGAGGAGGCTGAACCGGATGCTGCGCATGGAGGAAGCCGATTATCGGGAGCTGAGGAGCGAGTTCGACAAGGGGAAGAAAGAGAGCGGAGGCATCGGCCTGCGCAACGTGGAGCAGCGGCTGGTCATGTCGTACGGCCTTGAATACGGCATTCGGGTCGAGAGCGTCGAAGGCAGCTTCACCCGCGTCGTCATGACGCTCCCCAAATTCGATCTGGGCGGAGGAGAGAGCCGATGAAGCGCAAGCTTATGATCGTCGACGACGAGACGAACATCCGGGTCGGCCTTCGGGCGATGATCGAACGGCAGTTCCCGGACCGCTACGATATTCTGCTGGCGGCGAACGGAGCCGAAGCGTTGGGCGTCCTCTCGGGCGGGGACGTCGAGCTTCTCATTACGGATATTCGCATGCCCGTCATGGACGGGATCGAATTGCTCGAGCGGCTGCGGGAGCTGCCGAGGACGCCGGCGGTCGTCATCCTGAGCGGTTACGACGACTTCCAGTACGCGAAGGCCGCCATCCATTATCAGGCGAAGGAATATTTGCTGAAGCCGATCGTGCGGACCGAGCTGTTCGCGGTGCTGGAGCGGCTGGAGGACGAGCTGCGGCTGAACGGCGAGCGGGACATTCGGGCGGCGGCGGCCGAGCCGGAGGCCTCGGAGCGGCTCGCGCAGGTGCTGCAGCGCGAGAACGTGGACGAGAAGGAGGTGCGCGGCCTGCTGCTGGAGGCGGGGCTGGATTGGCTGGACGGCGAGTATACCGTCGGCCTTCTGAAGGCGCCGGCGAAGGCGGCGGACATCTTGGCCGCGTCGTTGGAGCGGGGGACGGCCAGCGGCGAAGCCGATTGGGTAAGCTGCGTCGTCCGGGAAGGGGAGACGGTCGTCGTCGCCCGGGATCCGAACCTGTTCCCGGGGCTGCTGGCGCGCCTGCGCAGCTATTCGCTCGGACAGCCTTATCTCGCCCACAGCTCGAGGGCGCGGGGCATGGGGCAGCTCAGGCTGGCCTACAGCCAGGCGCGGCAGGCGTCGAAGTACTTCCTGCTGATGCATCCCGAATCGGGGATGATCGGCTACGACGCCGTGCGCGGCCTCGATTCCGGCTGCCCGGTGCCGGAGGAGACGATTCGCAAGATCTCGAATCTGATCGGGCTCGGCCGGCTGCCGGAGATGAAGCGCCTCCTTCAGCAGGCGCTCGATATCCGGGTCGTCTCCCGCTGCGAGATCGGCTATCTGATGGCCGTCAGCCGGCTGCTGAACGAAGTCGTGTTCGACCGCGTGTTCAGGACGTATGGCGAGGAGTCGGTGGAGATTCTGAAGCTGTACAAAAAAGCCGGCCACGTCGAGAACTTCGACCGCTTCCACGACTACTATCACCATGTGGAGCAGCTGCTGGAGCGGCTCGACGAGTACGTCGCCGGGGTCCGCTCCGCCCACGCGGAACGAGCGGACATGCAGAAGGCGGTGGACTACCTGCACGAGCACTACCACGAAGACGTCAATATGGCGGTCGTGTCCAACTATATGTCGCTGAACTATACGTATTTCAGCGAGGCGTTCAAGGAGTTCACGGGCGAGAGCTTCTCCGCCTATCTGCGGAAGCTTCGCCTCGGGAAGGCGAAGGAGCTGCTGGCGAAGACGGATCTCAAGGTGTACGAGATCAGCGCGCGGTCCGGCTTCGAGAGCGCCAAGCACTTCACGCGCATGTTCAAGGAGTCGGAGGGCATCACGCCGCTCGAGTACCGCAGCCGCGAGTCCGCCGCTCGCGCAAGGTCTTAGGCGCGGGGCGCGTGGGGAGCTTGTCGCGGAGCTATCGCTCTAACCCGACGATGTCGGGTAAGAGCGGGGGAATGGCCGCCCTGAGCGGCTGTAAGCCGACGATGTCGGGTTAGAGTGAAGAAATGGCTGCCTCGAGGGGCTGTAAGCCGACGATGTCGGGTTACATCGAGAAGCAGCCGCCAGAACCGAACCAGCCCACACGTGCAAGTCGAAAAAATCGACTAACGAGCCGCATCTGACCGCGCGAGAGGAGCCGTTAGTCGAAAAAATCGACTAACGAGCCGCATTTGACCGCGCGAGAGGAGCCGTTAGTCGAAAAAATCGACTAACGAGCCGTGCCGGACCACGCGAGAGGAGCCGTTAGTCGAAAAAATCGATTAACGAGCCGCATCTGACCGCGCGAGAGGAGCCGTTAGTCGAAAAAATCGATTAACGAGCCGCATTTGACCGCGCGAGAGGAGCCGTTAGTCGAAAAAATCGATTAACGAGCCGCATCTGACCGCGCGAGAGGAGGCGTTAATCGAAAAAATCGATTAACGAGCCGCATCTGACCGCGCGAGTGGAGCCGTTAGTCGAAAAAATCGACTAACAGGCCATGCCCGCGCCCCGCGAATGCGGCGCCGGCCGGACCGGCGGATATTTCCTGCGGGCGAGCGAGCCGAGCCGAGGGGCTTCGCCTTGACGCTGTCGAAGGCGCAAAGCTATAATTACTTCAATTGTAGGACAGGACCCGGCGACCATGCCGTCCGCCGCGCCGATCGCGCGCGCGGCCGGGCCGGCGCTGTCCAATTCAGGAGGCTCGGTTAGCAAAGTGAACAACAACCCGCATGAAATGATCGTCGTGCTCGACTTCGGCGGCCAATACAACCAGTTGATCGCCCGGCGCATCCGCGACCTCGGCGTCTACAGCGAGCTTCTGCCATACAACACGAGCGCGGACAAGCTTCGCGAGCTCAATCCGAAGGGCATCGTTTTCTCCGGCGGCCCCGCCAGCGTCTACGCCGAAGGAGCGCCGACCGTCGATCCGGGCGTGTACGATCTGGGAGTCCCGATCCTCGGCATCTGCTACGGCATGCAGCTGATCACCCACCAGCAAGGCGGCAAGGTCGAGCCGGCGCATAAGCGCGAATACGGCAAGTCCGACGTCGACTTCGAAGCCGACTGCGTGCTCGTTCAAGGGCTCGAGAACCGCCAGACGGTATGGATGAGCCACGGCGACCATGTCACCGAGCTGCCGGCCGGCTTCCGCGTGGACGCGAGCACGCCTCATGCCCCGGTAGCGGCGATGAGCGACGTGTCGCGCCATCTGTACGCCGTGCAGTTCCATCCGGAAGTGCGCCACTCGGTGTACGGCAACGAGATGATCCGGAACTTCCTCTATAACGTCTGCGATTGCAAAGGCGACTGGAGCATGTCGTCCTTCATCGAAGACACCGTCCGCGAGATCCGCGAGCAAGTGGGCGACAAGAAGGTGCTGTGCGCCCTGTCCGGCGGAGTCGATTCGTCCGTCGTGGCGGCCCTGGTCCACAAGGCGATCGGCGACCAGCTCACCTGCATGTTCATCGACCACGGCCTGCTGCGCAAGGGCGAAGCCGAGAGCGTCATGGAGACGTTCGTCGGCAAGTTCGACATGAACGTCGTGAAGATCGACGCGAGCGAGCGGTTCCTCGGCAAGCTGAAGGGCGTCGACGATCCCGAACAGAAGCGCAAGATCATCGGCAACGAGTTCATCCGCGTGTTCGAAGAGGAATCCGCGAAGTTCGACGACTTCGCCTTCCTGGCGCAAGGGACGCTGTATACCGACATCGTCGAGAGCGGCACGGCGACGGCACAGACGATCAAGTCGCACCACAATGTCGGCGGCTTGCCGGAGGACATGAAGTTCAAGCTCGTCGAGCCGCTGAAGGCGCTGTTCAAGGACGAGGTCCGCAAGGTCGGCACGGAGTGCGGCCTGCCGGACGCCATCGTCTGGCGCCAGCCGTTCCCGGGACCGGGTCTCGCGATCCGCGTGCTCGGCGAAGTGACCGAGGAGAAGCTCGAGATCGTCCGCGAATCCGACGCGATTCTGCGCGACGAGATCGCCAAGGCCGGTCTCGACCGCGAGATCTGGCAGTACTTCACCGCGCTCCCGAACATGAAGAGCGTCGGCGTCATGGGCGACGGCCGCACGTACTCGTACACGGTCGGCATCCGCGCCGTCACCTCGATCGACGGCATGACCGCCGACTGGGCGCGCATTCCGTGGGACGTGCTCGAGAAGATCTCGGTGCGCATCGTCAACGAAGTGCAGAACGTCAACCGGATCGTCTACGACATCACGTCGAAGCCGCCGGCCACGATCGAGTGGGAATAAGGAATACCCCATAGGACTGCAGATGCTCCTTCTTATTCGAGCCGTTTGGCGAATAGGGAGGAGTTTCTTTTTTTGGATGCGAGCTCTGCCCCCTGAACATGGGGTACAAAGTCCGTATTCAAGCAGGGGGGAGCCGCCCTTTTTTTTGAGACCAAAATCGCTACGATCCGCTTATTGTAGGACTTCTTCCCGCTGCATAAAATGGTAACCGTGTCCAGAACTTGCGGATTCGGAACAACGCGAACGAGGAGGACTACGATTGAACTTATCGATAACGAGACGGCGGACCAAACGGAACCATCTGCTGGCGATGGCGCTCGCCGCGGCCCTGCTGCTGGCGCTGTGGCCCGGCGCGGCGGCGTCGGCGTCGGCGGGAGCGGCGTCCCCCATCAAAGTATTCGTCGATACGTCGCAGATTCAGCTGACGGTAGACCCCGTGACGGACAAGGGCACGACGTTCGTCCAGTTCCGCCCTCTTTTCGAGAGCATGGAACTGGAAGTCGACTGGGATCCGGACAAGAAGCTTGTAACCGGTTCGAGACCGGGGCTTGAGATCCAGCTCGGCATCGGCGAGACAACCGCGACGGTGAATGGGACCAAGGTCGCACTGGGGGCGGGAGCGCGGGTCGTGAACGGCAATACGCTCGTGCCGCTGCGCTTCGTCGGAGAGGCGACGGGCTCGATCGTCTATTGGGACCCGGCCAACCGCGAGATCACCATCGTGACGGAGAAGCTGTGGACGGCTCTCGGGATGACCAAGGAGGAGGTGGAGCGGAGGCTGGCGGAGCTTCGTCCGACTCCGAGCGCGCCCGCCGACCCGCCGGCGACAACCCCGCCAAGCGACCCCGGGAACCCCGCGAACCCAGGGAACCCCGCGAACCCCGACACCGGGAAGCCGACAAGCCCGAGCAAGCCGGTCGATCTCAAGCATCTGCAGGGGATGTACTACAACATCCGGGACGACTTCGGCGGCTACGAATGCGGGGGGACGTGCTGGGATATGTACACCTTCTTCCCGGGAGGCAAAGTATTCGTCGGCACGCCGAAGAACGGAGGGCCCGAGACGATCGACTGCGCGAAGGACGGATGCACGACGTATACGATCTCCAAAGGCAAGCTCGTGCTCGGCAACGGACATTCTTATCCCATCAAGGTAGACGACAAGGGCCATCTGTGGATTAACGACAACGCGATGACGGCCGTAGAACCGGTCCCGGCCAATCTCCGGCTGGAAGGCAGCTATCAGCACATCGGGTACACGGGATTGATCGGAGTCAACGCCGCCGCTTCCTCTTGGACGGAATACCTGGATTTCGCCAAGGACGGCACCTTCGCCAGCACGGATCTGATGCTGAGCTCGCTCGGGTCGGGGACGTCCGTAAGCACCGACGCTGCGGCGAGCTCGAGCGACAAGGGAACCTACAGCATCTCCGGCAACACGATAACGTTCAAGTTCGGAGACGGCAACGTCGTGAAGTCCCTCTTCTTCCTTCATGACGGGGATCCGACGGACGTCCAGATCGGCGACCGGAACTTCTATATCGACGACGACGAATAAGCAGCGTTAGCCGGCGCCAGCCCCTGCCATGCGATTCCTCGTTGAAAATGCCGATTCGGTCCGCTACAATGAAGCTATGCGAACCCGAACGGAAGAACCGTCAGAACCGCCCCGCGGCGGCTTCTGGCGGTTTTGCGTCTGCGAATGCCCGGGGATTCGCGCAGGGAGGTGCCGACGCGCATGACGACGTTCCATTACAATCCCGACAAGCCTCACCGCGAAGACCCGGATCTGTACGTCACCCATTGGGGCAAGGAAGACTGCGCCCCCGGCCACTCGTTCGGCCCGGGCATTCGCGAGATGTACAAGGTTCACTGCGTTCATCGGGGACATGGGACCGTGCGCGTCGGCGGACACGAATACAAGCTGACGGCGGGACAGGCCTTCATGATCTACCCGAACGTCGTCATCCAATACGAAGCGGACGAGAGCGATCCGTGGACGTATTCGTACTGCGCCTTCTACGGCGCCCGCGCGAAGGAGCTGCTCGATCGGACGAGGCTTGCCCCGGAGAAGCCCGTCTTCCCGATGGATCTGCAGGTGATGCCGAGCCTGTACGAGCAGCTGACGGAAGCGCTGGAGCGGGAGATTAACCGGGACCTGCGGCTGGGCGCCGTCCTGTACCGGTTCCTCGCGGCGTTGACGGAAGTCGCTCCGGCGATGCCGTCCGCTCAGCCGGGCTCCCGCAAGCACCATTCCTACATTCTGCGGGCGATGGAGTTTATGCACGCCCATTACAGCGAGCCGATCTCGATCGCCCGCTTGGCCGCGGACCTCGGCTTGGACCGGAAGTATCTGTCGGCCATCTTCAAGGAAGCGAAGGGGATTCCGCCCCAGCGCTACCTGATGGAATTCCGGATGAACAAGGCTTCCGAGCTGCTGCGGGGAAGCGGCTTCTCCGTCGGCGAGATCGCCCGGTCCGTCGGGTACGAGGACGCGCTGCTGTTCTCCAAGATGTTCAAGAAGTTCACCGGCAGATCCCCTTCGGAGTACCGGACGGAGGAGATGGCGAATTTCTGACATTATTCCATAAAACCCTTCCTTGCTGACATAGGATTGTCCGCCGCTTGAAGCTATGATGGATGTATTCCGATACAGAGGAGGAAGCATCCATGACTTATCGAGCGAACGATCAACGATACGACAACATGACATACAACCGTTCCGGCCGAAGCGGACTGAAGCTGCCCGCGATCTCCCTCGGGCTGTGGCATAATTTCGGGGGCATCGACGCTTACGAGAACGGACGGGCGATGGTCCGGCGCGCGTTCGACCTGGGCATCACCCACTTCGACCTCGCCAACAACTACGGGCCGCCTCCGGGCTCCGCGGAAGAGAACTTCGGCCGCATGCTGAAGCACGATCTGGCTCCGTACCGGGACGAGCTCATCGTCTCCACGAAGGCGGGCTATTACATGTGGCAAGGGCCGTACGGGGAGTGGGGGTCGAAGAAGTATCTCGTATCCAGCCTCGATCAGAGCCTGAAGCGGATGGGGCTCGATTACGTCGATATTTTCTACCATCACCGTCCGGACCCGGACACGCCGCTCGAGGAGACGATGGCGGCTCTCGATCTGGTCGTGCGCCAGGGCAAGGCTCTGTACATCGGCTTGTCCAACTACAGCCCGGAGCAGACGCGCGAAGCTTCCCGCATTCTGAAGGGGCTTGGCACCCCGTGCCTCATCCACCAGCCGAGCTACTCGATGATGAACCGCTGGATCGAGAACGGGCTGCAGGACGTGCTGGACGAGGAAGGCATCGGCTCGATCGTCTTCTCGCCGCTTAGCCAAGGGATTCTGACGGATCGCTACCTGAACGGAATTACGGCGGATTCCCGCGCGGCGGGCCCGAGCGTGTTCCTTAAGCCGGAAGGGATCAACGAAGAGACGCTCGGCAAGGTGCGCAAGCTGAACGACCTGGCGGCCGAACGCGGCCAGAAGCTGTCGCAGATGGCGCTCGCGTGGGTGCTGCGCGGCGGGCGCGTCACGTCGGCGCTCATCGGCGCGAGCAAGGCGAGCCAGATCGAGGACGCGGCAGGAGCCGTGAGCAACCTCGCCTTCACGGACGAGGAGCTGGCCCGGATCGACGCGATTCTGGGGTAAGCGGCGCCAAGCGCGGTCGAAGCTGCCGGAGAAGCAGGAACGTTCGGAGCTGCCGGAGAAGCAGGAACAGTCGAAGCTCCAGAGAAGCGGGAACGGTCGGAGCTGCCGGAGAAGCAGAAGCGGCCGAAGCCGCCGCTCGGCTGAATCGAGAACAAGGGGAACGCCTTCGGGCGTTCTTCTTATTTGCGCGTTCCTATCGTGAAAATGTAGATTTCTGTATTCTTTTCATAGCGGCTGTTTAAAGAAAACGCTATCATACCGAACTTAATCGGAGAGATGCGACAAAAAAGTTCGTAAAAACGGTTGACGCCGCAGGGCTTTGTACCTAGAATGAGGAAGGACGACAACTGAATCGTATTTCGTATAATCCCGGGAATCGGCCCGGGAGTTTCTAGGGGTCACCGCAAATGATCCGGCTACGAAAAGCGAGAGAGCAACACCGGCGGGAACACGCGCGATTCCCCCGGTATGCTTTTTCGCCGTTGTGCGGAACCTAGAAGAGACATCTTCTAGGTTTTTTGTATGTTCACGGTTCAATTCGCAGGGATTGCATTTGTACGAATGAATCCTATTAAGCCTAAGGAGGACTTGCCCAGAGTTATGGACAAATTTTTTAAGCTGAAGGAATTCGGAACCAACATACGCACGGAGATCATGGCGGGCGTGACCACGTTTATGACGATGGCGTATATTCTGGCGGTCAACCCGGCGATTCTGAGCGGCTCGGGGCTGAACAGCTACAGCATCTTCCTCGCGACCGCGCTGGCCGCCGGCATCTTCACGCTGGCGATGGGACTGTTCGTCAACTTCCCCGTCGCTCTCGCGCCGGGCATGGGGCTGAACGCGTTCTTCGCGACGACGGTCGTCGCTTCCAAGGCGACCGATCATCCGATCACGCCGTCGATGGGACTGGCGGCGGTGTTTATCTCGGGGATTATTTTCCTCATTCTGACGGTCACCAAGGTCCGCCAGCTGCTCGTCGTGGCGGTTCCGGACAGCCTGAAGCACGCGATTACGGTCGGCATCGGCTTGTTCATTACCATTATCGGTCTGAAAACCAGCGGCCTGCTGACGATCTCGCTCGATCCGTTCGCGCGCGGCTTCGAACAAGGCAAGTACACGGACCTGACCGGCAACGAGACGGTCCTCCACCTGGGCGACCTGACGCAGCCGGGCGTCTGGCTGACGGTCGTCGGCCTGTTCCTGATCGGTGTCTTGATGGTGCTGCGCGTTCGCGGCGCGATTCTGATCGGCATCGTGGTCACCACTCTGATCGGCGCCATCCCGGGCGTGGACGTCGTCGACTTCGGCAGCCTGAAGGGGCAGAGCTGGACTCCGAACTTCCGCGAGCTGAACTTCTGGGACTTCGACTTCGCCGACCTGCTCTCGACCGGCCTTCTGTCCGCCATCGCGACCTTCACGTTCGTCGAGCTGTTCGACACGTTCGGCACGCTGGTCGGCACGGCCAACCGCGCGGGCTTCCTGAAGAACAAGGAAGAGGGCAACAAGCGCATCGGCAAAGCGATGCTCGTCGACTCCGTCGCCGTCAGCGGCGGCGCCATGCTGGGCACGAGCACGATGACCGCGTTCGTCGAGAGCTCGGCGGGCATCGCGGAAGGCGGCCGCACCGGCCTCACCTCGTCGACGACCGGCGTGCTGTTCCTGCTCTCGCTGTTCCTCGCGCCGATCGCCCTGATCGTGCCGACTCCGGCGACGAGCGCGGCGCTGATCATCGTCGGCGTGCTGATGATGCAAGCGGTCAAGGAGATCGACTTCGCCGACCTCGTCGTCGCCATCCCGGCGTTCCTGACGATCGCGCTTATGCCGTTCACGTACAACATCGCCAACGGCATCTCGTTCGGCATCGTGTCCTACGTGCTGCTCGCTTCCGTGTCGAGCTGGTTCGGCAAGAAGAAGTACAGCGTGCACTGGCTCATGTGGATCCTGTTTGTTCTCGTCATCGCGAGGTACCTGTTCATCGGATCGCAGGGCTAAATCTTATAGGCGCAAAAAAAAGGCGCCGACCGCGCGTCGGCGCCTCTCGGCCTCCCCAGTATTTGGGGAGGCTTTTTTTTTGTGTAAGAAAACAGGCCGCCGGTTAGTTTCGGCGGCCCTGCGTCTCATTAGGCGAAGCGGAAGGTGGAGATCCGGACGCCGGCGCTCAGCCGGAGCGCGACGTCGCGGCGGCCGGCGAGCGGGCCCGCGGCGCAGGTGACGGTGCGCCACGCCTGGGCGGCGCCGGTAGCCGGCACCGGGCACGTGCCGACGACGGCTTCGGCGCCGGAGGCCGGATCGATCGAGACGAGCTCGATCGTGCCGCCTTCCGCGGCGGATACCCGCGCTTCGAACAGGCTGACGCTCGGCTTGCCCGAAGCGGCCGCAAGCCCCGCAGCCGCGCCCGGCTCGCCGAACTCGGCGTCCGCGAACCGGATCCAGGCGTCGTCCCGGACGGCCGCCGCGCTGCTGCCGCCTTCCTTGCACTCGTCCACGATGACGCCTTCGTAATCGTCATAGTTGACCGCGGCCGTTACCTGCCGAAGGTCGCGCGGAGGCACCTTCTCGCCGGACACCGCCAGCTCCGCGGACGAGCGGACGTCGGCCGACGACCGGCCGGCCATCAGGGTCCACGCGCCCGTCTCGAGGCACCAACGGTCCCGCGTGACGTCCCAGAACGACAAGTCGTACGAGCTCACCTTGAACTCGACGACGGCGCTCTCCCCGGCGGCCAGCGCCAGGCGCCGGAAGCCGAGCAGCTGCCTGAGCGGCCGCTTCACGCGGGACGGGCCCGACCGGCCGTACAGCTGCACGACCTCTTCGCCCGCCTTCGGCCCCGCGTTGCGAACCTTCATGCGGACGACGACTTGCTCGCCCTCCCCGATCCCGGAACGGTCCAGCTCGAGGTCGCCGTACTCGAACTCCGAGTAGGTCAGCCCGTGGCCGAACGGATACAGGACATCCCCTTGAAAATAACGATAAGTCCGCTCGCCCTTAATGATATCGTAGTCCATGAAGTCGGGCAGCTGGTCGGCCGAGCGGTACCACGTCATGTTGAGGCGGCCCGCCGGAGCGTAGTCGCCGAACAGGACGTCGGCCACCGCGTTGCCGAGCTCGGGCCCCGCGTGCGACGTGTACAGGATCGCCGGCACATGCTCGTCCGCCCAATTCGCCGCGAACGGATAGCTGCCGACGATGACGACGATCGTGTTCGGATTGGCCGCGTACACCTCGCGGATAAGCCGCTCCTGCGATTCCGGCAGCGTCAGGTCCGGCCGGTCGATCGTCTCCTTGCCGTTCACGAGCGGGTGGTTGCCGACGAACACGATCGCCGCGTCGGCTCCCCGCGCGGCTTCGGCCGCCTCGCGAACCCCGTCCGTCACGGTCACCGTATCGAACTGGACGGCCGTCACCTTCGCCGCGCCGGCCGCCGCCGCGGCCGCCCGCTCTTCCGGAGAGCCGAGGGAGGAACGCTCCTCCGCCAGCTCCGGATCGACGGCGAGCAGGCCGTCCTCGCCGATGCCGATGCGGGCGTTGTTCCACGCCGCCACGTTCAGCTTGCCTTCGCCGGCCCGATCGATCAGGAGCGCTTCCTTCGTGAACCAGCCGAAGATCTCGTCCGAATCCGCGGTCACGTGAACGTCGTCCGCCGTCGTCACGTATTTGCCCGTGCTCTCGGCGACGATCGTATGCGCGCGCCAGCCCCAATCCGTCAGCTCGAACGTCTCCGCCTCGCCCGGCGCATCCGACGTCGCGGCGAGCTTGCCGTCCGGCCGCGTCGCCACGAACCGGCCGTTCGCCGCCAGCTTCAGCCGGTCGTTGCCGCTCGAGTAAGCGACTTCGGCTTCGCCGGAAGCCCCGCCGAGCTTGGCCTTGATCGCCGCGAGCGGAGTAATCGCATACGGCAGCGTGCCGCTGTACCAGTCCCGGTACACGATGTCGGCGAGCGGGCCGACGACGGCCACTTTGCGGACGGCCTTCGCGTCGAGCGGCAGAGCCGATCCCTCGTTTTTCAACAGAACGACGTTCTTCCGCGCGGCCTCGAGCGACACCTCCCGGTGCGCCGGGGAGCAGATGACCGACTCGTCGATCGCGGCGTACGGATTCCGGTCGTCCGGATCGAACTCCCCGAGCCGGAACCGGACGCGGAACGCGTTCCGAAGCGCGACGTCGAGATCGTTCTCCGTCAGGCTGCCGTCCGCGAGCCCGTCCCGGATCGCCTGCTTGGCGACGGCATGGTCGTCGGTGATGCTGTCGATGCCGCTAAGGATCGATTGGACGACCGCGTCCTTGTAATTGTCGAAATACTTATGGTCGTTCACGGTGCCCAGAATATCCCCCGCGTCGCTGACGACGAAGCCGTTCATGCCCCATTCCCGCTTGACGACCTCGTTCACCTGCGGGTTCAGGTTGGCCGGCACGCCGTTCACCGAATTGTAGGACGTCATCATCGACAGCGCGCCGCCTTCCTTGAACGGCAGCTCGAACGCCTTCAAGTAATACTCGCGCATGTTCCGCGGATCGATGCTGACCGAGCATTCGCCGCGATCGACCTCGTTGTTGTTGCCGATGAAGTGCTTCAGGCTCGCGACCGCCCGGACGTAGAAGGGGTGATCGCCCTGGATGCCCCGCGACAGCGCCGCCGTCAGCTTGCCCGCGAGAATCGGGTCTTCGCCATACGCTTCCTCGTTGCGCCCCCATCGCGGATCGCGCTCCATGTCCACGGTCGGCGCCCACAGCGTCAAGCCGTTCTTCGCCGGATCGCGGCGGAAGAAGCCGCGCGCTTCCGTGCCGATCGCCTCTCCGACGCGCCGGAGCAGGTCCTCGTCCCACGTGCAGGCGAGTCCGACGGGCTGCGGGAAGAAGGTCGCTTCGCCGAGCCAAGCGATGCCGTGGGCGGCTTCGGTGCCGTGCTTGTACGGATTGACGCCGAGGCGCGGGACTCCGTCCTGGTACTGCCCCATCAAGTTTATTTTCTCCTCCAGATCAAGCCGCGACACAAGGTCGTTCACCCGCGTCTCGAGCGGGAGGTCGGGATTCCGGAAGGGATAGCCTTGCGAGTCGCTCATAGCTGGCAGTTCCTCCTAACGATAGGGTTGTATCCGCATACAAAACTAGTTTACTATTCGGCGAACCTCGGAGATACCCGCACAATTCGATCTAAAATCCATGCTAAATCCGACCAACGGCAGGCAGGCTGATAGGCAGACTGATAGACAGACTGATAGGCAGGCTGATAGGCAGGCTGGCAGGCAGGCACACAGGCAGGCGCCCGCTCCGCGCCGCGCGGCGATTCGCCGGACCCAGGTTCGTCTTCGGAATTATAGCTTCTTTGGGAAGCATTTTCAATTCGATCGTCTCTCCGCCGGCTGGAGCGTCCAAGATTCATGCAGCCTCTCTCCTATTGGCAATATCTATCGTCCGGCGGGGGGTTGCGCCGCGAGGCTTCGTTGAACGACAATAGTCACGGAGACGACGGCGGGAGGGGAACGTCCTGAGAGGAATCATCCGGCGGTTCAACGACATGAGGTTCCGCAACAAAATGGTGCTGGCCTATATTCTATTTTTTATCTTTCCGTTCATCGCGGTCGGATTCTTCATCGTCCGCGAGTACCGGCAGTCGGCGCTCGACAAGGCGATCGAGCAATCGGAGGCGTCGGTGGAGCGGATCAAGAACCGGACGGCCGAGACGCTCGACGTCGCCATCGGCTTGTCCAGCCGGCTGATGCTGGATTCGCAGATGGAAGAGGTCGCCACGACAAGGTATCGCAGCAGCAGCGACGTGGTCGATGCTTACCGCAATTACGACACGTTCCGGACGTATCTCGAATTCAATCCGGAGATCGCCGGCATCAAGCTGTTCGTGCAGAACGACACGCTGCTGAACAACTGGGAGTTCCTCCCCATCGACGCGAAGACGACGAAGAGCTTCTGGTACCGGGCGGCGATCGAGCACAGCGGGCTCGTCGGCTGGTATTACTACCCGAGCGAGACGCGGACGGCGGGGAACCTGCTTAGTCTCGTGAGAAGCGTCTACTTCCAGGAGAACAAGTCGTTCGGCGTGCTCTCGATCGACGTGAACACCGAATATTTGAATTCGGTCATTCGGCAGGAGCATTTCGAGACGCTGCTGACGGACGAGCAGGGCTATGTCGTCGCTTCCAACCGGCCGGGAACGCTCGGCAAGCTGCTGAGAGACACCGGGCTCGGTTCGGCTATCGAAGGGAAGCCGCCCGGCGTCTACCAGATGGCCGTCGACGGGCGGGATTCCAAGGTGCGAATCGACAAGCTCCAGCCGGACAAAAGCTACATGAGCCTGAACGTGATCACGATCTACCCGATCGACAGTATCGTCCGGGAGGCGAACCGGATCGACCGGGCGGGCATTCGGATCATCGCCGTGTTCGCGGCGCTGTCCATCGTGCTGATCTATTCGATCTGCACCGTGATGACCAACCGGTTGCTTAAGTTCAGCCGCCAGATCAGCAAGGTGTCGACGGGCAACTTCAACGTCGAATTCCGAGACGAAGGGAAGGACGAGATCGGCCAGATCACCCGCCAGTTCAACCATATGGTGAACAACGTCAAGGAGCTGATGAACGAGGTCGAGCTCTCTCATCGGCATGCCGGCGAACTCGAGCGGAAGCAGAACGAGATCAAGCTGAAGATGCTGGCGAGCCAGATCAACCCGCATTTTCTATACAACGCCCTGGAATCGATTCGGATGAAGGCCCACATCAGCGGCGAACAGGGGATCTCGAAGACGGTCAAAATGCTGGGCAGGCTGCTGCGGCGAAGCCTGGAGATCACCGGCGAGGCGATCGCGGTGAACGAAGAGCTCGAGATGGTTCGGGCGTACCTGGAGATTCAGAAGTTCCGCCATGAGGACCGGTTGAACTACGAGATCGATATCGAGCCGGAAGCCGGAAGGATCGTCCTGCCGCCCCTGCTGATCCAGCCTCTCGTGGAGAACGCGGTCGTCCACGGCCTGGAGCGAAGTCCCGGCGGCGGGACGGTCGCGGTGTCGGCGCGAGTCGCGGAAGGAGCGCTCGTCGTTCGCGTCGAGGACGACGGGGCCGGAATGTCCGGCGAGAGGCTGGCGTACGTCCGCCGGACGATGAGGGATCAGGAGGCGAACCGGATCGGTCTGCATAACGTCCAGATGCGGCTGACGTTGACGTACGGCGAAGGGGCGGGACTGCGGATCGAGAGCGAGGAGCATAAGGGGACCCGGATCGAATTCCGGATTCCGGTGGAGGGATCGAACGCATGTACAAAGTGATGATCGTGGACGACGAGCCTCTGATCCGGGAAGGACTCAAGACGATCGTCGATTGGGAAGCCCACGGCTTCCGGGTAGCGGGCACCGCGGCCGACGGCTTGGACGCTCTGGAGAAGGCGCCGGAGATCGGACCGGACCTGATCATCGTCGACGTCCGAATGCCCGGCATGGACGGTCTGCAGTTTATCCGGGCGCTGCAGGAGAGGCGCCCCGGCGCTCCGCCCCGCATTCTGATCCTGAGCGGGCATGCGGACTTCGAATACGCCCGGCAAGCCATGACGCTGCGGGCGGAAGGGTACCTGCTGAAGCCGGTCGACGAGGACGAGCTGTCGGCGGCTCTGCACCGCCTCAAGGAAGCGCTCGACGACGACCGCCGGACCGGGAACGCGAAGCCGGAAGCCGCGGGTTGGACCCGGGAGCGGATCGCGGCCGCGATTCTGTCGGGAGAGGACGGTCAGGTGCCGGAGGCGGCGATTCGGGCGGCGGACCAGGGAGGCGGCTCGTTCGAATTGCTGCTCGTGAAGCCGCTGAGCCGGGAAGAGATCGATGCGGAGAGCAGCGCGAGAGTGAGAAGGGAGCTTGAGGCCGCCTTCGAGCGGACGGGGCGAGGCTTCCTGGTCTCCGCCGATCCGTACCTGGCGCTCGTGCTGACCGAGGAGGCCGGCCAGGCGAGGGCGCATAGCGCGGCCTACCGGGAGATCGAGGCGGCCTGCGCCGCGTCCGGCCTCGACTTTATCGTCGTGAGCGGCGGGACCGCGACGAGCGTCCGGGAGCTGGGGCGTCCGTTCCGGGAAGCGCGGGAGCTGATGAGCCGCCGGTTCGTTCTCGAAGGCGGCCGGATCCACGGACCGGAGGAGCGCCGGAAGGAAGCGGCGGAGCCGGCGGAGGCGCCCGACCTGGAAGCCGCCGGCGAGCGCCTGCTGCTGGCGCTGGACGCCGGGAACGCGGAGGCGGCGTCCGCCCTGATCGATTCGGTAGGGGCGGCGATGCTGGAAGCGGACATGGCCGAGCCGGCGATCAAGGCCGGCTTCGCTCAACTGCTGACGACGGCGCTGGGCAAGCTGGCGCAGACCCGTCCGGAGCACAAGGCGAGCTGCCAGTCGCTCGCGACGGAGGCGCTGGACATCTATGCGGAATACCGGTATTCGGGCATGCTGAATCGGCTTCTCGGGCTCGTCCGGGAAGCGGCCGAGGAGCTTCGGAGCTATGGAGGCGACCAGCAGGTGCAGCGGATGATCGAGCTGATTCGCCGGAACTATCGGGAGAATCTGAAGCTGGAGTCGCTGGCGGAGGCGCTGAGCTACAACAGCTCGTATCTGGGCAAGCTGTTCAAGAACGCGACCGGCGAGTCCTTCAACACGTATCTGGACAAGGTCCGGATCGAGAAAGCGAAGGAGCTGCTCGGCGAAGGGATGAAGGTGTACCAGGTGGCGGAGAGGGTCGGCTATTCCAACGTCGACTACTTCCACGGCAAGTTCCGCAAGTACGTGGGCGTCTCGCCGTCCGCCTACCGGAAGCATTAACGCGTTGCGCGCCCGCGGCCGTAACGGCGATCCCTCGGAGATCGCCCGGCTGCGGGCGTTTTTGGTCTATGGCGGCCCGATACGCAGCGCGACCTTCTGCCGGAGGGGGATCCGGAGAGGCCCGGGGGGACCGGAAGAACCGCAAGGTCCTCCTTTTTCTATAGTACGATTTGGTGCCGCTTTCACGGATTTTTATATGATTTTGCACCCGATCCTTCCGGTATCGGCCGTTCCCCCCATCCTTTATCATGGAAACGTAATCAATTGGGAGGGGTAGTATGAAAGCGATGTCAGGGACAGCGATCCCCGCGAAGAGAAGGACGGCGACGAGGTCCGGCTCGCGATTCTGGGCGAAGGCCCTGCGCAACCGGTACTTGTACTTGATGTCGCTTCCGTTCGTCGTCTGGGTGTTCGTGTTCAGCTATTACCCGCTATGGGGCTGGCTGATGGCCTTTCAGAAGTTCAAGCCGGGCAAGTCCGTCTTCGAGCAGAAGTGGGTCGGCTTCGACCAATTCAAGACGTTATTCCAGGACGATATGTTCTATCAGGTTCTGCGCAACACGCTGGCGATGAGCTTGATGGGACTGGTCGCCGCCTTTACGGTTCCGATCCTGTTCGCGTTGCTATTGAACGAAGTCAGGCAGATGTTTGTCAAGCGGTTCGTGCAAACGGTGTCATATCTGCCTCACTTCGTCTCGTGGGCCGTCGCCGCCAGCATCGTCACGAGAATGCTCTCCAGCGACCATGGCGCCGTCAACGACATTCTGATGGGGCTCGGCCTCATCGACAAGCCGATTCAGTTCATGGCCCAAGGCCATCTGTTCTGGGGCATCGTCACCGTCTCGGACGTCTGGAAGGAGACCGGCTGGAACGCCATCATCTATCTGGCGGCCATGTCGGGGATCAGCTCCGAGCAGTACGAGGCGGCCAAGGTGGACGGCGCGAGCCGCCTGCGGCAGATCTGGCATATTACGCTGCCGGGCATCCGCTCGACGATCATCGTGCTGCTCATCCTGTCGATCGGCCACCTGATCAGCATCGGCTTCGAGAAGCAGTTCCTGCTCGGCAACAACCTGGTTCGCGACTATTCGCAGGTGCTCGATCTGTACTCGCTCCAGTACGGGCTCCAGATGAGCCGCTATTCGTTCGGCGTCGCGGTCAACATTTTCAACTCGGTCGTCAGCTTGATCCTGCTGTTCGCCGCGAACGGACTGTTCAAGCGGATCACCAAAGAAAGCATCATGTAAGGAGGCGCCCTCATTGTCCACGCGAGCCATGCGCAAAGGCGCACCTTGGACCGACAAAGCTCTCGACGCCGTCATCGCGGTTATCCTGATCGTCGTCACGGCCGTCACCATCTACCCGTTCCTGAACGTCCTGGCGCTGTCCTTCAACGACTCGACCGACAGCGTGCGGGGAGGCATCTCCATCTTCCCCCGGGACTTCACCTGGGAGAACTACAAAGTGATTTTCTCGTTCAGCGGGCTCGTCACCGGGTTCAAGATCTCGGCGCTGCGCACGATCGTCGGCACGGCTCTCGGCCTCGTCAGCGCTTCGATGCTGGCCTTCACGCTGGCCCGCCCCGACTTCCAGGGACGGAAGTTCGTCTCGGTGTTCCTGGCGATCACGATGTACGTGTCCGCCGGACTCATCCCCGTCTACCTGCTCATCAAGGATCTTCACCTGATGGGAACGTTCGCGGTATACATTCTTCCGGGGCTCGTCAGCGCCTTCAACGTCTTCGTCATCCGCTCGTTCATCGACGGCATTCCGTACGCGCTTCAGGAATCCGCCAAGATCGACGGGGCGAACGACTTCACGATCTACTGGCGCGTCATCCTGCCGATGACGACGCCGGCGCTCGCCACGATCGCGCTGTTCCTTGCCGTCGGGCAGTGGAACTCCTGGTTCGATACGTACCTGTACAACGCGACGAGCCCGCATCTGACGACGCTGCAGTACGAGCTCACGAAGGTGCTGCAGAGCACGACGTCCGGGAACAACGGCGACTACCGCAGCGCGAACATGACGCAGGTGCTGTCGAGCGTCTCGCCGGAATCGGTCAAGATGGCCATCACCATCGTCGTCACCGTGCCGATTCTCGTCGTCTACCCGTTCCTGCAGCGCTACTTCGTTCAGGGCATGACGCTCGGCGCCGTCAAGGGCTGAAGCGGGCGGGCCGGGAAGGGGGCGACCCTGGGAGAACTCTTGGAGAACTCTTGGAGAACTCTTGGAGGACTCTTGGAGGACTCTTCTGGAGAACATTCCCTTCCCCCAGCCTTGCATTTCCGCCGGTATGCACAGGCTTGCCTGTTATACAATAGATCACGAACATTACTAGGAGGGCTCTTGAATGGCAGTACAGAGAAAATGGCCGATTCTGCTCATGTCCGCTGCGCTTCTGAGCGGGCTGCTCGCCGGATGCGGCAACAACGGCGACAACGGCGGTTCCGCCAGCCCGGCTTCAGGGGCGGAAGCTTCCGGTTCGGCTTCGGCCGGCGGTGAATTGAAACCGATTACGTTCAGCTTCTACAGCGAAGACCCGAGCCCGAACTGGGCGAACATGCAGGACGACATCGGCAAGGTGATCACGGAGAAGACGGGCGTCACCTTGAACGCCGAATTCGCCGTCGGCGACCCGGCGCAGAAGTCCGCGCTTATCGCCACCAGCGGCAAATACCCGGACATCATCAGCGCCAAGGGCAGCATCAACAAGTTCGTCGACGCCGGCGCCGTCATCGACTTGACCGAGCTGATCGATAAGTACGGCCCGAACATCAAGAAGGTTTACGGCGATCAGCTGAATCGCCTCCGCTACAGCAATGACGACAACGCGATCTACGTTCTTCCGTCCTACAACGGCGTCGGCCATGTCAACTTCGAGGCGGGCGGCGGCTTCGAGCTGCAGCATCGCGTCGTCAAGGAGCTCGGCTACCCGCAGATCCGCACGGTGAAGGACTTCGAGAACGCCATCAAGCAGTATCTCGCCAAGCATCCGACCGACGACAAGGGCAACAAGAACATCGGCTTGACGCTGAACGCGGACGACTGGCACATGTATATCTCGGTCACCAATCCCGCGACCGCCACCACCGGCATCGCGGACGACGGCGAGTACTACACCAACCCGGACACCCTCGAGACGATCTATCACTACCTTCGTCCGGAAGAGAAGGAATACTTCCGCTGGCTGAACCATATGAACGCGGAAGGGCTGCTCGATCCGGAGAGCTTCGTGCAGAAGTACGACCAATACAAGGCGAAGGTCGCTTCCGGCCGCGTGCTCGGCTTGATCGACCAGCTGTGGGATTATGCCGACGGCGAGAAGGCGCTGAAGGCGGAAGGCAAGTTCGACTACACGTACGGCCATTATCCGGTGACGTTGGACGAGAAGTACAAGAGCACGGTATTCTGGCCGACGGGCTTCATGGCGGGCTACGGCATCGCGATCTCCAAGACGAACCCGGATCCGGTCCGCACGATCCAGCTCCTGGACTACCTCGCGTCCGACGAAGGCCAAGTGCTGCTCAACTGGGGCATCAAGGATAAGCACTACACCGTCGACGCGAGCGGCAAGCGCACGATGATCAAGGAAGTGAACGACCGCCGCGTCAACGACGCCGCCAACTTCCAGAAGGAGACCGGCATCGGCAGCTATGTCATAATGGCTCCCCACTACGGAGACGGAGTTAAGGATCCGACGGGCAATTATTACACGCTTCGATACCCGGAGCAGCTTGCCGAAGACTACAGCGACGTCGAGAAGGAAGTGCTGAAGGCTTACGGCGCCACGATCTGGAAGGATCTGTTCCCGAAGGAGGAAGAGTTCAAGGAGCTTCCGTGGGGCGCGGGCTGGAACATCTCGGTTCCGAGCGACAACGATCTGACGGTTCTGGACGAGAAGCTCAAGAATATCACGTGGAAAATGATTCCGAAGGCCATCCTGGCCAAGCCGGAAGAGTTCGACGCGGTATGGGACGATTATATGAAGCAACTGGATAAGGCTGGCGTGAAGAAGGCGGGGGAACTGCGTACCCAGCTGATCAAGGAACGCGTCGAGCTGTGGAGCAACTAAGGCCGGGAGAATCGCGCCCTCCGATCTTCTAACGGCGATCGTTAGGGACAGGTCTCCCCGACCCTTGGCCCGCGACCCGAAGCAGGCGAGCAGATCCGACCCCCTCGGGGGCGGGCCTGCTCGCCGTCGTTTAACCGCATGTTCATCTATCGAAAGGAAGTGAAGAAGGATGTACTCCAATCCCGTCATCCGCGGGTTCCATCCCGATCCCAGCGTGTGCCGGGTCGGCGACGATTATTATTTGGCGACCAGCTCGTTCGAGTATTTTCCCGGCATCCCGATCTTCCACAGCCGGAACCTGGTCCATTGGAGGCAGCTCGGGCACGTTCTGACCCGAGAGAGTCAGCTGCCGCTCGCCCGCAAGAACGACTACCCGTCTTCTCTCGGAATCTACGCCCCGACGCTCCGCCATCATAACGGACGGTTCTACGTCGTCACGACGAACGTGACTTCGGGCGAGAACTTCTACGTATGGGCGGAGCGGCCGGAAGGGCCATGGTCCGAGCCGGTCGTCATCGAAGGCTGGGGCGGCATCGACCCGGATTTGTTCTTCGACGACGACGGCACCGTCTACTTGACCGGCACGAGCCAGTATAGGACGGAGCCGGAGGGCATCTATCAGGCGGAGCTGGATATCGCGACGGGCAAGCTGCGGAGCGAGCGCCGCCTCGTCTGGACCGGAACGGGAGGCAGCTCCCCGGAAGGGCCGCACCTGTACAAGATCGGCGGCTGGTATTACCTGATGATCGCCGAAGGCGGCACGGAGTACGGGCATATGGAGACGATCGCCCGAAGCCGCGCGCCTCAAGGCCCGTTCGAGCCGAATCCGCATAACCCGATCCTGTCCAACCGAAGCACCGACAAGCCTATCCAAGCGACGGGCCACGCCGACCTGGTGCAAGCGCCGGACGGGCGTTGGTGGGCGGTGCTGCTCGGCATCCGGCCGGTCGGCTACCCGAGACGCCATCATCTGGGCCGCGAGACGATGCTGGCGCCCGTTGCGTGGACGGAGGAAGGGTGGCCGGTCGTCGGGACGGAAGGCCGGATCGAAGTCGATAACGACGATGGGACGCTGCCGCCGGGACAGCCCGAGCCGCGGCTGGAGCGGGATTCGTTCGACGGCCCGTCGCTGGCGCCGGAGTGGAACTTCTACCGGAATCCGGCCCCCGGCTCGTGGTCCTTGTCGGAGCGGAGCGGATGGCTCACGCTCTACGGGCAGGCCTGCTCCCTGAACGATTACGGATCGCCGGCCTTCGTCGGCCGCCGGCAGCAGCACTTCGATTGCGAGGTCGAGACGCGAATGCGATTCGTCCCCGAGGCGGAGGGGGAAGAAGCCGGCCTGACGGTCTTCATGAACGAAGGCTTCCATTACGAGATCGCCAAGACGAGGCGGGAAGGGAAGCCGCTTCTCCTCTTCCGCCGGCGCATCGGAAGTCTGGCGAAGACGGAAGCCGAGATCGGGTTCGAGGAGCCCGAGGTCGTCCTCGGCGTCGAAGCGAAGGACGTCGGCTACTCGTTCTACTATCGCGGCTCGGATGGGGAGAAGAGGACGATCGGCTCCGGCGAGAGCGCCATGCTCGCCACGGAGACGGCCGGCGGCTTCACCGGCGTCTACTTCGCTCTCTACGCGACGGGCAACGGCAGAGCGTGCGCCGCGCCCGCCCGCTTTGATTATTTCCAATACGTTCCGTCGGAGCGGATATAAATAGGAAGAAAATGCATTTGGAAGCCAAGCCTCGTTCCCTTAACGATACCGGGACGAGGCTTGGCGCGTTGGAGGCCCGGTCGCTCGCAACGAATGGAGAGGTACAGGGGGACGACACAGCGACGGCCTTCTGTTCGCGATTCGGCTGCCGGTCGCTCGTTCGGGCGGCGGACGGGGAGCGATTGACGATAAGGATGCGGCGCCCGGGAACGGCGTCGAACGGCGTCGAATCGGGGCCGGATCCTTGCCGTCGGGAGATCCGGCGCGAGCGTCCGGCGAGCCCGAATCCGATCGTTTCGGTTGTGTCAAAAACCGAACATTCGTATTTTCAAACTCGAAAAGCGTTCGCCTTTCATTTGACATTCATGTGAGGTTGGGGTAAACTTAGAACCGTAAATAAGCGAATTTTGCTCGTATATCATCGGGAATAGGGCCCGATCGTCTCTACCCGGAAACCTTAAATTTTCGGACTACGAGCTCTTGGATCAAGCAGGTGGAATGCCGGATGAAGCGACAAGGTTCGAGCTGCCGGCGTTGCGCCTTTGTGGCGTCCAACGAGCGAGAGTCTGGGAACTAAGAGTTGCGCGTGAGTAGATGGGGCCCGTGGGGAATACTGACAGTCAGTATCCTCGCCGGCCTTTTTGCATGTTCGGGACCATATCGCATACGGGGAAGGGTGGAATCATGTCGACACTTGTCGGCGTCATCATGGGGAGCACGTCCGATTGGGAGACCATGAAGAAGGCGTGCGAAGTCCTCGACGAGTTGAACGTTCCTTACGAGAAGAGAGTCGTCTCGGCGCACCGGACGCCGGACCTGATGTTCGAATATGCCGAGAGCGCCGCTTCGCGCGGCCTGAAGGTCATCATCGCGGGAGCGGGCGGCGCCGCTCATCTTCCGGGCATGGTCGCGGCGAAGACCGTGCTGCCCGTCATCGGAGTGCCCGTCAAGTCGCAAGCCTTGAACGGGCTGGATTCGCTGCTGTCCATCGTGCAGATGCCGGGCGGCATTCCGGTCGCCACGGTGGCGATCGGCGCGGCGGGAGCGACGAACGCCGGCTTGCTGGCGGCGCAGATCATCGGCTCGTTCGACCCGGAGGTCCAAGCCCGGATCGCGGCCAGGCGCGAGCGGATTACGGCGGACGTGCTGGCTAACGGTGAGCTCGTATGAGCGAGGAATTCAAGCTGATCGACTTGTCGTCCGGGGAAGGCATGGTCTGCACGGACGAATCGTGCGAAGTGCCCGGCGCCGGAGCGCGGGAAGGTTCGCCGAAGCCGCTCCCGGGGCGCCCGATTCTGCCCGGCTCCAAGATCGGCATCCTGGGCGGCGGACAGCTCGGCCGGATGCTGGCCCATGCCGGCAGCCGGCTCGGCTACCGGTTCGTGACGCTCGACCCGACGCCGGATTCGCCCTGCGGCCAGACGGCCGAGCAGATCGTCGCGAGCTACGACGACCGGGAAGCGGCGCGCGAGCTGGCCCGCCGCTCCGACGTCATCACGTACGAGTTCGAGAACGTCGACTCGGGCGTGGCGGCGATGCTGGAGGCGGAGTCCTACGTTCCCCAAGGCAGCGCGCTTCTCTATACGACGCAGCATCGGCTGCGCGAGAAGCGGGCGATCGAAGCGGCGGGAGCGCGGGTCGCTCCGTACGCGGAAGTGACGAGCCTGATCTCGCTGCGCGAAGCGGCCGCCCGGCTCGGGCTGCCGGCGGTGCTGAAGACGGCGACCGGAGGCTACGACGGCAAGGGCCAATGGGTGCTGCGGGAGGAGAGCGAGCTCGAGCCGGCTTGGACGGAAGCGGAACGCGCCGGAACCGAGCTCGTGCTGGAGAAGTTCATCTCCTTCGAGAAGGAGATCTCCGTCATCGCGGCCCGTCGTCCTTCCGGCGAGATCAAGACGTTTCCCCCGGCCGAGAACGTACACGTTCATAATATCTTGCATTTATCCATCGTTCCCGCCCGGATCGGCGACGAGGTGCGGCGGGAAGCCGAGCGCCTCGCGGTATCGATCGCGGAGACGCTGGGCGTCGTCGGGCTGATCGCGGTCGAGATGTTCGTCGCGGCCGACGGCTCGCTGTACGTCAACGAGCTCGCCCCGCGCCCGCACAATTCCGGCCACTATACGCTCGAGGCGAGCCGCACGTCCCAGTTCGAGCAGCACATCCGCGCGATCTGCGACCTGCCGCTCGGCGACCCGGGGCTGCTGACGCCGGTCGTCATGGCGAACGTGCTCGGCGAGCACGTCGAGCCGCTGCTCGAATGGATGGCCGCTCGCGATCCGGAAGCCGAGCGCCTCGGCGTCGAGCCGAAGGTGCATCTGTACGGCAAGGCGGAAGCGAAGCAGAAGCGCAAGATGGGGCACGTCAACGTGCTGGCTCCGAACGTGGAGGCCGCCTTGGCGTGGATAGCCCAATCGAATATATGGAGGGTCTGACGAATCATGATTGAACGCTACAGCCGTCCCGAGATGCGGGCGATCTGGACCGAAGAGAACAAATTCAAGGCTTGGCTGGAAGTCGAGCTGTGCGCGTGCGAAGCGTGGGCGGAGCTCGGCCACATTCCGAAGGAAGATACGGTCGAGCTGCGCAAGAACGCCAAGTTCGACATCGACCGCATCTACGAGATCGAGCAGGAGACCCGCCACGACGTCATCGCCTTCACCCGCGCCGTATCCGAGAGCCTCGGGCCGGAGCGCAAGTGGGTCCACTACGGCATGACCTCGACGGACGTCGTCGACACGGCGCTCGGCTACCTGCTGAAGCAGGCGAACGAGATTCTCGAGCGCGACCTCGTCAACTTCGTCGAGATCCTCCGCGGCCAAGCGATCAAGTACAAGTCGACCCCGATGATGGGCCGCACCCACGGCGTCCATGCGGAGCCGACGACGTTCGGCTTGAAGATGGCGCTGTGGCACGAAGAGATGAAGCGGAACCTCGAGCGGTTCCGAAGAGCGGCGGACGGCGTGCAGTTCGGGAAAATGTCCGGAGCCGTCGGAACGTACGCGAACCTCGATCCGTTCGTCGAGCAGTTCGTCTGCGACAAGCTGGGCATCAAGCCGGCGCCGATCTCGACGCAGACGCTGCAGCGCGACCGCCACGCGGAATACATGGCGACGCTGGCGCTGATCGCCACTTCGCTGGACAAGTTCGCGACCGAGATCCGCGCCCTGCAGAAGAGCGAGTTCCGCGAAGTCGAGGAGCCGTTCGCGAAGGGCCAGAAGGGCTCGTCCGCGATGCCGCACAAGCGCAACCCGATCGGCTGCGAGAACATCAGCGGCCTCGCCCGCGTCATCCGCGGCCATATGATCTCCGCGTACGAGGACGTGCCGCTGTGGCACGAGCGCGACATCTCGCACTCCTCGGTCGAGCGCATCATCCTGCCGGACGCCACCATGCTGCTGAATTACATGCTGAACCGCTTCGGCAACATCGTGAAGAACCTCACGGTATTCCCGGAGAACATGAAGCGCAACATGCGCAGCACGTACAACGTGCCGTTCTCCGGCCGCGTCATGACGAAGCTGATCGACAAGGGCTTCAGCCGCGAGCAGGCGTACGACACCGTGCAGCCGCGCGCGATGCAGGCGTGGGAAGAGCAGCGCGACTTCCGCGAGATCGTGTCGGCGACGCCGGAGATCACGAGCGTGCTGTCCGCCGAGGAGATCGCCGACTGCTTCGATCCGAGCTGGCATCTGAAGCATGTCGATACGATCTTCGAGCGGCTCGGGCTGAACGAGTAACGGGCAAAGCCAACAAGCGGAGAAAACCGTCTTGTTGGGGGCCCCGGCTCGCCGCAACGGCCTAACAAGCGGAAAAAACCGTCGTGTCGGCGAACCCAGCCCGCAGCTAGAGCAACTTCAACCCAACAATCCAACTCGGCCCGGCCGAGTCTCACCATAGATCGACATCGCCGCATAGACCGACTGCATTAACTACCGCCCCACAAGGAGGCTGTCATGCCGACAGAAGCGTTGTCCACCGCCGAAGGGCTCATCAAGGCCCCTCTCATCCACAAAGGCAAAGTGCGCGAGCTCTACGATCTCGGCGAGCATCTTCTCATCGTCGTCACCGACCGCATCTCCGCCTTCGACTACGTGCTCGACCCGCCCGTGCCGGAGAAGGGCCGGGTGCTGAACGAGCTCAGCTCGTTCTGGTTCGGCCTCACCGCCGAGCTTCAGCCGAACCACGTCGTGCACACCGACGCGAACAAGCTCGGCGATATCGTCGCCGACGCGGACAAGCCGAAGCTGGAAGGCCGCGTCATGGTATCCCGCAAGGCGAAGCGCGTCGACATCGAATGCGTCGTCCGCGGCTACATCACGGGCGGCGGCTGGCGGCAGTATCAGACGTCCGGCGAAGTGAACGGCATCAAGCTGCCGGAAGGGCTGCGCAAGAACTCGAAGCTCGAGCAGCCGATCTTCACCCCCGCGGGCAAGAACGACGTCGGCCACGACGAGGACATCCCGTTCGAGGAGATGGCCCGCCGCGTCGGCCGCGAGCTCGCCGAGCAGCTTCGCGACCGCAGCCTCGCCCTGTACGAGTTCGGCCGCGACTTCTGCGACAAGAACGGCATTATTCTCGCCGACTGCAAATTCGAATTCGGCCTCATCGATGACCAAATCATTCTGATCGACGAGCTGTTCACCCCCGATTCCTCGCGCTTCTGGGCGAAGGAGAACTACAAGCTGGACGTCGAGATCGACAGCATGGACAAGGAGCCGGTTCGCTCCTACCTGGCGAATACGGATTGGGACAAGAACAGCCCCCCTCCGCGCCTGCCGGACGAGGTCGTGCAAGCGACGACCGACCGCTACCAAGACATCTACCGCCGATTGGCGCAATCCAATGTCGGCGTCACCGTATTCAAGCCGCTCAACGGTTAACCGCAAGGCAGGCACCACCACTTTGCCCCCAATCAGGAGGAGAACCCCCACATGAAAGCAACGGTATACGTGACGATCAAAGAGAACGTGCTCGACCCGCAAGGCAACGCGGTTCAAGGCTCCCTGCAGACACTCGGCTTCTCCGAGGTGTCCAAGGTCCGCATCGGCAAGTACCTGGAGCTGCAGCTCGACACGAACGACCGCGCGCAAGCGGAAGAGCGCGTCAAGGCGATGTGCGAGAAGCTGCTGGCCAACACCGTCGTCGAAGACTACCGCTTCGAACTGGAGGGCTGAGACCTGATGAAATTCGCGGTTCTCGTGTTCCCGGGCTCCAACTGCGACATCGACATGCTTAAGGCGGTCGAAGACACGATCCAGCAGCCCGTCGATTACGTCTGGCATACGGCCACCGACCTGTCCGAATACGACGCCATTCTCGTGCCGGGCGGCTTCTCCTACGGGGACTACCTGCGCTGCGGCGCCATCGCCCAGCTCGCTCCGGTCATGAACGAAGTACGCAAGGCGGCCGAGCAAGGCAAGTTCGTCCTCGGCGTCTGCAACGGGTTCCAGATTCTGACCGAAGCGGGTCTCCTGCCAGGGGCCCTCATCCGCAACAACTCGCTGAAGTTCCGCTGCCATCCGGTCGAGCTGAAGGTCGAGAACGCGAACACGGCCTTTACGAACGCTTACGAAGAGGGCGAAGTCGTTACCATCCCGATCGCGCACGGCGAAGGCAACTTCTACTGCGACGACGAGACGCTGGCGAAGCTCAAGGCGAACAACCAGATCGTGTTCCGTTACAACGGCGACAACCCGAACGGCTCCGTCGCGGGCATCGCCGGCATCTGCAACGAGCGCGGCAACGTCGTCGGCATGATGCCCCACCCGGAGCGCGCGGTCAGCGAGCTGCTCGGCTCCACCGGAGGCGCCCGGATGTTCGCTTCCGTACTGAACGCTTTTGCATCGCAGGCTAAGGCCGGTGCCGCGAACGGCGCCGGGGCCCGCTAAGGAGGGAACCCAACCGATGGCGCAAACTACCGCCGCTAAGGAACCGACGATCGAACAGATCGCGGATCAGAAAATATACAAGCAATTCGGCGTATCCGATTCCGAATACGAGCTCATCTGCCAGTTCCTCGGCCGCAAGCCGAACTATACCGAGATCGGCGTGTTCAGCGTCATGTGGTCCGAACACTGCGCGTACAAGAACTCGAAGCCGCTGCTGCGCCGCTTCCCGACGACGGGCCCGCGCGTCCTGATGGGGCCGGGCGAAGGCGCCGGCATCGTGGACATCGGGGACAACCAGGCGGTCGTGTTCAAAATCGAGTCGCACAACCACCCGTCCGCGGTCGAGCCGTACCAAGGCGCCGCCACCGGGGTCGGCGGCATTATCCGCGACATTTTCTCGATGGGGTCCCGTCCGATCGCCCTGCTCAACTCGCTGCGCTTCGGCAAGCTGGACAACGACCGAGTGCGCTACCTGTTCGAGCACGTCGTCAGCGGCATCGCCGGCTACGGCAACTGCATCGGCATCCCGACCGTCGCGGGCGAGGTTATGTTCGACGAGGCGTATGAGGGCAACCCGCTCGTCAACGCGATGTGCGTCGGCCTTATCGACCACGACCAGATCCAGCGCGGCGTCGCCAAGGGCGTCGGCAACCCGGTATTCTACGTCGGTCCGGCGACCGGCCGCGACGGCATCCACGGCGCGACGTTCGCGTCCGAGGACCTGACCGCCGAATCCGAAGCGAAGCGCTCGGCCGTCCAAGTCGGCGACCCGTTCATGGAGAAGCTCGTCATGGAAGCGACGCTCGAGCTGATCGCCTCCGGCATCGTGCTCGGCATCCAGGACATGGGCGCCGCGGGCCTCACCTGCTCCAGCGCGGAGATGGCGTCCAAGGCCGGCAACGGCATGGAGCTGTACCTCGACGAGGTTCCGCAGCGCGAGGAAGGCATGACCGCCTACGAGATGATGCTGTCCGAGTCCCAGGAGCGGATGCTGTTCGTCACCGAGCCTCAGCACGAGGAGCAAGCGAAGGCGATCTTCGAACGCTGGGGACTGCATTGCGCGAAGGTCGGCAAGGTGACCGACGACGGCCGCCTGCGCCTGTTCCACAAGGGCGAGCAAGTCGCCGACATGCCGGTCAAGGCGCTCGTCGACGACTGCCCGGTGTACAACAAGCCGTCCAAGGTTCCGGACTATTACCTGAAGAACGGTTCCATCGACACGAACCGCTACGAGCAAGCGACCGACCTGAACGACGCGCTCAAAAAAGTGCTCGGATCCCCGTCGCTGGCGAGCAAAGAGTGGGTTTACAGCCAATACGATTACCAAGTGCGGACTTCGACGGCGGTCGTTCCGGGCTCGGACGCGGCGGTCGTCACGATCCGCGGCACCCGCAAGGCGCTCGCGATGACGACGGACTGCAACGGCCGCTACGTCTACCTCGATCCCGAAGTCGGCGGCAAGATCGCCGTCGCGGAAGCGGCGCGCAACATCGTCTGCTCCGGCGGCGAACCGCTCGCGATCACGGACAACCTGAACTTCGGCTCGCCGGAGAAGCCGGAAGTGTTCTGGCAGATGGAGAAGGCGGTCGACGGCATGGCCGAGGCCTGCCGCTTCCTCGAGACGCCGGTTATCGGCGGCAACGTGTCGCTGTACAACGAGAACGCCAAGGGCGCCATCTACCCGACGCCGGTCGTCGGCATGGTCGGCCTCGTGCACGACATCGATCACATCACGACGCAAGAGTTCAAGCAAGCGGGAGACGTCATCTTCCTGCTCGGCGAGACGAAGGCGGAGATCGGCGGCAGCGAGTTCCAATACGCCGTGCACGGCCTGACGGAAGGCCGCCCGCCGGAGCTGGACCTCGAGACCGAGCGGCGTCTGCACAAGACGGTGCTGGGCGCGATCCAGCAAGGGCTCGTCGCTTCGGCGCACGACCTGTCCGAAGGCGGCCTCGCGGCGGCGCTGGCGGAATCCGGCTTCGGCCGCGGGCTCGGCGCGACGGTTAACTTCGAGAGCAACCTGCGTCCGGACCTCGCGCTGTTCAGCGAATCGCAATCCCGCGTGCTGCTGTCGGCGAAGCCGGAGCAAGCCGAATCGCTCGCCGCTTATCTCGAAGCGCAAGGCGTACCGGCGCAGAAGCTCGGCACGGTCGGCGGCGACCGCCTGACGATCTCCGTGAACGGACATGCCGCTATCGACGCTCCACTGAACGAATTCCGCAAAGAATGGAAGGAAGCGATCCCATGCCGGATGCAGTGAAGTCCGGGAACGGTTCGGTCTGGGCCGATCAGCCGATCGTCCAACTGAACAGCGCGGGCAAGGGGGGGCTCGGCGCGGCGGCTTTCGCGGCCGCCGGAGCTCCGATGCCGGAAGTCGGGCCGGGCGGCGCTAGCCGTCCGGAGTCCGCGGACGCGCGTTTCTGGAACGGGGACTATTACAACCAGGGCAACGGTCAGGAAGAGATCTTCGACAAGCTGAAGGAAGAGTGCGGCGTGTTCGGGGTGTTCGGGCACCCGGATGCGGCCCATCTGAGCTACTATGGCCTGCACGCGCTGCAGCACCGGGGCGAGGAGAGCTGCGGCATCTGCACGTCGGACGACGGGAGCTTCCACTACCACCGCGGGATGGGACTCGTCAAGGAAGTGTTCGACCGCGACAAGCTGGACGCGCTCGTCGGCAACCGCGCCATCGGGCACGTGCGCTACTCGACGTCGGGCTCGAGCCAGCTGGGCAACGCCCAGCCGCTCGTGTTCAAGTACCGCGACGGCGACCTCGCCGTATGCACGAACGGCAACCTGGTCAACGAACCGGTCATCCGGCGCGAGCTGGAGGAGCAGGGATCGATTTTCCAGACGTCGAGCGACACCGAGGTCATCGCGCACCTGATCGCCCGGTCCCCGAAGGATCTGGTCGAAGCGGTCAAGGACGCGTTCGCGCGGCTGATCGGCGGCTACGCGTTCCTGATCATGACGAAGGACCGGCTCATCGCCGCATGCGATCCGAACGGCTTCCGTCCTCTCGTTATGGGTCGTCTCGGGGACGCTTATATTTTCGCTTCGGAGACGTGCGCGTTCGAGACGATCGGCGCCGAGTACGTCCGCGACGTGCAGCCGGGCGAGATTCTCATCCTGGACGAGAACGGCCTGCGCGAAGAACGGTTCGCTCCGATGGAGCGCCGCGCCGTCTGCGCGATGGAGTACATCTACTTCGCCCGTCCGGACAGCGACATCAACCAGATCAACCTGCACTCCGCGCGCAAGCGGATGGGGCAGCAGCTCGCGCTCGAATCGTTCGTCGACGCCGACATCGTCACGGGCGTTCCGGACTCGAGCATCTCCGCCGCCATCGGCTACGCGGAGCAGACGGGAATCTCGTACGAGCTCGGGCTGATCAAAAACAAATATACCGGCCGCACGTTCATCCAGCCTTCGCAGGAACTGCGCGAGAAGGGCGTCAAGATGAAGCTGTCCGCCGTCCGCAAGGTCGTCGAAGGCAAGCGCGTCGTCATGATCGACGACTCCATCGTTCGCGGCACGACCAGCTTGCGGATCGTCAACCTGCTGCGCGAAGCGGGCGCGACCGAGGTGCACGTGCGCATCTCGTCGCCGCCGTTCATGAACCCGTGCTACTACGGCATCGACACGCCGAACCCGGGCGACCTGATCGCCTCGACGAAGTCGGTCGAAGAGATCCGCAAGGCGATCAACGCGGACTCGCTCTACTTCCTGAGCCACTCGGGCCTGATCGACGCCGTCGGCGGGCACGACGGCGAGAAGAACCGCGGGCTGTGCATGAGCTGCTTCGACCGCGACTACCCGACGAAGGTGCAGTTCGAGCTCGCCAAAGCGACCTCGTGCAGCTGCGACTGACCGGGTCGGGCGGGCCAACCGGCTCCATGCCACGCCGGACCATCGGCTAACGGACCCAGATGACGCTATTGGCCGAATTTTGGCCGTTTCGAACTTCTAACGGACCGGAAAGACCTTATTGGCTCCGTTTGGGGCCGTGGAGAGGCTTCAACCGCGAAATAGCGTCTCTCCAGTCCGTTACGTCGCGCGAAACGGGCCTTTGTCCCCAAATAGCGCTTCTGGAGTCCGTTACGCCTCGCGCGGCGAGAGTGGATCCGCGTGGTTGACCTCTAGTTAGAGCCTGGTGAAGTTTAGCAGACAAAGCGATATCGTTCTGGAGAAACGGAGTGGTCGCCTTTGTCCCCGGATTCCTTCTTTATAGCGGGGTTATCATTCTAAGGAATCCGGGGACAACAGCGATGGGAAGAACGATACGCTCAGACCTGCGACTTCCATTCGCCAGCTATTTATAAGACCAAGGAGTGAACGAAGTGTCCGAAGCGTACAAACAAGCCGGCGTCGACATCGCCGCGGGCAACGAAGCGGTCGAACGGATGAAGAAGCACGTCCAGAAGACGTTCCGTCCGGAAGTGCTGACCGGCCTCGGCGGATTCGGCGGGCTTTTCTCGCTGAACAAGGACAAATACGAGGAGCCGGTGCTCGTCTCCGGAACGGACGGAGTCGGCACCAAGCTGAAGCTGGCGTTCGCTCTCGACAAGCATGACACGATCGGCATCGACGCCGTCGCGATGTGCGTCAACGACGTCGTCGTCACCGGCGCCGAGCCGCTGTTCTTCCTCGACTACCTGGCGTGCGGCAAGCTCGTGCCGGAGAAGATCGAAGCCATCGTCAAGGGCGTCGCCGAAGGCTGCCAACAGGCGGGCTGCGCGCTCATCGGCGGCGAGACGGCCGAGATGCCGGGCATGTACCAGGACGGCGAGTACGACATCGCCGGCTTCACCGTCGGCATCGTCGACCGCCCGAAGGCGATCGACGGCTCGACGATCTCGGCGGGAGACGCCGTCATCGGCCTCGGCTCGAGCGGCGTCCACTCGAACGGCTACTCGCTCGTTCGCCGCTTGCTCATCGACACGAAGGGCTACTCCTTCGACGACAAGCTGCCGGAGCTGGAAGGCAAGACGCTGGGCGAAGTGCTCATCGAGCCGACGCGCATCTACGTCAAGTCGGTCCTGAAGCTGCTGGAGAGCGTAAAGATCAAAGGCATGGCGCACATTACCGGCGGCGGCTTCATCGAGAACATTCCGCGCGTGCTGCCGGATAACGTCAACGTCGACATCGAGCTGGGCTCGTGGCCGATCCAGCCGATCTTCAAGCTCATGCAGCGCGACGGCGCGATCAGCGACCGCGACATGTTCACGACGTTCAACATGGGCGTCGGCATGGTGCTCGTCGTGCCAGGCGAGCAAGCCGAGCAGGCGGTCTCCCTGGCGAAGGAGCTGGGCGAGCAGGCGTACGTCATCGGCCAAGTTACGGAAGGCCGCAAGGTCGTCACGTTCGGGGGAGTCGAGCTGTAATGTCATCCACCGATAGCCGGCTTCGCATCGCGGTGTTCGCCTCCGGCAGCGGGAGCAACTTCCAGGCGCTCGCCGAGGCGATCCGCGGCCAGGGCATCCCGGCCGAGCTCGCGCTGCTCGTCTGCGACAAGCCGGCGGCCCGCGTCGCGCAGCGCGCCGAGGCTCTCGGGGTGCCGGCGATGCTGTTCAACCCCAAGGACTACCCGTCCCGCGAAGCGTATGAGGAGGAGATCGTCGAACGCCTCCAAGCCGAAGGGATCGGACTGATCGTCCTCGCGGGATACATGAGGCTGATCACGGATACTCTCGTGAAGCCCTATTACGGCCGGATCATCAATATCCATCCGGCATTGCTGCCCGCTTTTCCCGGCGTGCATGCGATTCGTCAAGCTCTCGAGTACGGGGTGAAGCTCGCGGGAGTAACGGTGCACTTCGTGGACGGCGGCATGGACACGGGGCCGATCATCGCCCAGCGGGCCGTCGAGGTGCTGGACGAGGATACGGAGGAGTCGCTGGCGGAGCGCATTCATGCCGTCGAGCACGAGCTGCTGCCGGAGACGGTCCGCTGGATCGCGGAAGGACGCGTGACGCTTAACGGCCGGATAGTGAACGTACGCCGCGAAGGCTGAAGCCCGAGGGCGATGCGAAACAGGAAAGGACGAGGAACGATTCATGAGCGATGTTAAAGAGATTGCTTTGCGATACGGCATGAACCCGCACCAGAAGGAAGCGAAGATCTATTCCGACGACGGCCGGCCGCTGCCGCTGACCGTCGTAAACGGCGACCCGGGCTTCATCAACCTGCTGGACGCGCTGAACGCGTTCCAATTGGTGCGCGAGCTGCGCCAGGCGACCGGGCTTCCGGCCGCGGCTTCGTTCAAGCACGTGAGCCCCGCCGGAGCGGCCGTGTACGCGCCGATGTCGCCGGAGCTGGCGAAGGCTTACTTCGTCGACGGCATGGAGCTGTCCGAGCTGGCGACGGCCTACGCCCGCGCGCGCGGCGCCGACCGCATGTCCTCCTTCGGGGACGCGGCCGCTCTGAGCGACGTCGTCGACGCTTCGACCGCGCAGCTTCTGAAGCGCGAGGTGTCCGACCTCGTCGTGGCGCCGGGATACACGCCGGAAGCTCTCGAGATCCTGAAGCAGAAGAAAGGCGGCAAGTACCTCATTCTGCAGATCGATCCCGAGTACGTGCCGGACCCGATCGAGACGCGCACGCTGTTCGGCATGAAGCTGCAGCAAGAGCGCAACAACGCCGTGCCGGACGCTTCGGTGTTCGATAAGATCGTCACCGAGAACAAGGACCTGCCGGATCACGCGAAGCGCGACCTGCTCGTCGCTCTCATCACGCTCAAATATACGCAGTCCAACTCCATCTGCTACGCCCTGGACGGCCAGACGATCGGCATCGGCGCCGGCCAGCAGTCGCGCATCCACTGCACGCGCCTCGCCGGCGACAAGGCGGACCGCTGGTACCTGCGCCAGCACCCGGCCGCGCTGAACATGAAGTTCCGCGAAGGGCTGGCGCGCGCCGAGCAGAACAACGCGATCGACCTGTGGCTGGAGGACGAAGTCACTCCGGTCGAGCAGGCCGCTTGGGAGAGCTGCTTCGAAGAAGTGCCCGCCCGTCTGACGCGGGAACAGAAGCGCGAATGGCTGAACGGGCTGAAGGGCGTCTCGTACGGCTCCGACGCCTTCCTGCCGTTCCGCGACAATCTCGATCGGGCGAGCCGCAGCGGCGTGAAGTACGTCATTCAGGCCGGCAGCTCGCTGCGGGACGAAGAAGTGGTCAAGGCGGCGAACGACTACAACATGGTCATGGTCTATTCGGGCGTACGCCTGTTCCATCACTGAGGAAGGGGCGACGACGAACATGTCTACGACGAACACGGCCACGAAGTGGCAGACGCTGGCGGACCGCACGGTCGAGCAGCTCAAGGCGAACGATTATCCGGGCCGCGGCATCGTGATCGGCTTGACGCCGGACGCGACGCGTTACGTTCAGGTCTACTGGATCATGGGGCGGAGCGAGAACAGCCGCAACCGGATCTTCGTGCCGGAGGAGAACGGATTCCTGCGGACGGAAGCCGCCGATCCCGCGAAGCTGTCCGATCCTTCGCTTATCATCTACTACCCGCTGCGCCATGAAGGCGGCGCGCATATCGTCACGAACGGCGACCAGACCGACACGATCTGGGAAGCGCTGAAGCAAGGCGGAACGTTCGAGCAGGCGCTTGGGACTCGCACGTACGAGCCGGACCCGCCGAATTTCACGCCGCGCATCTCCGGCATCGTCGATCTCGGGGATCGCCAGAACGCGTACAAGCTGTCCATCCTCAAGACGAACGAGAACGACGAGTCTCAGACGAAGCGCCAGTTCTTCCATTATGAAAAGGCGATTGCCGGGTACGGCCACTTCATCTCGACGTATGTGGGAGACGGCAACCCGCTGCCTTCGTTCGCGGGCGAGCCGCAGCTGGCTCCGCTGTTCGACGACGAAGGGGAGACGGCGCGGTTCTATTGGAACCTGCTGAACGGAGACAACAAGATCTCCTTGCTGGTCAAGACGATTCGCGCGAGCGACGGCGCGACGTCTCTGACGGTCATCAACAAGCATTCCGAAGGAGGGGCCTGATCGTGCGCATTCTCGTCGTCGGACGGGGCGGCCGCGAGCACGCCATCGTCTGGTCGCTGAGCAAGAGCGACAAGGTGAAAAAAATCTTCTGCGCCCCGGGCAACGCGGGCATCGCGCAGTTGGCGGAGCTCGTCGATCTGGACGAGTTCGCGTTCGACCAGCTCGTGCAGTTCGCGCTCGACAACGCGATCGATCTCGTCGTCATCGGCCCGGACGATCCGCTGGCGGCCGGCATCGTCGACGCCTTCGAAGCGGCGAAGATCCCGGTGTACGGTCCGCGGAAGAACGCGGCGGAGATCGAGGGCAGCAAGATTTTCATGAAAAATCTGCTGAAGAAATACGACATCCCGACCGCGAAGTACGAGACGTTCACGGACTACGAGTCCGCTCTGGCGTACCTCCGCTCGCAGCCGGTTCCGATCGTCGTCAAGGCGGACGGGCTGGCGGCGGGCAAAGGCGTCACCGTCTGCTTCACGCGCGAGGAAGCCGAGCAGGCGCTCGCCGACACGATGGTCGGCAAGGCGTTCGGGGCGGCCGGCGAGAAGGTCGTCATCGAGGAATTCCTCGAAGGACAGGAGATGTCCATTCTCGCGTTCGTCGACGGCGAGACGGTTCGTCCGATGTCGCCGGCGCAGGACCACAAGCCGGTGTTCGACGGCGACAAAGGTCCGAACACGGGCGGCATGGGCACCTATTCCCCGCTGCCGCACATTCCGCAGTCGATCGTGAACGACGCGATCGAGAACATCGTGAGGCCCACCGCGCGCGCGATGGTGGCCGAGGGACGTCCGTTCCGCGGCGTGCTGTTCGCCGGACTCATGATTACGAAGGACGGCCCGAAGACGATCGAGTTCAACGCGCGCTTCGGCGACCCGGAGACGCAGGTCGTGCTGCCGCGTCTGAAGACCGATCTCGTCGATATTTTCCTCGCGTCCATCAACGGGCGGCTCGGGGAGATCGACATCTCCTGGAGCGACGAAGCCGCGGTCTGCGTCATTCTCGCGTCGGGCGGCTACCCGGGCTCGTACCCGAAGGGGCTGCCGATCTCGGGGCTGGAGGCCGCCGGGGACGCGCTCGTGTTCCACGCGGGCACGGCGGAGAAGGACGGCCGCATCGTGACGAACGGCGGACGCGTGCTCGGCGTCGTCGGCCTCGGCGCGGACATCGCGGCCGCGCGGGCCAAGGCGTACGACGCGGCCGACAAGATTACGTTCGAAGGCAAGCAGAACCGCACCGACATCGCCGCGAAGGCTCTGGTGTGAATGGAATCATAGAAGCAGCATTTCACGCGAACCGCCGCGGTTCCCCGTTTATCGGGGAACCGATCGGCGGTTTTTGTTTGCGACGATGGCCCATTCGCATCCGGATTCGTTGTCCGCGTCCAACGAATCGAGGAGACGCTATTTCGTGCTGGAAGCCCCTTTTTTCCCCCGGTGGCCCTTGGCATTTGACGCAAAATAGCGTTTCCTGAATTCGTTAGAGGGCAAGGCCTATGAACCAGGTTGAGGTTACAAAATGAACAAAATTAATTAATTTAGTTTACTATATAAATTCGATGCTGTATAATCGGTCCTGTACCTGCTCTTCTCCGGGAAGAAAGTCTTGATCATGGGGGAGCGGCGGCGCAGAACGCTAGCCCATCAGAGCAAAATGGAGGGAACACCGAAATGGAGAATTTAGATCCTTCTGTCAAAGATGCGAACAATCAGGCATCCAACCCTGTTGCCATGCGGACAATTCGGTTCCACGACTACGGCGAACCGGCCGATGTCTTGCGTCTGGAGGAGGCGGCAATCCCGGAACCAGGTCCGGGACGCATTCGCGTGAGCGTACGCGCTTGCGGGTTAAATCCGGTCGACTGGGCGATGTGCCGAGGACATTTTGCCGGTCAACTGCCCTTGCCTCGAGGGATTGGACTGGACGTAGCAGGGATTGTAGACGCCATTGGAGAGGGCGTGACCGACGTCGCCATCGGCGATGCCGTCCTGGGGGCCGCCGACTTCATGGGCGGATCGAGCGCCGGCGCGTCCGACCGAGCGATCATGTACTACTGGTTCCGCATGCCGGAGGGACTCGACTTTGTACAGGCCGCGGCACTGCCAATGGCGGTCGAAACCGCCTATAGAGGCATCGATGCTCTCGGGGTGAGATCGGGCCAGACCGTACTCGTGCACGGCGCCGGCACAACGGTAGGCTTCGCCGCCGTCCAGATTGCCCTCATGCGCGGTGCTCGCGTAGTCGCAACCGCCGGTCCCACTTACGCCGACAAACTCCGCGCCATGGGAGCCATGGTGACCTCGTACGGGGATGGAATGGTCGAGCGAGCGACCGAACTGGCGAAGCAGCCGGTCGACCTCGCCTTCGATGCCGCGCCAATCGGCGGTTCCATGATGGATCTGATCCAAATCGTCAATGGGCATCCCGAGCGCGTCCTAACCGTCAGCGATTTCGCCGCAGCCGCCGAATTTGGCGTTCGCGCCAGCTACGGAGAATTACATACTCTTCGTTATGACGTTGTCGGCGACTTTGCCCAATACGCAGCGGAAGGCAAGTTCACGATTCCGGTCGCCAAGACCTTCGCCCTCGACGCATGGCGTTCAGCCGTCGAGATCAGTCAGAGCGGGCGTGCCCGCGGCAAACTGATTCTCCTGCCCGCCTCCGACTGATGGGCGCAAATAACCGGCGAACGTTCTGCAATAGGAAGGAGGACATACATTGAAGACGAATCAACGAGAACATATCGCCCTGATTACCGGCGCGAATAGCGGGATCGGGTTGGCCTTAACGCGGAGATTGCTGTCGGAGAACTGGCAGGTGGTTGCTCTGAACCGATCCGATTTTCCAGCGGACGATAGCTTCATTCAAGATCACCTCAGGAACGGATGGCTTCGAGCCTATAAAGTGACGGATCTCACCGATTATGGCAGCTTGAGACCCTCTTTGGAAGAAATCAAAGGCAAGGAGCAGCGGATCGATATTTTGTTCAACAACGCCGGAGGCGGCTCCAGCGAGCTGAGCTATTCGAGACAAGGACGCGAAAAGCACTATGAATTGTTGACGGTCGTCCCTTATATCATTCTGATGGAATTGAAGGGGCTGTTGAACAACGGCCGCTTCAAAACGGTGATTAACACTTCATCGCAGGTGTTTAGATTTACGAAGGAGTTTACGATCGACAACCTGGAGCATCCCAAAACCTTCCGCAAAATGTTCGGCCCTTATGCGACTTCAAAGCTGGCGCTTTCGTTGTGGACTCAAGCCGCGGCACCGCAGCTTGCCAAGGAAGACATCAAGATCCGCAGCGTTGACCCGGGAATTAACAACACTCTAAGAAAAGGAAAGGATTCCGGGCTGACGGCATGGTTCGAACTGTTTATGAAGTTTTTTTCCTCTCCGCCTACCCATGGCGCCAACCTGTTATACGAGGGAGCCTTCGGCAAACACCGCAATGAGACCGGCGTGTTTTTGTTGAAAAATCGGATTGCGGACTTGAAATTTACAGAACATGCGCAACGCGTGCTGGAAAAAGTCTCTGAGATATACAGCCATGAATTTATTGGCGGGAGCGTTCAAGCGAATGGCTGAACTTCTCGCTCTACAACGCGGAAGAAGCGGCGGAAGGCTTTGAATCGGGAGCAATCGCATCATGAGCTCAGCCCGTTCTTTACGGGTTGAGCTCTTTATCTGTAACGAATCCAGGATAAAGATCGTCTACCTATTGGAGAGTTTTCCAGAATCCTTCAAATGTACGGAACGCCGTAGCTTCGCTAGTCGCGTTCCGTGACGTTAGCGTAAAAAAGGGCGGTAGGAATACGGATGAAAAACAGTCCCTGGAAATTCGTTCTGATCGGCTTCGGAGGCGCTGCGGCGCTCTTCTTGATCGCCGCTGTCCTATATGCGAATTCGATCGGAATGAGCAATCTGAAGCGCATGTACGTCCTGGAGACGACGGATCGGCAGATCGTGGAGATGGGAGCGGACGAGCGCGGCATCCCGCAGTACCTGGCCAAGCTGAACCGGCAGGAGGAGCTTCTGAAGGAACGAATGAGCCGGGAAGGCTGGACGTTCGCGGAGCAAGAAGGCTCCGGCTACTTCTTCGAGAAGGACGGCAGGAAGGCGATCGTCACGTCGCGAATATGGAACCATCGTTACGTGATCTTCAAGGTGAGCGGAGATACGGTGGATCTTGCGCGCGCGGAGTCACGAGACGCAGGCTAACCGTGTAACATTTCGCATGAATCGGAGGCAACGAGATGATAAACGAGAAATCGCCGGTCGATCGGGCCGTGCTGAACAATGCCGTTTGGTGTGGAATCGTATGCGATACGCACGGCATCCCCCATGTGTCGACGCGGGATGCATGGGGAACAAGGGGGCAGGCGCCTCTCTATTACCCGGATATCGTTACGCTAAGCCGGGATGCAACCGCGGAAGAAATCCATCGGTTCGCCGAAGGCAGAGCTATTTCAAGTATTAAAGACAGTTATGCGAATCTCGACCTGGAATCCTCCGGGTATCGCGTCCTATTTGAAGCGGAATGGATATGCCATGAACCCGTGCCATTCGCCGAACCCCTCTCCGCTTCCTGGCGGCGGGTTGCGACGCCGGAAGTCCTGTCGCGGTGGAACGCCGCCAACGGAACGGATACGATCATTCGGCCGGAGCTGCTGGGACGCGACGACTTGAACCTATTCATTCGCGAGAACGACGGCGGACGGTCGGGGTTTATCGCAAGTCTGGGCGGCGGCGCGGTCGGGGTCTCCAACGTGTTCGCGGCGGATACGCCCGATGAACGCTTATGGGCCGAGATAACGGCTCTGGCCTCGATGGAGTATCCGGGGCTCCCGATCGTCGGCTATGAACGCGGCGAAGATCTGAAGGCCGCCCTCGGCGCGGGTTGGACGTCGGTCGGACCGCTTCGGGTTTGGGTGAGACAGGTTGAGCAATGACGATAACCTCGAAGGGCATGTTGGAACAACTCCAACATGCCCTTATTTAATGGGACAAGTTATGCTATGCGCTGCTCTAGCGGCATTAGATTAGCGGGGAGAAATCCCGGTCCTCAGGAATACCTTTCCCAGTCTTCGGGACCTCTCTCCCCTTACTATGGGAATAGGTGTAAGAGTATAGTGATCATTGGAAAGCGCAGCGCCACTTCATTTTGAAGATTTAAGGAGGTCATTATGACGTTTGATTTGCGAGTGGATCCCTATCCGTGGTATGCAGAATTGCGAAGCAAGGAAGGGATAAGCCGCCATGAGCAGTTGGGCTGGCTTATTGCGAGATACGACGAGGTGCGCCAAGTCATGGCCGACCACCATACGTTCTCGTCGGCTATCTTCGAAGGCTTCTCGTCCGAGCTGGGCTTGAACAATCAACTCAGCAGCATGGATCCCCCGAGACATACCCAGCTTCGATCGCTAGCGCAGCATGCGTTTACTCCGAAGGCGGTCGCCGCTCTCGAGCCCCGCATCCGAGAGATGGCCAGCCGGTTAATCGATGTAGCCTTGCGCAAAGGATCCTTCGATTTTGTCGACGATATCGCGATTCCCCTCCCGGTAAACGTGATTGCCGAGATGCTCGGCATATCCGAGGTCGACCGTCTGAAATTCAAGCACTGGTCGGATACCATCGTTGCCGCTTCGTTGCGGCTCTTGCATGGGAATACGGACGAATTGCCCGAACATGTCGCCGCCATTCGAGAGATGAAGCACTATTTCCGAGAGCAGATTATGGAGCGTAGAAAAGATCCGAAGGAGGATCTTATCTCGCGGCTTGCGATCGCGGAAATCGATGGGCAACAGCTGTCCGACGTGGAGGCAGTCGAGTTTTGCGTTCTGCTCATGGTAGCCGGCAATGAGACGACGACTCACCTGCTGGGGAACGCGGTCCGCACTTTCCTGGAGTTTCCCGACCAGTGGCGGTTGCTGTGCGAGAGGAAGGAGCTCATTCCGCAGGCGATCGAAGAGGTGCTGCGTTTCCGCTCGTCTGTCCAGATGATGAACCGAGTGGTCAGAGCGGATACGGAATTCAGAGGACAGAGCCTGAAGGCGGGTGAATTCGTGACCGTCATACTGGGTTCCGCCAATCGGGACGAGAGCAAGTTCGAGCAGGCCGATCGGTTCGACATTACCCGACAGCTGACGGGTCAGTTGGCTTTCGGTCACGGCGTTCATCATTGTATGGGGATGCCGCTCGCTCGCATGGAAGCGCGCATCGTGTTCGAGGCGCTAAGCGAACGTATGCCGATCTTCCACATCACGGAGGGCAAGACGATGGAGCCGCTGCCGACCTTTGTCGTTCATGGTTTAAAGAAGCTGCCCATCACCGCTATGCAGGAGGCGCTCAAAGCATGAAGGCGAAGCAAGTCGCCGTAAGATGCGCAATGGCGGCACTCTTCCTACTAGCCGGTTATCATCTCCAAGCGGGGGGAAGCCATACCGATCCGCCGGATGTCGACGGCCTATCCGTCGTTCTTGGAATGACGGGCGGCAGCGATGACGGCAGCCTATCCGATCCTCCGGATGTCGAACGATTATTGTAATTGCTGTATCTGCCGGGAGCTCGGCTCTTGGGCTGTACTAGCTGATAGCCGCTCGCGCAAACTGGCATGCTTGATGGAAGCGGGATACAATAAACGGAGGAAGAAACCTAGGAGCGTGAACGTTCGGTGGAAGAGAACGAATCTATCCTGTCGAAGTTATCCTCGCAGATGGGGGATTCGACGCAGCAATCGAATGAGAATGCAGCTTTAATGTGCAAAGAAAGTCCCGGTCTATTAGAGCAAATTGCAGAAGGCCTGGGGCATAAAGACCTGAGGCTCGCAGGAGATTGCGCTGAAGTAATGACGAAAGTAGCGGAAACTCACCCCCGCTTCGTTACGCCGTATGCCGAGCAGCTCCTCTCGGCGATCAATCACAAAAATACGCGGGTGCGATGGGAATCCATGCATGCCGTCGCCTTCCTGAGTCCTCTTATACCCGGTCGGATTATCGCTGCGCTTGATATCATCCAGGAACGGATGTTTACGGATTCAAGCACCCTTGTAAGAGACTATTCGATACAATGTCTGGGGAATGCGGCATCCTGCGGGGAAGAAGAAGCCCGCAAGATCCTTCCGATTTTGAAGAAGGGACTTATGGAATTAGGCGATAAATATCTATCCAAGCTGTTATCCGCCATGATTGGAATTGCGAAGGTCTCTCCGGATTTGGCGGTCGAAGTGTTGATGTATGGGTATGATTACGCAAATCATCCCATAAGCTCCGTGCAAAAGGCGGCGAAGAAGCTGGTGAAAGCCGCCCAATAGACCTGCGCAATCGAACCGTCTCGCCGCCCCTCCGGGGAGCGGCCGAGGCGGTTTCGGCGTTGAACGCGGGCTCGCGGCTACTCCTTCCAGAACAGCGACTTGCGATTGTTGATCACGTACGCGACGGCGAACACGGTGCCGACGATCAGAATCGCCGTCAAGACGTGATGCGACAGCCAGTCGACGAATGCTTCCATCGGGACATCCTCCATTCTTCGGGCGCGGAACGCGGTATTCGTCCGCCTATCGTTGGATAGGATACCCATTGGGACGTCTCCCGATGCGGAAGAACGGGGCGAAGAGGGGATGCAGCGGAAAAGGATAGCCCGATGGAAGTATTGACAGAGATAAGCCATCAATGATAGGATTTAATACATACTAATTTAATCGGAATTAAAGGAATTATAGGAGGTCCGCTTATGATACACACGCTCACGATTCGGCACGAGGGACTGGCGCTGGCGGCGACAATCCACTATCCGCCGCAGAAGGCAAGCTCGATGGGCGACCGGAGGTGGCCGCTCGTCATCATCAACCACGGCTTCGTCGGAAGCCGGATCGGCGTGGACCGGCTGTTCGTGCTGGCGGCGAGGGAGCTCGCGGAGCAGGGCAACGTCGTCATCCGCTTCGACTTCGCGGGCTGCGGCGAGAGCGAGGGCGTGTACGGGGAGCACGGGCTCGACTCGATGATCGAGCAGACGCGCACGGTGCTGGACTACGCGCTGGCGCTCGACTTCGTCGATCCGCTTCGGGTGACCCTGCTCGGCCACAGCCTCGGCGGAGCCGTCGCGCTGCTGACCGCGGTCCGCGACCGGAGAGTCAAGTCGCTCGTGCTGTGGGCGCCGGTCGGCTACCCGTTCAACGACATTCTGCGCATCGTCGGCAGGAAGACGTACGACGAGGCGGTGACGAGGGGCTCGGCCGACTACCTCGGCTACTCGCTGACCCCGTCGTTCTTCGACGCGCTGCTCCGGCACCAGCCGTTCCAGGAGACGCAGAAGTTCTCGGGCGACGTGCTGATCGTGCACGGCACGGGCGACGAGACGATTCCGGTCGACTATACGTTCCTGCTGGAGAAGACGTTCTGGCTAAGAGGCGAAGGACGCTGCGAGAAGGTGATCGTCTTCCAGGCCGACCACACGTTCACCCGCGGCGAGCATAAAAAAGAGCTGTTCAAAGCCACGGCCGATTGGCTCGGCGGCTACGAACAGCGTCAGCAGGAATGGCATCATTGGAGCATCTGACGCACGCAGCGAAGACGAAGGAGCCCCGGAGCGCCGCATCAAGCGGCGCTCCCCGGGGCTCCTTCGCGTCAGATCGACGTCCGCACGGCGCCTTCAGCTTCCGCGGCCGAACCTTCAGCCGGAGCTTCGGCGATCAGGTGGACCGCCAGAATGAACATGGCGTGCGACCAGGTCAGAGGCACGACCCATGCGGTCTCGCCCGTATGACGGTCGACCTGCTCCGGAAGCAGGCCGGCGCCGTTGCGGTGGGCGACGGCCCAGTCGAGCAGCCGGCGCGCCTCCGCTGCTTGGCCGTTGCGGGCCCGATATTGAGCCAGCCACAGCGTCGTCAGAATCCACGGATTGCCGCCGATGTACGTATCGTCCTCGTAGCGCTTGATGCCGCCGACTCCGTCCACGGTCAGCGCCTTCTCGACCGCGTCGGCCGTGCGGACGGCCTGCGGATCGTTCGGCGGCACGACCGCGAACGGAACGGAGACGCCGAGCAGGCTGACGTCGACGATCGGGTCGAAGCCGAGGCGATAACGGTCATACCCCTTGGCGTCGACGAAGCTCGAGACGGGGAGGCCGGCACCGGCCGCTTCCTCGTACCTCTTCCGATCGACGGACAGGTTCACGCCGCGGTAGAAGACGCCCTTCTCCTCGTTCCAGCAGAGAGACGTAATCTGCCGGGCGATCGTATCGGCGACGCCGTTCCACTTCCCGGCGAGCTCCGCTTCGCCGGACAGAACGGCGAAGGAGGCGGCCGCCTGAAGGCCCGCGAACACCGCCGCGGACGAGTACGTGTGCTGGCCGAGACGCTCCTCCCACAGGTCGCGGCTCGCCATCGGCAGCCCGTTCTCCGCCTCGATCGACCGGACGAGGAATTCGGCCCCCCGGCGCACGGCGTCCCAGACGAGCGTCAGGAATTCCCCGCGTTCGCCTTCCGGCAGCGCCAGGTAGTGCTGGTACATCCCCCACAGGATCGACGAGCCTTCGTCGATCTGCAAGCCCCAGTTCGGCGCCAGCGTGCCGTCGTGATAGTGGCGCTGCTGCCAAGCCCCGTCCGCGTCCTGCGCGGTCAGCGTCCACTCGTAGAAGCGGGTGGACATGTCCGCCAGACCGGCTTTATCCAGCGCCGTGGTGATGAACGCGGCGTCCCGCCCCCAGCAATAAGCGTAGCCGCCGCAGCGGGAGAAGTGCTCGTCGAATTCCGGAGCGGCGATGATGCTTCCGGTCTGCTCGTCGGACATGAGCTTCATCGCCAGCACGGAGCGCTCGTACAGCTCGCGGACTTCCGGGACGTCGACCGGGCAGGGCGAGGCGGAATCGACGAAGTCGCGCCAATAGCGCACGGTGCGCTCGCGCAGGGAGTCGACGCCGGCTTCCTTGGCCTGCGCGAGCACGGTCAAGGACTCCTCCATCCGATGGCCGGCGGCGAGATAGACGGTCAGGCGGACCGTCTCACCTGGAGCGACGTCCCGGAACGCCCATTCGAGCGCTCCGTCCGGAGCCATCTGCACGTCGTCGCCGTTCAACTCCCCGCTGCACGCCGCTTCCCAGGCGTGACAAGCCTGGTATTTTGTGCATACGTTTGCACCCGAGACCGCAAAAGAATACCGGTGGCGGTAATGAACGAGCGCGTCGGCGTGCGGGACGAACTGCGTCGTGTGGTAGAACGGGCTCTCGGTGGCGGCGACGGACGAGTAGAAGAAGAACGAGAACGAGGCCGGAGCGTCGCCCGTATTGGCGAACTTGTAATCGAACACGAGCACGTCCTCGCCCGGAACCGCGTACAGCTCCGTCGAAGCTTCGACCGGATAACGGGGCGACGAAGCGCGGACCGCGTAGACGTTCGTGCGCGGAACATAGCCGGATTCGTGGACCCAGCCGTCTTCGGCGGAATCGAACCAGCTCGTACGCTCGCCCGGTCCGGCCATCCGGATGCCGGCGCGGATCGTGTCCGCGTGCTGCGGGAAGTCGACGTGCGGCCACCAGAAGCGCACGAGCCTTCCGGTCTTCAGGAGCGACGCCAGGAACCGGGAATTCCCGATCACGGCGTCGATGAGGTAAGGCTTCTTATCGAGGTTGGGGGTCATTGGATTCAGCTCCATCTGGATAGGGTTTTGAGAGACGATTCGCGAACGATCAGCCGGTGCGGCACGATGACGCGCATCTGCTGCGGCTTGTCGCCCTGAATGTACCGGATCAGCAGCTGCGAGGCCATGTAGCCCAGCTGGTAGATGCCGATGTCGATGCTGCTCAGCGGCGGACTCGACAGCTCGGCCAGCGAGATGTTGTTGAAGCTGACGAGGCTGAGGTCGTCCGGAACGCGGAAGCCGAGCTCGGTCAGCCCGCGAAGGACGCCGAACGTGACCAGGTCGTCCACGACGACGAGCGCGGTAGGCCGCTCGGGCAAGTTCATGAAGAAGCTCATCGCGCGGTAGCCGCTCTCCTGCAGGAACTCCCCTTCCACGATCCACTCGGGCAGCATGCGCAGCCCGTTCTCCTCCATCGCCTTCTTGTACCCTTCGAGCCGATCCTGGGAGACCGTCAGGTTCGGCGGCCCGCTGACGAAGCCGATGCGCTCGTGGCCTTGCGAGATCAGATGCTGGGTCGCGTCGAACGCCGCCTGCACGTTGTCGTTGTCCACGCACAGGATGTCTTCGTCGTCGGCGTAATGGCCGATGATGATAAAAGGAAACGCTTCCTTTTGCAAAAAATGAATAATGGGATCGTTCCGCCGCGATTGCAGCAAAATGATACCGTCGACCCTTCGGCCCTTCACGAGACGGGTGACCGCTTCCAGCTCTCCCTGCTCGGAGTGGCCGGCCGTCATCAGCAGATCGTAGCCGTTGCGGGACGCCTGCGTCGTGATCCCGCGGATGTTCTCCGCGAAGAAGTGGTTCTGGAACAGCTCTTCCGCCGGACGGGGAAGGATCATTCCGAGCGTATACGTCTTATTGGATACGAGGCTGCGGGCCATAATATTGGAGTGGTAGCCCATCTCGTCCATGATCTCCTTGACCTTCCGGGCGGTCTCCCGGCTGATCCGCGGATGATTGGACAGCACCCGGGATACGGTGGAAGGGGATACGCCCGCCTTCTTGGCGACATCTTTGATAGTGACAGCCATAGTTGAACCTCCACAGGTTATGCAACCGTTTGAACTGGCTTGATCTTCACTTAATGTTACATGAACATCCATCCGTTGTAAACGGGTGCTTTTGCACCGGAGAAGGCGCGGACGGGTGCATCGGATGCACGGGAAGGCCTTTATTAATAGGAAGGGATGATTTCAAGGCAACGACGAATCGATTAGAAAAACGGAGAAAACAAGCGAAAAACGAAGATACCCCTTCGCTTCTCAACGGATTTGTTTGTGCAAACGTTTTTACAATCGCTTGAAATGATGTATAGTATAAGGGCGAGGCGTGAAGCGCTTCCAAACGTTTGAGGGGCTTTTCCCCTTGAGGAATCAAGGATTTCGGCCGATTTCGAGCCGTTTCGAGCCTTGGTTTTCCCTAAGAATTCAAACGTTTGCGCAATCGCGTCCAACCGATTCGTAACCCGAAGAGTAACCAAAAGAGAGGGGAAAACAAAAAGTGAAACTGAACAAATCGCTGTCGATGATCTCCGCCCTGTCGCTGATGGCCGTATCCTTGGCCGCCTGCGGCGGCAACAACGGCAACAACGCATCGCCGTCCGCCTCGAGCGAGTCTCCGTCTCCGTCCGCTTCCGCATCCGCGCCGGCATCCTCCGCGGCTTCCGGATCCGACGAGCTGAAGCCGGAGGACGGCGCGAAGCTGCTCGTCTGGGAGAGCAAGGACGAGCGCGCCTTCACCGACGAGATCGCGGCCGAGTTCACGGAGAAGTACGGCGTGCCGGTCGAGATCGCGGAAGTCGCTCCGACCGACCAGGTCACGCGCCTCTCCACCGACGGCCCGTCCGATCTGGGCGCCGACGTCGTTATTTTCCCCCACGACCATCTGGGCCGCGCCGTAACGGGCAACCTGGTGCTGGAGAACGACGTATTCGGCGAAGCGACGAAGAGCGAGAACGCCGAGAGCGCCATCACCGGCGTCTCCTACGACGGCAAGATCTACGGCTACCCTCGCGCCGCCGAGACGTACGCCCTGTACTACAATAAATCCCTCGTGAAGGAAGCTCCCAAGACGTGGGACGACGTCATCGCCGTGAGCAAGACGCTGCTCGACGCGAAGAAGAACAAGTTCGGCATCGAGTGGGAAGTCGGCAACTTCTACTTCAGCTATCCGTTCATCGCTTCGACGGGCGGTTACCTGTACGGCAACAACGGCACGAACAAGGACGACATCGGCATCAACAACGACGGCGCCGTCCAATCGATGACGGTCTTCAAGAGCCTGAAGGAAGTGCTGCCGGTCAAGGCGGCCGACATCACGCCGGACATCAAGCGCGGCCAATTCACCGCGGGCGACATCGCGATGGACATGAACGGACCTTGGGAGCTGGCCGGCTACAAAGAAGCTCTCGGCGACAACCTCGGCGTCGCTCCGATCCCGTCCTTCGGCGACAAGCCGGCCGTCTCCTTCTCCGGCGTCAAGGCTTGGTACGTCAGCTCGTACTCGAAGTATCCGAACGCGGCTAAGCTGTTCGCCCGCTTCGCTTCCTCCAAGGACGCGCAGCTCAAGCTGAACAAGCTCGTCGGCTCCGTCCCGACGAACACGGAAGCCCAGAACGATCCGCAGATCAAGGACGACCCGGCGATCAGCGCCTTCGTCGCCCAGTTCAACAACTCGCAGCCGATGCCGTCCATTCCGGAGATGAACAACGCTTGGTCCCCGGCCGGCGCCGCTCTGACCGAGATCTGGGACAACGGCAAGGATCCGAAGGCCGCTCTCGACGCAGCCGCGCAGCAAATCAAAGATCTGAACAACGGAACGGCGAAACAATAAGAGAACTTGCAAGGAGCGTCACCCGCCGCCGGAATGGGCGGCGGGTGATTCCTCCGTTTTATGCGAAGGGAGACAGGGGAGACCATGCCGCAGAAGAGAGCTTCCGTTGCCGCCATATTGTCGGCGCTGTCCTTGGGACTCGGTCAGATCTATAACAGGCAATTCGTGAAAGGAATCATTTTTCTCGCGTTCGAGATCGTTGCCGTCGCTTACTTCTCCACCCGCCTGGGCCATGCCATGTGGGGCCTCGCCACGCTCGGGGAGACGCCGCGGAAGCCGGGCGTCGCCGAATACGACCATTCCATCTTCCTGATGATCGAAGGTCTTATCACTCTGATTTTCCTCACGTTGTGCGTGATCGCCTACGCCTTGAACATTAGGGACGCTTACCAGACCGGAAAGAGATGGGAGCAAGGAAAGCCGGCGAACAGCTTCCGGGAGTCCCTTCAGTATATAGCCAACAAGAAATTCGCCGAAGTGTTCCTCATCCTGCCGTCGCTCGGCATTCTGTTCCTGACGATCATGCCGATCGTCTTCGGGATGATGATCGCCTTCACGAACTACTCGTCGCCCGATCACATCCCGCCGGCCAAGCTGGTCGACTGGGTCGGCTTCGATACGTTCAAGCAGCTTCTGACGCTGAAGTCGTGGAGCCATACGTTCTACGGGGTTCTCATCTGGACGATCGTCTGGGCGATTCTGTCCACGGTTACGACCTACTTCGGCGGCTTCCTCGTCGCGATGATCATCCAGCAGAAGGAGATTCGACTGAAGGGGATGTGGAGGACGATTCTCGTCATCCCGTACGCCATTCCGCAGCTGATCTCGCTGCTCGTCATGAGGAACCTGTTCAACGGCCAGTTCGGCCCGATCAACCAATACCTGATGGCGCTCGGCTTCGACCGCATCCCGTGGCTGTCCGATCCGATGTGGGCTCGGGGAACCGTCATTCTCACGAACATGTGGGTCGGCATTCCGGTGTCGATGATTCTGATCATGGGCGTCCTGACCTCGATTCCGCGCGACCTGTACGAAGCGGCGGAAGTGGACGGCGCTTCGATCTTCCAGCGGTTCCGCATCATTACGCTGCCGATGGTGCTGTTCTCCACGGCGCCGATCCTGATCACGCAGTTCGCGGGCAACATCAACAACTTCAACGCCATCTACCTGCTGACGAGCGGCAGCCCGGTCGTCGGCGACTATCAATACGCCGGGGCGACCGACCTGCTCGTCACGTGGCTGTATAAGCTGACGCTGAGCCAGGAGCGCTTCAACATGGCTTCGACGCTGGGGCTCATCATCTTCATTCTGATCGCCGGGTTCTCGCTCTGGAATTACAGCAGAACGCGTTCGTTCAAAGAGGAGGACATGATCCAATGATAGGACGCAGATTAGGCCGGAACATCCGGGTCGTCTCCAGCTATATATTCCTCGTCGTCGCGTCGATTCTGAGCCTGTACCCGGCGCTGTGGGTGTTCTTCGCGTCGCTGCGGCCCGGCAAGTCGCTGTACAGCCGGGACTTCGTTCCGAAGAAGTTCACGCTCGACCATTACCGCGAGCTGTTCACGTCGAAGAGCTTCCTGTTCGGCCATTGGTACATGAACACGCTGAAGATCGCCGTGTTCTCGATGATCTTCGCGACGGCGCTCGTGCTGCTGACCGGCTACGCGCTGTCCCGGTTCCGGTTCAAGGGACGCAAGACGTATCTGTCCGTCATCTTGATCCTGAGCATGTTCCCGGGCTTCCTGAGCATGATCGCCCTTTACATTTTGCTTAAGCAGATGAACCTGCTCGACTCGTCCTACGCGCTTATTCTCGTCTATTCGTTCGGAGCGCCGCTGATGGGCACGTTCATCGCCAAGGGCTTCTTCGACACCGTGCCGAGAAGCCTGGACGAAGCCGCCCGGATCGACGGAGCCTCGAACATGAAGGTGTTCACCCGCATCATGCTCCCGCTGTCCAAGCCGATGCTGACGTACGTCGCGCTGACGCAGTTCGTCGGGCCGTGGGTCGACTACATCTTCGCCAGCTTCGTGCTTCGCAGCCGCTCCAAGTGGACGGTCGCGGTCGGCTTGTACGACCAGGTGTTCAGCAACCAGAACCAGAACTTCACGGTGTTCGCCGCCGCTTCGGTGCTGATCGCCGTACCGATCACGATTCTGTTCATGTACCTGCAGCGATTCCTCGTCGAAGGCCTGACGGCCGGCGCGAGCAAGGGATGATCGGATGATGAAAAGGATACGGGCCTTGCGCGCGCTGGCGGCCACGCTGGCGGTGGGCGCCGCGCTCGCGGGATGTACGAACAAGGAACCGGCGGAGAATCGTCCGGTTCCTTCTTCTAGCGCGGCGAACGCGGGGACGGCGGCTCCTTCGGACACGAGCCGGGCGTCGGGGGAAGCGTCCGGGCGGGAGTCGACGGCGGCTGCCGGGAGTGCGGGGGCTGTCGACGCTGCGGTCGACGAGCAGCCTTCTATCGTTTACTACGAGATTTTCGTCCGTTCGTTCGCGGACTCCGACGGGGACGGCATCGGCGATCTGAACGGCATCGCCGGGAAGCTCGACTACCTGCAGAAGCTGGGCGTCGAAGGGATCTGGCTGACGCCGATCAACCCGTCCCCAAGCTATCACGGCTACGACGTGACCGATTATTACGGGGTGAACCCGGAGTTCGGCACGATGGACGACTTCAAGAAGCTGCTGGCGGAGGCGCACGGACGCGGCATGAAGGTCATCATGGACCTCGTCGTCAATCATACGAGCTCCCAGCATCCGTGGTTCGTCGACTCGGCCTCGGGGAAGGATGCCAAGCGCCGGGACTGGTACCTGTGGGCGGAGGACCAGGGCCTGTCCACCGCCGCGGCCAGCGCCCAGGGCGGCGTCGCCTGGCACGAGAAGAACGGCGGCCATTACGAGGCGACGTTCTGGGACGGCATGCCCGATCTCAACTTCGACAATCCCGAGGTGCGGGAGGAGATGAAGAAGATCGGGCGGTTCTGGCTCGGCCAAGGGGTCGACGGCTTCCGCCTGGACGCGGCCAAGCACGTCTACGAGGACTTCAAGTCGCAAGCGGGCGACAAGGAAGTCGCGAAGAAGAACCAGCTGTGGTGGCAGGAATTCCGCCAAGGGCTGAACGAGGCGAACCCGAACGCCTATCTCGTCGGCGAAGTGTGGTCGAGCTCGGCGGCGGTCGCGCCGTACTTGAACGGGGCGTTCGACTCGTCGTTCAACTTCGACGTGTCGGACTGGATTCGCGGCGCCGTCGTCTCCGGGCGGGCATCGAGCATGACGGCGATGCTGCCGCGGTATTACGCCCTGTTCGCCAAGGAATCGGGCGGCCGGTTCGTGGACGCTCCGTTCGCGAACAACCACGACCGCGACCGGCTGATGAGCCTCGTCCAGGGCGACGCGAACAAGGCGAAGCTGGCCGCTTCGATGCTGCTGACGCTGCCGGGCAATCCGTTCCTCTACTACGGGGAAGAGATCGGGCTGAGAGGCTCGGGCGCCGACGAGCGGAAGCGCGAGCCGATGCTCTGGACCGCGGCCGCCGGCGGGGAAGGCGAGACGAGCTGGGAGCCGCTCGTCGCCAACCGGGGGCGGGAAGCGTCCGTCGAGGAGCAGATCGACGATCCGAATTCGCTTTTCAACCATTACAGGAAGTTCATCGAGCTGCGCAAGAAGGAGCCGGCGCTGCGGGACGGCGCCTTGGAGTCCATGCCGACGGCGAGCCAAGCGATCGCCGCCTACGTGCGGACGACGGGCAAGGAGAAGCTGTACGTCGCGCATAACCTGACCGGGGAAGCGTTGACGGCGAAGGTGGACGAACGTTCGGCCGCGGCGTTCTCCGAGATCTTGTTCGCGACGGGGGAAGGAGCCTCGTACGAGGACGGGAATGTCGCGATTCCGCCGTACGGGACGGTCATTCTCCGCTAGAGAGAGAGGGATTCGCGGGGTGGATGGGAAGCGATCCGATTGTACATAACCAGGAGGGGTTCTATGTCCGTCGGCAAGAAGCTGTTCACAACGATTATCCTGACCGCAGTCGCGCTGTCCGTGGCGCTCGGCCTCGTCTCGTACCAAGTCGCGAAGGGGCTCATCATGGACCAGGTATCCGCCGCGTCGACCCGGACGATCGCGCAGGCGGCGGACAAGCTCGACTTCCTGTTCGCGCAATACGAGGCGACGGCCCGCCAATGGTCGGTCAACCAGGAGCTGAAGGCCGACCTGGAGCAGCGCTCGAAGCCGGGTCTCTCCGAGTACGACAAGAACCAGATCGCGCAGCGGATCGTGCGGCGGCTCGATTCGGTCGTCGCCTCCGACTCCCGGCTGCTCGGGGCGCGGCTCGTCGCGAAGAGCGGCGTCGATGCGGAATCGTACCATTCCGCGGGCGTGCCGGCGATTCGCTCGGGCGACGAGATTCGCGCCGGGCTGGACGGAATTATCGCGAAGGACGGGCAGGTCGTCTGGCTGCCGACGCGGAAGCGCGGCTTCTTCGGCGTGAACGCGGAGCCGACGATGACGATGGCCAAGCTGCTGAAGAACTTGAACAACCGGCAGGCCGAATACGTGCTGATGCTGGAGATCAAAGACAAGGCGCTGACGCCGATTCTGGCGAACGTCGAGCTGGGCGACGGCGGCATCCTGTCCGTCGTCGCGCCGGACGGCACGCTCGTGCACCACGCGGACGCGGCGATGATCGGCGAGGCGTCGCCGATCCGGGTGCCGAAGGGCGCGGAGGCGACGTTCTACGCGGACGACGAGGCGGGCTCGCGGCAGCTCGCCGCGCACGCGGAGCTGAAGACGGCCGGCTGGTCGCTGCTCGGCTACGCGCCGGTCCGGGAATTCGTGCGGGAGACGGACCGGCTGCTGTATATCACGCTGGCCGTCGCGGCGGTGGCCGTGCTCGCTTCGCTGCTGATCGGCTACGGCGCGGTCCGGCTGATCGCGCGGCCGATCGTGCGGCTCTGCCAGCTCATGGAGGAAGGCGGCCGGGGACATCTCCGCGTGAAGGCGGAGGAGGGCCGCAAGGACGAGATCGGCCGCCTCGCGCAGAGCTTCAACAAGATGATGGATCAGATCCGCGGCCTCGCGGAGCAGTCGAACCGCTCGGCGCTCGAGGTGGCGCGGCAGGCCGAGGAGCTGACCCGCGCGTCGAGGAGGCTGTCGTCCTCCTCGAAGGAGATCGCCGCGGCGACGCAGGAGATCGCGAGCGGAGCGGCGAATCTGGCGTCCGAGGCCGAGAAGGGAAGCGGCTGGACGGCGCGGGTCGGCGGGAGCGTGGACGAGGTCGCGCGCGCCAACGGGTTCATGGAGCTCGCCGCCGCGCAAGTTCGCGAGGCGAGCGACGAAGGGACCGAGCATATGCGCTTGCTGCTCGGGAAGACGGACGAGACGGAGCGGATGACGCGGGCGATGGCCGACAAGATCGGCGGGCTGCGGAAGAGCGCCGAGTCGGTCCGGAGCGTTCTCGAGGTGCTGGAGCAGATGACGAAGCAGACGAACATCCTGTCCTTGAACGCGGCGATCGAAGCGTCGAGGGCCGGCGCGGCGGGCCGCGGGTTCGCGGTCGTCGCGGACGAGATCCGCAAGCTGGCCGACCAGTCGAAGCAGTCGATCCGGCACGTCGCCGGCATCACGGACGGCATCCGGCGGGAGATCGGCGACGCCGCGGCCGCGCTGGACGCCGCTTCGCCGCTGTTCGCGGAACAGACGGCGGCCGTGCGGGAAGCGGCGGTCATCTTCGGCAAGGTGAAGGAGCAGATGGAGGGCTTCGCTTCCGGCATCCGGAGTTCGGCGGCTTCCGTGGCCGAACTGGCGCAGTCGCGGGACGCGCTGCTCGACACGATCGAAGCGGTCGGCGCCGTCGTGCAGCAGACGACCGCGTCCACGCAGGAGGTCGCTTCGATCTCCGCCGCGCAGGAAGCCGAGAGCGAGGCGCTCGTCGCGCTGTCGGCCGATCTCGAGCGGCTGTCCGCCAGCCTCAAGGAGACGCTGCTCGCGTTCCGGATCGAGGAGTCCGAGGCGGAATCGCGGGAGCAGGCCCCGGCGTCGTAATCGCGAATTCGCCGTTAGCGGCGAGATTGACTCGGCGGCTGAGGCAAATAGGCGCGTAACCGCCGAAGTCGGCTTAAGTGACTCAGTGGCTGAGGCAAATAGACGCGAACACCGCCGAGGTAAATGAGCGCGGCGCTGGAGTAAGTATCATACGTAGAAGAGGGGCCATCCCGAGAGTCGTCACATGACCGGGGATGGCCCCTTGCGCGTCAGCTCTCCCGGAGCTTCGAGGAGCGTCGGCCTTGCGGGCGGTTCGCCGAATGGGACGCCGCCAACGCCGACATCAGCTCGAACGCCGCCTTCGCTTTGGACTCCTTCGGGGCGATCCGTCCGACGCCGGAGGGGAGATATTCGGCGCAATCCGACGTGCAGACGACGAGCATTCGCGAATTTTCCACAAGTCCCAATAGCCGAAGCGCCAGAAACTCGTTAAAAACGACGATCGTCCGATCCGCCTGCCGCTCGAGGAATTCCGCCAGCCCGTCCTCATTGCCCTTGGCCGCCGCCCACAGGCGATCGTCCTCCAAGCCGGAGGCGGCTCGCAGCGCCCGGCGCATCCCGTCGTTGTGATAGCACTCGTGCACGACGGCGAACGGCGCCCCCTCCCCCAGCTTCTCCCGCACCTGCCCGAACAACGCGCCGAAGTCCGGCGTCAGCTCGCGGAACAAGGGATCGTCGACGATCCCGTCGATCAGGATTAACGGCGAACCATAGGGAATATGGACGGACACGGAGTGAAAGGAAGCTTCCCGGGCGTCGACCAGGAAGACGCCGTCGAGCTTGCGCTCCGCGATGATGGCGAAGTTCGGCTCGTTCGGGTCGATGCGGGCCACCATGAGGTGGTACCCGTCCGCGACGGCCAGCTTCTCCAGCTCGTCGATGAATTTGGCGTAGCCGATATACTTGGAGACGAGGTCGCCTTCGTCCCCTACGAGCAGAACGCCGAGCAGGTTCGACCGGCCCTTGGACAAGGAGCGGGCCGCCAGGTTCTGCACGTAGTTCAGCTTGGCGGCTGCGTCGAGCACGCGCTGCCGGGTCTCGGGAGGGATCGTCTGGTTCTCCACGCGGTTCAGCACGTAGCTGGCGGTCGCGATGGAGACGCCGGCTTCGTTCGCGACGTCCCGGAGGGTCGTTTTCTTCACCGTGAATCTCTCCTGCATATTCGGGTTCCGTAGAAGGGTAAGCCCATCATAAGACGGCGCGAAGCGGGTGTCAAATCGACGGAATCGGCCATTGACAGGAGGCGGGCGGCTTTTTATACTAAGATCACTTAAACGTTTAAGTCATCCGATCGAAATGAGGAGAGCGAGGGATGAAGTTTGATCGACCCGACGAGAATCGTCTCCCTGCCGGACGTTCACGCCAGCCGATTGGGCAATACGAGGGAGGTTCGGGTGTATCTGCCGCCCGGTTACATGCGCGACCCGGAAGCGAGGTACCCCGTCCTGTACATGCACGTGGGGCAGCTCGCGCTCGCCCCGCGGACGCCGACCGCCCCGGCCTGGGAGATGCACCGCGCGCTGGACGGCCTGATCGGTTCCGGGAAAATAAGAGAGATTCTGCTCGTGGCCGTGGAGCACAAACCCGTCGCCGGGGGCAACGAGTTCCTGCACGAGCTTAGCGCCTACCCGGTCCGATGCCTGGGCGAGGACTACGAGCACTTCCTCGTCCGCGAATTGAAGCCGCTGATCGACCGCGTCTTCCGCACGCTACCCGAGCCGGAGCACACGGCTCTGATGGGCTCGTCGGCTGCCGGTCTGGCCACGTACAACATCGGCCTCCGCAACCCCGAAGCGTTCGGCAACCTCGCCATTCTGTCGCCCTTCTTCGTCCGGGTCGATCCTTATACGCTCGAAGAGACGAAGCAGTACCGCTCTTATCGGCTCGGTCCGCGACAGAAGGCATGGCTCGACATGGGAAGCGCGGAAGGCTTCTTCATGGCGAAGCACGTCAGGCCGGTCGCCGAAGCGTGGCTGCGGGAAGGAGCGAAGCAGGGAGAACGGTTGGCGTATCTGGAGCAGCCCGGAGCGGCACACTCCGAGAGGGATTGGGGAAGGCGGGCCCATCTGCCGCTTCTCTTCTTCTTCGGAGGCGACAGCAGGCCCGAGGAAGCCGTTATCCACGGCCCGGACACGGTCGGGCTGGAGGGGCCGGAGGCGTATTTGAACGCCGTGGTGACGTGCGGCAACGGCTTCGCGTTCAGCGACCTGGAGGGCCGGTACGAGACGGATCGGCCCGACGTGCTGGAGGTCGCCCCGAACGGCCGGCTTCTCCCCCGCGGGGAGGGAGCGGCGAACGTCGTCTACAGGCGCCGGGGCGTCGAAGCGCGCCATCGCTGCGTCGTGGTCGGCCGCTTGAGCGAGACCGTCGACGTGGAGATCGAAGCGGCCGTACCGGAGTCGACGGAGCCGGACGCCCGCGTGTACGCGAACTTCGAGCTGGCCCGAATCGGAGAGCGGCTGTACGGCACGAGGATCGCCCTGCCGCGAGGGATGACGATCGATTTTCACATCACCCGGGGGTACGGCCGGAACGAAGGAGATCGCGAATATCGTCCGATCCCGTTCCGGAGGCTGACGGCGGACCGCGACAAGTCGGTGCGGTACGAGGTGGAGAGCTGGCTGGATCTGAGGCCCGGCTTGACGGAGGAAGAGAGGAAGGAGGGCGTCTGGTGAGAGGCTCGACGAAGGGCAAGGCCGGCCGGCGCCAACCGGGCGCGAGCCGGAGCTGCGCGATTCGCGGACAATGAAGGAGGGACTGTGATTCATGGAAGCATCCGTTCCATCGGTGAACCCGTCGCTGCCGCCGCCGAACCGAGGCGGCGCGGAGCAAGCGCGGGAGGCGCCGCTCTGGCGCAACCGCGCCTTCGTGGGGCTGCTGTCGGGCAACACGGCCTCCGTCTTCGGCGACAGCTTCAACGGGATCGCCCTCAGCCTGTGGGTTCTGCAGACGACGGGGAGCGCGCAGCGGATGGCCGCCGTCCAGATCGTCACAATGGCCGTCGGCTTCTTGTTCGGCTCCTTCGCCGGCACTCTGGCGGATCGGGTCGACCGGAGGAAGCTGATGCTGATCTCCGACCTGTCCCGCTGCCTGATCGCCGCGCTGCTCGGCGTCTGCCTGTTCGCGGCCAGCGCTCCGTTCCCCGTCGTGCTGCTGCTGGTGGCGTCGTCGATGTTCGCGGGCCTGACGATGGGCCCCGCCTTCCACGCCACGACGACGAGGATCGTCGGCCAAGAGCGAATCCAGCAGGCGTCGAGCGTCATTCATCTGACCGACAATCTCGCGCGGATCTCGGGTCTGGCTCTGGCGGGGGTTATCGTCGCTTCGTTCGGAGGACTCGCGGCGATTCTGACGACGTCCGCGACGTTCCTCGTCTCGGCCGTCTGCACGCTTCTCGCCGGACCGTTCCCTTCGGCTCCGCGGGAAGGCGCGGGGAAGCTCTCCTTCCTGCAAGATTGGAGCGGGGGGTTCGCCTACATTCGCCGGGATCCTCTCGTCCGTTCGATCGTCGTTCTCAGTCCCGTCCTGGCGGCGTTCTTCCTGACGGCGATCATGCTCGTCCAGGTCATGGCGATAAATAGCTGGCGAGCGAACCCGGTCGAGTTCGGCCTGATCGAGATGTGCATCCCGCTCGGCTACATGATGGGCGCCGGCCTTCTGCTCGCCTTCGGGAAGCGGTTCGCGCGCCGAGGCCGGCTCGTCTTCTTCGGACTCATCCTGCTGGGGCCGATGTACTTCCTGATCTCGAGGCTCGAGTCCCCGCACGTCGCGCTCCCGTTCGTGCTGTTGGGCGGCTTGCTGTTCTCCTTCTGCTCGATGATGGTTCAGATCATTCTGAAGTCCGAAGTGAAGAACGAGTGGCAAGGGAGAATCTACGGCACGCTGGGCGCGATTACGAGCGTTGCCCCGACTCTCGTCCTGGCCGCCGCCTCCTTGCTCGCGGACCGGTGGGGAGCTTCGGCGGTGCTCGGCACCCTGAGCGCGATCCTTCTGGCGGTCGCCGTCGCGGCGGCATGTCTGCTGAAGCCGATCCGAACGTACAAGTAGACCCATTCACTAACGGAACTTGTCCTGGAAAATTTGGGTTTGGACTCGATTCTGCCTCGAACAGGCGCCACAAGAAGGCATCTTTGTTGAAGGGTGCACGAAAAATCATACAAAATCTGCATCAGGAAGTCGCCTTGCTTGAATATGTATGAAAAATCGTACAAAATCTGCATCAGGAAGGCGCTTTGCTTGAATTTGTGTGAAAAATAATACAAATTCTGCTTCAAGAGGGCGCCTTGCTTGAATTTGTATGAAAAATCATACAAATTCTGCATCAAGAGGGCGCCTTGCTTGAATTTGTGTGAAAAATCGTACAAATTCTGCATCAGGAAGGCGCTTTGCTTGAATTTGTATGAAAAATCGTACAAATTCTGCATCAGGAAGGCGCTTTGCTTGAATTTGTATGAAAAATCGT
>NZ_JACJVR010000084.1 GCF_014212175.1 Cohnella xylanilytica | reverse complement strand
TTCAGCCCTTTACTCTAGAATCCGAAGCATGGGTAGGGTCTCCGCTCAAGGAGGAACCCTCATGTTAACGATAAATTGCCAGAACGTTAAAAAATACAACGCCGCCCAGCTCGTGCTGGAGAACGTGACCTTCGAGCTGCATCACGGCGAGAAGGCGGGGCTCGTCGGGCGCAACGGGTGCGGCAAGACGACCCTGCTGCGCATGATCGCCAAGCGGGACGGCCCGGACGAAGGACTGCTGGCCGTCCGCAAGGACGCCCGCATCGGCTATCTCGAGCAGATGCCGGCCATGGAGGCGGGCCAGACCGTCCGCGACGTGCTGGCCTGGGGCTTCCGGGAGCTGCTCGACTGCCGGAAGCGGATGGAGGAGCTCGAAGCGGCGATGGCGTCGCCGGACCTGAGCCCGGAACGGCTGGAGGCGCTGCTCGCGGAGTACGCCAAGCTGCAGGAACGCTTCGAGCGGGACGGGGGCTACGAGCTCGACGCCCGGATCGACCAGGTTGCCGAAGGCTTGCGCATCCCCCGGGAATGGGATTCCCGGGAATACGCTTCGTTGTCCGGAGGGGAGAAGACGAAGGTCGGTCTCGCCTCGCAGCTTCTGCGGGAGCCCGAGCTTCTGCTGCTCGACGAGCCGACGAATCATCTGGACATGGGCGCCGTGGAATGGCTGGAGGACTATCTGCTCAAGTACCCCGGAGCTTGCCTGATCGTCTCCCACGACCGCTACTTCCTCGACCGTGTCGTCTCGAAGATCGTCGAGCTCGAAGACGGGGAGTCGACCGTGTTCCACGGCAACTATAGCCGCTACGCGAAGGAGAAGGAAGAGCTGCTGCTCCGGCAGTTCGCCGAATACCAGGAGCAGCAGAAGAAGATCAAGAAGATGCGCGAGACGATCAAGCAGCTGATGGAATGGGGAAGAATCGGCGATAACGGGAAGTTCTTCCGGAGAGCGGCTTCCATGCAGCGGGCGCTGGACCGGATGGAGAAGCTGAAGCGTCCCGCGATCGACCGGAAGGAGGCGGAGTTCGACCTCCGGCCTTCCGAACGGTCCGGGAACCGGGTCGTCGTCTTCGAGAACGTGAAGAAGCGATTCGGGTCGGCGACGGTGCTGGACGGAGTCTCGGGAGAGCTTCTTTACGGCGAGAGGGCGATGCTGATCGGGGAGAACGGCTCCGGCAAGTCGACCCTTCTGAAGCTTCTGCTTGGGGAGACCTCCGCGGACGGCGGGGAAGCGCGGCTCGGCTCCCGGGTCGACGTCGGGTATCTCTCCCAGCAGCAGCTGCCGGACCGTCCGAAGCAGTCCGTGCTGGACTACTTCCGGGAGCAGGCCGGAATGGAAGAAGGGGAGGCCCGCGGCCGGCTGGCGGCCTATCTGTTCTACGGCGCGGACGTGTTCAAGCCGGTCGGCCTGCTCTCCGGCGGCGAATGGACTCGCCTTCGGCTGGCGCTCCTCGTGATCCGGAAGCCGAACCTGCTCGTTCTGGACGAACCGACGAATCATATGGACATCGCCTCGAGGGAGGCGCTCGAGGAGGCGCTGGACGATTACCCGGGGACGATTCTGATCGTCACCCACGACCGCTACCTCATTAACCGGTTGGCGCAGAAAATATGGGAGCTGGACCGGGGGCGCCTCTCGGTCTACCTGGGCGGCTTCGACGATTACAAGGCCGAGAGCGCGCGGAGGAAGGCCGCGGCCATCGCCGGCGAGACGGATGAGCGGTCCCGGCCCCGGCGGCCCGAGCCGAATCGGACCCCGCGAGCCGAGGTGCGAGGCGAGCGAGACGACCGCGCCGGCGAGAAGCTCGAAGCGGAGATCGCGGAGGCGGAGCGGAGGCTGGCGGAGCTCGATGCCAGGATGGAAGAGTGGGAGCCGAGGGCGGAAGCGGCCTCCGAATTGGAGAGAACCTGGGCGGAGCGGGAGGCTCTCCGGGAACGGCTGGAGCGGCTGATCGAGCGATGGGTCGAAGTACAGGGATGACCGACGGATGGACGGATCCCCCATAATCGAGGAAGAGGAGGCGAGGCGCGGCGATGATACGGCGATGGATGTACCGGGCGGAGTGGAAGGACGGGCAAGAGGAGGAAGGCGTGCAAGCGCTCCGGAGGAGCGGGGAAGCGCAGGCGCTGAATCAAGTCAAGCGGGGCCGATTGATGACGGTTGCCGCCTTCAGCTGGAAGAACAACGTGTTCCTGTACTACGAGTCCATAGACGGCCATGCGGAGCCCGACGAGATCGCGGGGGAAGCGGAGCCGTACTTGAAGGATTGGCCGGGGCGAAGCGAGCCGCGGAAGTGGATCGAGATGATCGACGTGTTCCACTTCAACGAGCCGGCCGATGCCGAGCATTGGCTGCGCAAGCACCCGGTCGAGAGAAGGGCGGGGAGAGTCGCGCATCTGAAGCCGGAGAAGGTCGCGAGCTACGTTTACTACCACTATCAGCTTCAGGAAGAGAGGGCCTTCCCCGGACCGAAGTACGAGATCATCGGCATTCACGAGAACCTGCTCTTCGGCTATCAAGAGTTCCCGAGCGTGACGGAGGAGCCCGTAGTGCCGGGACGCCTGAGCACCAAGGGGACGCCCGACAATTGGAGCGACTCGCGGATGGACTTGCACTTTCAGCCGTGGGAAGACGGGCATCTGTATTTCAAGCCGATCGACACCGTCTTTGCCTACTACATCGGCGAAGCGGCAGGAGACGCGCATCAAGCGAATGAAGGATGGAATAAATAAATGAGGTGATCCGATGGGGAACCATCAGCCGGAACAATCGTGGATCGAACATATAGCGGAGCGGCTCGCGGCCGTTCCCGGAGTCCGGGCGGTGATGCTCGGAGGGTCCCGGGCGACGGGCGAGCACCGTCCCGACAGCGACTTCGACTTCGCCGTCTATTATCGCGGGCGCTTCGAGCCCCAGGACATTCGGCGATTGGGATGGGAAGGGACCATCTCCGAGATCGGAGGATGGGGCGGCGGCCTTATGAACGGAGGGGCTTGGCTGAAGGTCGAGGACCGTCCGATCGACGTTCATTACCGAGATCTGGACGAAGCGGAGAGGTATGTGGAGGAGGCCGAGCGGGGGATCTTCCACGTCGAGCGTCTTCCGTTCTACCTAGCCGGCATTCCCTCCTACGCGATCGTCGGGGAGCTGGCGTTGGGACGGACCTTGGCCGGCTCTCTTCCCAAGCCCGAGTATCCGGCCTTGCTTCGCGAGAAGGCGCATCACTTCTGGCACGAGTCCGCGCTGCTCAATCTCTCCTATGCGGAGGGGGCGTACGCGGCCCGAGGCGATGCCATCGGCACGGCGGGAGCCTTGGCCCGAGCGGTCGTCGAGGAATCCCACGCGCGATTGGCGGCTCGGGGAGAGTGGGTTCTGAACGAGAAAAGAATCGTGCAACGGGCGGGACTCGCCCATCTGGGTTCTTCATTCGCGAGCCTGTCCGAGGAGCCTGCCCGTCTCCAATCCGTCATTCGGGAGATTCGGGACGAGATCGCGAAGGCCCCGAACGGATAAGCTGCGGGGCGGCATGCCGCCTCCGCAGCCATCCTGTGTTCCGCGTCGACGACCTCGGCTTCCGTCAGGAGAGGTCCGGCGCGAGCGATCTTGTAAACGCGACACGATACGCGGTTCACGCCGGCGGAGCGCTTATCCGGCAAGCGCTTCGCTTTTTCTTTTGGACAAGGACAGGGAAGCCAGCGCGGATTTATCGAACCCTCTCGCGAGGAGCCATACGGCCAGCGTCATCTCGTTGGCGAATACCGGAAGCGACAGGATCGCTCCCCACGCCGACACTTGGGGGAAGACGCCGAACATCTCGAGCATCGCCGCGACAAATACAAGGGCGGCCCCCGTCATCCCCAGGATAGGGATAAACCTCGGCAGCAGCCTGGACCGATAGAATACATAACTGTACATCATCGTATTGATCCCGAGCATGAAGTTGGGGCCGAGCAGGAAGGTCCAGTCGTGCACGCCATGCATCAAGGTGCCCGCGGCCCGGTAAGAGGCCGCGTCGAGCGCCCCGCCCGCCGCGAACTCGCGGCCCAAGGTGAGCAGCGACAGAACCCCGACGATGCCGATCGTGATGACGACGGCCTCGAGGAAGCGGAAGCAGACATGCCAGAGAGCGATCGTCTCGTTATATTTTCTCAGCAGCGGGAACATCGTCGTCGCGGTGCCGACCGCCGACACGACCAGAATCAACTCCATGACGGCTCCCAGCACGATCTGATTCCCGTGTTCGGACCCCTGCTTCAGATAGTCGTCTCCGTTCAGGATCGGGCCGTACAGCAGAAGACCGACAATCGACGATACGGCGGCCAGAATGAACAGGACTCCCGTTATTCTCGCGGCTTGGTTCGTACTCATGGGGCGTTGCCTCCCTCGTTATCCTCGTAATAGAATACCTCTTCCAGCGGCAACCCGAAGGCGCGGGCGATCCGGAAGGCCAGCTCCAGAGACGGGGAGTAGTTCCCCTTCTCGAGGGACACGATCGTCTGTCTCGTGACTCCTGCCTTGTCAGCCAATTGCTGCTGCGTCATCTCGTTCTGATTGAACCGCAATCTTCGGATATGATTGCCGACAAGATTTTTGCCCATCTTAGACCCCTCTCCGATAGTGATAAAGCCGGGATAGCGAGCCCGTCACGTCGGACAGGAATCCGGAAGCGACCAGAATCATGAACATGAGCGGCGAAGGCTCGCTTGCGACCAGCGAGGCCATGGCCAGAAGGAAGCCGAGCACGAACACGGCGAACGAGTTCCGGATCGACTTCAAGCGGATGAGCTTATCGAGCTCGTCCTCGAACGTCGGCTCCTTCTCCCCGGTCGTCATCCGGAAGACGATGTTGAAGACGATGCTGATGAGAATGTGCGCGACGAGGGTCACCGCCGTCAGTACGAGGACGAAGGAGCCCCAATAGCGGAAGGTGTCGGCCGACTCCAGCCCTCCTTCGGGATGCTGAGGGTACCTGTACAAGCAGTAGACGGTGAAAATAAGGATTGCACTGATCAAATTTAGAATGCTTTTCTTCTCCTGGTAAGTCATGATCGATTCCTCCCGTGCGTTCTCGTCCGCATCGAAGTAAAGTGTCCTGCACATAATGTAATACAAAGTATCCACGATGTAAAGTACATTTTACATTGATGGCCGACGAAGGACGAGAAACGCGGGGAGAACGGGGATGAGGATTTAACGGCTTGTTATGAAAGTTTTAGGGGGACGCATATCTCGCACCATTCATTGAGAATCATCTCCCCGGAATACCGCTCGAGAATCGGCCTGCCTTCGTTGATGCGATATCCGCCGCTTCGGATCGCCGGAATAAGCTCGGCCCATGCCCTTCGAACCTCTTCGGCCGTATGCCGGATCAGGCAGATCATGTATTCTCCGCCGGGCAGCTCGGCGACGGCGACGGTCTCGTCGGCCGGATCGTCTTCCGCGAGGACGATGCAGGCGTCGAATCGGCAGGCGTCGGGCGGGGTGGAGGCGGGGTCGTCCTGCGGGACTCCGAGGAGGATGGCCGATTCGGTGAGCAGATTTCGGCGTGCGGCCCATCCCTTTAGCTTCTCCATGGCTTGAACGTTGGCGGGTCCGTAAGGACCGGTCTGCCGCACGTAGGCGACGCGGTAATTCGGCAGGGTCTCGACTCTCGTTTGCATCGTGAACACCATTCCTTTGACGGGTAGTTTGGGTACAATTCGTAGGCTAACATGATATAAAAGGAAATTCATCCCTTTTTTTGAATCAAGAAGAAGAGCCTCCGGCATCCGCCGGGGGCTCTGCTCGGTTAGCGCAAGATACTCTCGATTAGAGGGCATGGGCGAAATAAACGTTCTCATAGGCGAACGCCTCGTCTTCGACGGTCCGCGTCGGCGTGTTCCGGAGGTTCCTCTTGAGCGAATTCAGAAGGGCGGGAGCCTTGAGGAGCCGTTCGATCCGCCGGGCCAGATCCCGCGCGCTTCCTGCTTGGAACGTCAGTCCGTTGATGCCGTCTCGAACGGCTTCCGCCATCCCGCCGATATTGGAGACGAGGGCGGGAACGCGGGACGCCAACGCTTCGTTCAGCGCGAACGGATAGTTCTCATACCAGATCGACGGGACGACGGCGACGTCGCTCTCCCGATAGATTCGCGGAATGTCCGCCTCCGAATACGGTCCGTAGAACGCGATTCGCGGGTCCGCGGACGCCATCTCCCGCACGGCGTTCGTGTACTCGGGATCTCCGGAACCGTATATCCGCAGCCTTAGCCTGGAGGACGGGACCCACGACATGGCCTGGACCAGCACATGAACGCCTTTGTGCCGGGTAATCGAGCCTCCGTACACGAGCGTCAGGGGCGAACGTTTATCGTAAACCTTCGTATTGGGGACTAACGATTCCGGGCGCAAGCCGTGGTTCAACACGTCGACGCGAAGCGAAGGATAAACGTTCCTTACCATCGAGGCCAGGAACGCGGACGGAGACAGCAGCCGGCTGGCCGATTCCAGAATAGGCAGGTAATTCGCGAGTCGTTCCGAGACGTTCGCCAACCCGCAATGGGCCAGGCAGGCGGCCCCGCCCTCGGGACCGGAGCACAGCTCAAGATTATCCCGAAGCAGGAGGGATTTGGGGCAGACCATCCAGAAGTCCGTCAACGTGATCACGTAGGGGATGCCTCTCCGCTTCGCCGCTTGCGCGAAGTCGAGAGCCCTCGAGGGATGGCCGATGTGAACGATCGACGGCTGCTCGCGTTCCAGGATATGCTCGGCAAAAGCGGGAAGGCTGGCGTCCGCGATCTGGAAGCTCGCTGCCGGATCGAGCCGTCGATGGCGGTACGCCAGCACGGGAACGCCTTCATACTCGCTCCAGACGACGTCCCCGATCGCGTTCAGGCTGTCTTCCGCGACCGTCTGGCCGCAGGTGACGACCTTGACGCGATGTCCTTTGCCCTGCATCGAGCGGGCCATGTTCAGCACGAACTTCTCCGTTCCCGTGAAGGACTCCGGATAGAAGACATGCACCAGATACAGAATGCTCAGCCGTTCCCCGGAAGCTTGGCGGCTATTCGGCTGGGGAACGTAAACATGGGGATCCGGCGCCGGGGTGAAGCGTTCGGCGCGGTTTGCGACCTTTTGTCCCGCCCTTCGCTTGCTGTCCGGCCGTCTCGGCTGTCCCCGGGAAGATCGTCGTCCTCCCGGCTTGATGCCGCTCCTCCGGGGTCTCTTGGCGCGGGAGCGGCGGATGGCCGTTCGCGTCGCGCGGCGTCTCCTGATCCGGACCACGAGGCAGCCTCCCTCCTGATGAATCGCCTATTCGAGCTTAGATCATCCTATGTTTGCGGCGCGGCCATGCTTGGGTAGACGTCCAATCCGTTCGGGTACCGCTTTCCGGATTCCGAGGATTATCGGTTCACGTTCTCCTCTCCAAGCGGATCGATTTCGAAGCCGCCTTAACCTACGCGCCCGGGCGAGGGGCTTCCGCCGGAATTCCGGACCGATCGTTCGACTTCCCGCGGCTCCTCCGAAGTTGTCGTCAAAGCGCAAGAGAGTAGTCGGGTTACGCATAGACCATCCTGACGGCGTCCTGTATCCTATTAAGGAACGGCCGGCCTCGGAGAGCGCCGGCCGATTCGCCCGAACAGGGATTGCATCCCCGCGAATCCGGGATATGATGATAAGATCATCTCTTCGATCGGGGGTACCCGAATGCTCAAGCGCCTGACGTCCATTCCGTGGAATTCGATTCCGGTCAAGCTCGTGCTTGGCCTATTAGGCATTACTCTTCCGCTGATCGGGCTGCTGCTCTACAACAATTCCTATAGCGTGAACGTGATTCATAGCCAGGTCGCCGCTTCGAACAAGAATCTCATCTCCATCTACATGAAGCAGATCGACGACCAACTAACGGAAGCGGAGCGCCACCTCGCCGGGCTGACGGCGACCGACCTGAACGTTCAGGCCATGGCCGAGCCGGTGGCCGAGGACGACTATGTTCTCGCGAGAAGCGCCGTTTACCGCCGGCTGACATCCGATCTATCGGTCTACCCTTACCTCGACGGGTTCTACGTCTATTCGTTGGCAAGGCGCGACGGCGTGGAGGCTTATAAAGGCCGGCTAACCTACGAAGAGCTGGAGGGGATCCGCCGAACGATGAACGACGAAGTCTCCGAATTGGCCAAGCGGCCGCGATACGAGAACGTCGCATGGAAGGTGAGGCGAGTGGGCGGAGAGTACGTCCTGATTCGGCTCATTCGCGACGGGGGTCTGTATGCCGGAGCCTGGGTAAGGGCCTCCACGCTGCTGGAGCCGCTCAAGGGAATGCGCACCGGCGAGACGGGCGCCGTCCTGCTCGTGGACGATCGGGGACGCGCGCTGCATGCGACGAGGAGCCTCGAGGCCGAGGATCTGGATCTGACGCGGGGATTCCGGAATTATTACCTCTCCGGCCGGAAGGACGATTATCTGATCGTCGGGGAATCTTCGGCCAAGGGCGGGTTCAGCCTGGCCGCCGCGATACCCGACCGTTCCATTCTCGAGAATTTGCCCTACCTGACCAGGGCTGCCGGCATCGTCATTCTGCTGGCGCTGCTCATGCTGCCGCTCGGCTTCTTCGCTCTGCGCCAGGCGATTCTGCTGCCGCTGCGGAGAATGGTGGCCGCAATGCGGCTGATGGGCGAGGGCAACCTCCATATCCGGATCGATTCCTCGCGCGCGCCGGACGAGATTCGGCTCGCGAACCGAACCTTCAACACGATGATCTCGAAGATCCAGGAACTCAAGATTCACGTCTACGAGGAGCAATTGCGCAAGCAGCGGGCGGAGCTCAGGCAGCTCCAACTGCGGGTCAACCCGCATTTTTTCATGAATTCGCTCAACATCCTGTACAACTTGGCGCAAGTCAGGCAGTTCGAGCCGATCCAGGAGATGACGATGAACCTGGTGCGCTATTTCCGCTACATGTTCCAGAGCCATCCGTCGCTGGTGCCGCTAAGGGACGAGCTCCGGCATATTCGTCATTATCTGCGCATCCAACAGATGAGGTTCCCGAATACGTTCCGAAGCGAGATCCGGATCCCCGAGTATCTGGAGACGTTCGCTCTCCCCCCGCTCTTGCTGCAGACCGTCGTCGAGAATTCGATCAAGCACGCCGTCAAGCCGGACGAGCCGATTCTGCTCGCGATCGAAGCCGAGTTGGATGATCTGGCCGAGGAACCGTTGGTGCGCATCGCGATCCGGGATACCGGCGAAGGCTATTCCGAGCGGGCCCTCGCGGATATCCGCGAAGGCCGCGTTCCGGTCGACGAGCGGGGAGAACACATCGGTCTCTGGAGCATAAAGGAACGATTGAAGCTGCAATACGGGGACAAGGCCTGGATGGAGTGCTACAACGACGATCCCCACGGAGCGGTGACGGAGTTGGCCATTCCGCTGAACGCCGACCCGGAGCCGAAGGAGGGAACCGACCATGCGGAGCATTCTGATCGTGGACGATGAACCGATCGCCGTGGAGGGCCTAAGGTCGGGGGTCGACTGGCCGTCCGTCGGAATCGGCCGGGTGATGGCCGCCTACGGCGTCGATCAAGCGAAGGAGCTGTTCGGCCGGGAACGGGTCGATATTCTGCTGTGCGACATCGAGATGCCCAGGGGGACGGGACTCGAGCTGCTCGAATGGGTGCGTCGGCATCATCCCCGGACCGAGACGATCTTCCTGACCTGTCATGCCGACTTCCATTACGCGAGACAGGCGATTCAGCTGGGCTGTCTGGATTATCTGCTGAAGCCCATACCATACGAGGAGCTCAAGGTCGTCCTCGCCAAGGCGATCCGCAAGCTGGACGAGGATGAGCACCGAAGCGAATTCAGCCAGTTCGGCAAGTTCTGGCTCCAGTATCAGCCGATGCTGATCGAGCGGTTCTGGCTCGACATTCTGAGCCAGGCCATCCCTGCGCGGGCGGAAGCCGTCCGGCAGGCGGCCCGGGAGCGCAACATTCCGTATTCCGAGGAGCTCGTGTTCCTTCCGATCCTTCTGCGCATGCGCCGCTGGTACAAGGAGTACACTCTCCGGGACAAGAAGACGATGGAATACGCGCTGCGCAAGGCGGCCGAGGAGACGCTTATGCAGCGGCCGGATCTCGGCCTCTTGATCCCCGCCGGGGACGACGCGATGCTGTTCATCCTGAACGGCGGGAAGGAAGCCCCCGATCCGGTCGAGCTTCGGCGGCGGTGCGAATCGTACATCGCCTCCTGCCGGGAGTACTTCCAATGCGACGTGTCCTGCTACATCGGCGAGCGGGTCCGGGGACACGAGATGGCCGCCATGCTTCAGCGCCTGCTGCGGCTCGATGCCGACAACGTCGCGAGCGACGATCGCGTCGCCTTCCTCGGCGAGCTTCCCGTCCCCGCCTGCTCCTATACGCTTCCGGATATGGGACTCTGGGGCATCATGCTGAAGGAAGGGGCCCGGGACAAGGTGATCGGGGAAGCCGAGAGCTTCATCCTGCGGCAAGTGAAGGAAGGCCGACTGACGCCGGAGCTTCTGACGCTGTTCATTCAGGACTTCCAGCAGATGGTTCATTACGTGCTGCAGGTGCAAGGGATTCAAGCCCATCGGTTGCTCGGCGATCGCCAGTCGGCGGACCTGTACGCGCGGGCCGGACGCTCGGCCAAGGACGCGTTGAACTGGATCCGCCATGTCGTCGGGAAGTCGCTGGACTTCGCCGCTTCGCTCGAACAGGCGCCGAGCGTCGTAGAGCGGGCGAAGGCCTACATCCGGGAGCGCTTGGCCGAGGTCATCTCCAGGGAGGATATCGCCGGGCACGTGTATCTCAACCCGGATTATCTGACGCGAGTCTTCAAGAAGGAGACCGGTCTGTCCATCTCGGATTATCTGCTGCAGCAGCGCCTTGGCATCGCCGCCGAGCTGCTGGCGAACACGGACCTCTCCGTAGGCGCGATCGCCGCCCGGATCGGGTATGCGAACTTCTCGCACTTCTCCCGTATCTTCAAGAAGTATATGGGCGTCAACCCGCTCGATTACCGGCAATCCCGGATACAGCCGGGTGCATCGGGCGAAAGTCGGGAAAGTGACAAAGGGAAGTCGTGAGAACGGCGGAGGGGGGCGTCCCGCCTGCCTACAATGGAGTTAGCTTCGCAGAATATAAGCAAAGGCGGGGAACACAACCATGAAGAGATCGGCAGCGGCATCATCGGCGTTGCTGCTCGGCTTGACGCTGGCCTTGTCGGCGTGCAGCGGCAGCAACGGCAGCGATGGCAGCAATGAGGGGAGCGCCGCCGCGAGCGGCGGGGCTTCGGCGTCGGCGGCGCCGGGCGGACCGGTCGAGGAGCTGACGGTAGCCTTCCCGAGCACGAGTACGCCGAAGGACATGCAGATGGTAGAGGACGCGATCAACCGGATCGCGGAACAGAAGATCCAGGCCCGTGTCAAGCTGAATCCGATCAGCGCGGGCGAGTGGGTGCAGCAGACCAACCTGATGTTCACGAGCAACGAGAAGCTGGACCTGATGTTCGTCTCCGGCGCCCTCTATAACAACATGGTAGCCAAGGATCAGCTGGTTCCGCTGGACGAGCTGCTGGACCGGTACGGCGACGGAATCAAGACGGCCATCGGCGAGGATTACCTTCAAGCGGCCAAAGTGAACAACAAGATCTACGCGGTTCCGACCGTCCGGGATATGGCTTCGAGCTACGGCGTGTCGATGCGCAAGGATCTGGTCGACAAGTACGGCATCGACATCGGGGCGATCAAGTCGCTGGACGATCTGGGCAACGTCCTGAAGACCGTCAAGGACGGGGAAGGCTTCGCGCCGCTGATTCCGTCCTCGCCGGGCCAGACGTATCTGGAAAATTACCTGTTCTACGACAAGCTGGGAGACGGCATCGGCGTGCTCCCGAACTACGACAACGGCCTGAAGGTAACCAACCTCTACGAGATGCCGGAATACAAGGAGCTGCTGACGAGGCTGCGCGACTGGTATCAGAAGGGATATATCCTGAAGGACTCCGCTACGAGCAAGTCGACTCCCTGGGAGCTGATCCGCTCGAACAAGGGCTTCGCCTACTTCGCGGGAATGAAGCCCGGCTTCGCCGCGCAGGAATCCCAAGCCGCCGGCACGGCGATGGTTGCCGCGGAGCTGCTCCCGCCCGTCGCCATGACCGGCACCGTCACGGGCGCGATGTGGGGCGTACCGGTCAATACGAAGCTGGAGGACAAAGCCGTCCAGTTCCTGAACCTGATGTATTCGGATAAAGACGTCGTCAACTTGCTCGACTGGGGCATCGAGGGCACGCATTACGTGAAGACGGCCGGTCAAGACAACGTCATCGAATACCCGGCCGGCGTCGATTCTACGACGAGCGGGTACAACATGCCGCTCGGCTGGATGTTCGGGAACCAGTTCCTGTCCTACGTCATGAAGGGGAACGACCCGGACATCTGGAAGACGACGGACGAATTCAACAAGGCCGCGAGCCGCTCCAAGGCGCTCGGCTTCGGATTCGACCCGACGCCGGTCAAGACCGAATACGCCGCCGTCTCGAATGTCATCACGCAATACGAGATGCCGCTCGAGACCGGCAGCGTGGATCCGGAGAAGGTTCTGCCCGAATTCATCTCCAAGCTGAAGGCGGCGGGTATCGACAAGATCATCGCCGAGAAGCAGAAGCAGCTGGACGAGTGGGCCAAGGCCAACTCCGCGTCTTAATCGATTCAACCCGATTCAACCCAATTCAACCCGATCCAAGCCCGATCCACCTAGCGTGGGCCGGGCTTGCTTGGCGTTCGGATTCGGCGTGCGAAGACATCCCCGACGCGAAGGTCGGCAAAGCGCAAGGCGGAAGTCGTTCGGGCGGTAGAGGGCGGACGCGCGAGTCCGCTAACATGGGGAGGTAATCGGCAGACGCCGCACAAGAAAGGGGAGAGACGCGGTGACCACCACCACCCTAGCTCGCCGCAGCAAACGAAGAAGCCTACGCCGGTTCCTGCCGCTGTATCTCATGCTGGTGCCGGGACTCGCCTATCTGGCCGTCAACAACTACCTGCCGCTGTTCGGCCTCGCGATCGCCTTCAAGGACATCAACTACCGGAAGGGGATCTGGAACAGCGACTGGATCGGGTTCCGGAACTTCGAGTACCTGTTCAAGACCAGCGACGCTTGGCTGATCACGCGCAATACGCTGCTGTACAACGCGGCGTTCATCGTGCTCGGGCTCGCTCTCGCCGTCGCCATCGCCATCCTGCTCAGCGAGATCCGCAACCGGTTCGCCTCGAGGCTGTACCAGAGCATCATCCTTCTGCCGTTCCTGATCTCCATCATTCTGGTCAGCTACCTCGTCTACGCGATGCTCAGCATGGATACCGGCTTCCTTAACAAATCGGTGCTTCCGGTGCTGGGTCTCGATCCGATCGACTGGTACTCGGAGCCAAAGTATTGGCCCTTCATTCTGACCGCCGTCCATCTCTGGAAGGGCGCGGGGTATTCCTGCATCGTCTTCCTGGCCGCCATCGTCGGGATCGATCCGGAGTATTACGAAGCGGCCAAGCTGGACGGAGCTTCCAAGTGGATGCAGATCCGCAAGATCACGATGCCGATGATCACGCCGGTCGTCATCATGCTGACGCTGCTGGGCATCGGGCGCATCTTCTACTCGGACTTCGGGCTGTTCTACCAGGTGCCGATGAACTCGGGCGCCCTCTTCGAGACGACGAACGTCATCGATACCTACGTGTTCCGCGGGCTCATGCAGCTGGGCGACATCGGAATGTCCTCGGCGGCCGGCTTCTACCAATCGCTCGTCGGCTTCGTGCTCGTGCTCGTCTCCAATTACGTCGTCCGCACCATCAATAAGGAGAACGCCTTGTTCTAAGGAGCGATCAATCTATGGATCAAGAAAATAAGGCCTGGCAGTGGACGGCGCATCTGGTCATGATCGTCCTCTCGGCCGCGTGCGTCCTTCCGTTCCTGCTTCTGTTCATGGCCTCCGTCACCGACGAGAAGGCGATCGTGAACGACGGCTACACGCTGTTCCCGTCCGCCTTCAGCCTCGGTGCCTACGAGTATTTGTGGAAGCAGTCCGGGCAGATTTTCCACGCTTACGGCATTACCGTTCTGGTCACGGCCGTCGGGACGCTCGCGAGCCTGCTCGTCACGTCCCTGCTGGCGTATCCCTTGTCGCGCCGGGACTTGCCGGGCAGCCAGACGCTGGCCTTCATCGTGTTCTTCACGCTGCTGTTCAACGGGGGCCTCGTGCCGACCTACATGGTTTACACGCAGGTGTTCCATCTCAAGAACACGCTGTTCGCGCTGCTGATCCCCTGGCTGCTCATGAACGGCTTCAACGTGCTGCTGATGCGCACGTTCTTCTCGACGACGATCCCTTCGGCCGTGCTGGAATCGGCGAGTATCGACGGGGCGGGCGAGTTCCGGACGTACTGGCGCATCGTCCTGCCGCTGTCGCTTCCGATTCTGGCGACCATCGGTATGTTCCAGGGGCTCGGCTATTGGAACGATTGGAACAACGGGCTTGTATTCGTCACCAATCCCGATCTGTACAGCCTGCAGAACGTGCTTAACCGGATCATGAGCGACATTCAGTTCCTGACGGCCAACAACCGGATGGGGACAGGCCAGGCTCTGGCTCAGCTTCCGGGAGAGACGTTCCGGATGGCGATCGCCGTCATCGGCGTCGTTCCGATTCTGGTCGCGTACCCGTTCTTCCAGAAGTACTTCGTCAAGGGCATGACCATCGGTGCCGTCAAAGGCTGATGCTGGAATTCAACCGGAGAGAGGGATGGATAGTATGATCGGCATGTGGCACGCGATCGCGGACTTGCCGCGGGCGAAGCTGAAGGTGCAATTCAAAGTATCGAAGAGGGCGGGTTACGCCCTGGATGCCGTCATGGAGCCGTACCCGATTCCGCTGCGGTTCGATTCGGTTACGGCTGAAGGGACCAAGCTTCGGGCAACGGGGAAGTCGTTCCTGAATCCGGCCGAGGAAGTCTTCGCCGAGCTGGAATTCGGAGAGTCGACGTTCGAGGGGCTCCTTCACGCGCCTCCGCTCGGCACGCTGCCGCTTCATGGGGAGAGAGGGCGCGGTCCGTTCATGTCGGAATCGCTGATCGAAGAGGTGAAGCCGTATCGGAAGAGGGAGGCAGCCCCCCGTTCGGACGAAGAGATCCGGGAAGCGACGGAGGCGCTGCTAAGCCGGATGTCGCTCGCCGATAAGGTCGGCCAGATGTGCCAGTGCATGGCCTCGAACTTCTCGTTCGGGGGGGCAGTCGATTCCGATCCGCCGGAGAAGCTGATCGCCGAAGGGCGCGCGGGCTCGGTGCTCGGCGCGTTCGATATCCGCCGCGTATTCGAGCTGCAGAAGATCGCCGTCGAGCAGTCGCCGCACGGCATCCCGCTGCTGTTCAACGCGGACATCATCCACGGTTCGCAGACGATCTTCCCGGTCCCGCTCGCATGGTCCTGCAGCTGGGACATGGACGCGATCCGGGAAGCTTGCGCGATCGCGGCCAAGGAGGCGACCGCTTCGGGCATCGTATACAACCACGGCCCGATGGTCGACGTCTCCCGCGATCCCCGTTGGGGAAGGGTCGTGGAGGGCGCGGGCGAGGACCCGTTCCTGGGAGGCTTGATCGCGAAGGCGCAGGTGGAGGGCTATCAGGGCCCGGGCACAAGCGAGTCCTGGTTCAGCGAGGAGACGATGATCGCCTGCCTGAAGCACTTCATAGGGTACGGAGCCGCCGAGGGAGGCCGGGACTATAACACGGTCGATATCTCGGAAGGGACGCTGCGCAACGTCTACCTTCCGCCGTTCCGGGCGGGGATCGAGGCGGGGGCGGGCTCGGTCATGAATGCGTTCAACCTCTATCAAGGCGTGCCCGCCGCGGCGAACGCCTTCCTGTTGAAGGATCTGCTCCGCGGCGAGCTCGGCTTCGGCGGCATCCTCATCTCGGACTACGGAGCGGTCGACGAGATCGTGAAGCACGGCTGCGCCAAGGACGCCAAGGAAGCGGCCGGACTGGCGGTGAACGCGACGATGGACATTGAGATGGTGACCCGGTCCTTCGACTATATCCCGAAGCTCGTCGAAGAAGGGAAGCTGTCCGAGGCGCAGATCGACGAGGCGGTTCGGCGCCTTCTCTTCTTCAAATACAAGATCGGCCTTATGGACGATCCGTTCCGCTACGTCCGCCCGGAGAAGGAACGAGAATACCACTTCCGCGCGGAGCATCTGGAGGCGAGCCTCGAGCTGGCGCGCAAGTCGGTCGTGCTTCTGAAGAACGACGGCATTCTGCCGATTCGTCCGGAGACCGCCGGCAAGGCGGCGCTGATCGGCCCGTTCGCCGACAGTAAAGACCTGCTCGGGCCGTGGCAGTTCACCCGCTACGGCCATGAGACGGTCACGCTCTACGAAGGCTTGCGGGACCTGGGCTTCGAGGAGGATCGGCTGCTGTACGCGGCGGGAAGCGGAACGGACCGGGCGCTGGAAGGCGGCATCGAGGAGGCGGTCGCGACGGCGGAGCGGGCCGATCTCGTCGTGCTGGCGCTCGGCGAGAGCAGCGACATGTCCGGAGAGGCGGCTTCCCGCCTGAGCCTCGAGCTGCCCGAGGCTCAGCTTAGGCTCGCCGAAGCGGTCGTCGCCGTCGGCAAGCCGACGATTCTCGTGCTGACGAACGGCCGCCCGCTCGTGCTCGATTGGTTCGAGCGGAACGTCGGAGCCATCGTGGAGACCTGGTTCCTCGGTTCGCGGGCGGGACGCGCGATCGCGGACGTGCTGACGGGAGAATACAACCCGTCGGGCAAGTTGACGATGAGCTTCCCCGCGCACGCTGGCCAGGTTCCGGTCTACTACAGCCACTTCCGGACCGGCCGCCCTCTGACGGAAGAGAACGCGTCGGAGAAGTTCGTCAGCAAGTATCTGGACGGTCCGAACGAGCCTCTCTACCCGTTCGGCTACGGTTTAAGCTATACGCGGTTCGAGTACGGCGATGTGTCGCTCGACCGGACGGCGATCCGGGGCGAAGAGAAGCTGCGGGCGAGCGTGACGGTGACCAACGCCGGAGACCGGGCCGGCGAAGAGACGGTGCAGCTATACATCCAAGACGTGTGCGGCAGCGTAGCGCGTCCGGTTCGGGAGCTGAAGGGCTTCGTCAAGACGGCTCTCGCCGCGGGGGAGAGCAGGGAGATCGTCTTCGAGATCGGGAGCTCCGATCTGGCGTTCTGGTCTCCGGGAAGAGGATACGCAGCCGAGCCGGGCGAGTTCCGCGTCATGATCGGCCCCAACAGCCGGGACGCGAAGACGGCCTCGTTCGAATACTTCGAATCCGAATAAAGGGAGGACAACGGGATGAGCGTGAACGAGACGAGAGACATCAAGGCGCTGATCGCGCGGATGACGCTGGAGGAGAAGGCGAGCCTGTGTTCGGGAGCGGATACGTGGCATACCCGAGGCATCGAGCGGCTCGGCATTCCGTCCGTCATGCTGACGGACGGTCCGCACGGCCTGCGCAAGCAGAGGGGATCCGCCGATCATCTCGGCCTCTTCGACAGCGTGCCCGCGACCTGCTTCCCGTCGGCGGCGGGCGTCGCCAGCTCCTGGAACCGGGAGCTGATCCGGCGGATGGGCGAAGCGCTCGGCCGCGAATGCCAGGCGGAGGACGTCGCCGTCCTGCTGGGGCCGGGAGCGAACATCAAGCGCTCCCCTCTGTGCGGCCGCAACTTCGAATACTTCTCCGAAGACCCCTACTTGTCTTCGGAGATGGCGGCCCACCATATTCTCGGCGTGCAGAGCCAGGGCGTGGGGACTTCGCTCAAGCACTTCGCGGCGAACAACCAGGAGCACCGCCGCATGACGTCCGATTCGATCGTGGACGAGAGGACGCTGCGCGAGATTTATCTGGCAAGCTTCGAAGGCGCCGTCAAGAAGGCCCGGCCCTGGACCGTCATGTGCGCCTATAACAAGGTGAACGGCGAGTACGCTTCCGAGAACGGGACGCTGCTGACGGACATCCTCAAGAACGAGTGGGGCCACGACGGCTTCGTCGTGTCCGACTGGGGCGCGGTCGACGACCGGGCGCGCGGCCTCGCGGCCGGTCTCGAACTGGAGATGCCGGCCAGCCACGGAGAAGGCGAACGCCGCATCGTGGAAGCCGTTCGCAGAGGCGAACTGGACGAGGCGAAGCTGGACGAAGCGGTCGAACGGCTGCTGACCGTCGTGTTCCGGGCCGCGGACGGGCGGCGGCCCGGGGGGTCGTTCGATCCCGAGGAGCACCATCGGTTAGCCCGCGAGGTCGCCAGGGAGAGCATGGTTCTGCTCAAGAACGAGGAGGGGCTTCTGCCTCTGCCGAAGGGCGGCAGGATCGCCGTCATCGGCGCGATGGCCCGGGAGCCCCGGTACCAGGGCAGCGGCAGCTCCCAGATTCGGCCGACCCGAATGGACGACATTCTCGAAGAGCTGGCGAGGTCGGCGGGAGCGGAAGCGGAGCTGCGGTATGCGCCAGGGTACGACCTCGACGCGGAGGAGCCGGATGCAGATCTGGCCGCGGAAGCGGCGAGAGTCGCTTCGGAAGCGGAGGTCGCGGTTCTGTTCGCGGGGCTGCCGAAGCGGTACGAGTCGGAAGGCTTCGACCGCAAGCACCTGCGGATGCCGGCGAACCAGGTCGCGCTGATCGACGCGGTGGCGGCCGCGCAGCCGAATCTCGTCGTCGTTCTGTCGAACGGCGCGCCGGTCGAGATGCCGTGGCTCGGCAGCGCCAAGGCCGTGCTGGAAGCTTACCTCGGCGGCCAGGCGCTCGGAGGAGCGGTCGCCGACCTGCTGTTCGGGGACGAGAATCCGTCCGGCCGACTCGCCGAGACGTTCCCGGTTCGGCTGAGCGACAACCCGTCCTACCTGTTTTTCCCCGGAGAGGGGGACCGGGTCGAATACCGGGAAGGGATCTTCGTGGGCTACCGGTACTACGACAAGAAGAATATCGAGCCGCTGTTCCCGTTCGGACACGGTCTCAGCTATACGACCTTCGGCTATTCGGAGTTGACTGTGGACAAGAAGACGCTGTCGGACACGGAGGTCCTGCGCGTGTCCGTGAGGGTCGCCAATACCGGTTCCCGCGCGGGGAAGGAGGTCGTGCAGCTGTACGTGCGCGACCCCGAGAGCTCCGTCATTCGGCCGGACAAGGAACTGAAGGGTTTCGACAAGGTGGCGCTAGCGCCTGGCGAATCCCGGGTCGTGACGTTCGAGTTGGATAAGCGCAGCTTTAGCTATTATGATCCCGAAGCCCGGGAGTGGACGGTCGAGACAGGAGAATTCGAGCTGCTGATCGGACGGTCGTCGCGGGACATCGTCTTGTCCGAGACGGTGACGGTTCGGTCGACGGCGGCGCGCAAGCCAGTCTTCCGCCGCAACTCGACTCTGGCGGAGGTAGCCGCGACGGACGCGGGCGAAGCGTTCGTCCGCCAGCTGACCGAGAGCCTGCCCTTCGCCTCCGGGCTCGCCCCCGAGCACGCTGCCATGCTGCTCGCCTTCATGGAGCAGATGCCGCTCCGCGGGCTGCTCTCGTTCAGCGGAGGCAAGTTCACCGAAGAGGCGCTCTCGGCGCTGCTTCGGCGGTTGAACGGAGAGGAGGAGCCGGCATGAGCGCTCCGGTCTATCTGTACCCTCAGCCGCGAAGCTATCGGCTGACAGGAGGAAGCTCGCCGGCGGCGGCCGGCTTCGACGTGCGGGCGGACGGCGAGGAGGCCGCCCTGCTGGCGGAGGAGGCGGACGTCGCCGGGCGTCTCGAAGCGTCCTTGCGGGCCGCGGAAGCGGCGTCGGGGGAGCCGAGGGGGCGGCGTCCGGCGCGCGCGGCGGCGGTCGTGGAATACCAGGCCGAGCTGCATCCGCAAGGCTATGTTCTGAAGTGGGACGCGGACGGGCTGGGCTTGAAGGCGAGCACCGCCCAAGGGCTCCACTACGCGCTGCTGACGGCTGCCCAGTTCTTCGAAGGATTGAGCGGAAGCGCGGAATGGCCGCACTGCCGCATCGACGACGAGCCGGACTTCGCGGTCCGGGGGGTCATGCTCGATATCGGAAGGAACAAGATTCCGAAGATGGAGACGTTGTATGCGCTCGTCGACCGGCTCTCCGAACTGAAGTTCAACCATCTTCAGCTATACATGGAGGGCTTCTGCTTCGATTACGCGAAGTACGCCGCCCTCTTCCCGGAAGCGACGCCGATCACCGCCGCCGAATACCGGGAGCTCGACGCTTACGCGGCGGCGCGCTACATCGACCTCGTGCCGAACCAGAACTGTCTCGGCCATATGGGCCCCTGGCTCGCGAAGCCCGAGTTCCGCGATCTGGCCGAGCATCCGGACGGCATGCCGACTCCGCTGCCGTTCAAGCTGCCGCCGGCGACCCTGAATCCGGCCGACGAACGCTCCGCCGCGCTGGCGAAGGATCTGTTCGACGAGCTGCTGCCCTGCTTCTCGTCCCGATACGTCAACCTCAACATGGACGAACCGTTCGGTCTCGGCACGGGCGGAAGCAAGGCGCGGGCCGAAGAGATCGGCGTCGCCGGGCTGTATATGGAGTACGCGGAGAGAATGTTCCGCATCGCGCGAAGCCACGGCAAGAAGCCGCTTCTGTGGGGCGACGTGCTCGCCCGTCATCCGGAGCTGATCGAGCGTCTGCCGGACGACGCGACCGTGCTTCACTGGAACTACGACGAGCCCGTTCCGTACGAACCGGCATGCCGAACGCTGAGCGAGAAGGGAGTTCCTTATTATGTCTGCCCGGGAACGAGCTCGTGGTCTTCCCTGTCGGGCCGCACGGACAACATGCTGGGCAACGTCGCCGACGCGGCGAGGAACGGTCTGGCCTACGGCGCCGGCGGATTGATCGTCACCGACTGGGGAGACTCCGGGCATTGGCAGGCGCCGGCCGTCAGCTTCCCGGGCTTCGCTTACGCGGCGGGCGCGAGCTGGCGCGCGGCCGCGAATCTGGACCGGCTTGAGCCCATGGAGCATCACGTCTCGCGGCGGATGCTTCAAGACCGAACGGGCAGGGCCGCCCGGCTTCTGTTGGAGATGGGACGCTATTACCATCTGGAGCGATGCACGATCGAGAACGGAACCTACACGAGCTACCTGCTGAACCGGGGGCTCTCTTCGCGGGAGGATCTGGAGCGGGATACGTCGCGACTGCCCGACATCGCCCGGCTGCTCGGCGGAGCCGGAACGCCGTTCCGGCTGGACTACCGCTACGCGGAGATGGAGGAGTGGCTGCGGGAGCGCCGCGAAGAGCTGGACGGCCTCGCGTTGACCGGTCCGGATGCCGCCATCGTCAAGGACGAGCTCGCGAACACGCTGCTCTTGATCGAGGCGGGGGCGGGACTTCATCGCTATATCTACCGTCAGGACCTGCCGGACGAAGAGGCCGAGGCCGAATGGCTCGGGCGGCTTCGGACCCGGCTTGAGACGGCAGTCCGGGAGTTCAGGCGGCTGTGGCTGGCCCGCAACCGGGAGGGCGGGCTGGACGCCAGCGCGGCGGCGTTCGACAGGCTGCTCGGGCAGTACGGGGGACGGCTGCGAGAGTTAAAGCGGGGATAGAGAACGGACAGGCGATCGGGAGATGCCGGCGGCTGTTGTCCTTCTATCCGGGCGACAATAGCCGGCCGGCCGTCTTCCAGAGGCGGTCGGCCGGCTGTTTTATCCGCCAAGGCCTGATTTTGAAATTTGTAATTGACTAATCACTAATGAGGTGGTACATTGAGTTCAAGAGTTGTAATTGATCAATCACTAACAAAGTGAGGAGCGGCGAAAGGAGGTTCCGCCGCGAGCGGCAGACTTGCAAGAAGCCGGCTGGCGGCTCCAACTGTGATTGATCAATCAATATCCATAAGGAGTGGATTGTCTTGAGAAAATCAACGGTACCATCGAACGCGGCCGCCCCGGGCGCCGCCTCGCATCGCTGGTGGGCGCTTCTCGTGCTGGCGCTGGCGCAATTCCTGGTCGTTCTGGACGCTTCGATCGTCAATATCGCGCTTCCCGCTCTGGGCGAAGAGCTTCGCCTGAACACGAATCTGCTCAGTTGGGTCATCACCGCTTACGTGCTGCCCTTCGGCGGCCTGCTGCTTCTCGGCGGCCGGCTGGCCGACCGGTTCGGGCACCGGCGGCTGTTCCTGGCCGGCGTCGCCGGATTCGGGGCGGCCTCTGCGGCGGCCGGGCTGGCCGACTCGGGCGCCTGGCTGCTGACGGCGCGCGCGGTGCAGGGAGCATCGGCCGCGCTGCTCGCTCCGGCCGCGCTCGCGCTCGTCACCAGGCTATTCGCGAATCCGCGGGACCGCGCGCGGGCTCTCGGGATCTGGGGCGCGGTGGCGGGCATCGGAAGCGCGGCGGGCGTGCTGCTCGGCGGCGTGCTGACCTCCTCCTTCGGCTGGCCATCCGTGTTCTACGTGAACGTGCCTGTCGGCATTCTGGTTATTCTGGCGTCGCCGCTGCTCCTCCCGAAGGATGCCGCCGCCGAGCGGGCAAGCCTGGATATGCCGGGAGCGGCGGCGGTCACGGCCGGTATCGTCTCGCTCGTGGCGGCGCTGTCCGGCACGGAGCGGGTCGGCTGGACTTCTCCGCAGACGCTGATTCTTGCTGGGCTGGCCGTCGCGCTGATCGTCGCCTTCGTCATTCGGGAGAGCCGCGCCGCCAACCCGCTGATGCCTCTTGCGATCTTCCGCAACAAGTCGGTCTCGGGAGGCAATCTGGCGATGTTCCTGATCGGCGGAGCGACGACGGGCCTCTTCTTCGCCTTGTCCGTCTACATGCAGCAAGTGCTTCATTACGATGCCATGAAGGCGGGCCTGACCCAGCTTCCGCTGGCGGGAGCGCTGGTCGTCGTCGCGGGGGCCGTTCCCGCGGCGGTCCGAGCGTTCGGGACGCGCCATACGCTGACCGGTTCGCTGGTTCTGCTGGCAGCCGGCCTCATCTGGCTCTCGATGGCGCCGAGCGACGCCTCGTTCGCGGCCGACCTGCTCGGCCCCAGCCTCGCGATCGGAATCGGCCTGGGCGGCGCCTTCGTCTCCGGCACGGAGCTCGCGGTGCATGGAGTCGCCGACGGGGAAGCGGGGCTGGCGAGCGGCCTCGTCAATACGAGCCAGCAGATCGGGGGCGCCATCGGTCTCGCCGTTCTGACGACGTTGTCCCTGGCGCGAACGGACAGCCTGCTGGGCGCGGGGAAGGCCGAGCCCGAGGCGCTGACGGGCGGCTTCGCCTGGGCTTTCCTGGGGGCCGCGGCGCTCGCGCTGATCGGAGCGATCCTCGTGTTCGTAACGGTACGAACGAAGCCTTCTTCGCAAGCGGTAGTAATTGATCAATCAATCTCAAAATTGAAAAGGAGGGAACCATCGGCATGACTCCCAAGCGGAAAAAGAAACGCCGGCTCTACGTCGTCGTTCCGTTAGCGCTGCTTGTTCTCCTGATCGGCGCCGCGATGGCCGTCTACTTCTGGCAGATTCGGCTGCAGAAGCCGGTCGAGATCGACATGTCGGGGCATCGTCACGGCATGGACGCGACGGCGGCCGCCGCAGGCGCGCACTATCATGCGCCCGCCGGACAGAGCGTGTCCTGCGATTCGCTCGTCGCCGGGGAGACGTCCGGACCGACGCGGACGTTCGAGCTGACGGCGTCGCGCAAGACGCTGAAGCTGGACAGCGGCAAGACGGTCGAAGCCTGGACGTTCAACGGCTCCTCCCCGGGTCCCGAGCTCCGCGTCAAGGAGGGCGATCGCGTCGTCGTAACGCTGCGCAATCGGGATATCGCGGACGGCGTCACCCTCCATTGGCACGGAATCAAGGTTCCCTGCTCGCAGGACGGCGTCGCGGGAGTGACGCAGGACGCCGTCCTTCCGGGAGAGGAGTTCACGTACGAGTTCGTCGCCGGGGAACCGGGCACGTACTGGTACCACTCCCACCAGATGAGCTCGGTTCAGGCCAAGAAGGGGCTGATGGGCTCCTTGATCGTGGAGCCGAAGGCGGAGTCCGGGACGATCGCCGCCGATGCGGAGGCATCGGCCTTCTACCAGAGGCTGGACTCCTCCCTTCTGCTGAACGGAAGCGCTCGGGGATTCAACGTTCCGGCGAAGGGAGGCGAGGAGGTCCGGCTGAGAATAACCAACGCGGACAACGAGACGATGAAATTCTCGGTCGACGGGGCTTCGTTCCAGGTCGTCGCGATGGACGGACACGACCTGCACGAGCCGGGATGGCTCGAAGGAGCGATCGTGGCGGTAGGAGCGGGGCAGCGCTACGATCTGCTCATCCGGCTTCCCGAAGCGGGGAAGGCCGTCGTCCGCAGCCCGTCGGCCGACGATCCGGCTATTACTTTAGGGAGCGGCCCCGAACCCGAGAGGGCGGAGGGAGGCGTACCGTTCTCGTTCCTCGATTACGGTACGCCTCTGCCGGAGGACCCGGAACGGGAAGCGAAGCCGGATCGGCGTTACGAGCTGAAGCTGGGCCAGTCGCTGTTCGTCAACACGATCAACGGCCGCTCGTTCCACGAGATCCCGCCGCTGACCGCGAAGGCGGGAGAGAAGCTGCTCGTCGCGATCTCCAACGAAGGGGGCGGCGACCATCCGTTCCACATTCACGGGCACACCTTCCGCGTTCTGAGCAAGAACGGCGTTCCGCTGCGGGGGAGCCCGGTCGTGCTCGACACCCTGCTCACGCATAAGGGCGACGTCTACGAGGTGCTGGTGAACGCCGACAACCCGGGCTTATGGATGATGCACTGCCACAATCTCGGGCACGCCTCCATGGGCATGAGCATGATGCTGAATTACGAGGGCTTGACGACGCCTTATCGGGTAGGAACGAAGTCCGGCAACCTGCCGGATCTTTAATCACAATATAGAGGAGCGATGAGAATGAGAAAAGCATTGGTCGTAAGAGCGGGACGGGGAATCGGAACGGCGCTGGTCGAGAGGCTGATCGGAATGGAGGCGGACGTCGTCGCCTATTCCGGATCGCCGAAGAAGCTGGCGAGGCTTCGGGAGTCGTTCTCCGATTCGCCGGGATTCCGCGCGGCGCAGGGAGATGCGTGCGATCCGGACGAACTGCTGGCCGCGGCGGAAGGGGCGGACGTCATCGTCTGCGGAGTCTATCTGACGTATGACGAGAAGCCGGAGAAGGCGCGGCGGATGCTCGAAGCGGTCGGGATCGTCGCGGAACGGACGGGGGCCAAGGTCGTCATCCTGGAGGGAATCTACCGCCCTGCCGGATGGTCGCGCCCGGAGACGCCTGCCGGATCGCGTGACCGGTATCTTCGGATCTCGGTTCCCGAGCTGTACGGGGCGGCCGCGGCCGATACGCTGACGCATTACGCGATTCGCCAGGTCGCGCGGGGGAAGCCGGTGAAGCGGCTGGCCGATCCGCAGGTCCGCAGGGAGTACCTGTACCTGGACGACGCCGCCCGCATGGCGGCGGAACTCGCCTCGACCGAGTCCGCCTACGGGAGAAGCTGGCGCCTGCGCGGCAACCCGCCGATCTCGGGGGCGGAGCTGCTCGGCATGGCGGGTGCGGCGGCGGGCCGCCCCGTCCGGTACGAGCGGGTCGGCGGCTGGATGCTTCGCCTGCTCGAGCGTTACGAGCCGGGGGCCATGGAGCTGCTGGAGCGCTACAACCGGGGCGAAGAGGAAGCCGGGGGCGACGAAGCCGAGTATGCAGGCGGACCGGCAACCTCCTACGAAGCCGGAATGGCCCGGACGGTGGCGAGGCGGAACGGATAGAGAATCGAGGCGGGACGAATCGGGACCCTCAACGCGTAGAGCCGGGCAGCTGCCCGGCCCTTTTTTTCTACCGTTGACCACTCGCATACAGGCTCCATTATCCATGATTAGGTCCACATCTTCGGCTTGGTCCTTATGCCAACGGCTCCGCAATCTCCCAGGCATGTCCTGCCGGATCGAGGAATGAAGCCGTACGAACTTCCCACGGCCGGTCGATCGGACCATTAAGCAGAGCAACCCCGCGTTGTGCCAATTCATCGCAGACCGCGTCCACGTCATCGACCCGAATGGTGAGCAGGAAGCGGACTCCGGATTCGCGCGCTGCGACGGTTCCCGGTGTCATCAATTCGTGCGACTGGGAAATATCCAAGAGGTTTACGCTCATATTCCCGAAAGGAAACACCGACGAGACCTCGTCCTCATATACGGCTTGTAATCCGAATACTTCCTCATAGAACGCCTTCGTCTTCTGTAAGTCCTCGACAAACAGCGTAATGACATCCACATTCGTAGATCCTAAACTCTTCATGTGCAAGCCCTCTCCTTTGAATTGGATAGTATTCTCTCAGCACTAAACGTTGTCGTTCATTCGAGCATAGCAAATAGGAAAACGGATATTTCTTATCAATTGCTTTCTTTTCGCCAAAACGCTAATCAGTAAGAAACAATCGCGCTTCGAAGTTGGATCGAAAAAAATAGTTGCAATAACACCCTATCTGGCGTATGACGTTTCCAAGATAGTTGCAATAACATCCTATCTCGAGAGGAGGAGCTCCGTTGAGCGAACGGGAGAAGCCGCCGGGCAAGGGGACGGCGGAATCGCACGGCCAGTACATCTCGGCGATCTACCGCCATATGCAGATCTTGATCTCGGCCGAGCTGGCGCCCTACCGGATCGGCAGCGGCCAATATATTTTCCTGATGGCGATCGCCTTCCGGGAACCGATCACGCAGAAGGCGCTGAGCGAGAGCCTGCTGATCGACAAGACGACGACGGCCAAGGCGATCGCCAAGCTGGAAGCGGAAGGCTACGTGCGCAGGGAGACCGATCCGGCCGACAACCGCTATCAGCTGCTGTACTTGACCGAAGAGGGGCGGGAGGTCGTGCCGAAGGTGCGGCAGGCGCTGGACCGGGTCAAGGGCAAGACCCGGCAGGGCATCTCCGACGAGGAGTACGACGTGCTGCTTCGGCTGCTGAAGATCGTGCTTCGCAATCTAAGCGGGAGAGAGGGGAAGCCGGAATGAGCGGGAACGGCGCAGCGGGCTTGACCGAGGAGTTGGCCTCATGGGACGGCGTGGAGACGCACCCTCATCGATTCGGCGGGATCGAGTTCCGGGTGGACGGGAAGGAGATTGGGCACCTGCACGGAGACCGGCTGTTCGACCTGCACCTGACCCCGCCCGAGCGCGACCGATGGATCGGGGAAGGGAAGGCGGAGCCGCATCACGTCTATCCCGAATCCGGCTGGGTGTCGGTGTACTTGAATACCGAGCAGGACGTGGCGAACGCCATCGAGATGGCGCGCGCCAAATACGATCGAATGGTTCGAAGGAGGAGATAGACGATGATTGCGCTTCCTTTTATCGTGCTGGACAATTGCAAGGACGAGATCCGGTTCTATCAAGGCGTATTCGGCGGCGAGATCGAGATTCTGCGCAAGCAAGGGGACGAAGTGCTTAACGCGGACCTGCACGTCGATGGCGCGACCTTGAAGTTCGCCGACGCGCAGGCGGCGAAGCCGGAGGCGAAGGGCGACTATGTGCGCATCTTCCTGAAGATCGAGACGGAGGAAGCGTACCGCCGGATCTACGGCGAGCTGGCGGCCGGAGGGACGATCGTCCGGGAGATCTACGAAGCGCCGTTCGACGGGCTGCTCTCTATCGTCTCCGACCGGAACGGCGTGAGCTGGGTTCTGTCGTACTACCGGAGTTAGACGCCGGGGGCGAATCGTATTTTCCTCCAATTGTCAGTCCTTCGGGCATTCTGTATACTATGATGAGCTTATCTTGTCAGAGAAGTAACGGAGGATTGCGCACCGATGTCCGAATCGCCTCTTGTCGACGTCGCCTACCAAGCGATTCATCATAAGCTGCTTAACGGAATCTATCTGCCGGGCATGCTGCTCTCGGAGAGCGAGCTGTCCGAGGAGCTGGGGATGAGCCGGACGCCCGTCCGCGCGGCGGTGTCTCTTCTGGAGAAGGAAGGCTTCGTCCGGACGCTGAAGAAGCGGGGAATTCTCGTTCAGGGCGTCGAGGTTCAGGAATTGTACGATATTTACGATCTGCTCACGGCTCTATACGTGTTCGCGCTGGATCGAATCGAAGAGTATCACTACGAGATGGACCTGGAGACCCTTCGCGTCTACCTCGAAGAGATGAACCGGGCCAGCGAGAACAAGGAGAACCGGAAGTACTACGAGTGCGGCCTCATGTTCATGAGAACGATGCTGTCGACGATCGAGAACCGCAGCATACTGGAGACGTTCGACCGGTACAAGGATAAATTGCTGTTCTTCGTCGTCGCTTACCGTTCGACCGCCGGGTCCAACCGGCCCTACACCGGCAAGCGGCTGTACGCCGAGCTGCTCAGGCATTTTACCGACAAGAACTACTCGGAGGCGAAGAAGTACCTCCAGCATTTCAAGTTGGGTTCGCAGGAAGAGCTGCTTCGGCAGCGCCAATCGTTAACGTAAACTTAATACGGGAGAGATTGAGCCTCGGAACCTCGAAGCCCCTGATGGGGCCTTCGGGGTTTTTTGCCGTTTTTGCCGAGAAGGCGCGAATGGTAGACCGGGATCGACAGAGCGGATGCCGATCTCTGTTAATCGAAATTCTGCGCAGGGTTAACGGAGAACAATCAGGATTAACAGAAGCCGACGGTTCCGTTTATCCCGCCTTTACATACAAGATTAATAATTCTTGTATACAAGATGAACGCGAGAGCCGACATCGCTAATCCATCTATCCAACGGAGGGGAAAAAACATGAAATTCATTCATCTGACGGACACCCACATGAACGCGGCGGGCAAGCAGGACGGACTGTTCGCGAAGGTCCACATGGCGGATAACGTAAGGAAAGTTATCAATCACGCGAAGGAATCCGGGATCGAGCCCGCGTTCGTGCTGATCACGGGCGACTTGTCCCACGAAGGCGACGCGGCGGATTACGCCTACATCCGCACGGTTCTCGACGAGTGCTCGGAGCGGATCGGGGCGCCCGTTCACGTCGTGCTCGGCAACCACGATCACCGCGGCCCGTTCCGCGAAGGGTACCTGATGGAGGCGCCCTCCGAGGAGCCGTATTATTACTCGGTTATGTACGGCGGGCTGCGCCTCATCGGGCTCAACACGCAAATTCCAGGCGACCATGCCGGCGAATTGGACGAGCGGCAGCTGTCCTGGCTCTCCGAGCAACTGAAGGAGGCGGCTCCTCAAGGGACGATCATCGGCCTTCATCACCCCGTTCTGTCGATCGAAGGAATGGATGGCAGCCATCTGCTGAAGAACCGCGCCGTCTTCGGGGATCTGATCGCCGGCACGGACGTGATCGGGGTCCTGGCGGGCCACGTTCATTCGAACAACGTCGGCACCTTCCGCGGAATCTGCGCGGTTGCGGCCTCCGGCACGGCGTTCGCCGGGGAGCGGGCGGACCCGGACACCTATGCCATGGTCAACGCGATCGGCTATAACGTCGTTAGCGTCAACGCGGGCGAAGGCATCACGGTTCGCACGGTCGAGCTTCCGACGGGACGCGAGGAGCTGGTGCGCTTCCCGATCGCCCTGCTGGCGGCTCAGCATTAATCGCGAACGAACTTCTATCTGAACGGAGGGCTTCCCATGTCCACGCAACACGCCGCCACAAGCACGCTTCTTCCTCTCCAGGGCGCCTTCAACTTCCGCGATATGGGCGGTCTTCGCACGGCGGACGGCCGGACGGTGAAGCGCGGCCTTCTGTTCCGGGCCGCGGAGCTGACCGGACTGACGCCGGAGGATCTCTCGCTCCTCGAGTCTATCGGGCTGAAGCATATCTTCGATTACCGCAACCGGGGCGAAGCCGAGGAGAAGCCGGACCCGCGAATCGGCGAGGCGGTCCATATCCGCGTGCCGGCGAACGAGGCGGCCGAGCAGGCGCCGCACGTGACGCTGGAGCAGCTGTTCGCGAGCGGCCGCCATCAGGCGTTCACCGAGGAGATGCTGGAGAAGCTGTACGCCGATCTTCCGATCGGGAACGCCTCCTATAAGAGATTGATGGCGCTGCTGAGCGATCCCGAGGCGAATCTGCCCCTCGTCCAACATTGCGCCGGAGGGCGGGACCGTACCGGGGTCGGCAGCATGCTCATCCTGATGACCCTCGGCGTTCCGTACGAGACGGTCATGGAGGATTATTTGTACTCCAACGTGACGCTGGAAGAGTACCACCGCCGGCTGTTCGAGATGGTATCCAAGCATATCGGCCCGGACGAGCTGCATGCCCTCGAGCAAGCGATGCTTCTGCGGGAGCGTTATCTGGACGCGTCCCTCCGGAGCATCGAGCAGGCCTACAGAACGTTCGAGCGTTATCTCGCGGAGGAGTTCGGCATCGACGACGCCGTCCGCGCCCGCATACAAGCCTACTGCCTGGAATAGGCGGAGGCTCCAACCCAAAGGAGGCCACCACATCCCATGCAACGTTGGACAAAAGGAACCAGCCTTATTATGGCGATTGCCGCCGCATTCGGACTGACCGCCTGCGGCGGACCGAACAACGATCCGGACGGCGCGGCCGCAGCGGAAACCCCGTCCGCGGCATCCGAAGCCTCCGCAAGCTCGTCGCTTCCGGCGCTGGATCCGGCGAATCCGACCAAGGTCACGTTCTACTCCTACAGCCTCGCCCTTCCGACGATGAAGGCGGGAATGGAACAGCTGATCGACGAGTTCAACGAGACGGCCGGGAAGGAGAAGGGCGTCGTCGTCGAAGGGGTTCCCGACGCGACCTTCCAGCAGTACAAGGCGGACATCTCGGCGGGCAAGCCGGTCGACATCGTCCAGCATGCCTTCTCCACCTTGGACAGCTCCCGTCTGAGCTTGGGCTTCAAGGCCTACGAGGACGTGTTCCCCAAGGAAGAGCTGGACAAGCATCTGGAGGGCATCTCCCCCAACGCGCTGGAGCTCGGCAAGATCGACGGCAAGATGTACGGCCTCGCGTTCACGTTCAGCACGCCGATCCTGTTCATCAACGGCAAGCTGTTCGAGGAAGCGGGCCTCGATCCGAACACCCCTCCGAAGACGTGGGACGAGGTGAAGAAGGCCGCTCTGCAGATCAAGGAGAAGACCGGCAAGGACGGCTTCGGTCTCGCCCCGAACAACGGCTGGACGACGGAAGGCATTATTCTGAGCAACGGCGGAACCATTCTGTCCGCCGACCGCAAGCAGGTCGAATTCGCGGGCGACAAGAGCGTGGAGGCCATCCGGATGTGGCAGGACCTCTATCATAGCGGAGCGCATGCCGTGGGCAGCGACACGGAAGTGTCGGAGCAGTTCATGGCGGGCAACTTGGGCATGCTGATCCAATCGACGTCCATGCACAGCGGCATCAAGAAAGCCTCGGAAGCCGGAGGCTGGAAGGTATACGGGGCGGGACTTCCGCAATTCGGCGACCAGCCGTCCATTCCGGTCAACTCCGGCAGCGTGCTCGCGGTTCGTCCGGACAGCGACATCAAGGCCGCGGCCGTGTGGGAATTCGTCAAGTTCGTCACCGGCAACCGGGGGTACACGATCATTACGTCGCAGATCGGTTACCTGCCGCTCCGCACGTCGCTGGCGGACGATCCGAACGGCCTGAAGGACTTCGTCGAGGCGAACCCTCTGTACCGCATCAACCTGGACCAGCTGTCCCGCATCCATCCGGTCGCGATCTGGCCGGGCGAATACGCGGCGGAGATCGCCACGGCCTTCACCGACGCGATCGTGAAGTCCGTCATGACGGACGCCGACGTGAAGGAGACGCTGACCAAGGCCCAAGACGATATCAACGGCATGCTGAAGTAATCCGTTCAGCGGGAAAGGAGTGATCCGCCGCCATGAGTCAATCGATGGAATCGCCGGCGTTACCTCCCTTGGCGGGGACCGTCCCGAGGGCTCGCCCGGCCGTCAGCCGACGCGCGCTGCTGGCCCGCAGGCTGAAGCCTTACCTGTATCTGCTGCCCGCGGTCGTCCTGCTCGGCATCTGGATGTACAGGCCGCTTCTCTACACGTTCTATCTAGCCTTCCAGAAGTGGAGCATGATTCCCGGCACCGATCCGATCTACGTCGGGCTGGACAACTTCGCGCGCTTGTTCCGGAACGAGGCGTTCGCGGACTCGATCGGCAACACCGTCTTTTACACCGTCGGAATGCTGCCCTTCTCGATCCTGATTCCGCTCCTCCTCGCCTCCGTCACGGACGGGATGAGCGGCAGGGCCAAGAACGTCTACCGGGCGATCTTCTTCGTCCCGATGATTCTCGCTCCCGTATCGGTCGGCGCCATCTGGCGCTGGCTGTTCCATCCTTCGAACGGGCTCGTGAATCTCGTCCTGATGAAGCTGGACGCCATCCGGCAGCCGATCGCCTACTTCTCCGACCCGGACTGGGCGAAGTGGATCATCCTGTTCATCACGGGCTGGAAAATGATCGGCTTCAGCACGCTCATGTTCTCTTCTGCGCTGACGGGAATCAATCGGGAGTATTACGAGGCCGCGGCGATCGACGGGGCCGGCCGGTTCCGGACGTTCCTCCGCATCACGGTGCCGCTCGTCTCTCCTATGATCCTGTTCATGCTGACGATGAGCATTCTGTTCGCCAGCCAGTCGACGTTCGCTTACATCGATATCCTGACGGCCGGCGGGCCTTACGGCTCTTCGACGAACGTCTACTACGAGATGTACAAGTACGCGTTCGGCAACCTGAACGTCGGCTTCAGCGCGGCGGCCTCTCTCGTCTTCTTCGTCGTATTCGGCGTCATCGCCCTGGGGCTGAACGGGCTGTCCCGGAGACTGTCCTTCTACGACAACTAGCAACAGGATAAAGGAGACTTGCCATGAACAAGCGCTCGCCCGCGTTCGCGACGCTGCAGCACGGACTGCTCGCCGCCATGTGCGTACTAGCGGTATTCCCGCTGTACTGGATGCTGATCTCCTCGTTCAAGAACGAGGCGGAGATCTTCACGTCGTCCCTAGTTCCGATGAAGCCGATCTGGAACAATTACCGCTACGCCTTCGAGCAGATGCCGATCTTCCGCATGATGTTCAATTCCTTCGCCGTGGCGGCGCTGATGACGGTTTTCCAGCTGGCGACGAGCCTTCTGGCGGCTTACGCGCTCGTCCGGTGGCGGTTCCGCGGCCAGACTCTGATCTTCGCCCTGCTCAGCCTGACCTGGCTCATTCCGTACCAGTCGATCATGATTCCGAATTACGTGCTCGTGAACGACATGGGGTTGAACGAGACCCTGATAGGCGTCGTGCTTCCGTTCGCGGTGTCGACGTTCGCCATCCTGTCGCTGTATCAGAGCTTCCAGTCGTTCCCGAGAGTGTTGATCGAGGCGGCCTGCATCGACGGGCAAAGCGACTTCGGCATTCTGACGAACCTGATTCTGCCGAACATCAAGTCCACGGTCGCCTCGCTCGGCATTATCCTGTTCCTGAACGGCTGGAACGAATACCTCTGGCCCATGCTGATCACGAGGAAGATGGAGAACTCTCCGATCCAGATCGGCCTGAAGCTGTTCGTCAATTCGGATACGAACATGTGGGGCTCGCTGATGGCGGCGACGACCGTCTCGTGCATCCCGATTCTGCTCATCTATATCGCGCTGCAGAGGCAAATCGTCGATTCCTTCGTTCGGTACGGAGTGAAGTAGACGCCCGAGAAGCGCAAGAAGACCGTACTCCGCGAGGGATACGGTCTTCTTCAGATCCGGGCCAACCTCAACATTCGCTGCTGATTCCGGTTGTGGGCATCGGTGATCGTCTGGAGTATGGCGTCGTAATCTTCCTTCAGAAGCGCCTCATAGATCGATGGATGCTGCCGATTGGCGGAATAGTGCGGCTCGTGCGGCGTTCGGATATAGTTGACGGTGCCGTAGAGCACCAGCTTCTCCACGCTGATATCCACGATTCTGGAGATCGCCGTATTGTTCAGAACCCGGGTGAAGCAGCCGACGAATTCCATCGCGCTCTCGAGATAACGGCTGTATTGATTGTGCCGCTCCGCCTCGAGCTGACGATCGATCAGCTCCTTCAATCTCTTGAGGTCGGGCTTCTCCCCTCCGTCCTTCATCTGCTCGACGGCCTGCTTCTGGAAAATGAACAGGAGCTCGACCGTGTCCATGGCTTCCTTCAACGACACTTCCTTGACCAGCACGCCCCGGTTCTTCAGCGTGGCGAGCAGCCCTTCGGTCTCCAGCCGCGAGATCGCCGCGCGAATCGGAGTGCGGCTCATGCTCAGCGCTTCGGCCAGCTCGTTCTCCGACAGAAGCGTTCCGGGCAGCAGCTCGCCGGCGCGAATCTTGTTGCGAATATACGTGTATGCGGACTCGATCAAATTGGAATTGGCCATAGAATCAAGGGTTCCTCTCTCTCAACCTACCCGTATCTTATGACAACCCGGAGAGTTTTCGCAACTTTTGCGTTATTTACAATGCGTTGACTTTTCTTTAATATCTCCCGAATAGAATACAAGTAGAATCCAAGTTGTACACAAGCTGTATATTACATGAGGGGGTTCTACCTTGAAAAAGACGTTATGGCTCGTCCTGTCCGCCTTCCTGCTTATCTCGGTACTGGCCGGCTGCGGCTCGAGCGGGAGCGCGCCGAAGAAGTTCACGATCGTCTACCTTCCGCAAGAGACCGACGAGAAAGGCCAGCAAATCAATAAAGACTTCGAAGACAAGCTGTCCGACAAGCTGGGCATTCCGGTCGAATCCATCAAGGCGACCAGCTACAACGCCGCGATCGAAGCGATGAAGAACGGCAAGGCCGATTACGCGATGTTCGGACCGTTCTCCTACATCGTGGCCGTCGACCGCGCGAAGGTGGAGCCGATCGCCGAAATCACGATTCCGGCGATGGCGAATTCGCCGGCCTCGGTCATCGTCGTTCCGAAGGATTCGCCGATCCGGACCGTCGCCGATCTGAAGGGCAAGACGTTCGGCTTCGTCGATCCGGTCTCCACGACCGGCCACCTGCTTCCGAAGGCGACCATCGTCAAGGAGCTGGGCATCGATCCGGAGGAGCTGGACAACGGCTTCTTCAAGGACGTTCAATTCGCCGGCGGCCACGACAAAGCGATTCTCGGCGTCGCCCGCGGCCAATACGACGCGGCCGGCACCGCGGGAATGATGATCGGCCTGCTGGAGAGCAAGGGCGTCATCGAGAAGGACTCCCTCCGCGTCATCGCGGAATCCGACCCGCTGCCGGGTACCGCGATCGGCATCCGCGGCGACCTTCCGGACGACGTGAAGGCGAAGGTCAAGGAGTTCCTGCTGAGCTACGACAATCCGGAGTACTTCGAGCTGCTGGGCATGACGGGCGCCAAGTTCGTGGAAGCGAACGACGGCAACTACGACAAGCTTCGCGAGATCGCGAAGAGCCTGAAGCTGAGCTCCGACGAGCTGCTCAAGTAGGGATTAGCCTTAAATCCAGCAAAGAGGAGATAGCTTCATGAAGCGCGCCGATACCATCGCGCGGCAGAAGAAGGCGAAGCGGCTGCTGTCGCTTCTCCTCTTTGTCGCCGCGACGATTTTCTCCATCTGGTTCATCGAGTTCGATATCGCGGAGTTTATGGGCGGCATCCCGCTGTTCCTGAACTTCCTGTTCGTCGACTTCATGCCGCCTAACGTCAACGATCTGGCGAAGTACGTCCGGCCCGTCCTCGATACGCTCGCGTTCGGAGTCGTCGCCACGGTGATCTCTTCCGTCATCGCTCTCGTCATCGCGTTCCTGATGGCCCACAATACCGCGCCCCACCCGGCCGTCAGGGTCGCGCTGCGCAGCGTCGTCTCTTTGGTCCGCAACGTGCCGTTCCTCGTATGGGCTTCGATTCTCGTCGTCCTGTTCGGGGTAGGGACGATGCCGGGAATCTTCGCGCTGATCCTGCTCGGGATCGGATTCCTGGCCCGGCTGTACGCCGAATCCATCGAGGAGATCGACAAGCATGCCGTGGAGGCCGTCGAAGCGACCGGGGCGACTTACTTGCAGAAGCTGAAGCAAGCGATCATTCCCCAGTTCATGCCCGGCTACATCTCCTGGACGCTGTTCATGTTCGAGATCACGATTCGCGCTTCCGCCATTCTCGGCTTGGTCGGGGCGGGAGGGATCGGCTCGCAGATCAAGCTGACGATGGATCTGTTCCAATACGGCAAGACGGCGACCGTCGTCACGATCATGATCCTGATGATCCTGGGCGTCGAATACGTTACGCAGCGAATAAGGGAGCGTCTACTCTGATGAAGATTCCGATCTCGCATAAAGCGACCCGACGCAATCAACGATGGTTCTTCGCCGTGATGATCGTCTTGTTCGTCCCGTGCGCGTTCTACCTCAAGCTCAGCTATTCGCAGTTCGCGGACGGCGTCGGCCGAATTCCCGATATCGTCAAGCAGTTCCTGCAGATCTCGCCGGAAGACCTGCCGGTCTTGCTCCGGGAATTGCTGACCTCCTTGATCATCGCCTTCCTGAGCGTCGTCATCAGCGTCTTCCTGTCGCTGCTGCTGAGCTTCCTCATCGCCGATACGACGGCCCCCAACCGCTGGATCGCCAAGGGCTTGCGGCTGATCGTCGTCATCGTTCGTACGATCCCGACGACGATATGGGTGCTGCTGGCGGTGGCGAGCATGGGCTTCGGTTCCATGGCGGGCGTTCTCGGGCTGCTGTTCCCGACGACCTCCTTCCTGATCAAGTCGTTCACGGCCCAGATCGACGAAGCCGGCAAGGAACCGGTCGAAGCGATCCGGGCGCTCGGAGGCACCTGGTGGCACGTCGTGTTCAACGGCGCCATCCCGACGCTCTATACGACTTTTCTGGCGCTGATCGCCTTCAACTTCGAGATTACGGTCGCGGAGACGGTCATCCTGGGGATGGTGGGCGCGGGCGGCATCGGCGTGCTGCTGCAGGAGTATATCAGCTACTACGAATTCGCTCCGCTGCTGATGGGCATTCTCGTCGTCTTCCTCACGCTGTTCGCGCTCGAGCTCATGACCAACCGAATTCGCAAGCGTCTCGCCCGCGGCGCGCGCTAACCGAGAACATAAGGAGGCTCCGTTATGTCATCCTTCCTATTGGAGATTAAAGGGCTGACGAAGAAGTATAGCGCCGGGACGATCGCGTTAAGCGGCATCGATCTGCAAGTCAAGTCCAAGGAATTCATCGCGGTGATCGGGCCGAGCGGCGCGGGCAAGTCCACGCTGCTCCGGTGCATCAACCGGCTGGTCGAGCCCTCGTCCGGCAGCATCGAATTCGCGGGCGACCGCGTCGACCAGGCGAATGCGAGAGAGCTTCGCCGCGTTCGTTCCCAGATCGGCATGATCTTCCAGCACTACAACCTCGTCAACCGGTTGAGCGTGCTCGAGAACGTCCTCCATGGCCGCCTCGGCTATATGAGCTCGATCGCCGGCATGTTCAGCCGCTACAGCGAAGAGGACAAGAAGAAGGCGATCGCCCTGCTGCGCAAGGTCGGCTTGGAGAACGAGATGTACAAGCGGGCCGACGAGCTGTCCGGCGGCCAGAAGCAGCGCGTCGGCGTCTGCCGGGCGCTCGCGCAGCAGCCCCGTCTCATCCTGGCGGACGAACCGATCGCCTCGCTCGACCCGAAGTCCTCCGCCGTCGTCATGGACGCCATTCACCGGAACTGCGCCGAGCAGGGCATCGCCTGCCTCGTCAACCTTCACCAGGTCGATGTCGCCAAGCGCTACGCCAGCCGGATCATCGGCATCAAGAACGGCAAGATGGTGTTCGACGGACCGCCGGAAGCGTTGACCGACCACCATGCCGCCCTCATCTACGAAGGCAAAGAGAGCCAGATGTACCAGCAGCCCGTCGGCGAAGAGCCGCAAGACCGCCGTTACGCATAACCATACGAGAGAGGGGATTCTCCGCTTATGACGACTCAACCCGCCTTGAACGATTTATCCGATCTGGCCGACCGCGTGCTTCCCTTTGAAGGCGTTCTGAACTTCCGCGACCTGGGCGGATACCCGACGGAGGACGGCCGCCGGGTCAAGCGCGGCATTCTGTTCCGCGCCGCCGAGCTGACGGGGATGACCGACAAGGACAAGGAGCTGTTCCGGTCGCTGGGCATCAAGACGATCTTCGACTACCGGGGCGCCCGAGAGGCACAGGCGAAGCCGGACCCGGTTCTCCCCGGCGTGACGAACATTCATCAGCCGGCGATCGCCGAGGAGGTTCCCGCCGACATGCGGGACATGGTTCAGTCCGGGCATCTGGCCCACATGCTCTCGGCCGACTTCCTGACGAACATGTACCTGGACATGGCCTTCGGCAACTCTTCCTTCAAGCGGCTCATGGAGACGGTCGCGAATCCGGACAATCTGGGCCTCCTCCATCACTGCGCCGGCGGCAGGGACCGCACGGGAGTGGGCTCGGCCTACATCCTGCTCGCGCTCGGGGTGCCGAGAGAGACGATTATCGAAGACTATCTGATCTCCAACCGCACGCTGGCTCCGATGAACGCGGCCATGAAGGAGCAGATGGCCGCCTATCTGTCGGCCGAACAGACGGAGCGGATGATCGCCGCGCTCGAGCTGCGCCGCGAGACGATGGCGGCGTTATTCTCGGCGATCGACGAGAGATACGGCAGCGCAGAGGCGTTCCTCGAGCGGGAATTCGGCATGGACGCCGAGAAGCGCAGACGGTTCCAGGATTGCTGCCTGGAGACGGCTTAAGCCTTCGCGGCGGCTGCCCTCATGAGGGGCATCATGCCGGCCCTGTCGTTCATGCCCGCACAACGAACTTCGCCCGGCTTCGCTTTTTTCGGGCGGAGTTTTTTTCTATCGTCGACCCGTACCCATTCAGGCTCCGTTACCCATGTTCGGACTCAAAACTTCGCATTTAACGGGAGGAGCGAGAATGATAGGATAGAAAATGGCGAGACGATTCCATAATGAAAGGCGGCAGGAAGCGAATGATCCGAGTGGGATTGATCGGCGATTACAACCCGGACGTCAAGGCGCATAGGGCGATTCCCGAAGCGCTTCGGCTCGCGGCGGGCGAATGGGGGCGAACGGTCGAATTCGACTGGATTCCCACGCCCGACCTGGAGCGGGACCATGAGGGGAAGCTGGACAAGTATCAAGCCCTCTGGACGGTGCCGGCAAGTCCGTACGCCAGCATGGAGGGGGCGCTGAACGGGATTCGGTTCGCGCGCGAGCGGAAGGTGCCGTTCCTTGGAACGTGCGGCGGCTTCCAGCACATGCTCCTCGAGTATGCCCGCAACGTTCTGGGGCTCGCGGAAGCGGACCATGCCGAACAGAATCCCGCGGCATCCCTCCTCTTGGTCACCCCCTTGTCCTGCTCGGTAAGCGAGCAGAGCTTCGTCTTCCAGCTCGTTCCGGGCTCCAAGGCGGCGGAGGCTTACGGGACCGAAGAGGTTGAAGAACAATACGGGACGTGCAATTACGGGCTCAATCTCGAATACGCCCCGCTGTTCGAACGGACCGATCTGCGGATCGCCGGAACGGATGCGGACGGCGAGATCCGGATCATGGAGCACCGCGATCACCCCTTCTACGTCGGGACGCTGTTCCAGCCCGAACGCTCCGCGTTCCGCGAGAGAGTTCATCCTCTGATCCGGTCCTATCTGGAGGCCGCCTCCGCCGTCCCGTCCTGAGACGACTGCCGTCCGAATCCGCACCCGGCCCGCCATGTCCCTCCGCTTCGAGGACGGACATGGCTTTTTCGCGCATGCGATAGTCTCCAAAACGTTCAAAAAAGCACCGGAGGCGGTGGACGCCCCTCGGCCGGGGATGAGATAATCGGGGGTAAATCATGCCCTATATGCTCTATGCGCCCTAAACGAATTTACGCCCTATACGCCATCTACGCCGCTTATGCCATCTGCACCATCTGCACCATTCACACCACGAGCGCAAAGGAACGAGACCGATGAACGTGCTGAGATCGCTGCAGTTCAAGTTGCTCCTCGGAATATTCGCGGTGCTTGCGCCTCTCGTCGCTTACTTGCTCTACAACAATTTCTACGCGATCCACGTCGTTCGCGAGAAGGTCGCTTCCTCCAACGGCGACCTCGTCGACATGTTCATCCAGAGCAAGGTGGATCAGGTGCTCGAGGACACGGGCAAATACCTGCTCACCCGAGCCGGCAGCGACCCGGACGTCATGTCCCTCAACCTGTTCGATTACAACGACGGGGAGTACCAGCTGCGCAAGGTGCGGATCATCAACCGGTTCCGGGACGACCTCGTGCTGTACAATACGATCGACACGTTCTTCGTGTACGCGCGCAACGCCCGCGACCTGACCGTCACCGAAGGCAGCTCCGAGAGGCTCGCCGGATTCGCCGACTGGCTCGACAAGAACGACCGGAGCGCGAACTCGCGGTGGACGGTGTTCCCGAACGGCTCCGAATACGGACTCGTCACGACGGTCCAAGCGTCCCCGGACGTCATTCTCGGCGCCTGGATCGACCTCGGCAGCCTGCTCGAGCCCTTCCGCCAGCTGAACCTCGGGGGAGGCGGCGAAGTGACGATCGTCGACGCGCAGGGCCGGCCGCTCACGGCGACGACCCTTACGGAGGAAGGGCTCGAGTATATTCGCCCCCGCCTGGCCCAGCTCGACAGCGATTACCTGCTGCTGGACGAGCCGAGCGGCAAGCGCCTGGCCGTCGGCACGAAGTCGCGGCTGTCGGACATCCGGGTTCTCGTGCTCGTGCCGGAGCAGAACCTGCTGTCCCGGCTTCCCTTCTTCCTGCGGGCGGCGTGGATCATCCCGATCGGCGCCGCGCTCGTGCTCAGCCTCTACGTGCTGCTGCTGAAGCGGGTGCTTTTCACCCCTCTTCGGGATCTGATCCGCGGCATGCGCCGCATCATCCAGGGGGACCTGAACTTCCGGCTCGCCGAAGACCGGTCGAGGGAGCTGTCGTTCCTCGCTTCCACCTACAACAGCATGGCCGACCAGATCAAGCAGCTGCGCATCGGCATCTACGAGCAGGAGCTGCTCGTGAAGAAGGCGGAGCTGAAGCATCTGCAGGTGCAGATCAATCCCCATTTTTATCTGAACAGCCTTCATATCATTTATAACTTGGCCACGCTTCAGCTTCACAAGAACGTGCAGAAGATGTCGCTGTATCTGGCCGATTACTTCAAGTTCACGATTCGCACGCATCGGACGCACGTGACGGTGGGCGAGGAGCTGAAGCATATCCGGAACTACCTGGAGATTCAGAAAATGAGGTATCCCGATCAGCTCGACTACGAGATCGAGATCGAAGAGCCGTGGAGCGGGCAGCCGATTCCGGCGCTGTCGGTGCAGCCGTTCGTCGAGAACGCGATCGTGCACGGGATGAGCATGGACGGGGAGACGTTCCGCGTCCGCATCCAAGCGAAGGAGCATCCCGAAGACCCGGAGAGGTTCGTCCTGACGGTGAGCGACAACGGACCGGGGTTCCCGCCCGAGTACCTGGAGAAGCTGAGGTCCGGCCGTTACGCGGAGGAGGGCGAGGGGGACCACATCGGCATCTGGAACGTCATCCACCGGTTGAACTTGTACTTCGGGGACCGGGCGAAGATCGAATTCGCGAACGGGCCGGACGGCGGGGACGGCGATAACGGCTTGAACGTCGGGGCGCAAGGCGCGGTCGTGAGGCTCGTGCTGCCGCTCGCCGGCGACATCTCAGAGGGAGGCGACGACCATGTACAATCTGCTTATCGTGGATGACGAGAAATACGCGGTCGCGGGCATCGCCCAAGGCATCGATTGGACGGATCTTCCCGTCGCCAACATCTTCGAGGCGTACAGCGCGAAGCAGGCCAGGGAGCTGATGGAGCGGGAGCCGGTCGACCTGCTGATCTCCGACATCGAGATGCCGGGGGACAGCGGGATCGAGCTGCTCGAGTGGACGCGGACCCATTATCCCGAAGCGGAGACGATCTTCCTGACCGGGCACGCCAACTTCAACTACGCCCAGCAGGCGATTCGCCTCGGCAGCTACGAGTACATCGTCAAGCCGATCGATTACGACGAGCTGAAGAAGGTCGTCGCCGTTGCGCTTCGGGATATCGGGGAAAAGAGGGAGGCCAAGGCGTACCAGGAGACGTACCGCCAATACCACGACAAGTGGATGCGGCAGAAGCCGCTGCTCGTCGAGCGGTTCTGGCAGGACCTGCTCGGGCTGCGCATCTCCTCGTCTCCAGAGAAGATCGAGGAAGCGATCCATCTCTATAATCTGCCTCTTCATGCTAGGCAGATTGTGTTGCCGATTCTGATCAGCGTGGAAGAGTGGAACCAGCCGCTGAACGCGCGCGACGAGGAGATCATGGAGTACGCGATCCGCAATTCGGCGGAGGAGATTCTGCTGGCCGGAAGCCCCGGCGCGGTCATCCAGGACCGCTCGGGCGTGAACGTCGCGCTCCTGTACGGCGACGCGGGGGGCGAGGAGGGGCTGGAACGCCTTCGCGGACGCTGCCGCGAGCTTCTGGCCGCCGCGAACCGGTACTTCTATTGCCAGCTCTCGTGCTACATCGGAGAAGCGGCGGAGCTGTCGAAGCTGCCCGAGATGTACAGGGCGCTGCTGGAGCGGGAGCACGACAACGTGGCGGAGACGAACGCGGTGTTCGCGCTCGGCGAGGGGGCGGCGGCGAAGGCGCCGCATTCGATTCCGTACGCGCCGGCGGAGGAGTGGCTCGTTCTGTTCGAAGCGGGGCAGAAGGCGGAGCTGCTCCGGCGGATGGAGGAGACGATCCGGGCGATCCGCGAGAGGGAGGCGACGGCGGAGACGCTGGACGCGCTGGCGGCTTCCGTCAAGCATATGCTTTACAGGGCTTTCCACCGCAAGGGGCTGCCGATCGCCGGGGGGAGCGCCGCGTCGAGGGGCGGGATCCGGACGCTCGCGCAGCTTCGGACGTGGGCGCTCGAGGCCGTGGAAGAATCGTACGAGGCTTACCACGGGCAAATTCCGGATACGCGGGCCGTCATCGACAAGATCCACCAGTACGTGGCCGACCATCTGACGGAGGAAGAGCTGAAGCGGGAGGAGATCGCCCGGCACGTGTTCCTGAATCCCGCCTACTTGTCGAGGCTGTACAAGAAGGAGACGGGCATCGCCTTGTCGGAATACATCCTGCAGGCGCGCATGGAGAAGTCGAAGGCGCTGCTGGCCGAGACGAACCGCAAGGTGTCGGACATCGCCGAGACGGTCGGGTACGCGAACCTGTCGCACTTCGCCAAGGTGTTCCGCAAGACGGTGGGCATCGGGCCCAAGGAGTATCGGCAGAAGTATCAAAAATAGAGGGGCGCGGCCTCCGGCCTTCGGGTTCGGAGGCTTTTTTTGCGGGTCGGGCGTGCGCGGCGGCCGATAAAAAAGTAACCGGGCCGTTCAAACGGTCACGGGACTTCGTAGTGTAAGCGCTTGCTTGTGGTCTATCATTCAGGTATTCATAGACCGCCGAGGGCCGGAGAGCCTGAAGCCGGCGGACAGAGGAGGAACCCGAATGGGCAAGAGGATCATCGCGGGCGCCGCGGCGAAGGGGCTGCTGGCGGCTCTGCTCGCTGCGCCGCTCGCCATGCCGGCGCCGGAGGCCGCGGCAGCGGACGCCGTCGCCGAAGCCGGCGCCAACGCCGAAGCCAGCGCCGCCAATGCCGCTGCCGATGCGCCGGCGACGTGGACGAACGGCTTCGATCCGGATGTTTTTAGCGGATGGGGCTTATGGGCCGGCGAGGGCAGCGCCGTGTCCAAGAAGATGGTAGAAGGCGTCTCCGGCCAGGCGGTGCGGATCGATTACGACCGCTCCCCGCTCGGCTGGGGGCTGGTCGCGCACGCGGAGCTCCCGCCGGATTGGACGCTGGCCGGAACGCGGACGTTGCAGTTCTACGCCAAGGGGGACGGGGAGGAGCAGACGTTCTTCGTCGGCGTGGAGGAGAAGGAAGGCGGGGACAAGTTCCGCAAGCTCGTCTCGATCGGCGGGCGAGACTGGACGCTCGTGACGATCTCCGCGGACGAGCTCGAGTACCAGGAAGGCGGCGACGGACGGCTTGATTGGGACAAGGTCAATTCAATCAACATCAGCCCGGAGATCGACCGCGCCGGCCACGTGACGATCGACGACTTCACGCTCGGGGCGTACGAGCCGAGCCTGACGAACGGGTTCTCGCCGGACGTCTTCGCGGATTGGGGCCTGTGGGCCGGGGAAGGCAGCCGGATCGAGAGCTCCGAGACGGACGGCGCCTCCGGCAAGGGGATCCGCTTCGATTACGAGCGCTCCGCGGCCGGCTGGGGCCTGGTCGCCCACGGATCGCTGCCGGCGGACTGGAATCCGGAAGGCACCCGGGAGCTCCGGTTCCAGATTCGGGGAGACGGCACGGACCGGCGGTACTCCGTCGGCGTGGAGGAGAAGGACGGCGGGGATAAGTTTCGCCGAATCATCGAGGTGAGCGGGACGGACTGGACTCCCGTGACGATCGCGGCCGAGGAGCTGAACTATCAAGACGGCGGCGGCGACCGAAAGCTCGATTGGAACCTCGTGAACGGCATCAACATCAGCCCCGAGGAGAACGGCGCCGGCTGCTGGATGCTCGACGAGTTCTCGTTCTACAAGGGCGGCCTGCTGCCGCCGATCGTCAAGGAGCCGGCCTTGAAGCTGACCGGGCTGGCCGCCCAAGCGCCGGGATCGGCGTTCGCGGGCAAGGCGGTCTCGCTGCAAGCGAAGGTGACGAACGCGGGGACGGAGCCGGCAGCGGCCCGCCAATTGAACTATACCGTGACCGACGCGGAAGGCACGGATACTCTGTCCGGCACGGCGGACGTCCCGGCTCTGCCGGCAGGAGGCGAAGCGGCCGTGGAGCTGGCGTTCGAGGCGCCCCGGTACGGCTTCTATACGGTCCGGGCGAGCGTCGAGAGCGAAGGCGGCGCGGAATCCGCGGCGGCGACGTCCTTCGCGGCCGTGGCTCCGCTCTCCGGAGTCGAGGACGGGCGGGGCCCGGACCAAGACCCGGATACGCTTGTCGGCTTTTCGACCCATTACGACTTCCTGGGTAGCGATGCCCTGCGGGAGCAGGAAGCGGAACTGATCCGGCTGTCCGGCTCGAAGCTCGTCCGCAACGACTTCCTGTGGGACAAGATCGAGCCGCGGAAGGGCGAATACGACTGGTCGCTCTACGACGATATCGTCGCGGCGAACGAAGAGAACGGGCTGAACCTGATCGGCCTGCTGGCGTATTCCGCGACCTGGGCGAGCTCGGGACCGGAAGGCGCCGAGATGCGCGAGCACTATCCGCCCCGCACCGTATCCGAGTACGCGGACTTCGTCTACCGGACCGTCTCGCGGTACAAGAAGTCGGTGCACCTGTGGGAGATCTGGAACGAGCCGAACCTGGACGGCTTCTTCCGGCCGACGCAGGACGCGGAAGCCTACGTCGAGCTGCTGAAGGCGGGCTACCTCGCCGCCAAGCGCGCCGATCCGATGGCGACCGTCGTCATGAGCGGCCTCTCGGGAACGGGCGGCGGGTATCTGGACGAGATGGTCCAGCTCGGCGCGGCGGACTACACGGACGCCGTCGTCATCCATCCGTACCAGGCCGGCAACCCGGAAGCGGGCGACTCCTTCGTGCACGACATCGCGAGCGTGCGGGCCAAGATGCCGGGCAAGCCGGTGTGGCTGACCGAGTGGGGCTGGAGAACCGACGAGCAGGGGGCCGGCAACCAGGCGCTGTATACGGTCAAAGGCTACTTGCTGGCGCACGCGATGGACGTGGAGAAAAACGCGCTTTACTCGTTCAACATCGCGACCGATACGCAGTTCGGCCTCGCCGACTCGAACGTCGGCGGCGAAGTGAAGCCGGTCTATCCGGCGGTGGCCGCCCTGAACCGGGCGCTCGCGGGCCGCTCCTACGCCGGCGACGTGCCGCTCGGCTCGGACGGAGTCGCCGCCCTCGCCTTCGAAGGCCGCGGAATCGACCCGGTTCTCGCGCTCTGGTCGGCGACGCCGCAGACCGTGAAGCTGGCCGCGCGCCGGAGCTTGAAGGTGTACGACTTCTACGGGAACGAGACGACGCTCGAACCGGCGAACGGCGAAGCGGCGATCTCGGTCTCGGAGCGGCCGGTATACGTGAAGGGCGACCTTCGGTCGTACGTCCGCCAAGCCGTTCCGCGCACGGAGACGTCTTCCGCGGGCCGCGGCGGCGGGAAGCCGAACCGTCCCGATACGGCATGGCTCATGAAGAGCCCCTACTATGAGCGGGGAAACGCGAAGCTGACTCGCGGCTTCGCCAACGCGTTCTCCGTCGAGGTCTACAACTACGGAAGCCAAACGATCTCCGGCCAGCTGCGCCTTCAAGGCGTGCCGGCGAGCTGGTTCGCTTCGCCGTCGGCGGCGACCGTCGCGTACGAAGCGAAGCCGTATTCGAGCACCACCGTCACGTTCTCGCTGAAGCCTCCGGCGGACGCGGCGATCGGCGCCGTAACCGCGACGGCGGCGGAGACGGGGCGCCGTCCTGCGCTCGCCGCCAAGGCGTTCGCGCTTGAGGTCGTGCCGAGATTGGCGGTACAGGCCGACAAGAAGGCCGTTCGGCTGACGAATACGACGGCGTCGCCGATCTCCGGCACGCTGGAGCTGGCGGAGCCCGAGGGCTGGACGCTGACCGCAGCGGGGGCCGGCGAGTTCACGGTCGCGCCCGGCGAGACGGCGGCGATCCCCTACGCGCTGTCGCCGAAGACCGGGACGAAGGCGGCGGGCACGCTTACGCTGACCGGAAGCGTCAGCGCCGACGGCGAGACGATTCCGTTCCGCCAGGCGCTTAGCGCGGTGACGGCCTCCGCCGCGGCGCAGGCTCCCGTCATCGACGGGCAGGCGGACGCGATCTGGCAGTCCGCTCCCGCCGCCGCGGCCAGCGAAGCCTGGCAGGTGAGCGCGGACTACCGCGACGCTTGGACGCCCGGCGATTTGTCCGCGAGCGTGCGGCTGCTGTGGGACGCGTCCCGCCTGTACGTCCTGGCGGAGGTGAAGGACGATAAGGCCTCGCAGGCGCAGTCGGGCGGCGGCATGTGGCAGGGCGACTCGCTGCAGCTCGCGTTCGACGCGCGCAACGAAGGCGGTTCCGGCTACGGCGCGCAAGTCTACGAGCTGCAGATCGGCAAGCCGGACGGCGCGGCGCCGCAGATTTTCAAAGGCATGGGCTTCGCGAAGCCCGGCCTCATGGAGACCGGCGAGATCGCGGTCGTCCGCGACGAGGCCGCGGGCGCGACCGTCTACGAGCTGAGCATCCCGTTCAGCGAGCTGGAGGGCTTCGACGGAATCGCGGCCGGACGGGCGGCGGGCTTCTCCTACCTCGTCAACGACAGCGACGGCGCCGGCCGCGAAGGCTACATCGAGTGGTCGTCGGGCGTCGGCGGCTCCAAGAACGCCTCGCTGTTCGGCACGTTGTGGTTGAACTAGTTCGACGATCGGCTTGATCGCGCCGATATAGGCGTTAGAAGTCAGGCAGCGCGGGAGAACGGCATGCGGGCAAGGCGGCGGACGTTCTCCCTCTCTATACAGCTGCAAAAAAATACGCAAAGGAAAGGTGGCATCGTAATGAAAACCGAAAGACGGGCATGGGCAAGACGCATGGCGGGCGCCGCTCTCGCGGCGGCGATCGGACTCGGCTTGACGCTCCCGGCGAGCGTCAGCTTCGCGGGCACGGCCGCGACGATCACCGTCGACACGGCCTCCAACGCGGGAACGGTCAATCCGTTCGCGTGGGGCGTAGGCGCGCCGGACAAGTACGGCTGGTGGGCCGGCAACGCCGCGCTCAAGACGAGAATCAGCGACGCGAAGATCAAGCTCGTCCGGGTCAATCCGATCCAGAACATGCTCTATAACGGAAGGGACCCGTATCCTTCCGCCGGAACCTGGTCCCTCGCGGACATGGACGCGATCCTGAACACGATCTTCGACGCGGGCGCGGAGCCGCTCTTCGTCATCGCCGGCTTCCCGGCGGGCGTGCCGCATACCCGCGACGCCGACGGCAAGATTACTTCCGCCGACTGGACCGAATACGCGAAGTTTATGAAGGGAGTCGTGAAGCGCTACAACACGGACCGCGCGCTCGGCTCGTCCAAGACGATCCGGTACTGGGAGCTGTGGAACGAGCCGCAGATCGAAGGGGACGGCAAGTTCGCTTCCCAAGCCGACTATATCTCGTTCGCCCGGACGGTCGGCAGCGCCATGAAGGCGCAGGATTCGACCATCAAGCTGATCGGTCCGGTCGCGGACTCCTCGTGGGGCATCGACTCCCCGGCCGGGTACGTCTCCGTCGCGGCCAAGCAGCTGGAGAGCCAGATCGACATTCTAAGCTGGCACGACTACGGCCCCTCCCCGACGGATTCGGACGCGGCGCGGTTCGCCTGGACGAAGGAGCATTACCAGGACAACGTCGCCATGGTCAAGTCCGGCGGTCCGGGCGACGTGTTCAAGGGGCCTTCGGGCAAGCTCTACGGAGCGGCCGTCACGGAATACAACATGAGCCACCAGGACGGGGGCAGCGCCTACAACGCCAAGTACCACAGCGAATTCAACGCGGTGTACGCCGCCAGCGCCATCGTGAACGCGATGAAGGGCAACGCGGACATGCACTTGTTCTATAACCTCGCCGAGACCGGGACGAACCTGCTCGGGCTGCTCGACAACGCGACCTATGCGCCGTACAAGCCGTATTACACGTTCCACCTGTTCGGCAATCGCTTCGGCAACCGCAAGCTGACCGCTTCCGGCGGCGCGGCGAACCTGGAATTCGTCGCCTCGAAGGATACGTCCACCGGCCGCACGTACGTCATCGCCGTCAACAAGGACGCGAGCGCGACCTACGACGCGACGGTACAGCTGCAAAATATCGCTTCGGCCTCGGGCGCCGTCAACGTCTGGAAGCTCGACGCGGCGACGAATCCGACCTCGAGCACGGCGATCGCCTACTCCGGCGGCCAATTCGTCTATTCGATCGCACCGATGTCCGTCGTCGCGTTCGAGGTCGTGCCGGGGGCGGCCGGCCCCGTCCTGTTCGCCAACGGGTTCGAGAGCTCGGACGCTCCTCCGACCTGGCTGGACACGCTGGACGGAAGCGAGAACGTGTCCGGCTACGAGGCCGGAATCGGTCCGGAATGCTCGCCCCGGATCGAGACTCCCCATACGGGAATCGCGACGCTTCTGTTCTCCGGCACGGATAACAGCGCGACGACGTCGTACGCGAAGTGCAAGGTGTTCGACGTCGACATTCCGATCACGTCCGCGACGAAGCTCGGCTACTGGCTCTATCCGCAGACCGACAACGCCCGGTACGTGGCGATCGACCTCGTCATGACGGACGGGACGACGCTGCGCGACAGCGGAGCGGTCGACTACAACGGCTACAGCGTGCACCCGAACGCCGGCCACGGCGGGGCGATCCCGCTGAACGCCTGGACGCCGATCAAGTCGAACATCGGCACCGTCCTCGCGGGCAAGACGATCGACCGCATTCTCGTCAACTACGACCGCCCGTCGAATACGGGCCCGTATCGCGGCTATATCGACGATCTCATCATCACGAACGGCACCTTGCCTTAATAGAGAGAGTCTTGTCGACTATGAGCGACGCCTCCGGGGGGGGGGGGGGATCCGCCTCCCCCGGAGGCTTTTTTCTATACCCGACCATCGATAGCCCCCTCAGCCAGCCGAAATACTCGATTTTCTAGAACAACGCCCCTCCGAAAGTCTCCCAATCAGCCGAGATGTTCGATTTTCTAGAACAACGCCCCTCCAAAAGTGTCCCAGTCCGCCGAGATGTTCGAATGATTCGAGCAACACCCCTCCAAAAGTCTCCCAATCAGCCGAGATGTTCGAATGATTCGAACAACGCCCCTCCAAAAGTGTCCCAGTCCGCCGAGATGTTCGAATGATTCGAACAACGCCCCTCCAAAAGTCTCTCAGCCAGCCGAAATGCTCGATTTTCTAGAACAACGCCCCTCTAAAAGTCTCTCGGTCAGCCGAAATACTCGATTCTCTAGAACAACGCCCCTCCGAAAGTCTCCCAATCAGCCGAGATGTTCGAATCTATAGAACAACGCCCCTCCAAAAGTCCCTCGGCCAGCCGAGATACTCGAATCTATAGAACAACACCGCCCTAAACCCCCTTCAGCCGTCCGAGATCCTCGATATTCTAGAATATCTCGTTCCTCCCGAACGCCTTGCTGCGCGGAAGGAGGAATGAGTTCGTTCGAAGAGCAACCCCAGCCGAAGCCGAAGCCGCAACCGCAGCCGCAGCCCAGCCGCAATTGATTAAACCGCCGCCCCTGCCGACCCGCCCATGTCACCAATCCGTCCTTCTTGTCACGGGCCTGCGTAGAGGGGGGCACGGCCGGTTCCCTATAATTCAAGTAGGACGGAGAGATACACGCCGCGACACTTAGAGAGAAAAGAGGCCAAGAACGTGAAGCCGATAACCGCGAACGCCGAAGCCGCCGCCTTGGCTCGCCCCCGAGCGGCCCCGCGCGGCGCCGGCCGCCGGCGCCGGGCAGCGCGCTTCGGGATGCTCTACCTGATGATGCTCCCGACGATCGCGCTCGTCATCCTCAACAACTACCTGCCGATGTTCGGCGTCCTGATCGCCTTCAAGAAGATCAACTACGAGCAGGGCATCCTCGGCAGCCCCTGGGTCGGCTTCGAGAACTTCAAGTTCCTGTTCGCGACGACGGACGCCTGGGTCATCACGCGCAACACGATTCTGTACAACGCGGCCTTCATCGCGACGAACCTCGCAGTCGCGATCGCCTTCGCGATCATGCTGAACGAGCTGCGCAGCCGGGTGCTCGCGAAGTTTTTCCAGAGCGCGATGTTCCTGCCCTACTTCCTGTCCGCCGTCGTCGTCAGCTACCTGGTGTTCGCGATGCTCGGAGAAGAGAACGGGTTCGTGAACAACGTCCTGCTGAAGGCGCTCGGGATCGATCCGATCTCCTGGTACGCCGAGCCGAACGCGTGGCCGTTCCTGCTGCCGATCATCAACGCTTGGAAAAACGTCGGCTACTACTCGGTCGTCTACCTCGCCGCCATCGTCGGAATCGACGAGGAGTATTACGAAGCGGCGCTTATCGACGGGGCGAGCAAGCGGAAGCAGATGACGAGCATCACGCTGCCGCTGCTCATGCCGGTCATCGTCATCATGACGCTGCTTCAGATCGGGCGCATTTTCTACGCGGACTTCGGGTTGTTCTTCCAGGTGACGCTCGACACCGGCGCGCTGTACCCGACGACCAACGTCATCGACACGTACGTCTACCGCTCGTTCATGGTCATGGGGGACATCGGCATGTCTTCCGCGGCGGGACTCTACCAGGCGGCCGTCGGACTCGTGCTCGTGTTCGGCTCCAACTACGTCGTCAAGAAGATCAACCGCGACAATGCCCTGTTCTGAGGAGAAGGAGGACCCCATGCAAGCCACCCGCGCGCCCTACTCGCCCAATGCCATCTCCAGACGCTCCAACGCGCTCGTCCAAGGCGTCTTCTGGTTCTACACGATCCTGTGCGTGTTCCCTCTGCTGCTCGTGATCATGGTCTCGTTCACGGACGAGATGGCGATTCTGCAGAACGGGTACCAGCTCATCCCGAAGGCGTTCAGCCTGACGGCCTACGAGCTGCTGTTCGCCGACTCGGGCCAGATCGTCCGCTCCTACGGCGTATCGCTGTTCGTCACCGTCGTCGGAACGATTCTCAGCCTGCTGCTGACGGCGGCGTTCGCCTACCCGATCTCCCGCAAGGATCTGCCGTACCGCAACGGCTTCGCCTTCTTCATTTTCCTGACGATGCTGTTCAACGGGGGGCTCGTTCCCTGGTACCTCGTGTATACGAAGTACCTCCACCTGGGCGATTCGATCTGGGCGCTCATCATCCCGATGCTCGTCCAGCCGTTCAACATCCTCATCATGCGCACCTTCTTCCAGACGACGATACCGGCCGCGCTCATCGAAGCGGCGACGATCGACGGGGCGGGGGAGCTTAGGATCTTCATCCGCATCGTCCTTCCGCTGTCGCTCCCGGTCATCGCCACCATCGCGCTGTTCAACACGCTGATGTATTGGAACGACTGGTTCCTCAGCCTGATCTTCATCAGCGACAACAAGACCGTCAGCGTGCAGTACCTGATGTACAAGACGATGCTTAACATCCAGTATCTGACCTCCAACGTGCAGGCGTCGGAAGCGCTCACCCGCGGGGGCGGCACCGTCCGGCTCCCGAGCGAGGCGATCCGGATGGCGATGGCGGTCATCGGCATCGGGCCGATCGTTCTGGCTTATCCGTTCTTTCAGAAGTATTTCGTGAAAGGGCTTACGATTGGGGCTGTCAAAGGCTGATCCCGGCAATCTATACTAGCCTTACGGGTTGTCCGGTTGGCATATACTCACTTTTTTTCGAATATGGGGAGGGTTCTGGAATGGTCTGGGGCACCAAAAAAGCATATCCCGCGTTCGTCGTCCTGTGCACGCTCGGTCTCGTCCTGGCGGGCTGCGGCGCCAATAACGAGAACGGGTCTTCTCCGTCGGCTTCGGCAAGCCCGAGCGCATCGCCGTCGGCATCCGGGTCCGCGCCGGCATCCGGCTCGGCGTCTCCGTCCGCGGCGTCGAAGCTGGAGGAAGTCGAGCTGACGCTGTATTACCCCGGCACGCCGCAGAAGGACGAACAGGTCGTCGAGCAGGCGATCAACGAATACCTGAAGGATAAGATCAACGCCAAGGTCGATCTGAACCCGATCGATTGGGGCGCTTGGGACAGCAAGATGAACCTGATGATCTCCTCGTCGCAGCCGGCCGACATTATCTTCACCGCGGCTTGGAACGGCTTCACGGTGAACGTGGGCAAGGGCGCGTTCCTGGATATCACCGATCTCATCGATCAGTACGGCAAGGAGATGAAGGCGGAGCTGAACCCGGCGTTCCTGAGCGGCTCCAAGATCAACGGGCGCAACTACGCCGTGCCGACGAACAAGGAGCTGGCCGCGACCCGGGGGCTGCTGCTCCGCAAGGACATCGTCGAGAAGTACGGCATGGACCTGAGCTCGATCAAGACGGTCGCCGATCTGGAGCCGATGCTGAAGACGGTGAAGGAGAAGGAGCCGGGCATGACCCCGTTCTACGTCTCCAGCGACAGCGGCCTGCTGACGAACCTGAACTTCGACTCGCTCGGCGACAACTCGGTGCCCGGCGTCCTGCACAAGCTCGGCACGGAGACGACGATTCTGAACGAGCCGGCCACGCCGGAGTTCAAGGAAGCGGCGGCGCTGAGCCGCAAGTGGTACCAGGCGGGCTACATCAACAAGGACGCGGCGACGACCAAGGTCAAGCCGGACGAGATGATGAAGGCGGGCAAAGTGTTCGGGTATACGGCCGCGCTGAAGCCGGGGGCGGCGGAAGAGGTCATGCGCTCGGTCGGCGTTCCTCTCGTGCAGGTGGAGCTGACGGAGCCGACGATCACGACCGGCGACACGACGGGTTCGATGCTCGCCATCTCCCGCACGTCGAAGAATCCGGAACGCGCCATGATGCTCATCAACCTGCTTCACACCGACAAGACGCTGAACAACCTGGTCAACTACGGCATCGAGGGCAAGCACTACGTGAAGGTGGAAGGCTCCGACAACGTCATCCGCTACCCGGACGGCGTGGACGCGGCGACGTCGACGTACAGCCCGGGCACGAACTGGCAGCTGGGCAACCAGTTCCTGAACTACCTGTTCGACACGGAGAATCCGAAGAAGTGGGAGCTGTTCAAGGCGTTCAACGATTCGGCGAAGCCGTCCATCGCGCTCGGGTTCTCCTTCAACAGCGACAGCGTGAAGAGCGAAGTGGCCGCGTGCGTCAACGTGTACAAGGAATATTTCGGCACGCTGAACGCGGGCATTGTCGATCCGGAGAAGTATATCCCGCAGTTCCTCGACAAGCTGAAGGCTTCGGGTGTGGAGAAGGTAATCGCCGAGAAGCAGAAGCAGTTCGACGAGTGGCTGAAGACCAAAGGGTAATCGTTGCAAGGGTAATCGTACGTTACGGATATGCGGCGAGCCGCCTCTCCCCGGGGGGCGGCTCGTCTATGAAGGCGTAAGCCGGGAGGCTTCATGAGCTCCATGAGCTGCAGGGGTTCCATGAGAGCGAATAGAGAAGGAGAGAGCAAACCATGAACACGAGACCGACGGCTTGGGTCGATCCGTTCATCGGAACGGAGAGTCCCGGCCATTGCCTGATCGGCCCTTACCTGCCCTACAGCATCGTGAGGCTCGGACCGGATTCGATCCGGCCGCAGCCCTCCAACGGCTACGAGATCGCGAAGCCCATTCGCCGGTTCAGCCATACCCACGTCAGCGGGACGGGCGGCGGCGGGCGGTACGGCAACGTCGGGCTGCTGCCGTTCGGCGGCCTGCCCCGGTTCGAAGCGGAGTCGACGGGCAAAGAAGGGGAAGCGGCTTCGGCCGGCTACTATACGGTGAAGCTCGCGCCGTGGAATATCGAGGTCGAGCTGACCTCGACGCCGAGAGTCGGCGTTCACCGGTACCGGTTCCCCGCGGGCGAGACCGCCAACCTGCTGATCGACGTCGGCTCCGTCGTGCAGGTCGGCGCCGATCATCCCGGCGAAGACACGGGGTACTCGACGGGAGGCTTCTGCGAGTTCGTCTCCGAGACGGAGCTGATCGGGCGCGGCGACTTCCGGGGAGGCTGGGGGCACAAGTTCCCTTATTCGGTGTACTTCTACGCCAAGTTCGATGCGCCGGCGACGTCGCGGCTCGTGCGGAACGCGGCGGGGATGTTCCCGAAGCTGGCGGTCGACGGGCCGAACTGCATGGCCGTCGCCCACTTCGGCGACATCCCGGAGCTGAACGTGCAGGTCGGCATCTCCTACGTCAGCATCGCCAAGGCGCGGGAGAACGTCGAGCGGGAGACGGCCGGCCGCGGCTTCGACGACATCCGGGCGTCCGCGGCGGCGGAATGGGACCGCTACCTGTCCCGGATCGAGGTCGAGGGCGGAACGGAGGAGCAGCGCAAGCTGTTCTACACGCTGTTCACGCGTCTCGTCTGCATGCCGAGCGACTTGGGCGTCGACGACGAGAACGCCTTCTGGAAGTCGGGCAAGCGGCACTTCACCGACTTCTACGCGCTGTGGGACAGCGTGCGCAACGCGAACTCGCTCATTAGCCTGTTCGATCCGAAGCTGCACGTCGACATGCTCAATTGCCTGCTCGACATCGCCGACCATATCGGCTGGATTCCCGACGCCTGGATTCAAGGCCACAGCGCCATGATCCAGGGCGGCAGCTCGGCGGACATTCTGCTCAGCGAAGCGGCGCAGAAGGGCTTCGCCGGCATCGACTACGAGAAGGCGCTGCTCCAGATGCGCAAGAACAACGAGGTCGAGTCGCCGGATCCGTGGCTGTACGGGCGCCACCTCTGCGAATACCGCGACAACGGGTACCTGTCGACGAACATCCGCAAGAACTGCGTGTCGCGGCACATGGAGTACGCATACCAGGATTGGTGCATCGGCCACCTGGCGGAGCGGCTCGGGCAGACGGACGTGGCGGAGACGTATTACGAGAGCTCGCGCAAGCTGTGGAACCTGTGGCGCGAAGACATCCGCTTCTTCGCGCCGAAGCATCCGAACGGAGAGTGGGCGAACCCGTTCGAGCCCGGCAAGTGCTATGCCGACAGCTGGAACGATCCGTACTTCTACGAGGGCACGAGCTGGCAATGGTCGTTCAGCGCGCACCACGACTTCGCGGGGCTGGTCGAGCGGCACGGGGGAGCCGAGGCGTTCGTCCGGCACCTGGACCGCTTCTTCGAGGAGGGGCATTTCTATCCGAAGGAGACGATGCTGCACGTGCCGTACCTGTACCATTACGCGGGACGGCCGGATCGGTCGGCGGACCGGGTGCGGGAGATTCTGGCGGCGCGCTACCGCCCGGAGCTCGGCGGGCTGCCCGACAACGAGGACATGGGCTGCCAGAGCGCCTTCTACCTGTGCGGGGCGATCGGGCTGTATCCGGTGATGGGGCAGGATCTGTATCTGCTGTCCGCGCCGCTGTTCCGGCGCACCGCGATTCGGCTCGGCGAAGACGGAGGCGAGCTCGTCATCGAGACGGAGGGAGCGGACCCGGGCGCGGACGGCGTCCGGATCGCAGCCGCGACGTTGAACGGCGCGCCGCTCGACCGCGCCTGGGTGAGGCACGCGGAGATCGCGGGAGCGGGGGGCGCGGTACTCCGTCTGACGCTGGCCGCCTCGCCGAGCGACTGGGGAGCGGGCGAGGAGCGCGTGCCGCCTTCTCCGCTGCGGGAGCTGCGGAACCGGAGCCGGAGCCGGATCGAGAGCGAGGTCGGGAGCGGGAGCGGGCAATGAGCTTGACTTCATAGGAACGCGGAGTTGCCGCGAAGGTGGCCGGCGCTCTCCCGATGGGGGGGAGCGCCGGCTTTCCCGTATTTGCGCGGAGCCTATGAGGGGAGCGAGTCATTTCTATTGACTTTAACGCTGCGTGAACCTGTACAGTGGGATCAAAAGGAGGCGGCGAATCCATGCAGGATATCGAACGGCAAGCGCGGAAGAAGGGGATAAAGCTGGAGCGTCGGGGGCGGTGCCAATTTTGCGGCTCGAACGTTGAAGGCGGCGTTTTTGAATGTTTTGAAGTCTTTATCGAGACGGGAGGCCGCTTGGCGGAGATCGGCCTGCCCCCGTTCATGTACGCCGATGCCCACTGCTTGCAGCATACGGAGGTGCATGGCGACTGGAATAACAATCTGCATCTCGCCAGACAGTATCTGACGCTCGAGCGCGAAGTCGTCTGGAATTATTCGAAGACGCCTCTGCTGAGCCGTGTCATGGACGACTACAAGCTGGCGCGCCCGGATTCCCGGATTCCGGCCTTGCCCGTCCTGGAGAGAGGGAATCTTACCGTGACCGACCTGATCGGGCTCGAGCAGCAAGAGCTGGAGAGGGTATTGGAGTCATGGGCGAGGGGCGTATACCGGTCCTATGAACGATTCCATCCGATCGCCAAGGCCATTGGGGACTTGTATATAAGCAAGTACGAAAAAGAAAGCAAGGAGGGGTAAAATTGAACGCGATCCATCTCGGCTACGATTCGACGAATTATTATGCGATTCCCTGCGGCAAGAAGTATCTTCTCATCGACGCGGGCATGCCGGGAACGCTCGGGAAGATGAAGAGCCAATGGCGGAGATGCGGGATCGATGCCGGAGATATTCGTCACTTGATCGTCACTCACTTCCACCCCGATCATTGCGGGATCGCCCAGGAGCTGCAGTCGATGGGCATCGACCTGATCGTCGGCCGAATGCAGTCGGAATATGCGGATCTCGCGAACAAGTCGATGGCCAAGCTCCCCGGCTTCCGGGAGATCGTCTTGAAGCCCCATAATCTGCTGGACGAGAACGATAAATTCGCATTCGAGAAAAGAATAGGCGTACCCGGGTACATCCTTCATACCCCCGGCCACTCGGACGATTCCATCAGCATCGTCATCGAAGGCTTGGGCGTGTTCACGGGGGACCTGCCGCCGTGGGGGCTCATGTCCATGGAGTCGAACGAAGAAGCGGAGAGAAGCTGGTCGCTCATCCGGAGTACCAACGAGAGAAGGGTTTTCCCGGGGCACGGCGACAGCTTCGAGCTTCGGGTCTGATCTTCGAGGTCCTGCTTCAGGATGGCCGAGGAGCGTTACAGGAAGAATTGCTTGGCCAGGAACGCCAGGATGGCCAAGAGGATCGGGATCGTCCAACTCGCAGGACCGTCTATTGCATGAGGCGGGCGGTCCTTCGCCGATTTTCCGTTCGGTGCCGTCATCCGCTTCATTCGCTTCAGCAGAGCCGCGCACAGGATAATGGCCGGAATCGAGGCGGCGCCCGTCAGGAGCATCGTCGTCCAAGGCACGGAATGGCCGTTGCTGGAGATCCCTTGGACCAGATCCCCTTGGCGCGCATAAGAGCCGATGACGTACGTGATATTCGTGGCCAGGTGGACGGCGATGCCGGGCCAGATCGACCCCGAATAGAGAACGATAAGGGCGGAGACGAGAGCGGCGACGAACAGCTCCAGCAGCCGGTACGGATTATCGTGGAACAGCGCGAACAGGAAGGAGCTCGCGACCGCCGCGAGCATCGGGCCGCGCCCTTCGTACCCGGTCAAGAGCACGCCGCGGAAAAGAAGCTCTTCGCAAATCGGCGGCAGGACGCCGATGCATACGATCAGAATCGCCAGCTCCGCCGGACTGTCGGCGATCGGATAGACGGACGCCTCGTAGGCGTCGCCGACGGAAGCCAGCACGGCCTCGGTCGCCTGATGCAGGAACAAGAGCGGCACCTGGCTCGCGACGCAGACGGCGACTGCCATCCCGAGTACGGATGCCGGCAGGCTCCTTATTCGCAAGGTCGAGGCCAAGGACAACCCCCGCAGCCGGCTCCACGCCACGCCCGGAGACAAGTTGAGACCGACTTGTCCGATCGCCACATAGGCCGCGAACAACCCCAGACCGCCGGCTTCCAGCCAGCCGTTCCTGTCGAAGATCTCCGATAAAACGATTCCCGCGACATAAGAGAATAGAAAAATCCACCCCGCCTGCGAGGCGTTCAACGCACGGCTTCGCATGATAGCAACCTCTTTTGCCGCCTCATGCGGCCGTCGATATGGTTCCTCTACCATTCTATCTTCCAAGTTTGCGAAGCTTCAATGCTATCGGAATCGTCACCGCCTAAAGATCTTCTAAAAAAAACGACAGTTGTCCAATCCGTGCAGGATCGGAATGCAGGCGGTTTAACGAGTGTGATGTTTCGAATAAAATCGTCGAAATAA
>NZ_JACJVR010000083.1 GCF_014212175.1 Cohnella xylanilytica | reverse complement strand
GGCTTTCGTAATTCAGGTTAAAGGTTTCCCCCTTAAGATAAGCACATGGGAGGCGATGAAAATCAACTCGAGTCACGTAAAGCTAGAAACCCCCTACGAGAAAGGAGGTGATTGCAGTGAAACGATCTACTCTTCTAATCGGCATAGCGATCGTTTCGGTCTCTATCTTCGCTTTAATTGTACTGGCCCATACTTGGGGACATTCGGTCCACGAAGCCGCAGGCCATCGCCAGTCTTGGCATGATTTCGCAAGACAAGCCCAACAAAGGTATCCGCAATTCATGGAATCGAGCAACAGCGAGGCGACCGGAGCAAGCTCCACTTGGCTAATCCTGCTTCGACTGGCCGTTCTAGCAGGAGGCGCGCTTCTCTTCTGGAAAGCCGGCGGCTTGCTCCGATGGATCGGCGCCGTATTCGCCGCCCTGGGAACCTGGAGCTTGCTCGGTCCTGTCTGGGGCTCGCTCGTCCTGATCGCCGTTTTCTTGCTCTACAAGCGAATGAATACCAACTCACCGTATACAGCCCCTCAGGCAGCCGGCGTCTACTCTTCGCAGACGGACGTCCATGTCAGCCGAGGTCAATTTTTAGATGAATGGGAACGCAGACAACACAAGGAGGAATAACCATGGGAATCTTCACGAGAATCAAGGATATTGCGGCCGCCGACGTACACCGTCTTCTGGATCGGGTGGAGGATCCGGTCGGCATGGCCCAGCATTACATCAGGCAGTTAGAGGACCAGATGGACAACGCCCGCTCGGCGCTGGAGATTCAGATCGCCGCGGAACAGCACTATGACATACTTATCGCGAGGAATGGGCAGTTCATCGACAAGCGAGTCCGCCAAGCCGAGCTGGCCGTGGACCGCAATCAAGACGAGATCGCCGCCATGGCATTGCAGGAGAAGCTGCATCATTCGAAGCTTCAGGAGACTTATCTGGAACAGCGAGAAGTGATTCGGCGGCAGACGCAAGCGCTTCGCGACGAGATCGGCCGGTTGCAGGAGCTTCACAAGGACCTGAACGACAAGCTGACCTTCCTCTTGGCACGTACGAACGCTGCGGCCGCGTTGAAGGCGACGGCAGCCGTCTCGTCCCCGGGCGATGCCGGCAGGATTTCGCGAGGGTTCGAGCGGATGGAGCAGAAGATCTTGCGGTTCGAAGCGGGGACGAAGGCATACGGGGCAATCGGCTCCGAAGCCTCGCGCCTGAGCAACTGGTCGGATCAGCACGAGGTGCAGTCGGAGCTGGAGAAGCTCAAGGCCACCCGCCGAAGCTCCTGAATGGAATCTATTATCGCGAATTGCTCCCTTTCGGAGATAGCCGCCGAGGTGGAAGCCGCCCGGGCGGAAATGATGAAGCATGCGGCTGCGTTTCTCGCGCCCGGAGGCAAACCGAGCGAGGAGCTTATCGCCATCTCGCAAAGGCTGGACAAGCTTGTCCTGCAGTATATGACCATGAGACGCTCAGCGGCGCCTTCTTCGGAGAACGTTACGGTCTTATCTCAATAACGCAAAGAAACCTCTCCTTCCGGGGAGGTTTCTTTGCGTCTCGTTTCTATTAAAGCACCCGACGAGCCGTTACGTAATGATTGGACCAGTAGCCGGAAGTAAGCGAGCTGATCGCGAGCCCGTCCACCGAAGGCGTATCGTGGATGAACTGGCCGCCGCCCATGTAGATCCCGACATGGTTGATGACTTTGTTGTTGCTGCCGATCGTATCGAAGAAGACGAGGTCTCCCTTTTTGAGATTGCTCTTGCTGACATAGGAGCCCGCGCTCTTCTGGTACTTCGTGCCCCATTTCAGATCGACGCCGACCTTGGCGAAGACGAACTCGGTGAACGAAGAGCAGTCGAAGATCAGCTTGGACGGGTTGCGCGTGTTAAAGTCGTAGCTGACGCGGCCCATGTAGCTTTTGGCGATTTGAATGACGCGGTCGGCCTTCGAGCTCGAGCTTCCCGAAGAGGAAGAAGAATCGCCGTAGGTCGTATATTTATCGCCCGCGGATACATAGCCGGTATTGCCCTTCTTATCCTTAACCTTCAGCCAATAGCTGTTCACCTTGCTGATGACATGGATCGACTCTCCGGTCGGAATCAGCCGAATCATTTTCCCGCTGGTGCTCGCGCTGGCGCGCAGGTTCACGCCGTATGTGACTTTAGTTTCATAGGCGGTCGCGGCGGACGCCTTCGAGATCGTCGAGGCTTGTCCTAAATTCAAGGCTCCCAATCCGATAGCGGAGCATAAGCCGACGGCCATAATCTGACGGAAGATGGATTTGGTTGCAGACATGTGAATCCCTCCGGTAAATGAAATAATTCGGTACCGGAATTCACGTTAGCATACCTGGAGAGGCCTAAACTTTTCCACCAAGAAAAAAATCGCCGCCGGGACAAGCTCAAATTCACATTATTAGAAAAGGATAAAAATTTTTTAATCTTAAGAAGGAGACTCCACGAATGGAATAAATTGTGATCCGAGATAAGATACTACGTCATAAACACGAGTTAGCGGAGGATGAGCCCGATGTCCCGGAAACCCAAAGTCAAACCAACGAATATCGAGTTAAGCTGTACGGAAATCGGGGGACTGTGGGGCATTTATCTCCAAGAGAGCATGACGCTCTGTTTCTTAACCTACTTGCGACAGCATCTTCAGGACGGGCAGATCGTTCCGCTGGCGGACGAGGCTTTGCAAATATCGAAGAGCCGGTTAGAGAAAATCAAAAAGTTTTTCGAGGCGGAGAATTTCCCGATCCCCGCGGGATTCTCGGAAGGGGACGTGAACTTGACGGCCCCTCCGCTGTTCCACGATACGTTCACCCTCAGCTTCCTCTACATGATGAACAGGCTGGGGATGATCAACTACGCGTTTACCGCGTCCAATAACGTTCGGCTCGACGTGCTGGATTTTTTCAACGAATGCATCCATACGACCACCGAGATGTTCGGCAAAGCGGTGCGAATGATGCTGGAGAAGGGCGTTTACGACCGCCCGCCGAAGATGAACTACCCGCAAAAGGTGGAGTTCGTGGAGAAAAAGTCCTTCCTGGACGGAATACTCGGCGCGAAGCGGCCTCTCAATGCCATCGAGCTATCCGAGATCTTCTTCAATATCGAGCGGAACTACTTCTCCGTGATCGTTATGCTGGGATTCGCGCAAGTCATGGAAGACAAGAAATTGAAGGAACATATCATCAGAGGGAAAAAAATCAGCGAGAGCCAGATCGATCTCTTCAACAATCTGCTGATGCAGGAGGATCTGCTCGGAACGGTGCCTATAAGCATGGAAGTGACGGGCTCGACGGTGGCGCCGTTCTCGGATAAATTTATCCTGTCGATGATCAATATCCTGAACTCGGTGGACATCTTTCTGATCTCGCATGCCATGTCCTTATCGATGCGGATCGATCTCACGGTTCAATACGCCAAAATTATCGCTAAGGTGATGGCGTATTCCAAAGATACGTTCGATATTATGGTGGAACGCAGCTGGCTTGAACAACCGCCGCTTACGATCGATCGCAAACAGCTGCTTCAGACCTAATGAGGAATCCGCAGGCCGCGTGACGACGCGCTTGCCGGATTCTTTTTATGGTTGCTAAGAGGGGCCAATGTTCGAATTGGATGTTAGATGTTGAATATATGGAGTTAGTCCTATAATTTGTTAGGTATTTGTGTATGCGCTTATAATCTATAATCTAGCTGGAAGGAGGTGGAAGGGGTTTTCTCGGAAAAGGACGCGATGTTTTGTTTTGTTCCGCAACGAGAATCAACCGGCCGCAGCAAGCATTCAAGCACTCCCAATCTATCCATTCTGAGGAGGTAAGATGATGTTGAAGTTTAAGAAGAAGGCCCTGCCAGCCATTCTTGCAACCGCAATGGGGTTAAGCTTGTTCGCGGCGACGTCGAGCGCGGCCACGGACTATTGGCAGAATTGGACCGACGGCGGCGGAACGGTGAACGCGGTCAACGGATCCGGCGGCAATTACAGCGTGAACTGGTACAACACCGGGAACTTCGTCGTCGGCAAAGGCTGGACCACCGGGTCGCCGAACCGGGTCATCAACTACAATGCCGGCGTCTGGGCCCCGAGCGGCAACGGCTATCTGACTCTGTACGGCTGGACGAGGAACTCGCTCATCGAATATTACGTCGTCGACAGCTGGGGCACGTACCGGCCGACCGGAACGTATAAAGGCACCGTGACGAGCGACGGCGGCACCTACGACATCTACACGACGATGCGCTACAACGCGCCGTCCATCGACGGCACGCAGACGTTCCAGCAGTTCTGGAGCGTCCGGCAGTCGAAGAGACCGACGGGAAGCAACGTCTCGATCACGTTCAGCAACCACGTGAACGCGTGGAAGAGCAAGGGCATGAACCTGGGCAGCAGCTGGGCTTACCAGGTGCTGGCGACCGAAGGGTATCAGAGCAGCGGAAGCTCGAACGTAACGGTGTGGTAACGCTAACTCATCCTTGACAGGACATAGGGCTGCCGGTCTCCCATCGGCGGCCCTATCGTTTAAAGGAGAACGACCATGAACAAACGATTCCTTTTCCCCCTTATCGCCCTGATGGTTGTGGCCGGCGCTTGCTCTCACGGGAACGCTGCGAACAAGGAAGAACCCCGTAAGACGGATAACTTGGTATGGGTCGAAGGAGGGACGTTTAAGAGCTCAAAGTCCAACTACAGCGGGAAAAACATAACCGTCTCGAGCTTCTATATCGGCAAATACGAGGTCACTCAACAAGAGTGGCTGGAGGTCATGGGGAAGAATCCTTCCGGCTTCAAGGGCGGCAATCTGCCTGTCGAGACGGTCAGCTGGTACGACGCCGTCGAGTACTGCAACAAGCGGAGCCTGAAGGAGGGCTTGGAACCTTATTACCGCATAGACAAGAGCAAGCTCGATCCGAACAACAAGAGCGAATACGATCCTCTCAAATGGACGGTAACGATCAACGAGGGAGCGAACGGGTACCGGCTGCCGACGGAGGCGGAGTGGGAATACGCGGCAAGCGGGGGCCGGATGAGCAAGGGGCACGCGTACAGCGGAAGCGACAACGCCGACGAGGTCGCCTGGTACTGGAGGAACTCCGGGGACAAGCGCTTGTCCGGAGATTGGAACTGGCCTCTCCTCGAGAGCAACCATAACAGAACGCAGCCGGTCGGCAGCAAACCGGCCAACGAGCTGGGACTTCACGATATGTCGGGCAACGTCAGGGAATGGTGCTGGGATTGGTACGGAGAATCGGGGAGCCCAAGCGGCGGTTCCTACCGGGTCGTGAAGGGCGGCGGCTGGATCGGCGACGTGAGCAACGGCGAGATCGCCTTCCGGGGCAAGTTCGAGGCGAGCGGCTACGGGCCCGATCAAGGCTTCCGCGTGGTTCGCGGCGAATAGAAGGGAGCATAGCGGAGAAGTTCAAGCGCAGGGGCTTGGACTTTTCTTATTTTTATAGGATTCATACCGATCCGATCGGCGCCTGTGGTATGGTTAACATGACAGGCTCAAGCGAGGACGGCCGAGAAGGGAGAAGGCAGGTCGTGGATAAAAAGAAGCAAATTCGGTTGTTCGACAAGCAAGCCGCCCGGTATGGCCGAAGACAGGAAGGCCAGCTGCTCCGAAGCTGGCGCCGGGATCTTCTCCGCCATGCGAACGGGAACGTATTGGAGCTTGCGGTAGGAGCGGGAACGAACTTCCCCTATTATCCCGCCGGGGCGAAGGTAACCGCGACCGACTTCAGCCCCGAGATGCTGAAGCGGGCGCGGACGGCGGCGGCCGGATGCCGGCTGGATGCGGAGTTCGTCGGCGCGGACATCGAAGAGATGGAGTTCCCGAACGGTTCCTTCGATACGATCGTCTCGACGTTATCCTTCTGCAGCTACGAGGACCCGCTTCGCGTCATGAACAAGATCAGACGCTGGTGCAAGCCGGAGGGGACCGTTCTGTTGCTGGAGCACGGGATCAGCTCGAATGTCGCCGTAGCCGCCGCTCTCAGGCTGCTCGATCCGCTGCTGTATCGGACGATCGGGTGCCATCATACGAGGAATATACCGGAGCTGGTGCGCCAATCGGGCCTGTCGATTACGCGAGCGGAGAGCCGCCTGTTCAAGACGGTTCACCTGATCTGGGCGAAGCCGGGGAGCTCGGCGCGCGGCGACGCGTAGAGCCGCCTCTTGCCGCCCGTCCCAGGCAGGCAAGAAGCGGCTTCGGATGACGCGAAATGAGCGATTAATTCCGCAGACGATCCGCCGTATTCTCGGCGGCCGCTTGGAATCGGCCTCGAACTTCCTCGGCGGCCCCCTTCGCTTGTTCGCTCCACTCCAGTACGTATTGCGTCGCCTTGACCGCCCACTTGCGAGCGGTCTTCCTGGCTCCCGGCGACAGCGCCAGCCATACGGCCGCGGCGCCCAGCGCCACGCCGATCGGCGATTTCCACATGCGGCGTTCCTCCTTTGTCTCGATCCATGATCGTAGTCGCTTCTTGAACCCTAATCTTACCTCCGAACCCCCTCGTTATGCGGAACGGATGCGGATTGGCCCTGGCGATTTTACGCAAATTTACGCATAGTTAACAATGCCGAGCACATACTACCCGACATGCGAGAACCGAGACGGCCGACTCCGGAGGAGACCATGCGCATGCCCCTTCCGCGAAAGCGGCCGCCTCTTGAGCGCAGCCGGCTTAACGAATATAATAGCAGCAACGATGCCCCTGCTCCGGGCGAAGCAGGGGACCCGAGCATACCCGCCTCCGACTTCCGAGAGAATCCATGAAGATAGAGGGACGGAATTAATCTCTGTCGAACAATTCCAAGGTATGCTGGGAGGAGGCGCTCCGGACAAGACGAACTCCGGCGGTCTTGCCGCCTCTCCCCCTGAATACGGGGACCTGGTACCCAAAAAATAGAAGCTCTATGCTACATAACCTTCACTAAGATCTTCGCGAGGAAGTGCGCTAATTATGGAAGCCATATCGTTCAAAGCCTTTGCGGTCGCCAACGAGATCGACTTGAACAAGATCGCGATCTATTGCGGAATTCCGAAGAAGTTCACCTGGGAAGAGCCGTTGATTCTGAAGGGAGACACCCTGGCCTCCATTCTGCATACCAAAGGCGACAAATCCGCGCAGGTCCTTATCTTCTCCTTCGGCAGCGTCGTCTTCGTCAATCACGGCGGTCAAGGCGAGATGACGAAATTCCTGCACTTCCTCCGTTCGTTCGAGCCGGACATCGACGTGCAGAATGCGGAAGCCTATACGGACGATTACAGCCTGCACCGCGAAGAGACCGAAGAGATCGAACTGACCGACGAATACGTCGTCGTTCCCGAATACGAAGAATTCTACCCGGAGCTGATCGCCACCGTTCTGGCCAAGTCGGTCGCCCTGGAGAAGATCGAGGAGCAGCTCGGCAAGATCAACGACAAGCTCGAATATATGATCGACCGGCTGGAGAAGGGCCGATTGCGAATCGGCAACAAGCAGCTGGCCAAGACGACCGCTTCCATCGTGCGGCACGAGTACAATACCCTGGCCTATATCATGATTCTGGACAAGCCCGACATCACGTGGACCAACAGCAGCGCCGGCCAATTCTACGACAGAATGCTGGAGTTCTTCGAGCTGAACGACCGGTATAATATTATGAAAAGCAAGACGGAGGTTCTGTATCACATCATGGAGGGCTTCTCCACGATCAGCCATTCGATGCGGGGACTCTTCGTCGAATGGATCATCGTCACCCTGATCGTCATCGAAGTCGTCCTCTCCGTTCTGCAGATCGCGGGTTGGATTTAAGGCGTCAGAGAGGCTGCCTCCCTCTTAATACCAAATACGAATTGCCCGGCTCTCCTTGATAGGGACGCCGGGTTTTTGTTTTAATCGCTGCATCATTGTTGTACATACCTGAACAACTTCCACAATGTGCGTCGAACGATCAGAATACGAAGGTCGCCTAGAGGGGGAGTGATTGTTGCAAGAACGTAGTCGGCGTGAAGTACAGCTACCCGGACATGCTGCGCACGAATGAGTATCCGGCCCTTAACGGCTGTAATTTCCCCGTCATGCAGGGGGCTAACCGTCTGCTGCTTCCCGCTCTGGCGATGACTGCAACGGTGCCGTCTCCGGTGTACCGTGCGTCTTCCTGAGCCGTTCGTAGCGGTGCACAACGTCAATCAGGTGAAGGATCTGAACAAGGCTTGCGCATCTTCATTATCGTGCGGAACAACAGTAACGGTCCTAATACGACATCCTATTTCACGGCACGTCAGTATTCGCAAGACGGGCGACTTGAGTGGCGGTATAGGGTTGGAAAGGTGGACGGAGTATATGGAAGCTGGAGGCCGACATTGTCGCTGTGGAGCGGAAAATAGCCGTGATCGACGAGGCCATGATGTGAGGGAGGGCGCCGAGAAACTGGCGGTGATGAATGAAGACAAGGGGCTGATCGAGCCGGAACGCTAGTTGTTGTACGATTGTTTAGAGCAGGAAAGCCAGATGAAGATAGAATTTGAGATGATACAGTCAATGGAATGGTTGTATGAAAGCCGTCCCTTTCATTCTCAAATAGGAAATTGTTTGAAATCACTTTCCCGAATGATATGTTGTTTTGGAGATTTCTATTTGAACTCCTGAGAGCAGCAACCACAGAAAAAGTAGAAGGGGACCCGAAATGGGCAATAGCGATTTCAAACTACGCTCCCACTAGGAGAGCGACGGACGAAATATTCCTCGTAAAGCCGTCGAAGGTGTTTCAATCCATGCTCCCGCGTGGGGAGCGACTGCCCGCGGCCGCCGCCGCTAGGAAGCCGTTAGCATTTCAATCCACGCTCCCACATGGGGAGCGACTTCGGCCGGCGAAGATTGGGCGGATGACTGATGATTTCAATCCACGCTCCCGCGTGGGGAGCGACGCTGGCGGCTTCGCTGCTAGCGAACCCCGCGATATTTCAATCCACGCTCCCGCGTGAGGAGCGACTTGCGTAGCAGGTCGTACATGATTTGCGCCTTTCGGTCATTTCAATCCACGCTCCCGCGTGAGGAGCGACTTAAAAAGGAGTTGGCCGAGGCGAGAGATGACTCGATTTCAATCCACGCTCCCGTGTGAGGAGCGACGCCAGTCAACCTCTTAGTTATGCTTGGTGCATTCTATTTCAATCCACGCTCCCGCGTGAGGAGCGACGAGAAGTCCGTGGACGCCGGCCGAAGCCTGCTCCTGATTTCAATCCACGCTCCCGCGTGAGGAGCGACACGGTCGACGGCCGTCCGGGCCGCTTTCTTCGAACGATTTCAATCCACGCTCCCGCGTGAGGAGCGACCTTGTAACCTATTTTGGTGATCCTGAGCCTTAATTTCAATCCACGCTCCCGCGTGAGGAGCGACATGTTGAATGATGAGCTGGAGTACGTATCGTTGCTTATTTCAATCCACGCTCCCGCGTGAGGAGCGACAGCGGGTAGCACGGGCCCTTGTGCCACAAGGGCTGGCGAGCCCAATTTCGCGAATCGCCAAGATGTAACCATGTTAAAGTATTCATATTTCTATAAAATTCCCGACAACCCAGTAAAATCAAGAGGTGCGAATCTCCCAGGAAAATCATGTGCGCTTGGGGTTCGCACCACTATCATAGCATACCCAGGCTTGCAATTTGTCGAAAATCTGAAGTCTCTCACCTCTATATAACGAGCCTTGTCTACGACTATATACTCAGGCAACAAGACTTAAGTTTTAGTCACATTTACCTGGTTGCTTACGATTGTTTTTCATTTTTGAGCCCAAAATAACGATTATCTAATTGAATCATGAAGGTTTTTCCAAAATTATGTCGAACTTTACAAGGAACGCTCCTAAAAGGAGAGCATGTTGGCATGATTACGGAACTTATCGCGCATGTACGTAAAAACGATGACGGCAGTTGGGCGGCTCCTCATACTTTATCGGACCATTCGCAAGGAACGGCCAGATTGGCAGAATTATTTTCTTCCAAATTTCATTCTGGGGAATGGGGGAGAGCGGCAGGGTTAGCTCATGACGCGGGCAAGGGCAGATTGCAGTGGCAAAAATATTTGAGATTGAAAAGCGGATACGATGAAGAGGCTCATTTGGAGGGAAAAAGCGGAAAAATCCCGCATGCCATACACGGAGCCGAATTGGTTGAACATTTGTATGGCAAGGGAATCGGACGAATTTTGGCCTACTGCATTGCCGGTCATCATACGGGTCTCCCCGACTGGTCCGCTTCCGAAGGCACTGGGCGAGCTTCTCTTCAATATCAGAAAACTCAAGTCAAAGATTTGGATCAGATCGTTGACAGTGTAATTGAAAAACTGCTCCCTGCCAAGCCTTCGCATCCGCCGTGGAAATTCACCAGTGGCTTGGATTTGTCCTTATGGATAAGGATGTTGTTTTCAAGTCTTGTTGATGCGGACTTTCTGGATACTGAAGGCTACATGGATCATGTGAAAGCGCTTCATAGAGGGGGTTATCGTTCGATATCCGAACTTCTTGAACGATTTAACCGATTTTGTGAAGAGTTGGACCAGCAATCTGCAAACACAAAAGTAAATGAGATTAGAAAAAATATCAGGGCCCGATGCATCCAAATAGCGAGCAAAAAACAAGGAGTTTTCTCTCTCACCGTTCCGACCGGGGGAGGAAAAACATTATCCAGTTTGGCGTTTGCTCTCGAACATGCAAGGATCCACCAGCTTAGTCGAATTATCTATGTCATTCCCTATACCAGCATCGTTGAACAAAATGCAGAAGTATTTCGCGCGGCCGTCGGAGAAGATCAGGTGATTGAACATCATTCCAATCTAGATGAGGATGATACGACGATCCAATCTCGGTTGGCATCAGAAAATTGGGACGCTCCGTTGATTGTGACGACCTCTGTACAATTTTTCGAATCGCTATTTGCGTCAAAGCCCAGCCGATGCCGAAAGCTTCACAATATTGCAAGGTCCGTCGTTGTGCTTGATGAGGCGCAATTGGTTCCGGTTGAATTTTTGGCTCCCATTCTTGAATCGATGCGGTTGCTCGTCGACCGATATCATGTCAGTTTTGTCATTTCCACTGCGACTCAGCCGGCTTTTAAAGAACGTGTGGTCGATGGAAAGCTATTTAAAGGGCTTAAAGCAGTAACAGAAATCATGGGGAATGAGGAAGACATCAACTCACTCTATCAATCGCTGGCTCGTAATCGCGTTCAATTTCCAAATGACCTTAATGTTGTTTCACGCTGGGAAGAGATTGCCGAGGAATTGAAGCAGTACGAGCAGGTTTTGTGTATTGTTTCAGACCGGCAGAGCTGCCGTGAATTGCATAAGTTGATGCCGAGAGGAACCTATCATCTGTCTGCGCTAATGTGCGGACAGCATCGCAGCGATATCATTCGTGAAATTAAACGAAAGTTGAAGGATCGTATACCTGTTCGCGTAATAAGCACTCAATTGGTTGAAGCCGGGGTGGATTTGGACTTTCCGGTTGTGTACAGAGCTCTTGCAGGGTTGGATTCTATCGTACAAGCCGCAGGACGATGCAACAGGGAGGGGGAACTGCCCGATATGGGGAAGGTTGTCGTTTTTACCCCGCCCAGGAATTCTCCCGAAGGAATACTTCGCAAAGCCGCGGAGACAACGAGAAGCCTCGTTATGGCCAATCATGACGCCGTCTCAAACTATGTTGTTTTTGAAAAGTTTTTTGAGGAGCTCTATTGGAAGGCAAATTCGTTAGATAAGGAGGGCATCGTTGCATTACTTGATCCCAATCGTAATGATCCAGGGGAATGCAGTATTTTCTTCCGGACAGCCGCAAAGAAATTCAAGATAATGGATGATTCGAGCCAAAAAACAATTCTGGTTCGATACGGCGAAGGGGATCGACTCATTAATTTATTTAAATCGAAGGGACCCGATCGTTGGCTCATGAGGAAGCTTCAACGATACACAGTATCCGTATACAACAACAATTTCAATGAGTTGGGGAGAAGAGGAGTCATTGAAGAGATCTGTCCCCAAATTTATGCACTATCTTCCCGGCTGAATTATTCGGAAGACATTGGTCTGCTGGTTGAAGAAGCGGAGAATTGATTTCTCGAGAGGGGCGATTGCCTTGCGCAATTGGTGCTTGGAGATATGGGGCGATTATGCTTGCTTTACCCGACCGGAGATGAAAGTGGAGCGGGTCAGTTATGACGTGATCACCCCGTCGGCAGCCAGGGCGATTTTTGAATCGATTCTGTGGAAGCCGGCAATTCGTTGGCACATTACAAAGATTGAGGTGTTAAACCCGGTAAAATGGATAAGTGTTCGTAGGAACGAGGTGGGCAAGGTAGCATCCGCTCCTACTTCCAAGCAGATGGCCGGTATACCGGGGGCTCCAATGGGGATTATGACCGAAGATGAAAGACTGCAGCGTGCGGGGCTTTTTTTAAGAGATGTGCGTTATCGCATCTATGGATATTTTGAATTTATCCCTCCCGAGAAACGAGAGGTCAACCGTCCAACTCGGGAGGAAGTTTGGGCGGATGAGCAAGAGCGCTATGCAGCGGCCAGGTCCGATGAAAGTGAGGCAAAATATGCTGCGATGTTCGAGCGAAGGGCCAAGAAAGGTCAATGTTTTCATAGACCTTACTTGGGTTGCCGGGAGTTCGCCTGCGATTTTCGACTCGTTAAGCACCCGAATGAAGAGCCTTTAAGTCCGATTAGCGACACGCGGGATCTAGGCTTCATGCTGTATGACATGGATTTTGATAAGAACGTGAACAATCCGTTTCCGCTTTTTTTCCGTGCACAAATGAATAGCGGAACGATAAATACGAACCGCAAGGAAATTGAGGTGAGGGGATGATATTACTCGCCTTGAAGGAGTACTACGACCGGAAGGCTGCCGAGGGTACGATCGCACAGGATGGTTGGATCAAGGGAGGCATCGATTTTCTATTAGAGATTGATCTTGACGGGTTTTTACAGAATATTGCCGATTTAAGGGAAGGAGAGGGGAAAAAGAAGCTTTCTCATTCATTTAGTCTGCCGAATATCGGGAAGCAAGCTTTAAAGCATTCGAACAGCGGCAAGGATGCGAACTTGCTTTGGGATAATGCTGCGTTTGTTTTCGGTTTGGGGGAAAAAGGAAATCTACGTTTGAAAAGTATGATTGAAGCCATCGATCAATGGATGGGCCAAACGAGCGATGCCGGGGTTCTTGCCGTGCGAAGTTTTCTCCAAAGAGGACTGGAAAATCGGTGTCATTTTGACCCGGCGCTGAATCATCCCGAATACGGCAAGATTATGCAAGAAGGGAGTGCAAAAATAAGTTTCCGGGTGCTTCAAACCTCTTATCGAGCGGTTTTTCTTTCTCCCGAAGTTGCTTCTGCTCTCGAGCGTGCCGAAGGAACAGAAGACCCGAATTCATGGATCGGGACATGCCTGGTGACAGGAGAACAAAATACCGCGGTGGAAGCAACTCATCCGGTGATTAAAGGGATAAGGAACGCTCAGCCCTCCGGGGCCAACATCGTTAGTTTTAACAAGGACGCCTTTAATTCCTACTCGAAAACGCAAAGCTTCAATGCGCCTGTTAGTAAAGTTGTTGCCTCCCGTTATGTAAAAGCCCTGAATACTTTGCTGGATTCGCCAAGGCAGCGTTTGAATATAGGGGATGCTTCCGTCGTGTTTTGGGCTGAAAAACAGTCCGCTTTTGAATCGGATTTTTCATTTTTCTTCCAGGAACCTGAGAAAAAGGATTCGGATGCCGAAACCGAGAGAGTGAAATCGTTGTTCGAATCGGTAAAGACCGGGGCGTACGCGGAGGATAGCGGAGATACCCGCTTCTTTATTTTAGGGCTTGCGCCCAATATAGCACGTATATCCATTCGCTTATGGCAAGTCGGAACCGTTTCGGAATTCTCCGCCAAGATCAGGGAGTATTTTGATGACTTCACGATTGTGAAACCGCCGAAGGAACCTGAATACTACTCGGTTTGGCGTATTTTGGTCAATATCGCCGTTCAGGACAAGAGCGAGAACATCCCGTCGAATCTTGCCGGCGATTTCATGCGCTCCATCTTGGAAGGGACGCCTTATCCGATAACCTTGTTGCAAGCTGTTCTCCGTCGTATTCGCAGCGACACTAAATATCGAGTGAAACCTGTTCGAGCGGCATTAATAAAAGCTTATCTGAACCGATACCACCGGTTTTATCCGGATCAACGTTACAAGGAGGTCGAATGGGAATTGGATACAAATCAAATGTCCGTCGGTTACCGGTTAGGAAGATTATTTGCTGTATTAGAGAAAATCCAGGAAGAGGCAAACCCGGGAATAAACGCTACGATCGGGGAACGGTTTTACGGAGCGGCAGGCACTACGCCGGTAACCGTCTTTGCGAATTTGCTTCGTCTTAAAAACCATCATCTGGTTAAGCTTGAGAGCAAAGGGAGAGTGATTTATTTTGAGAGACTGCTAGGCGAAATTATGGAGCATTTAAAAGTTTTTCCGGCACACCTCAATCTGCATGAACAAGGGCTCTTTGCGATCGGATATTATCATCAGAGACAAGCCTTTTTTACTACAAAGAAGAACGTCGATTTAGCTTGAAAACCAATAAAATAGATCAGGGAAGGAAGTAGGAGTATGAGTGAAGCGATTCAAAAACGGTATGATTTTGTTGTTTTCTTCGACGTGAAGGACGGCAACCCCAATGGCGATCCCGATGCCGGAAATTTGCCACGAGTTGACCCTGAGACCGGGCATGGGCTGGTAACAGATGTAAGTTTGAAAAGAAAAGTGCGAAACTATGTCGGGTTGAAAATGGATGATCAGCCCCCTTATTCCATTTTCGTTAAGGAGAAATCTATTTTAAATCAAGCTATCGAACAAGCGTATATCAGCTTGAACATTGATTTGAATGAGCCTCCGGTTGACCCTGAGGACGGAAAAAAGCGGAATAAGGCAGGTCAGGGGCAGGGCAAGGAGGTAGATCGGGCAAGGCAATTTATGTGTCATAACTTTTTTGACATTCGAACATTCGGCGCTGTTTTATCCACCGGGCCGAATGCGGGGCAGGTTCGCGGTCCGGTGCAATTGACCTTTGCTCGTTCGGTAGATCCGGTCGTTTCCCTTGAACACGGCATTACGAGAATGGCTGTAGCCACCGAAGCGGAAGCGGAAAACCAGGGTGGAGGCAATCGTACCATGGGAAGGAAATTTACGATTCCGTACGGACTTTACCGCGCGCATGGCTTTGTCTCGGCCCCTCTTGCGAATCAAACCGGTTTCTCAGAAATTGACCTGGAACTTCTGTGGGAATCGCTCGAAAATTTGTTTGAACATGATCGTTCCGCTGCCCGCGGACTAATGGGAACAAGAAAACTCATCATTTTTGAGCACTCGTCCAAGATGGGAAATATCTCGGTACAGAAGCTTTTTGACGCGGTTACTGTGAAACGGATTGATGAGAATAAGCCAGCTAGAGAATTCAGCGATTACATTATTGCAGTAGATCAAGAAATGATTCCTCCAAGTGTCAAACTGATTGAAAGGTAAATTGTATCGTTCATCCGTGGTGCGAATCCCAAGCGCACATGAATTTCCCGGGGGATTCGCACCACTTGATTTTACTGGGTTTGAGGGATTTTAACGAAAAAATGAGACGTTTTTGAGGACTATGTAACAGCGATTCGCGAAATCGGGCCCGCGAGCCCTTGTGGCACTAGGGCTTGCGGTGCCCGCTGTCGCTTCCCATGCGGGAGCGTGGATTGAAATAACAGCTTGCAAGCGGCCCGATCTGGACTAAAGAGGTCGCTTCCCATGCGGGAGCGTGGATTGAAATGCGGTCGCACCAACATCATATAGCCTGATCCCAAGGTCGCTTCCCATGCGGGAGCGTGGATTGAAATTACTGGTTGGATATTGTCTGATTCGATAACATCGTCGCTTCCCATGCGGGAGCGTGGATTGAAATTGCCTAATGCCATTAATAACATGTCGAATTCGGGTCGCTTCCCATGCGGGAGCGTGGATTGAAATTCTAAGTCCGTTAGTTGATCCCAAATATCGGCAAGTCGCTTCCCATGCGGGAGCGTGGATTGAAATTCTAGCGGCTGCAATGCAATCCCGAGCTTCCTGGTCGCTTCCCATGCGGGAGCGTGGATTGAAATCGTGGGCGTCCGCGATCTTGTACCAATCCTTATAGTCGCTTCCCATGCGGGAGCGTGGATTGAAATTTCATGCCTCTGTCGCCTCCTATACGCCTCGTAGAGAGTCGCTTCCCATGCGGGAGCGTGGATTGAAATCGTACTCGTTCCTGCCACTCTGTAAGCTCGCTCTGAGCGTCGCTTCCCATGCGGGAGCGTGGATTGAAATTCGCCGATCCAGCCGGACACCGAACTATGGCAACGGGTCGCTTCCCATGCGGGAGCGTGGATTGAAATTGGCGCATCACGTTTTGAACGAGTGCGCCGGAATGTCGCTTCCCATGCGGGAGCGTGGATTGAAATTCGAGTGGCTCCACGATCTGCCGAAGCCCGACGCTCGTCGCTCCCCATGCGGGAGCGTGGATTGAAATAGCTATGACCCGAACAGCGATTCGCAATACCAGGCGGTCGCTCCCCATGCGGGAGTGTGGATTGAAATCAATAACCCCACATGTCCATGCCGTAAATGCGTACGGCGTCGCTCCCCATGCGGGAGTGTGGATTGAAATGCCTCCGATCAGGCCGAAAACGCGCCGCACGAAGATAGTCGCTCCCCACGCAGGAGCGTGGATTGAAATATTGCCCGGCAGCGGATTGAGCAGAACAGCAAAGTCGCTCCCCACGCGGGAGCGTGGATTGAAATTGGAGAAAAGAATCATTACGGCCGGCCTTACCGAAGGGTCGCTCCCCACGCGGGAGCGTGGATTGAAATAGCGACGTGCCGGCGTCGGAACCCTTTAGGCCGTTGTCGCTCCCCACGCGGGAGCGTGGATTGAAATTTCAGGGTGGCGAGCTGCGTCAGCATCTGGTGGATCGTCGCTTCCCACGCGGGAGCGTGGATTGAAATCTCACCCCGAGTTGAAGGGGATCTACTGGACGTGGTCGCTCCCCACGCGGGAGCGTGGATTGAAATCTGCGTCTCGAAGGCGGAGAGAGCGCTGACGTAGTGTCGCTCCCCATGCGGGAGCGTGGATTGAAATTTTCGCCAAGAGGCAAACATGGTCAGGCCGCAAAGTCGCCTCTCTCGGGAGCGTGAATTGAATTAAAATTTTTATCACAACATTTTTTCTACGACTGCTCATTCTCTAACCATCCATATGGTTGAGAAAACGTAACGGACACTACGAACGTTTAGGTTAACGGACACATTGCGCTTATTTCGCAAATAACGCCTATATTGACCGTCTGTGGAGCCATTAAGGGCCGTGGTGACAGAAATTTTGCTAAGAACATGACACGGTTGAATAATTTTATAAAAGAAAGGGGCTCCTATACCGTAGTAAGTAACGACAACCCTACGGAAAGGTCTACTCGGTTCGGCCCCCTAATT
>NZ_JACJVR010000082.1 GCF_014212175.1 Cohnella xylanilytica | reverse complement strand
TCCGGAGATGTTCTAAAAAATAGAACAACACACCCGAAAACGGGCCGGAAATCCCGGAGATGTTCTAAGAATTAGAACAACACATCCGAGAATGGCCGGTAAATTCCAGAGATGTTCTAAGGATTAGAACAACACGCCCGAAAACGGGCCCAAATCCCGGAGATGTTCTAGAATTTCGAACAACTACTCGCCACCCATCGGACCGCCATGAGGTCCCGGTAACGGTTCCCATAGCGGAGCGGCAGTCCGGCAAGCCGTCGGATACGGCGTCAGCTGTTGTTTTCCTTTTTGGCCAAGTAGACAGAGGGGGGTTGGAGATGGGAATATGGAGCACGATCCGCTCGGACATCGAGGCGGTCTTCGAGAACGACCCGGCGGCGCGGAGCCGATTCGAAGTCATCTTCACATATTCCGGGCTGCACGCCATCTGGGCGCACCGGATCGCTCACGTGTTCTACCGGCGGCGCTGGTTCACGATCGCCCGGATCATCTCGCAGATCAGCCGGTTCATGACGGGCATCGAGATCCATCCGGGGGCGAAGATCGGCCGCAAGCTGTTCATCGACCACGGGATGGGCGTCGTCATCGGGGAGACGTGCGAGATCGGCGACGAGGTGGTCATCTACCAGGGCGTCACGCTCGGCGGCACCGGCAAGGAGAAGGGGAAGCGCCACCCGACGATCGGCAACCGGGTCGTCATCGCTTCCGGGGCGAAGGTGTTAGGCTCGTTCAAAGTCGGCGACAATTCGAATATCGGAGCCAATTCCGTCGTTCTCCGGCCCGTGCCGCCCGATAGCACCGTCGTCGGCATTCCGGGGCGGGTCGTCAAGCGCAACGGCGAGAGGGTCGGCGACCGGCTGGATCACACGAACCTTCCGGACCCGCTGGTCGAGACGTTCCGCTTCATGCAGAAGGAGATCAACGAGCTCAAGGCCGAGATTCAGCGGTTGAAGGAACGCCCGGAAGGAAGCGGAAGCGGGCGGGAGCCGCAGGAACGGGAGAAGGTCGGAGCGGCGCCCCAGGATTCGTGAAGCATACCATGAATGAACGATAACGGTTAGAAAAGGAGCCAACCCTAGGTGACCATCGCGATCTATAACAGCTTAACCCGGGAGAAGGAAGCGTTCGTGCCTCTCGTTCCCGGCCAGGTGAACATGTACGTCTGCGGGCCGACCGTCTACGACTACATTCATATCGGCAACGCGCGTCCGGTTATTTTCTTCGACGTCGTGCGCCGCTACTTCGAGTACGCCGGCTTCAAAGTGAACTACGTCGTGAACTTCACGGACGTGGACGACAAGATGATCCGCCGGGCGGCGGAGCTCGGCGTGACCGTGCCGGAGCTCGCGGATCGGTTCATCGCGGGATTCAACGAGGACCGCGAAGGGCTTGGCGCTCGCCCGGCCTCGATCAACCCGCGGGTGACGGAGAACATTCCGGAGATCGTCGAGTTTATCTCGGGCCTCGTCGGCAAAGGCTATGCCTACGAGAGCGGCGGCGACGTCTACTTCCGTACGTCGGCGTTCCCGGAATACGGCAAGCTGTCGCACAAGAATCTCGACGAGCTGCAGTACGGCATCCGCGTCGAGGTGGACGAACGCAAGGAGAACCCGCAGGACTTCGTGCTGTGGAAGGCCGCGAAGCCGGGCGAGATCAGCTGGCCGAGCCCGTGGGGCGAAGGCCGTCCGGGCTGGCACATCGAGTGCTCCGCGATGGCTCTGAAGTACGCGGGGCAGACGCTGGACATCCATGGCGGCGGCCACGACCTGCAGTTCCCGCACCACGAGTGCGAGATCGCCCAATCGGAGTCGCTGACGGGACAGCCGCTCGCCCGCTACTGGATGCATAACGGCTTCGTGAACATCAATAATGAGAAAATGTCGAAGTCCCTCGGCAACGGGATCAATCCGAGAGAGCTGCTGAAGCGGACGAGCGCGCAGGCGATCCGGTACGTCATGCTGACAACGCATTACCGCAGCCCGCTCAACTTCAGCGAAGAGACGCTCCGCCAGGCGGAGAACAGCGTCGCGCGGCTGACGACGAGCCGGGACAACGTCCTGCACCGGCTCTCGAGCGCCGACGCCGGCTCGATCGCGGAGCCGGACGCCGGGCTGCAAGAGAAGATCGGGCGGCTGCGCGGGGAGTTCCGCGCCAAGATGGAGGACGACTTCAACACGGCGGACGCCGTGACGGTCTGGTTCCAGCTCGTCAGCGAGACGAACGCCTACCTGCAGAGGGAGACGGTCGAAGCCGCGGGGCTGAAGCTCATTCTCGGGCTGATCGAAGAGTTCGACGGCGTGCTCGGGCTGCTTCTGCCGGAAGCGGGCGACGATCTGCTGGACTCGGAGGTCGAGGGATTGATCGCCGAGCGGACGGAAGCGCGGAAGAGCCGGAATTTCGCCCGCGCCGACGAGATTCGCGACCTGCTGGCCGCGAAGGGAATTCTGCTCGAGGATACGCCGCAGGGCATCCGTTGGCGGCGCGGATGAGCGGGCCGACGTTCCCTGGGGCGTCGGAAGCGGAACGGGAGGGCGGCTTGCGATCCGAGACCGCGGAAGCTTCGGCTTCCGGGGACGCGAGAGCCGCGGCCGATGCCGCCGTGGCGGAGAAGCGGTCGTTGGCGGCCGGAGCGGCCGTCCCGGGCCGGCCGGGCGCCGGGGCTTCCGGGACGGCGATGCCGGCCCCGGAAGCGGCCGTCCCGATGGCGTCGCCGTCTCCCGGCCCCATCGTCGCCCCGCTCGTTCCCGCGGGCGTGCCGGCGAACCAGCTCCCGCCGGTCGTTCTGGCGTATATCGGCGATGCCGTGTTCGAGGTGTACGTGCGCCAATATCTGATCGCGAACATCGTCCGCAAGCCGCACGAGCTGCATCGCGCCTCCACCCGCTACGTCTCGGCGGCGGCCCAGGCGAGGCTGCTCCGGCGCTGGATGCCGCTTCTGACCGAGGAGGAGGCGGACATCGCGCGGCGCGGCCGCAACGCCAAGTCCGGGCAGCCGCCCAAGAACGCCGATCCCGGAGAATACCGCCACGCCACCGGGCTCGAGTGCCTGGTCGGCTACCTCTATTACCGCGGAGAGCGGGACAGGCTCGAACGGCTGATCGGCCTCGCCTTCGCCGACGATCCGACGACGAGTGAGAAAGGACCTGATCATCATGAATAATCGCCATCGCCCACGCCCATCGTCCGGAGGAAGGCCGGGGCCGGGACGCCGCGACAAGGATTCGCAAGCCCGTTCCGCGGACCGCCGGCCGGACGGCCAACGCCCGGATTCCCATCGTTCGGATCCCCATCGTTCGGATCCCCATCGCCCGGATTCCCATCGGTCGGATGCTCGCCGCCCGGATGCTCATCGTCCGGAAGGCAACCGGTCGGACTCCCGCCGGTCGGAAGCCCATCGCGCGGATGCCCGTGCCGATCGTCCGGAGGCTCGCCGGCACGACTCGCGCCGTCCGGAAGCCGGACGTCCGCCGGCCGAACGGCCGCCCGTGACGGCGGCCTTCGAAGGGCCGGAAGAAGAGGAGTCGGCAAGCGAGACGTATCTGGCGGGCAAGCACCCGGTGCTCGAAGCGCTGAAGGCCGGACGGGCCCTGAACAAGATCTGGGTGTCGAACCAGGCGCAGCGGAGCCTCGTTCAGCCGATTCTCGAGGAAGCCAAGTCCCGCGGCGTCGTCGTGCAGTTCGCCGACAAGAAGAAGCTCGACTCCCTGGCGCCGGACGTGCAGCACCAAGGCGTCGTCGCCCAGGCGGCGGCCGTCTCCTACGCCGAAGTCGACGATATGCTCGAGCTGGCCGCCGAACGCGGCGAAGCGCCGCTGCTCGTGCTGCTCGACGAGGTGGAGGACCCGCACAACCTCGGCTCCATCCTCCGTTCGGCCGATTGCACGGGAGCCCACGGCGTGATCGTGCCCAAGCGCCGCAGCGCGAGCCTGACGGCAGTCGTGGCCAAGACGTCGGCCGGAGCGGTCGAACACGTGCCCGTCGCCCGCGTGGCGAATCTGGCCCAGACCATCGACAAGCTGAAGGAAGCCGGCGTATGGATCGCCGGAGCCGACGCCGCCGCGACCCAGAGCGCGTACAAGGCGAACCTGACCGGGCCTCTGGCGATCGTCATCGGCAGCGAAGGCAAGGGAATCTCCCGCCTCGTGCGGGAGAAGTGCGACTTCCTCATCTCGCTTCCGATGTTCGGGAAGGTCAACTCCCTGAACGCGTCCGTCGCCGCCGGCGTCATCCTGTACGAGAGCGTCCGGCAGCGCGGGCTTGCTAAGGGCGCCGATCCGGCCGGCCGAGGAGAAGGACATGCTTCGCCGTGAAGACGTCCTGATCGTCGACGGCTACAACATGATCGGCGCCTGGCCGGAGCTGGAGAAGCTGAAGCAGGAGAAGCTCGAGGACGCCCGCGACCGGCTCCTCGACCTGCTCGCGAACTACCAGAGCTACGCCGGGGTGTCCGTCTCCGTCGTGTTCGACGCGTTCCGGGTTCCCGGCTTGGGCGCCGAATACAAGCACCATCGGCTGAACGTCGTCTTCACCCGGGAGAAGGAGACGGCGGACGAATGCTTCGAGCGGCTGGTCGGCGAGACGACGTCGGTGAAGCGCAACGTGTACGTGGCCACGTCGGACCAGACGGAGCAGCGGGTCGCCTTCGGGAGAGGCGCGCTTCGCCTCTCGGCCCGCGAGCTCCGGATCGCCGTCGAGGAGAGCCGGAAGGAGATCGAGCGGACGATCCGGAAGGAGCCGCCGCCCAAGCGGAATCCTCTGGGCAACGTGCTTCGCCCCGACGTGCAGGTCCGCCTGGAGAGAATGAGGCGGGGAGAAGGCGACTGAAACTTGGAGGCGGATGGCAGTTTTGCCAGGGTCGAAACCCCGGAATCCGCGTCAAATCAGGTCGAATCGGTTGACGCTATGGGCTTCATCAAGTATATTGGTAGTAGTTTGCTAGAATGTGAATTGGAATCCATCATGTCCTGAAGGTCGGAGGGATGATTCGTGAGCGTTGACGTGAACGAATTGGCAACACACGAATATGACTTCAAGACCGACGAGGACATCGTAGAGGCCGTCCGGCTTGGAGATTCGGACGCTCTGGAGTACTTGATCAACAAGTACCGGAACTTCGTCCGCGCGAAGGCCCGATCGTACTTCCTGATCGGGGCGGAGCGGGAAGACATCGTGCAGGAAGGCATGATCGGCTTGTACAAGTCGATTCGCGACTTCAAGGGAGACAAGCTGGCCTCCTTCAAGGCGTTCGCCGAGCTGTGCGTCACCCGCCAGATCATCACGGCGATCAAGACCGCCACCCGTCAGAAGCACATTCCTCTCAACTCCTATGTCTCGCTGGACAAGCCCATCTACGACGAAGATTCCGACCGGACGCTGCTGGACGTCATCTGCGGCTCCCGCGTCTGCGATCCGGAAGAGATGATCATCAACCAGGAAGAATTCTTCGGACTCGAGGACAAGATGTCCGAGATTCTGAGCGATCTGGAACGGAAGGTTCTCATGCTCTATCTTGACGGGCGCTCTTATCAGGAGATCGCCGTCGACCTCGACCGGCACGTCAAGTCGATCGACAACGCTCTGCAGCGCGTGAAGCGCAAGCTCGAGAGATACTTGGAAGTGCGAGATATCGGCGGATAAGCGCGAACGGAACTCGTACATAAGGATACCTAACCTTGCCAACGACAAGCGGCCTTCGACGGGCCGCTTTTTTTGGTTCCGCGTTCGCCCGCGCGTCGCGATCCGACGGACGAGACCCGAAGGAATGTCGCCGGGGAGGGTTAGATTCATCCAAATAGAGATACAATGGATACTAGGCTCTGAGGCTGGGAGCATGTACCGATTTTCCTTGACCGTGATTTTCGTTGACATCGATAGGGGCCTGTGATAAATTATTTTAGTAACCTTAAGGTGGAGTTTTATGCACAGGCCCTGAATCTCGAGTGATACGCCAGGTTTCGTTGTCGTAGGTCGACGGAGCGGCGTTTGCACTTGGATTCAATATGTTTATGAAGTTGGCAAGCCCGGGAGGTGGAACACATGCGGGTAATTATCACGCTCGCTTGCACGACCTGCAAGCAACGGAACTACACGACGAGCAAGAACAAACGGACGCACTCCGATCGCATCGAGCTGAAGAAGTTCTGCAAGTTCTGCAACGCGCATCTTCCTCATCGCGAAACTCGGTAAGTCGTAGGAGGTTTGGACGTGACTTTCCTAGCCAAAATGAAACAGAGCTTTGGGTCCTTTTTTTCGTTCTTTAGCGACAGTTGGGGCGAATTGAAGAAAGTCCGCTGGCCGAAGCGTAAAGAGTTGATCAGCTACACGATCGTCGTCGTGGTGACCGTGCTGCTGGTAACCCTCTACTTCTGGGTGCTGGACATAATCATTTCTCAGCTCGTCGATCTCGTCATTTGACGTGGGAACCAAAGGTGGCATTTCGATGGAGAAAAGATGGTACGTTGTCCACACGTACTCCGGTTACGAGAACAAGGTAAAGACGAACCTGGAGAAGCGCGTGGAGTCAATGGGCATGCAGGACAAGATCTTCCGGGTGCTCGTTCCGATGGAGGAAGAGCTCGTCAACAAGGACGGCAAGAAGAAGACGGTGATGCGCAAGGTGTATCCCGGCTACGTCCTCGTCGAGATGATCCAGACCGACGACTCCTGGTACGTGGTTCGCAACACGCCCGGCGTTACCGGGTTCGTGGGCTCCACGGGCTCCGGGTCGAAGCCGACGGCTCTGCTTCCCGAAGAAGTGGAACAGATTCTGCGCCACATGGGAATGGAAGAGCCGAAGCCGGTCATCGACTTCGAGCTGAAGGAGAACGTTCGCGTCAAGGTCGGGCCTTTCGCCAATTTTGTCGGGTCGGTCGAAGAGATCCTGCACGACAAGAGCAAGCTGAAGGTGCACGTCAACATGTTCGGTAGGGAAACCCCGCTCGAGTTGGATTATACTCAAGTGGAGAAGATATAATATCTGGTTTCTATGAAAGAGCGGGAGGGATCTCGAATCCCGTCGAACCGCATTATGGGGCAAGGAGGTGTGCATCATGGCCAAAAAAGTCATCAAGCTGGTTAAGCTTCAAGTTCCGGCCGGCAAAGCCAACCCGGCGCCGCCTATCGGTCCTGCACTGGGTCAAGCCGGCGTCAACATCATGGCTTTCTGTAAGGAATTCAACGCTCGTACGGCGGACCAAGCCGGACTGATCATTCCGGTCGTCATCACCGTATTCGAGGACCGTTCCTTCACGTTCGAGACGAAGACGCCGCCGGCAGCCGTATTGCTGCGCGTCGCAGCCGGTATCCAGAAGGGTTCCGGAGAGCCGAACAAGAAGAAAGTCGCAACCGTTAAGCGCGCGAAAGTACGCGAGATCGCCGAGCAGAAGCTGGTCGACCTCAACGCGGCTTCCGTCGAAGCGGCTATGCGCATGATCGAAGGTACCGCCCGCAGCATGGGCGTTGTCGTCGAAGACTAATTCCGGACGGGAAGCAGTTCCCGAACCGGGTGCGCCGGGCGTTGTCGTCCGGGGCATGTGGGAGGAGAACTTCCGTTACTACCACACAAGGAGGAGAACAACATGGCTAAGCACGGCAAGAAGTACGCAGAAGCCGCCAAGCTGATCGACCGCGACGCGACCTACGAATCGTTGGAAGCGATCGAGCTCGTGAAGAAGGCAGCTACGGCCAAGTTCGACGAGTCCGTCGAAGTCGCCGTCCGTCTCGGCGTCGATCCGAGGAAGCAAGACCAGAACGTTCGCGGCGTCGTCGTCCTGCCTCACGGTACGGGTAAGACGAAGCGCGTACTCGTATTCGCCAAGGGCGAGAAGCTTAAAGAAGCCGAAGCCGCCGGAGCCGACTATGTCGGCGATGCGGACCTCATCAACAAGATCCAGCAAGGATGGTTCGAGTTCGACGTCTGCGTCGCGACTCCGGACATGATGAGCGAAGTCGGTAAACTCGGTCGTATTCTCGGCGGTAAGGGCCTCATGCCTAACCCGAAGGCCGGCACGGTAACGAACGACGTTGCCAAGGCCGTCCAAGAGATCAAAGCCGGTAAGATCGAATACCGTCTGGACAAGGCCGGACAAATTCACGCACCGATCGGCAAAGTATCGTTCGACGCCGAGAAGCTGAACGATAACTTGAAGGCTCTGATCGACGCGCTGAACCGCGCCAAGCCGGCGGCTGCCAAGGGCGTGTACCTGAAGAACATCTCGATCTCTTCGACGATGGGACCGGGCGCTCGCGTCAACGTGGCTGCTTACCGTTAATCGCAGGGAATAACTAGCGATTGACAGGCTTTGCACGATCGTGGTAAGTTCATAAAGTTGAATATCGATACCGTAGACCGTAGGTGCCGAGAGGCTTAATTTCCTACCGAGGTGTGTGGATAGATCGCGACAGGCTCTCCGGGGCCGTCGAATCGATGAACACGTCATGCCTCCGTAGATTCTGCGGAGGCATTTCTTATGTCCCCGCCGATTTTACGCGAATTCGATACGGTTGAATGATGATCCAGGAGGTGTACGAAATGGCAAATGCGAAAATCATCGAAGCGAAGCAGCAGGAAGTCGCGGCGATCGCGTCGAAGCTGCGCGAGAGCGCGAGCACCGTCGTGGCCGACTACCGCGGTCTGAACGTCGCTCAAGTCACCGAGCTTCGCAAGACGCTTCGCGAAGCCGGCGTCGAATTCCAAGTGTTGAAGAACTCCTTGGTCAGCCGCGCCGCCGCCAGCGTCGAACTGTCCGAGCTGGATTCCGTTCTGACCGGCCCGACTGCCGTCGCGTTCAGCAAGACCGACGTCGTCGCGGCCGCGAAGATCCTGAACGACTTCGCGAAGAAGAACGACGCTCTGAAGCTGAAGGGCGGAGTCGTTGAAGGCCGCTTCATCGACAGCGTCCAAGTCAAAGCGCTGGCCGACCTGCCTTCCCGCGAAGGCCTGCTGTCCATGCTGCTCAGCGTCCTTCAAGCTCCGATCCGCAACTTCGCGCTGGCCGTCAAGGCGGTCGCCGAGAAGAACGAAGCAAGCGCGTAAGCCGACCGCTTAGCGATCGGCCGCGCACAGGCACGACCAACCAACAACACTAAACTATTGGAGGGTACAATTCCATGAGCAAAGAGCAAATCTTGGAAGCCATCAAAGGCATGAGCGTTCTGGAACTGAACGATCTCGTTAAAGCAATCGAAGAAGAATTCGGCGTAACCGCGGCTGCTCCGGTAGCTGTCGTCGCTAGCGGCGGCGCTGCCGAAGTCGCAGAGCAAACGGAATTCGACGTTGTCCTCGTGGACGCCGGCGCTTCCAAAATCAACGTTATCAAAGTCGTTCGCGAAATCACGGGTCTCGGCCTGAAAGAAGCGAAAGACGTCGTCGACAACGCTCCGAAGGCGCTCAAAGAGAAAGTGTCCAAGGAAGAAGCCGAGTCCGTCAAAGCTAAGCTCGAAGAAGCCGGCGCTAAGGTTGAAGTTAAGTAATCGGATCGCCTAGGCATCAAACCCCTTGAAGAATTCCTTCTTCGAGGGGTTTGTTCATGAAGGCAAGGAGGAACGCCGATGAGCGAGCATTATTATTCGAGAACTCCACAGACCGCGAGCGACCGGCGGACGTTCGCGGCCGAGCTGAGAGGCCACCGCTTCCGTCTCACCTCCGATGCCGGCGTGTTCTCGCGGGACGGGGTGGACTACGGCAGCCGCGTCTTGATCGAGCGGATGGAGCTGGCCCCGGACGCGAACGTGCTCGACCTCGGGTGCGGATACGGTCCGATCGGACTCGTCGCGGCCCGCCTTGCGCCGCGAGGACATGTCACCATGGTGGATATCAACGAACGGGCCGTCGCGCTGGCGCGGGACAACGCGGCCGCGAACGGCATCGCCAACGTTACGGCGATGCAGAGCGATCTGTACGAGGCCCTGGCCGGCCGGCGCTTCGACGTCATACTCTCGAATCCGCCGATCCGGGCGGGCAAAGTCGTCGTCCATCGAATTTTGACGGAAGCGAAGGAGCATCTGAACCCGGGCGGATCGCTGTGGATCGTCATCCAGAACAAGCAAGGGGCTCCGTCGGCCAAGGCGAAGCTTCAGGAAGTGTTCGGGGAGGATCGGGTCGAAGAGATCGGCAAGGACAAGGGCTATCGGATTTACCGAGCAGAAATGGTTTGACTTGGTTTTCACAGTGTGATATTATTGAAAAATGTCAGTATTAAGATGGGCTCATTGTCTTTAGCGGGCTGAAATGTCAAGCTAAATCGGCAATTTGCGAATAAGTTTCTGCCGAATGGCGTATAATGGGTTTGTTTTGGGCAAATGACTGGATAACGGGTGCCATTGTGATGCCTACCGGCGCATAAGGGCTTTTCTTTATTTACGCTATCCGGCCGTTTGTCCTGCGATTTGGCTTGCTTACGAGCGTACGCCCGCGGAACGGCTGCCTCTGCTACTGCTGGAGAGAGGATCTCGTTCTCGCTTGTGTTGAAGTAGACTGAAGGGGTGAGGTTAATTGGCAGGACATCTTGTTCAGTATGGCCGCCGCACGCGGCGCAGCTACGCCCGCATTAACGAGGTGCTGGAAGTCCCGAACCTGATCGAGATCCAGCAGCAGTCTTATCAGAAGTTCCTTGACGAAGGGCTGCGCGAGATTTTCCAAGACATCTCGCCGATCTCGGACTTCACGGGCAATCTCGTGCTGGAGTTCATCGACTACAGCCTGGGAGAGCCGAAGTATTCGGTCGACGAATCGAAGGAGCGCGACGTGACCTACGCGGCGCCGCTTCGCGTCAAAGTCCGTCTCTTGAACAAGGAGACCGGCGAAGTGAAGGAGCAAGAGGTGTTCATGGGCGACTTCCCGCTCATGACGGAGACCGGCACCTTCATCATCAACGGCGCGGAACGCGTCATCGTCAGCCAGCTGGTCCGTTCGCCGAGCGTCTACTACAGCACCAAGGTAGACAAGAACGGCAAGAAGACTTACACCGCTACCGTCATCCCGAACCGGGGAGCTTGGCTCGAGCTCGAGACGGACGCCAAAGATATCGTATACGTGCGGATCGACCGGACGCGCAAGATTCCGGTTACCGTTCTGCTCCGCGCCCTCGGGTTCGGCACCGACGCCGAGATTCTCGATCTGCTCGGGCATGACGAGTTCATCCGCAACACCCTCGAGAAGGACAACACCGATTCCACGGAGAAGGCCCTTATCGAGATTTACGAGCGCCTTCGCCCGGGCGAGCCGCCGACTCTCGAGAACGCGCGAAGCCTGCTCGTGGCCCGCTTCTTCGATCCGAAGCGCTACGATCTCGCGAACGTAGGCCGCTACAAGATCAACAAGAAGCTGCATATCAAGAACCGCCTCTTCAATCAACGCCTGGCGGAGACTCTCGTCGATCCGTCGACGGGCGAGATCGTGGCCGAAGCCGGCCAGATGATCGACCGCCGTCTGCTGGATCAGATTCTTCCGATGCTGGAGAAGAACGTCGGCTTCAAGACGTACCGCGTCACCGGCGGCGTCAACGAATCGGAAGACATTCCGCTGCAAGTCGTTAACGTCTATTCTCCGGAAGAAGACGGCAAGGTCGTCAAGATCATCTCCAACGGCCTGATCGACAAGTCGGTGAAGCATATCACCCCGGCGGATATTATCGCCTCGATCAACTACTTTATGAACCTGCTGCACAGCATCGGCAACACGGACGACATCGACCATCTGGGCAACCGTCGCCTGCGTTCCGTCGGCGAGCTTCTGCAGAACCAGTTCCGCATCGGCTTGTCGCGGATGGAGCGCGTCGTTCGCGAGCGCATGTCGATCCAGGACCAGAACGCGATCACGCCGCAAGCGCTGATCAACATCCGTCCGGTCATCGCGGCGATCAAGGAGTTCTTCGGCTCCTCGCAGCTGTCTCAGTTCATGGACCAGACGAACCCTCTGGCCGAGCTGACGCACAAGCGCCGCCTGTCCGCTCTCGGTCCCGGCGGTCTGACGCGCGAACGCGCGGGCATGGAAGTGCGCGACGTTCATCCGTCCCACTACGGCCGGATGTGTCCGATCGAGACGCCGGAAGGTCCGAACATCGGCTTGATCAACTCCTTGTCGACGTTCGCCCGCATCAACGAGTACGGCTTCATCGAGGCGCCGTACCGCAAGGTCGACCATACGACCGGACGCGTCACGGAAGAGATCGTCTACATGACGGCGGACGAGGAAGACAACTACATCATCGCGCAAGCGAACGCGGAGCTGACGGAGGACAACCGGTTCGCCGACGACATGGTCATCGTTCGCTACAACAAGCAAGCGGACAACATCCTGACGATGCCGTCCGACCGGGTCGACTTCATGGACGTCTCGCCGAAGCAGGTCGTGTCCGTGGCGACCGCGATGATCCCGTTCCTCGAGAACGACGACTCCAACCGCGCGCTCATGGGATCGAACATGCAGCGGCAGGCCGTTCCGCTGCTCGTGCCGGACGCGCCGCTCGTCGGCACCGGCATGGAGCACAAGGCCGCGAAGGACTCGGGCGTCTGCATCGTGTCCAAGTACGACGGCATCATCGAACGCGTTACCGCGAACGAGATCTGGCTCCGCCGCACGGAAGTGATCGACGGCAAGGAAGTCAAGGGCGATCTCGTCAAATACAAGCTTCAGAAGTTCATGCGTTCCAACCAAGGAACGTGCATCAACCAGCGTCCTCTGAGCCGCAAGGGAGACATCGTCAAGAAGGGCGACATCCTGGCGGACGGTCCGTCCACCGACACCGGCGAATTGGCCCTCGGCCGCAACGTCGTCGTCGCGTTCATGACCTGGGAAGGCTATAACTACGAGGATGCGATCCTCCTCTCCGAGAAGATGGTCCGCGAGGATGTGTACACTTCGATCCACATCGAGGAGTACGAGTCCGAAGCGCGCGACACGAAGCTCGGGCCGGAAGAGATCACGCGCGACATCCCGAACGTCGGCGAAGACGCGCTGCGCAACCTCGACGAGCGCGGCATCATCCGCGTCGGCGCCGAGATCGGCGCGGGCGACATCCTCGTCGGCAAGGTCACGCCGAAGGGCGTCACCGAGCTGACGGCGGAAGAGCGCCTGCTGCACGCGATCTTCGGCGAGAAGGCTCGCGAAGTCCGCGACACGTCGCTTCGCGTGCCTCACGGTACCGACGGCATCGTCGTCGACGTCAAGGTGTTCACCCGCGAGAACGGCGACGAGCTGCCGCCGGGCGTCAACCAGCTGGTGCGCGTCTACATCGCCCAGAAGCGGAAGATCTCCGAGGGCGACAAGATGGCCGGACGCCACGGCAACAAAGGGGTTATCGCCCGCATCCTGCCAGAAGAAGACATGCCGTTCCTGCCGGACGGCACGCCGGTTCAAGTCGTCTTGAACCCGCTGGGCGTACCTTCCCGGATGAACATCGGACAGGTGCTGGAAGTTCACCTCGGCATGGCTTGCAAATACCTCGGAATTCGCGCCGCGACCCCGGTATTCGACGGAGCGCGCGAGAACGACGTCTTCGATACGATGGAAGAAGCCGGCATGCAGCGCAACGGCAAGACGATCCTGTACGACGGACGCACGGGCGAGCCGTTCGAACGCGAGATCACCGTCGGCGTCATGTACATGATCAAGCTGGCGCACATGGTCGACGACAAAATCCATGCCCGTTCCACCGGTCCGTACTCGCTCGTTACGCAGCAGCCGCTGGGCGGTAAAGCCCAGTTCGGCGGCCAGCGCTTCGGGGAGATGGAAGTGTGGGCGCTGGAAGCCTACGGCGCCGCCTACACGCTGCAAGAGATTCTGACCGTCAAGTCCGACGACGTGGTCGGCCGGGTGAAGACGTACGAATCGATCGTCAAAGGCGAGAACGTGCCGGAGCCGGGCGTTCCCGAATCGTTCAAGGTCTTGATCAAAGAGCTGCAGAGCCTCGGCATGGACGTGAAGATCCTCGCGGGCGACGAGCGGGAGATCGAAATGAAAGAGATGGACGACGAAGACGACGCTACCGGCGACAAGCTGAACCTGAACCTGGAAGGCTCCGAAGTCGGCGCCGAGTAATCGTCCGAAGGAGAAGGCGGCCAAGCGGCCGCCCGACTCCGTTCTCCGTCCGCAAGATCCGGTTATTCAGCCGTTCCCGTTCCGAAATCCGCAGCAACGATGAAGGAGGGTTTGCTCCTTGTTAGACGTCAACAATTTCGAGTTTATGAAAATCGGTTTGGCCTCCCCGGACAAAATCCGCTCGTGGTCGAGAGGCGAAGTGAAGAAGCCCGAGACGATCAACTATCGGACGCTCAAGCCGGAGAAGGAAGGCCTGTTCTGCGAGAAGATCTTCGGGCCGACCAAGGACTGGGAGTGCCATTGCGGCAAATATAAGCGCGTCCGCTACAAAGGCGTCGTGTGCGATCGCTGCGGCGTCGAAGTGACCCGCGCCAAGGTGCGCCGCGAACGGATGGGCCACATCGAGCTGGCCGCTCCGGTCTCGCACATCTGGTACTTCAAAGGCATTCCGAGCCGGATGGGCCTCGCCCTCGACATGTCCCCGCGTTCGCTCGAAGAGATTATCTACTTCGCGTCCTACGTGGTGACGGATCCGGGCGACACGCCGCTCGAGAAGAAGCAGCTGCTCTCCGAGAAGGAATACCGCAGCTACCGCGAGAAGTACGGCTATGCCTTCCAAGCGGGCATGGGCGCCGAAGCGGTCAAGAAGCTGCTGCAGGATATCGACCTCGACCGCGAGCTGGACGTGCTCAAGGAAGAGCTTCGCACGGCCCAAGGCCAACGCCGCAACCGCGCGATCAAGCGCCTCGAAGTCATCGAGTCGTTCCGCAATTCCGGCAACATGCCGGACTGGATGATCCTCGACGTGCTGCCGGTCATTCCGCCGGAGCTGCGTCCGATGGTTCAGCTCGACGGCGGACGCTTCGCGACGAGCGACTTGAACGACCTGTACCGCCGCGTCATCAACCGGAACAACCGTCTGAAGCGCCTGCTCGATCTGGGCGCGCCGGACATTATCGTACAGAACGAGAAGCGGATGCTTCAGGAAGCCGTCGACGCCCTGATCGACAACGGCCGCCGCGGCCGTCCGGTTACGGGTCCCGGCAACCGTCCGCTGAAGTCCCTCAGCCACATGCTGAAGGGCAAGCAAGGCCGCTTCCGCCAGAACCTGCTCGGGAAGCGCGTCGACTACTCCGGACGTTCCGTTATCGTCGTCGGGCCGAGCCTGAAGATGTATCAGTGCGGCCTGCCGAAGGAGATGGCTCTGGAGCTGTTCAAGCCCTTCGTCATGAAGGAGCTCGTTCAGAAGGGACTCGCCCATAACATCAAGAGCGCGAAGCGCAAGGTCGAACGCGTCAGCGCCGAAGTATGGGACGTTCTCGAGGACGTCATCAAGGAGCACCCGGTTCTGCTGAACCGCGCGCCTACGCTGCACAGACTCGGGATTCAGGCGTTCGAGCCGATCCTGGTCGAAGGCCGCGCCATCAAGCTGCACCCGCTCGTCTGTACGGCGTACAACGCCGACTTCGACGGCGACCAGATGGCCGTGCACGTTCCGCTCTCCTCCGAGGCTCAAGCGGAAGCCCGCCTGCTCATGCTCGCGTCGGGCAACATCTTGAACCCGAAGGACGGCAAGCCGGTCGTAACCCCGTCTCAGGACATGGTACTCGGCTGCTATTACCTGACGATGGACAACAAGGAAGCGAAGGGCTCCGGCCTGCGCCTGTCCGAAGTGAACGAAGCGGTGTCCGCTTACCAGCGCGGAGTGGCCGATCTTCACGCCCGCGTCGTCATTCCGGTCAAGGCTCTGAACAAGAAGTCCTTCACGGATAAGCAGCAGGACGCGCTGCTCATCACGACCATCGGCAAGATCATCTTCAACGAGATTTTCCCGGATACGTTCCCGTACATCAACGAGGCGACCAAGGACAATCTGCTGAAGGGCACGCCGGAGAAGTACTTCATCTACGACAAGGGCGCCGACATCGACGCGATCATGAAGGAAGTTCCGACGCCGGGCGCCGTTGGCAAGGAATACCTCGGTCAGATCATCGGCGAGTGCTTCAACCGTTACCATACGATGCAGACTTCGGTTATCCTCGACGATATCAAGCAGCTCGGGTTCACGTACTCGACGCGCGCCGGGATCACGGTCGCGGTAGCCGACGTTATGATCCCGCCGGAGAAGTTCGATATCCTGAAGAAGTCCGACGAGAGCGTCAAGACGATCACGACGCAATACCGCCGCGGCTTGATCACGGACGAAGAACGCTACGACCGCGTCATCGAGATCTGGTCGAAGACGAAGGACGAGATTACCGACGTCCTCATGAAGTCGATGGACCGCTACAACTCGATCATGCTCATGGTCGATTCCAAAGCGCGGGGCAACAAGTCGCAGATCACGCAGCTCGGCGGCATGCGGGGCCTGATGGCGACGCCGTCCGGCCGAATCTTCGAATTGCCGATCAAGTCGAACTTCCGCGAAGGCCTGACGGTCTTGGAGTACTTCATCTCCACCCACGGCGCGCGGAAAGGTCTGGCGGATACGGCTCTGCGGACCGCGGACTCGGGTTACCTGACCCGCCGTCTCGTCGACGTCGCTCAAGACGTCATCGTTCGCGAAGAAGACTGCGGCACCGACAAGGGCATCGTGGTCAGCCGGATCGAGGACGGCAAGGAGATCATCGAGGACCTGTACGACCGTATCGAAGGCCGCTACGCGTTCGAGACGGTTCGCCATCCGGAGACCGGCGAGATTATCGTCGGCCGCAACGACCTGATCGACTCCGTCAAGGCCGAACAGATCGTTCGCGCCGGTATCCAGAAGCTGCAGATCCGCTCCGTGCTTAGCTGCCGCGCCCGCCACGGCGTGTGCAAGATGTGCTACGGCCGCAACCTGGCGACGGGCAAGAAGGTCGAGATCGGCGAAGCCGTCGGCATCATCGCGGCCCAATCGATCGGCGAACCGGGTACCCAGCTGACGATGCGTACGTTCCACACCGGCGGCGTCGCCGGAGACGACATCACGCAAGGTCTTCCGCGGATCCAGGAGCTGTTCGAAGCCCGGAACCCGAAGGGGCAAGCGGTCATCTCCGAGATCGACGGCGTCGTCAAGGAGATTCGCGAGACGAAGGACCGCCGCGAGATCGAGGTTCAAGGCGATGCCGAGACCAAGGTTTACGCCGTCACGTACGGTTCGCGCATCCGCGTCTACGAAGGGCTCCAGATCGAAGCCGGCGACGAGCTGACCGACGGCTCCATCGACCCGAAGGAGATCCTCCGGATCAAGGGCGTCCGCGGCGTGCAGAACTACATTCTGCAGGAAGTTCAGCGCGTTTACCGGAACCAGGGCGTTGAGATCAACGACAAACACGTCGAGGTTATGATCAAGCAGATGCTTCGCAAGATCCGGATCGTCGATCCGGGCGACACGAAGCTGCTGCCGGGCTCGTTCGTCGACGTGCACGAATACGAAGCGGCCAACCGCGAAGCGATCATGGCGGACCAAGAGCCTGCCGTCGCTCGTCCGGTGCTGCTCGGGATTACGAAGGCTTCGCTCGAGACCGACTCCTTCTTGTCGGCCGCGTCCTTCCAAGAGACGACGCGCGTCCTGACCGATGCCGCCATCAAGGGCAAGGTCGACCGTCTGCTCGGCCTCAAGGAGAACGTCATTATCGGGAAGCTCATCCCGGCAGGAACGGGGATGTCCCGCTACCGCAACATCAAGGTCGTCTCGCCTCTGGATGAGCCGGAGGACGAAGCGGCCGATCTGGAAGCCGTCACGGTCGAGTAATCGCCGGGCTGACTTCCGATACCGCGTTTCGCGAAGAAGCGGTCCCTCTCGGGGGGCCGCTTTTTTCTTATGCTTTTCCTGTGCCCGCGACTGGCAGCCTTGATTCTCCAACCTCCGAACGCCTTCGCAAGTTAAAAAAAGCGACCTGCATGTTCGAAATCCACGACCGCGAGCTCGTAAGGCGAAAAATCAAACTTACCGCCTGCTTCATTCAACCTACGTACCTCCACACCACACCCATACACCACATCCCTACACCACACCCCTACACCACACCCCTACACCACATCCCTACACCATCCACCTACGCCGCCCCTCTACACCGCACTACCCACCTACTTCGGACTTCCATCACACGCATTCTCCTATCCACATCCGGACGCCGCACAAACCGCTCGCTAACGCCGCGCATCCCATATCCACATGTGAACTCCTTGGCCTGCCCCGCGCATTAACGCATTTTCCCTGTATCCACATGTGGGCAAACGTCTCGCGGCCGTACTCCATTAACGATCTGCGCCCCGAATTATTCACATCGCAAACCGTTTATCCCGCGAATCCGAGCCGCCAATCGAACGAACCGCCCGTCTATGCACATCGCTGTCCCCATTCCCCACAGCCGAATTGTGAATATCGGCCTCGCAAGCCGTTATTCACATGTGATTAACCGCGGCGTCCGACCCGGAGCTGCCGTCTCTCGGGGCGGCATCCGATATCCACAGGAGGATATCCGACAAAAAAATCAGCAACTTTAACCGCGTTAATCCTGTATTAATAAACAGCATCTATCATGGAGGAGCATGGACAATGCCGGATACGTCCGCCGCCGCGCCAAGAGCGCTTGTCGTCCTGAGCGGCGCATGCAAGCGATACGATAAACGGAACGTGCTCGAGAACGTGAATTTGGCCGTGCGCGAAGGCGAGCTGACGGCGATCGTCGGCTCCAACGGCTCGGGGAAAAGCACGCTGCTGAGGCTGCTGGCCGGAATCGCCGCCTTGTCCTCGGGGGAGAGGCGGCTGGCCGAGAGCCCGGAGCCGATCCGGATCGGCTACGCGCCGGACCGGCTGCCGAAGCTGCGATTCTCCGCGCGCGAATACCTCCGGTACATGGCCGCGATCGCCGGCTTGCCGGAAGAGAAGGCGGAGATCGCGATCGACCGGTACTTGACCCGGCTCGGACTCGCCCATACGGGGCCCCTTCAGATGAGGCATTTCTCCAAGGGGATGCTGCAGAAGGCGAATCTCATCCAAGCCGTTCTCGCGGAGCCGCGGCTGCTGCTGTTGGACGAGCCGTTCAGCGGTCTTGACGAGTCTACGCGGGAGGAGATGACGGGGCTGCTTCGGGAGCTCGCGGCCGGAGGGACGACGATCGTCGTCGCCAGCCACGACAGGGAGTGGGTGGACCGGCTGGCCGACCGCTGCGTCGCCATCGAGAACGGGCGGATCGGAAGCGACGAGACTTATCCGCGAGCGAGGCGCAGGGTGCGAGAAGTGACGGCCCGGATGCCGGGGATAAGGGAGGCGGATGCCGCCCCGCGGTCGGAAGGAGTCGTCGACTGCCGCACGGAGGGAGACGTCGTCCGGTACCGGGTGGAGGCCGAGCGCAGCGACGCGCTGCTCAAGGAGCTTCTCGAGGCCGGCGCGTCCATCCTCGAAGTGACCGAAGAGCGGACGGAGGCGAAGCCATGACGGCCCTGCTCCGCTACCTTTTCGTCTATTACGCTCGCTCTCATCGCTACCTGGCTCCGCTCCTGGCGTACGCGGGACCGATCTTGTTTATCTACTCCGAGGTCCCGAACCCGGTCATGGACAGCTACGCCTTCACCGCGATATGGACGTTCGTCATCGCCGCTTGGCTCTCGTACGGCTTCATCGACCTGGAGCACGAGGCGCAGCGGTTCGTCACGATCGTTCATTCGCGCAGCGTCGCCAAATACGAAGCGGCCAAATTCTCGCTGCTCGGAACGGTAACCGCCCTGCTGTCGATTCTAGCGGTCGCCTTTCCGATCCTATTCGACAAGTTCGACCGCGTCCCCGGCGCGCCCGAAGCCGGAATCGCCCTGCTGGCGCATCTCTTGCTGGCCTGGCTCGGGATCGCCTGCGCCGCCTTCTTCACGGAGCGCTGGGCGGCGAGCCGCTCGCTTGCCCTGTTGGGGCTGCTGCTCGTGCTTGCGATATCGGTCGGGGGAAAAGGATTGGAGGAGAAGCTTCCGGAAACTCTTCGGATCGCGATGTGGCTCGTGCCGCCGGTCTTCCGGATCTCGGACATGCTCGTCCGCTTCGGAGAGGTGCCGGCGGGGAGAATCGCCTTGCTTCTCGGCTACTCGGCGCTCTATTTGGCGGCTCTCGTCGCGGCGTATATACGCCGGTCGAGCCGACGTCTTTTCTAAGAGATCCTTTCTTGACACTGCCCGGTCCAGGTGATAAGATATCCTAGTGTGTGCCCGACGTGCTGAATTTTATGCGGCTCGGAGGTCGAAGTCCATGGATTTGAACGGACGAATACAGCCGGGAAGCGTGAAGGTCGGTACGAAGCAGACGACCAAGATGGTGGAGCAAGGCAAGGCCACGATGGTCTATGTGGCGCAAGATGCAGATTCCCGCCTGGTGAGCCGTATCGTGCAATTGTGCAGGCAACATAACGTTGAAGTCACGTTCGTCGATACGATGCGAAGCCTGGGCAAGGCGTGCGGAATTGACGTCGGCACGGCCGCGGCCGCTGTCGTAGAGGAATAGAGATTACGGGTTCTAGCCGTTTTCTTCGAAGAAGGAATCGGTCAGACCCTTTCGCATTTCTCAAAATGAACCGCCTGGATCTGTGGGCTTCGCTCTTCACGGACCGGATGCCTGTTGACTCATTATGTTTAACTCTTTGGGAAGGGGGTGGCAACATGCCAACAATCAACCAGCTCGTACGTAAAGGACGCGAACCGAAGGTGGTCAAATCGAAATCCCCTGCTCTGCAGAAGGGCTTCAACGCCTTGAAGCGCGTCGAGACCGATCTGAGCGCGCCGCAGAAGCGCGGCGTATGCACTCGCGTAGGCACGATGACGCCGAAGAAGCCGAACTCCGCGCTTCGCAAATACGCGCGGGTACGTCTGACGAACCGCGTAGAGGTGACGGCTTACATTCCGGGTATCGGTCACAACCTGCAGGAGCACAGCGTCGTGTTGATCCGCGGCGGCCGGGTTAAAGACCTTCCGGGTGTCCGTTATCACATCGTTCGCGGCGCTCTGGATACCGCAGGCGTCAACAACCGCAAGCAAGCTCGTTCCAAGTACGGCACGAAGCGCGCCAAAGCGAAAAAATAAGCCCTAATGCCCGTATAGGCTAGGCTTGGTACAACAAGAATGAGAAAGGAGGATATATCGATGCCACGTAAAGGACCAGTGCCGAAGCGGGACGTTCTCCCGGATCCGGTATACAACAGCAAGCTGGTTACTCGTCTCGTCAACCGGATCATGATCGACGGGAAGAAAGGCGTTGCCCAGCAGCTGCTGTACAACGCGTTCGACCTGATTCGCGAACGTTCCGGCAAAGATCCCATGGAAGTATTCGAAGCGGCTATCAAGAACATCATGCCGGTGCTCGAAGTCAAAGCCCGCCGCGTAGGTGGCGCCAACTACCAAGTTCCGATCGAAGTCAAGCCGGAGCGCCGTACGTCCCTTGGACTGCGTTGGTTGGTGAACTACTCCCGCAACCGCGGCGAGAAGACGATGGAAGAGCGTCTTGCAGCCGAGATTCTGGATGCTTCCAACAACACGGGTGCAGCAGTCAAGAAGCGCGAAGACACGCACAAGATGGCAGAAGCCAACAAAGCATTCGCCCACTACCGTTGGTAATTCCACGGAGTCACGGAAGCGAAAGGAGACAAATGAATGGCTAGGGAGTTCTCCTTACAGAATACGCGCAATATCGGCATCATGGCGCATATTGACGCGGGTAAGACGACGACTACCGAGCGGATTCTGTTCTACACCGGACGCGTTCATAAGATCGGCGAAGTGCACGAAGGCGCCGCTACGATGGACTGGATGGAACAAGAACAAGAGCGCGGCATCACGATTACGTCCGCCGCGACGACCGCCCAGTGGAAGGGTCACCGCATCAATATTATCGACACTCCGGGTCACGTTGACTTTACGGTAGAAGTCGAGCGCTCCCTGCGCGTATTGGACGGAGCCGTAGGCGTATTCAGCGCCAAGGAAGGCGTCGAACCGCAGTCCGAGACGGTATGGCGCCAAGCCGACCGTTACGGCGTACCGCGGATCGCTTACGTCAACAAGATGGACATCATTGGCGCGGACTTCCTGCAGGTCGTACAAGACATGCGCGATCGTCTGCAAGCCAATGCCGTCGCGATCCAACTGCCGATCGGCGCCGAGAACGACTTCAAGGGCATGATCGACCTGATCGAACGGGTCGCTTATGTCTACCAAGACGATCTGGGCAAAGAACCGGTCAAATCCGAAATTCCCGCGGATCTCGCCGACAAGGTCGAAGAGCTGCGTATGGAATTGGTAGAGAAGGTAGCCGAGCTTGACGAAGAGCTGATGATGAAGTACCTCGAAGGCGAAGAGCTGACGGTGGAAGAGATCAAGAAGGCTCTCCGCAAGGGCGTCGTGGAAGTGAAGATCTTCCCGGTCGTCTGCGGTTCCTCCTATCGCAACAAAGGCGTTCAGCCGATGCTGGACGCGGTCGTCGACTACCTGCCGGCTCCGGTTGACGTTCCGGACATCAAGGGTACCCTTGAAGACGGAACCGAGACGACCCGCAAGTCGGGCGACGATCAGCCGTTCGCCGCTCTGGCGTTCAAGATCATGACCGACCCTTACGTCGGCAAGCTGACGTTCTTCCGCGTGTACTCCGGCGTTCTGAACTCCGGTTCGTACGTCATCAACGCGACGAAGAACAAGCGCGAGCGCATCGGCCGTATTCTGCAGATGCACGCGAACAGCCGTCAAGAGATCAGCGAAGTTTACGCCGGCGATATCGCCGCGGCCGTCGGTCTGAAGGACACGACGACGGGCGACACGCTGTGCGACGAGAAGAATCCGGTTATCCTCGAATCGATGAACTTCCCTGAGCCGGTTATCGAGCTTGCCGTCGAGCCGAAGACGAAGGCCGACCAAGACAAGATGGGTATCGCTCTGCAGAAGCTCGCCGAAGAGGATCCGACCTTCCGCGCTCGTACCGACGAAGAGACCGGTCAGACGATCATCGCCGGCATGGGCGAGCTTCACCTCGAGATTCTGGTTGACCGCATGCTTCGCGAATTCAAGGTCGAGACGAACGTCGGCAAGCCGCAAGTCGCTTACCGCGAGACGTTCCGTCAAGCAGCGAAGGTCGAAGGCAAGTTCGTGCGTCAGTCCGGCGGACGCGGTCAATACGGCCACGTCTGGATCGAGTTCGAACCGCTCGAGCCGGGTTCCGGCTTCGTGTTCGAGAACAAGGTCGTCGGCGGCGTCGTGCCGCGCGAATATATCGCGCCTACGCAAGCCGGTATCGAAGAAGCGATGAAGAACGGCGTTCTTGCCGGCTTCCCGCTGGTGGACATCAAGGCCACCATCTTCGACGGATCGTACCATGACGTCGACTCCAACGAGATGGCGTTTAAGATCGCGGGCTCCATGGCGCTCAAGGCAGCGAAGGACAAGTGTAACCCGGTGCTGCTCGAGCCGATCATGAAGGTCGAAGTTACCGTTCCGGAAGAATATATGGGCGACGTCATGGGCATGATCAGCTCCCGTCGCGGACGCATCGAAGGAAGCGACACGCGACACGGCGCCGTCATCGTTCGTGCGAAGGTGCCGCTGGCTGAGATGTTCGGCTACTCGACCGTTCTTCGTTCCGGTACGCAAGGACGCGGCGTGTTCTCCATGGAACTGTCGCACTACGAAGAAGTGCCGAGATCGATCCAAGAAGAGATCATCTCCAAGAGTAAAGGCGCTTAATAAGCTTTGGATTCGGACGGGCCAGGGGACGCGCCAAGCGCCTCTCCTCCCGGCCACCCCATAAATTCCTTTTTCCCAATAAGGAGGAGACAATTCAATGGCAAAGGCTAAGTTCGAACGTACGAAACCGCACGTTAACATCGGCACGATCGGTCACGTCGACCATGGCAAAACGACCCTGACGGCTGCTATCACGACCGTTCTGGCTACCAAATACGGCGGCGCTGCCGTAGCGTTCGACCAAATCGACAAGGCTCCGGAAGAGCGCGAGCGCGGGATTACGATCTCCACCGCTCACGTTGAATACGAGACCCCGAACCGTCACTATGCGCACGTTGACTGCCCGGGACACGCCGACTACGTTAAGAACATGATCACCGGCGCTGCTCAGATGGACGGCGCGATCCTGGTCGTATCCGCAGCTGACGGCCCGATGCCGCAAACGCGCGAGCACATCCTGCTCTCCCGCCAAGTAGGCGTTCCTTACATCGTTGTATTCCTGAACAAGTGCGACATGGTTGAAGACGAAGAGCTCCTCGAGCTGGTTGAGATGGAAGTTCGCGACCTTCTGAACGAGTACGAGTTCCCGGGCGACGACACTCCGATCATCCGCGGCGCTGCGCGTCCGGCTCTGGAGAACCCGAACGGCCCGTGGGCAGACAAGATCGTCGAGCTGTTCGAGCAAGTCGATACTTACATCCCGACGCCTGAGCGCGACGTATCCAAGCCGTTCCTGATGCCGGTCGAGGACGTATTCACGATCACGGGTCGCGGTACGGTTGCTACGGGCCGCGTTGAGCGCGGTACGATCAAGATCGGCGACGAAATCGAGATCATCGGTCTGCACGAAGAGACCAAGAAGTCCGTCGTTACCGGCGTTGAAATGTTCCGCAAGCTGCTTGACTCCGCTCAAGCCGGCGACAACATCGGCGCCCTGCTTCGCGGCGTTGACCGTAAGGAAATCGAGCGCGGCCAAGTTCTGGCTAAGCCGGCTTCCGTTAAGCCGCACACGAACTTCACGGCTCAAATCTACGTCCTGACCAAAGAAGAAGGCGGCCGTCATAAGCCTTTCTTCACGGGCTACCGTCCGCAGTTCTACTTCCGCACGACGGACGTTACGGGCATCATCAACCTGCCGGAAGGCACCGAGATGGTTATGCCTGGCGACAACATCACCGTTACGGTTGAACTGATCGCTCCGATCGCTGTTGAAGAAGGAACTCGCTTCTCCATCCGCGAAGGCGGCCGTACGGTCGGCGCTGGCGCCGTCGCTACGATCCAGAAGTAATATCGCTTCGCATAGAAGGCCTTCCCGGACTCGTTCCGCGGAAGGCCTTCTCTTGTGTAGGCGCCTTAATTAATGGGCGTCCCGGCGGTTAAGGCATGACAAAGGCGCGCAAGCTATGCGATGGCATAACTGCGCGCCGATTCGACGAGCGCTAGGGTTCTCTCCGAGGTTGCTCGCTCTACTGCTGACCTTCGGTATGCTTCGGCTCCGGATATTCCTCGCCCAGCGTATCCACCGTAACCTTCTTCATAACCGGAGGCTTCGTCGGACGGTCGCTGGCGTCCCTCTCCAGGTTCACGATATCGTCCGCGACGTTCATTCCTTCGATGACTTGCCCGAAGGCGGCGTATTGCCCATCGAGATGAGGGGCGTCCGCTACCATGAGGAAGAACTGGGAGCCGGCCGAATCCGGATCTTGAGCCCGGGCCATCGACAGGATGCCGCGAGTGTGCTTCAGATTGTTCGTAAAGCCATTGGCCGCGAACTCGCCCGGAATGCTGTAGCCGGGACCGCCCATGCCCGTCCCCTCCGGATCGCCTCCCTGAATCATGAAGCCCGGAATGACGCGATGGAAGATCGTCCCGTCGTAGAAGCCCTTCTTCACGAGGGAGATGAAGTTGTTCACCGTGTTCGGCGCCACCTCCGGGTACAGCTCGGCCTTGATCGTCTTGCCGTTGTCCATCTCGATCGTCACGACCGGATGCTTGGCCGTCGGATCGATCCCGGAAGGCGTCTCCGACGGGCTCGCGGAAGGCGAGGCCGCGGGCGCGCTGGGCGAAGCGGCGTTCCCGGCTTCCGGCTTCTTGCCGCACGAGGAGAAGATCAGCGTCGACGCCACCGCTACAAGCAGCAGGCCGAACAGCTTCGTTCGTGGTCTCATTCGTTAGCGTTCCCCCTTGTCCGTTATCCATCAAGAATCATAGCATACCAATAGGCGGAAAATCCAACGGGAATCGCGCTCCAGCGGGGAGAATGGAGGCGCATTCGAGCGAATCTCGTCGAGTTTCTTCTATTATATATAGCCAACTCGAACGGACAACTTCGATAACCGGCGGTCCATGAAAATCCTTATGAAAATCGAGAAATTTTTGTTGCTTTTGAATGGGCCGATCGCTATAATAGTGAATGTTGGTCTGTGACTGTGCGATGATGCGGGAGGTTGCCGACACACCCGGCCCCTTTGCCATAGAGGGGCGTCAGGATGTCGTACGGGGTATTCTCGCGGAGTATGTCCGATTCCAAAATTGGACGAATGAAGGAGGGAATTCTATGGCAAAGCAAAAAATCCGTATCCGTCTCAAAGCCTACGATCACCGTATCCTGGATCAATCCGCGGAGAAGATCGTAGAGACGGCTAAGCGCACGGGCGCCGGCGTATCCGGTCCGATCCCGCTGCCGACCGAGAAGCAGGTCATCACGATCCTGCGCGCGGTTCACAAGTACAAGGATTCGCGTGAGCAATTCGAGATGCGCACGCACAAGCGCTTGATTGACATCGTCAATCCTACGCCGCAAACGGTAGACGCGCTGATGCGCCTTGACCTGCCGTCCGGCGTCGACATCGAGATCAAGCTCTAATAACGCAAGACAGTTACGAACAATGTGAATAACGGAAGGAAAAGAGGTGTCAACATGAAAGGAATCTTGGGACGTAAGATCGGAATGACTCAAGTGTTCGCCGCCGACGGCAGCGTCGTGCCGGTAACCGTAGTTGAAGCCACTCCGAACGTCGTACTGCAGGTCAAGACGGCCGACAACGACGGATACGAAGCTGTCCAGCTGGGCTTCGCCGACAAGCGCGAGAAGCTCGCGACCAAGCCGGCGATCGGACATGCCAAAAAAGCCAACACTGGCCCCAAGCGCTTCATTCGCGAAATCAGCGGTTCGCAAGGCCTCGAAGTAGGCGGCGAAGTCAAAGTTGACGTATTTGCTGAGGGAGAGTTTGTTGACGTTACGGGGATTTCCAAAGGTAAGGGGACGGCTGGCGCCATCAAGCGTTGGGGCTTCCAACGCGGCAAGATGACCCACGGTTCGAAGTACCACCGCGGCAACGGTTCGCTCGCTACGATTCGCGACGCCAACCGCGTGCCGAAGGGCAAGAAGATGCACGGCCGCCTCGGCAGCGAGACGATCACGGTTCAGAACCTCGAAGTCGTCAAGGTCGACGTCGAGCGCAACGTTCTGCTGATCAAGGGCTCCGTACCGGGCGCTCGCAACAGCTACCTCAAAATCCGCTCGTCGGTGAAGAAATAATCATTAATGCTTTTGGAAAGGAGGACCACTCATGCCTAAAGTGAATGTATACAACGTCAGCGGCAGCCAAGTAGGCGAGATCGAATTGGCGGAAGGCGTATTCGGCGTAACTCCGAATACCCACGTTCTGCACAGCGCGGTCGTTCTGCAACAGGCTTCCGTACGTCAAGGCACGCACAAAACGAAAGGCCGTTCCGAAGTTCGCGGCGGCGGCCGCAAACCGTGGAAACAAAAAGGCACCGGCCGCGCCCGTCAAGGCTCGATCCGTTCGCCTCAATGGAAGGGCGGCGGTACGGTATTCGGACCGACTCCGCGCAGCTACGGCTTCAAGCTTCCTCGTAAAGTTCGCCGTCTGGCGATCAAGTCGGCTCTGTCCAGCAAGGTTATCGGGGGCGAGATCATCGTTCTGGATCAACTGGCTCTGGCCGCGCCGAAGACGAAGGAGTTCGCGAAGATTCTGGGCAACCTCAAGGTCGAGCGCAAGGCGCTGGTCGTAACGGCCGACTACGAGGACAACGTAGCCCTCTCCGCGCGCAACATCCCGGGAGTGAAGTTCGTCTCCGCAACGGGAATCAACGTGCTCGACATCATGGTGCATGACAAGCTCATTATCACCAAGGATGCGGTCGCCAAAGTCGAGGAGGTGTTCGCGTAATGAAAAACCCTCGCGATGTGATCAAGCGTCCGGTCATTACCGAGCGCACGAGCGAATTCGTCGAACAACTGAAATACGTGTTCGAAGTCGATATCAAAGCCAACAAAACGGAAATCAAGCAAGCGATCGAGCAGATCTTCAAAGTGAAGGTCGCCAGCGTCAACACGCTGCGCATGCCGGCTAAGCCGCGCCGCTACGGACGCCACTCCGGCTACACTTCGGAATGGAAGAAAGCGATCGTCCAGCTGGCCGAAGGCAGCAAGCCGCTCGAATTCTTCGAAGCATCGGTCTAACAAGTCTGTGAAGTAAGGAGGGAAATTCAGTGGCAGTCAAAAAGTTCAAACCGACATCGCCTAGCCGTCGTCAAATGACGGTCTCCACGTTCGAAGAAGTCACGACGTCGACGCCGGAGAAATCGTTGCTGGCTCCTCTGCCGAAGCGCGGCGGACGCAACCATCAAGGCAAAATCACGGTTCGTCACCAAGGTGGCGGCCATAAGCGCAAATACCGGATCATCGACTTCAAGCGCAACAAGGACGGCGTTCCCGGACGCGTAGCCTCGATCGAGTACGATCCGAACCGGACCTCTTACATCGCTCTGATCAACTACCTGGACGGAGAGAAGCGCTACATCGTCGCTCCTAAGGGTCTGAAGGTCGGAGACGAGATCGTATCCGGACCGGAAGCCGACATCAAGGTGGGCAATGCCCTTCCGCTGGAGAACATCCCGGTCGGTACGCTGATCCACAACATCGAGCTGAAGCCGGGCAAGGGCGGCCAATTGGTTCGCGCGGCCGGTACCGAAGCGCAGCTGCTCGGCAAGGAAGAGACTTACGTCACGATTCGCCTGGCATCCGGCGAGATCCGCAAGGTTCTGAAGCAATGCCGCGCGACGATCGGTTCCGTAGGCAACCAAGACCACGAGCTGATCAACGTCGGTAAAGCCGGACGTTCCCGCAACATGGGCAAGCGCCCAGTCGTTCGCGGCGTCGTCATGAACCCGGTCGATCACCCGCACGGCGGTGGCGAAGGCCGCGCGCCTATCGGACGCAAGTCGCCTATGTCCCCTTGGGGCAAGCCGACGCTCGGTTACAAAACCCGCAAGAAAAAGAAAGCTTCCAGCCAATATATTGTCCGCCGTCGCAAGTAAGGCTCGCGATAACGGCCAACCCCCAATTCGGGTTGAAGGGAGGATTATACCATGGGTCGCAGCTTGAAGAAGGGACCTTTCGTAGACGACTACCTGCTGAAGAAAGTAGACGTTCTGAACGAGTCCAACAAGAAAGTCGTTATCAAAACGTGGTCCCGCCGTTCGACGATTTTCCCGCAGTTCGTCGGCCATACGTTCGCCGTATACGACGGCCGCAAGCATGTTCCGGTCTACGTGACGGAAGACATGGTCGGTCATAAGCTCGGGGAATTCGCTCCTACGCGCACGTTCAAAGGACACACCGACGACGATAAGAAAACGGGCAGAAGATAAATCGGGCGGCCGGGCAACCGGCTCGCGTAACGTAGGGAAGGAGGTACATCGATGGCACAAGAAGCGAAAGCCGTTGCGAGCTACATTCGCATTCCGGCCCGCAAAGTCCGACTGGTCGTTGACCTGATCCGCGGCAAGAAGGTTGGCGAAGCGATCGCCATTCTGCGCCACACTCCGCGTTCGGCTTCCCCGATCCTGGAGAAGCTCTTGAACTCTGCTGTGGCCAACGCTGAACATAACTACCAACTGGACGTCAACAAGCTGGTCATCAGCCAAGCTTACGTCAATGAAGGTCCGACTCTGAAACGATTCCAACCTCGTTCGCAGGGGCGCGCGTTCAGCATCTTCAAGCGGACCAGCCACATTACGCTGGTCGTATCCGAAAAATAAGGAGGGACAACGTGTGGGTCAAAAGGTAAATCCGGTCGGTCTTCGCATCGGCATTATCCGCGATTGGGAATCCAAATGGTATGCCGACAAAGATTTTGGTTCTCTCCTGATGGAAGACGTCAAAATCCGCGAATTCCTCAAAAATAAACTGAAAGACGCAGCGGTATCGCGCTTCGAGATCGAGCGCGCAGCCAACCGCGTCAACGTCACGATCCATACCGCTAAGCCGGGTATGGTCATCGGCAAGGGCGGCGCCGAAGTGGAAGTCATCCGCGGCGAGCTGACCAAGCTGACGAACGGCAAGAAGGTACACATCAACATCTCCGAGATCAAGAATCCGGAATTGGACGCTATTCTCGTGGCCGAGAGCATCGCTCAACAGCTGGAGCGCCGCATCGCGTTCCGCCGCGCCATGAAGCAATCGATCCAACGCACCCTGCGCGCTGGCGCCAAGGGTATCAAAACGTCGGTTAGCGGACGCCTGGGCGGCGCCGAGATCGCACGTACGGAAGGCTACAGCGAAGGTACGGTTCCGCTGCACACGCTGCGCGCGGACATCGACTACGGAACCGCTGAAGCTCATACCACGTACGGACGCATCGGCGTCAAAGTGTGGATCTACCGCGGCGAAGTCCTTCCGGCGAAGAAGAAGAAAGCAGCTCAGGAAGGAGGCAACTAAACCATGTTGGTCCCTAAGCGCGTCAAACACCGCAAGCAGCATCGCGGCAAGATGAAAGGCCAAGCCAAGGGCGGCACCACGGTTAGCTTCGGCGAATACGGCCTTCAAGCCCAAGAGCCTTCTTGGGTAACGAACCGCCAGATCGAAGCCGCTCGTATCGCGATGACCCGCTACATCAAGCGGGGCGGTAAAGTATGGATCAAGATTTTCCCGTCCAAGCCGATCACCCAGAAGCCTCTCGAAGTCCGGATGGGTAGCGGTAAAGGTAACGTAGAGAAGTGGGTTGCCGTCGTCAAACCGGGCAAGATCCTGTTTGAACTGGCGGGCGTACCCGAGGAAGTCGCACGTGAAGCGATGCGTCTTGCGGCTCACAAGCTGCCGATCAAGACGAAGTTTGTCAAGCGTGAAGAACTGGGTGGTGAAGCGAATGAAGGGCAGTGAGTTCCGGAACTTGACGTCCGTCGAGATCGAACAGAAGGTCGCCGGCTTCAAGGAAGAACTGTTTAACCTCCGTTTCCAACTGGCCACCGGCCAACTGGACAACCCGCACCGCATCAGCGAGCTGCGCAAAGAGATTGCCCGGGCCAAAACCATTTTGCGCGAGCGTGAACTCGGCATCGGCTAACACCCGAACATAAACCCCGAACACCGCTTCCGGGAAGGAGGATTTCAATGAGCGACCGCAACAACCGCAAGGTGCAGATCGGTAAAGTCGTCTCCGACAAGATGGACAAAACGATCGTGGTAGCCGTCGAGACGTACAAGAAGCACAGCCTGTACCACAAGCGCATCAAATACACGAAGAAGTTCAAGGCTCACGACGAGAACAACGAAGCGAAGATCGGCGACACCGTGAAGATCATGGAGACCCGTCCGCTGTCGAAGGACAAGAACTGGCGCCTTGTCGAAATCACCGAGAAAGCCGTTATTCTGTAACGCAATCTCAGCTGTCACTGAAAGGAGGACCCAGCGATGATTCAACCGTTTACGAGATTGGCCGTAGCCGACAACTCGGGCGCGAAGGAACTGATGTGCATCCGCGTGCTTGGCGGCACGGGACGCCGCGTAGGCCACATCGGCGACCTGATCGTTGCTTCCGTCAAACAAGCAACGCCAGGGGGCGTTGTCAAGAAGGGCGACGTCGTGAAGTGCGTCATCGTCCGTACGAAGCGTGCGGTACGCCGCAAGGACGGTTCCTATATCGCGTTCGACGAGAACGCGGCCGTTATCGTTAAGGAAGACAAGAGCCCGCGCGGAACCCGTATCTTCGGACCGGTAGCCCGCGAGCTGCGCGAACGTGATTTCATGAAAATCATTTCTCTGGCGCCGGAAGTTCTGTAAGCCGGCTGATGTCCATGGAGAACCACTCAAGGAGGTGTACCCATGCCCCGTTTGAAAAAAGTGCTCGAATCGCACAACAACAAGCTGCACGTGAAGAAGGACGATAACGTCATCGTCATCTCCGGCAAGGATAAAGGCAAGAAGGGTCGCGTCATCGCCGCTTACCCGCGCGAGAACCGCGTTCTCGTCGAAGGCGTCAACCTGGTGAAGAAGCATACCCGCCCGAACGCGAACAACCCGCAAGGCGGCATCGTCGAGCAAGAAGCTCCGATCCATGCTTCCAACGTCATGCACGTCGATCCGAAGACCGGCAAGGCGACTCGTATCGGCTACAAAGTTCTGGAGAACGGCAAGAAGGTTCGGATCGCGAAGAAATCCGGCCAAGAGATCGACTAATCGCAGTCAAGACGGAAAGGAGGTCACTGTGACAAATGGCAGCAAGAATGAAAGAACGTTTCCTCAATGAGATCACTCCTGCTCTGATGCAGAAGTTCAGCTACAAATCGGTCATGCAAGTGCCGAAGATCGAGAAAGTTGTCATTAACATGGGCGTAGGCGACGCGGTTCAAAACTCCAAGGTTCTGGACTCCGCCGTCGAAGATCTGCAGAAGATCGCCGGCCAGAAGCCGGTCATCACCCGCGCGAAGAAGTCCATCGCAGGCTTCCGCCTCCGCGAGAACGCTCCGATCGGCGCGAAGGTCACGCTGCGCGGCGACCGCATGTACTACTTCCTCGACAAGCTGTTCAACATTTCGCTTCCGCGCGTTCGCGACTTCCGCGGCGTCTCCAGCAAGGCGTTCGACGGTCGCGGCAACTACACGCTCGGCTTGAAGGAACAACTGATCTTCCCCGAGATCGAGTACGACAAGGTCGACAAGATCCGCGGGATGGATATCGTTATCGTAACGACCGCTAATACGGACGAAGAAGCGCGCGAACTGCTGACCCAACTGGGCATGCCTTTCGCGAAGTGACGTCGCCCACCTGGCCATGAGCCAAGGGACCCTTTGGGAGGTGTGAAAGCAAGTGGCAAAAACGTCGATGAAAATCAAGCAACAGCGCCCGCCGAAGTTTCAAGTCCGTGCTTACACGCGGTGCGAGCGTTGCGGACGTCCGCATTCCGTGCTGCAGAAGTTCAAGATTTGCCGGATTTGTTTCCGTGAGTTGGCATACAAAGGCCAGATTCCTGGCGTTAAAAAAGCGAGCTGGTAATCAGCCTAGTTCGGGAAGGAGGTTTACCCCATGGTTATGTCTGATCCCATTGCAGATATGCTGACGCGCATTCGCAACGCGAACCTGGTGCGCCACGAGACGGTGGAATTGCCCGCGTCCAAAGTGAAGAAGCAAATCGCCGAAATCCTCAAGCGCGAAGGCTTCATCCGCGACGCCGAATACGTAGAGGACAACAAGCAAGGGCTGATCCGTATTTTCCTCAAGTACGGACCGAACAACGAGCGCGTTATTACGGGCCTGAAGCGCATTAGCAAGCCGGGCCTGCGCGTATACACGAAGTCGAACGAAGTTCCGCGCGTTCTGGGCGGCCTCGGCATCGCGATCATCTCGACATCCAAAGGCATCGTCACCGACAAGGAAGCCCGTCAAGGCAAATCCGGCGGCGAAGTTCTTTGCTACGTTTGGTAATTCAACCCGCACAAGTTAGGAGGTGTACCCATGTCCCGTATCGGACGTAAACCGATCCAGGTGCCTAACGGCGTGGACGTGAACCTGGACAACAATACGATTACCGTCAAAGGACCGAAAGGAACTTTGACGCGCGAACTGCACAAAGACATGAAGGTAACGGTCGAGTCGAACGTGATCACGATCGAGCGTCCTTCCGATCAGAAGCTGCATCGCTCGCTGCACGGCACGACCCGCAGCGTCGTCGCCAACATGGTCAACGGCGTAACCGAAGGTTACTCCAAGAACCTCGAGCTTGTCGGCGTCGGTTACCGCGCCAGCAAGTCCGGCGAGAAGCTCGTTCTGAACGTCGGCTACTCCCATCCGGTCGAATTCGTGCCGGAGAAGGGCGTCGAGTTCGAAGTTCCGGCTCAGAACAGGATCATCGTCAAGGGCATCGACAAGGAAGCCGTCGGCGCCATCGCGGCCAAGGTGCGCGAAGTTCGTCCGCCGGAGCCTTACAAAGGCAAGGGCATCAAGTACGAAGGCGAGCGCATCATCCGCAAGGAAGGCAAGGCCGGCAAGAAGAAATAATGAAACGAAGTTGCGGGTGGCCTAAAGCTGCCCAGATGCAACCGTTAAGGAGCGTGTCTTAGATGATTACCAAAGGCGATAAGAACAAAGCCCGTCTGAAGCGTCACCTCCGCGTGCGCAAGAAAATCAGCGGAACGAACGAGCGTCCGCGCTTGTCCGTGTTCCGTTCCTCGAAGCATATCTACGCTCAATTGATCGACGACGTGAAGGGCGTAACGATCGCCTCCGCTTCGACGGTCGATAAAGAGCTCGCATCGGAAATCAAGAACGGCGGCAACGTCGAGTCCGCTCGCAAGGTTGGCGAGCTGATCGCGAAGCGCGCCAAAGCCAAAGGCTACGAGAGCGTCGTGTTCGACCGCGGCGGCTACTTGTACCACGGCCGTATTCAAGCTCTGGCGGACGCGGCTCGCGAAGCCGGACTGCAGTTCTAAACCAAATTTTCGACACAAGGAGGGTAAACGACTTGCGTGTAGATCCGAATACGTTGGAACTCACTGAAAAAATGGTCCAGATCAACCGCGTTGCCAAAGTCGTCAAAGGCGGACGCCGCTTCAGCTTCAGCGCGCTCGTCGTTGTCGGCGACGGCAAGGGCTGGGTTGGCGCCGGGATCGGCAAAGCCGGGGAAGTTCCGGAAGCGATCCGCAAAGGCGTCGAGGACGCGAAGAAAAATCTGATTTACGTACCGCTGGTTGGCACGACGATTCCGCACGCCGTTACGGGACAGTTCGGCGCCGGCAAAGTGCTGCTGAAACCGGCATCGGAAGGTACGGGCGTTATCGCGGGCGGCCCTGTCCGCGCGGTGCTCGAACTGGCCGGAGTCGGCGACATTTTGACGAAATCGCTCGGATCCTCCAACTCCATCAACATGGTTAATGCGACGTTGGAAGGACTCTCCCGGCTGAAACGCGCCGAAGACGTGGCGAAGCTCCGCGGCAAAACCGTGGAAGAGCTGTTAGGTTAAGGAGGGGAAATCGATGGCTAAACTGCAAATCACCCTCAAACGCAGCCTGATTGGACGTCCGCAGGATCAACGCGCGACGGTTCAATCGCTGGGCCTCACGAAAGTGAACTCCAGCGTCGTCAAGGAAGACAACGTGGCCATTCGCGGCATGGTGAACCATGTCAGCCACCTGGTCGAAGTCAAAGAAGTCTAATCCGATTTCGAAGATAGAACCGCAATTGCAAATCACTCAAGGAGGTGCGACGAACGATGAAATTGCATGAACTTTCTCCTGCTGAAGGGTCCAAGTTCAGCCGCAAGCGCGTCGGTCGCGGCATCGGCAGCGGTATGGGCAAGACGTCCACCCGCGGTCACAAAGGTCAAAACGCCCGTTCCGGCGGCGGAGTTCGTCCCGGATTCGAAGGCGGCCAGAATCCTCTGTACCGTCGACTGCCGAAACGCGGCTTCAACAACGATCGCTTCGCGACTGAATACGCGATCGTAAACCTGGATCAACTGAACGGATTTGAAGCTGGCACGGAAGTAACCCCGGAGCTTCTGCTCTCCCAAGGGATTCTCAAGAACCCGAAAGACGGCATCAAGATCCTCGGGAACGGCGAACTGAGCGTACAGCTGACTGTCAAGGCTCACAAGTTTTCGCAATCCGCAGTAGCAAAAATCCAGGCCGCCGGCGGTAAAACCGAGGTGATCTAATGTTTGCGACCGTCTCCAACATTTGGAAAGTAGAGGACCTTCGCAAGAGGATCCTGTTCACCCTTTTCATCTTGCTTGTCTATCGCGTAGGTTCTTTCATTCCGGTTCCGAACATCGACAAGACCGTGCTCGAAGCCGCCAACCAACAGGGCAACGAGCTGTTCGGCCTGCTGAACACGTTCTCCGGGGGCGCCTTGTTCCAATTCTCGATCTTCGCCCTCGGGATCATGCCTTACATCACGGCATCGATCATCGTGCAGCTGCTGTCGATGGACGTCATCCCGAAGTTCTCGGAATGGCAGAAGGAAGGCGAGAACGGCAAGCGGAAGCTGGCGCAAGTCACACGGTACGGGACGGTCGTTCTAGGGCTGATTCAAGCCTTCGCAACCGCGATTGGCTTCAACCGGATCTATAATAGCAAGATGGTGCTTGATCCGACGGCGGCAACCTACATCATGATCGCCATCGTGTTGACCGCGGGTACGGCTTTCTTGATGTGGCTCGGCGAGCAAATCAACGAGAAAGGCATCGGCAACGGGATCTCGATCCTGATGTTCGCGGCCATCGTCTCTCGGATTCCGCAATACGCTCAAGACATCTACAGAGATCAGTTCGCGAACAACGAAGGCCAGATTTTCTGGAGCATCCTGAAAGTCTTGATCATCGTGGTCGTGATCCTCGTGATCATCGTAGGCGTCATCTTCATCCAGCAAGGGATTCGCAAGATTCCGGTCCAATACGCGAAGCGCGTCGTCGGACAGAAGATGTACGGCGGACAATCGACGCACATTCCTCTCAAGGTCAATGGCGCCGGCGTTATCCCGGTTATCTTCGCTTCCTCGCTGCTGATGTTCCCGATTACGATCGCCCAATTCTGGGCGGGACACACTTGGGCTAACTGGATTATCAGCCATCTGTACTACGACAAACCGCTCGGTATGGTCCTGTACATCCTGCTGATCGTCGGATTCACCTTCTTCTACACGTTCGTTCAGTTCAACCCTCAACAGTTGGCGGACAACATGAAGAAAAACGGCGGATACATTCCGGGCATTCGTCCGGGCAAGCCGACGGCCGGTTACCTGATGCGCGTCATTACCCGCATTACGCTCGCTGGCGCCATATTCCTCGCGGTCATCTCGATTCTGCCGGTTGCCTTCGGGTCGGCGTTCGGGCTCCCGAGAACGGTACAGCTGGGCGGCACCTCGCTTCTCATCGTCGTAGGCGTCGCGCTGGAGACGATGAAGCAAGTGGAGAGCCAATTGATCAAACGCCACTACAAAGGGTTTATCAATAAGTAAGTCGCCTTGGGAGGTACGGAAATGAACATCTTGTTTATGGGGCCTCCTGGCGCCGGTAAGGGAACGCAGGCCGAACGGATCGTCGAACAGTTCGGCGTGCCTCATATCTCGACCGGAGATGCATTCCGCCTGGCGATGAAGGAGAACACTCCGCTCGGACAGAAGGCCAAGGAGTACGTGGACCAAGGCCTTCTCGTTCCGGACGAAGTGACGAACGGAATCGTCCGCGACCGGTTGTCCCTGCCCGACTGCGAAGCCGGGTTTCTGCTTGACGGATTCCCGCGCACGCTCGCCCAAGCCGAAGCGCTCGACGCGATGCTCGCGGATATGGGACGCAAGATCGATCACGTTATCAACCTGAAGGTGGACCGCAGCTTGCTGCTCGCCCGCTTGACGGGAAGACGGATTTGCAAATCGTGCGGATCGACCTACCATGTGTTGTTCAATCCGCCGAAGCAAGAGGCTGTATGCGACAAGTGCGGAGGAGAGCTGTACCAGCGCTCCGACGACACGGAAGAGAAAGTCGGAACCCGGCTTGACGAGTATACGAGCAAGACCGCTCCGTTGCTCGAGTATTATGGTAACAAGGGATTGCTCCGGGAAGTGGACGGGGAGAAGGATATCGACGCGGTTACGGCCGAGATCGGTTCCCTCTTGCGAGGGTAATCGCCATGATCGTGATCAAATCCGATTCGGAATTGAACTTGATGCGGGAGGCCGGCCGGATCGTCGCCGAGACGCATCGCCTGATGAAGCAGGCGGTCGCGCCCGGCATTACGACGGCGGAGCTCGATCGTATCGCCGAAGAGTATATCCGGAGCCAAGGCGCCGTTCCTTCTTTCAAAGGCTATAACGGATTCCCGTCCAGCATATGCGCTTCCGTCAACGAGGAGCTCGTTCACGGGTTCCCCGGACCGCGGAAGCTCGTAGAGGGCGACATCATCAGCATCGACATCGGCGCGCAGTATAAAGGTTATCACGGAGACTCGGCTTGGACGTACGGCGTCGGCCGGATCAGCGAAGAGGCCCAGAGGCTGCTGGACGTTACGGAAGCGTCGCTGTATGCCGGCCTCGAGATCATTCGGCCCGACGTTCGTCTGTTCACGGTCTCTCACCGGATCCAGAAGGTTATCGAAGAGGCGGGCTTCTCCGTCGTTCGCGAATACGTCGGTCACGGCGTAGGCGCGGAGCTGCACGAAGAACCGCAGATTCCGAATTACGGCGTTCCCGACCGGGGACCGCGGCTCAAGCCGGGCATGACGCTCGCGATCGAGCCGATGGTCAACGTCGGCGAACGGTACGTCCGGACGCTCTCCGACAACTGGACGGTCGTCACGGTGGACGGCTCCCTGTGCGCGCATTTCGAACATACGATTGCCGTGACCGAAGAAGGGTACGAGATCTTGACCCGAACGGAAGATTAGGTGGATCGCGATGACGGAACACGCCAAGCTGTCGCCCGGGGATATCGTGAGGAACCGGCGTGGCAAAGACGAGGGCCAATTGACGGTCGTCATAGCTCTCGTTGACGAGCGATTCGCGCTCGTGGCCGACGGCGACAAACGCCGATTCGATCGGCCCAAACGCAAAAACGTGCTGCATCTCGAACCGATCGGGATCGTTAACGAGGAAGTCGTAAACAGTCTTCGAGAGACCGGACGCGTGACCAACGGGAAGCTCCGGTTTGCAATCGTTGACGCGATGCGGCGGCTCGAAGCGCATGCTGAAGAGAAAGGAGTTTGACCGTGGCCAAAGAGGATGTCATTGAGGTGGAAGGAACGGTCATCGAACCGCTGCCGAACGCGATGTTCCGGGTGGAACTCGAGAACGGACACCAAATTCTGGCTCACGTCTCCGGCAAGCTGCGGATGCACTTCATCCGCATCCTGACGGGAGACAAAGTGGTTATACAACTGTCGCCTTACGATTTGACGCGGGGCCGTATCACCTACCGCAAATAGCTCGTCCGAACGCCCGCACCACTCGTGACGATCGAACGCGGCGCCGCGCGCGCATACCCAAACGATCGCACATTGAAGGAGGTTATTATCATGAAGGTGAGACCTTCGGTCAAACCGATTTGCGAGAAATGCAAAGTCATTCGCCGCAAAGGCAACGTGATGGTCATCTGCGAAAATCCGAAACATAAACAAAAACAAGGCTAAGAGGAGGTGCTGTAGAGAATGGCACGTATTGCTGGTGTTGACCTTCCCCGCGACAAGCGCGTGGAGATCGCCCTGACGTACATCTTCGGAATCGGCAAAACGACTTCGCAGAAGCTGCTCGCGCAGGCTGACATCAACCCGAACACGCGCGTTCGCGATCTGACCGAAGACGAGCTGGCTCGTATTCGCGACGCGATCGACAAGACCCAGAAGGTCGAAGGCGACCTTCGCCGCGAGATCGCGCTGAACATCAAGCGCCTGATCGAGATCGGCTGCTATCGCGGAGTCCGCCATCGCCGCGGCCTGCCCGTTCGCGGTCAACGCACGAAGACGAACGCCCGCACGCGCAAAGGCCCGCGCCGTACGGTAGCGAACAAGAAGAAGTAATAAGGGGGGATAACGAACATGGCACCAAAAGGCAAGAAAGTCGTCCGCACGAAGCGCCGCGACCGGAAGAACATCGAGTCGGGCGTCGCGCACATTCGTTCGACGTTCAACAATACGATCGTAACGATCACGGACCCGCACGGCAACGCGGTCTCTTGGGCAAGCTCCGGCAACCTCGGGTTCAAGGGCTCCCGCAAGAGCACCCCGTACGCCGCGCAGATGGCCGCCGAGTCCGCAGCCCGCGCCGCGATGGAACACGGCATGCGCGCCGTGGAAGTCATGGTTAAAGGTCCGGGCGCAGGCCGCGAAGCCGCGATCCGTTCCCTGCAAGCCGCAGGTCTTGAAGTCAGCATGATCAAAGACGTTACGCCGATCCCTCACAACGGCTGCCGTCCTCCGAAACGCCGTCGCGTATAACGCCAGCCGCTGTGGTATCAAACAAGAACAACTTGTGAATAATGGTTGTAATGGTTAGGCATACTACATGGTTTACCCTACAGGCTCGCGCCCAGCGAGCGTGACACACAGCACGATTAGGCTTATGTCCGGTCGGGGTAAACCATCGGCAACGTCAGCAACGCAGCGACGTTTTGAAGGAGGGTTATGGTTGTGATTGTGATCGAGAAGCCGAAAATCGAGTCCGTGGAGATCCAGGAAGACAAGAGGTATGGTCGTTTCGTCGTGGAGCCGCTGGAACGCGGCTACGGCATGACGTTGGGCAACTCCCTCCGCCGCATTCTGCTGTCGTCCTTGCCGGGCGCCGCCGTCATCTCGGTGCAGATTGACGGAGTTCTTCACGAGTTCTCTACCGTTCCGGGCGTCATTGAGGATGTAACGGAGATTATCCTCAACCTGAAGCGCCTTTCGCTGAAGATTCATTCCGACGAGGAGAAAGTGCTCGAGATTGATGCGGAAGGCGAAGGCGTCGTGACGGCCGGCGACATTCGGGCGGACAGCGACGTGGAGATCCTGAACCCGGATCTGCACATCGCGACTCTGGCTTCCGGTGCGCGCCTTCACATGCGCATTTTTGCCAGACAGGGACGGGGTTACGTCCCGGCGGATCGCAACAAGAAGGAGGATCAGCCGATCGGGGTCATTCCGGTCGACTCGATCTACACGCCTATTACCCGCGTTAACTATAAAGTCGAAAATACCCGTGTCGGCCAAGTGACCAACTATGACAAGCTCACGCTCGAAGTGTGGACGGACGGAAGTATTCGACCGGAAGAAGCGGTCAGTTTGGGCGCGAAGATCCTGACGGATCACTTGTCGTTGTTCGTCGGATTAACGGACGAAGCCAAGGACACCGAGACGATGAAGGAGAAGGAAGAGGACAAGAAGGAGAAGGTTCTCGAGATGACGATCGAAGAGCTGGATCTCTCCGTCCGTTCCTACAACTGCCTCAAGCGCGCCGGCATCAACACGGTGCAAGAGCTGATCACCAAATCCGAAGAAGACATGATGAAGGTCCGCAACCTGGGCCGCAAGTCTCTGGAGGAAGTGCAGGAGAAGCTCGAGGAGCTCGGACTCGGATTACGTATCGAAGAATAAGCGCAATGAATTAAGCAGCAAGGAGGGAAAACGATGGCTTATCAAAAACTGAGTCGCGATTCCAGCTCCCGGAAGGCGCTCTTCCGCGATCTGGTAACCGACCTGTTCCTGTACGAACGCATCCAAACGACCGAGGCGAAGGCCAAGGAAGTGCGTTCCATCGCCGAGAAGCTGATCACGCTCGCGAAGCGCGGAGATCTGCACGCTCGTCGTCAAGTAGCGGCTTTCGTTCGCCGGGAAACTCTGAACGGCGATCAAGACGCCATCCAGAAGTTGTTCTCCGATTTGGCGCCGCGTTACGCGGAGCGTCCGGGCGGATACACTCGCATCTTGAAGCTTGGGCCTCGTCGCGGCGACTCCGCCCCGATGGTGTTCCTCGAGCTCGTGGATCGCGCGTAAGACCGGAACAAGAAAGGATGGACCGAACTCGTCTTCGGATCATCCTTTTTTTGTGCGGTCGGCGGCGGCCGGGCTTGCCGCATTCGGACGGAGCGGAGGGATCGGAGTCATGCGCAACATCTGCTTGCTCGTCAGCTACGACGGAGCGGATTATTACGGCTTCCAGAGCCAACCCGGAGGCAATACGGTCCAAGACAAGCTGGAGCACGCGATTCTGACGCTGACGGGCGAACGCCTCAAGGTCCACGGCTCCGGCCGCACGGACGCCGGCGTCCACGCCCTCGGCCAGGTCGTTCACTTCCTGACCGGCTCCAGCATCCCGGCCGAACGTTGGGCGCTCGCCTTGAACGCCCGCCTGCCGGACGATATCGTCGTCCGGGCGGCCGTCGAAGTGCCGCCGGAGTTCCACTCGCGGCGCTGCGCCGTCCGCAAGACGTACAAGTACGCGATCACGAGCTGCCGGTTCCCGGACGTGTTCGAGCGGAAGTACGTCTTCCACCATCCGGCTCCGCTTCGATTCGAGGCGATGAAGGAGGGGCTCGTCCACCTGCTGGGCGAGCACGACTTCTCCTCGTTCACGTCTCCGCTCTCGACGAAGCCGCACCACGTGCGGACCGTCTACGAGGCGACACTGAACGTGGAGCCGGGAGGGGACGGATCCATCGCGGACGGTCGCGGCAAGGCGAGCCTGATCATCTCCGGCAACGGCTTCCTGTACAACATGGTGCGGATTATCGCGGGGACGCTTATGCAGGTCGGCGAGGGGAAGCGGAAGCCCGAGGACATCGCGCGCATTCTGGCCGCCAAGGACCGGTCGAAGGCCGGCCCGACGGCCGTTCCCCACGGCCTGACGCTCATGAGCGTGGAGTACGGACCGGAATGGGGAATCGATTGGCGGGCGGCGATGAATCGCAAGCGATAAATGCGGAAATATAGCTTGCATGCCAAGGTATCTTGCTGTACAATAAATTTTGTGCTTTCTTCATGGCTTCCCACGGCCCCGATGAAGAATTCACCCCTTTTCGCTATGTCCGCTTGGCCTTCCATCCCGAAGGTGGCAAGGGTTCTAGACAATCGGACCGGAGCGAACGCATGACCCATGCATCAACGCAAGGAACAGAAGCAACACCCGACCAAGAAGATGAATATGTCGAATGACATACAACGGAATACAGCGATTCAGAAGGAGGAACTTTACATGCGTACAACTTACATGGCGAAGCCGAACGAAGTCGAACGCAAGTGGTACGTCATCGACGCCGCTGGCAAGACCCTCGGCCGTCTGGCTACCGAAGCCGCTGCCCTGATCCGCGGCAAGCACAAGCCGGAATTCACTCCTCACGTCGACACCGGCGACTTCGTCGTCGTCATCAACGCCGAGAAGATCGTTCTGACCGGCAAGAAGCTGCAACAGAAGAAGTACTACACGCACTCCCACTATCCGGGCGGACTCAAGACGACGACGGCCGGCGAGATGATCGCGAACAAGCCGGCTCGCCTGATCGAGCTTGCCGTTTACGGCATGCTTCCGAAGAACAAGCTCGGACATCAGCTTCAGACGAAGCTCAAAGTATACGCTGGTTCGGAACATCCGCACCAAGCCCAACAACCTGAAGTTTACGAACTTCGCGGTTAATCGAGAGGGAGGACCTAACCAATGGCTCAAGCGAATTATATTGGAACAGGCCGCCGGAAGCATTCGGTTGCGCGTGTTCGTCTCGTACCGGGTGAAGGCCAGATTACGATCAACAAACGCGGCATCGACGAATACTTCGGTCTTGACACGCTCAAGCTGATCGTCAAGCAACCGCTCGTCCTGACCGAGACGTCCGGCAAGTACGACGTCATCGTTCTCGCCAACGGCGGCGGCATGTCCGGCCAAGCCGGCGCAATCCGCCACGGCATCTCCCGCGCTCTGCTGAAGGCAGATCCGGAACTGCGCACCACGCTGAAGAGAGCCGGCTTCCTGACCCGCGACCCGCGGATGAAGGAACGGAAGAAGTACGGCCTCAAAGCGGCTCGCCGCGCGCCTCAATTCTCCAAACGCTAATATTGCCGTACATGCCTTCCCGCTGTCGTCCGACGGTCGGGAAGGCATTTTTTGCATAGCGGGATTGCGCTCGTCCCTTCTTCGCATACAATTACCAACGAAAGAATAGCTGAATACATTGTATAATCCGATCAGATAACGTATAATTTTGATGCTAATGGTGTACCTACTTGTCAACAGGGGGTTATTCGGATGAATTTGTTGGAAAAGGAAGCGTTGATCCGCGAGAAAGCGGAGGAATTCGAGAACGCGTCTCCCGAGACGGTCATTCGTTGGGCCGTCGAGACGTTCCCGAACATTACGTTCGCCTGCAGCTTCGGTGCCGAAGACGTCGTCTTGGTCGATATGCTTCAGAAGATAAGCCCGTCAACGGACATCTTCTATCTGGATACGGACTTCCACTTCAAGGAGACGTACGAGACGCGCGACCGCATGGCCGCGAAGTACGGCCTGACCTTCGTCCAGGTGAAGCCGAAGTCGACGCCGGAAGAGCAAGCCGCCGAGCACGGCGACGAGCTGTGGAAGCGCGACCCGAACGCGTGCTGCAACATCCGCAAGGTGGAGCCTCTGACGCGCATTCTCGGCCAATACGAAGCTTGGATCACGGGCATTCGCCGCGATCAGGCGCCGACCCGCGCCAACGCGAAGAAGGTGGAATACGACACGAAGTTCGGCCTCGTGAAGTTCAACCCGCTCGCCAGCTGGACGTCCGAAGACGTATGGAACTACATCCGCGAGAACGACGTTATTTATAATCCGCTGCACGACCAGAACTACCCGAGCATCGGCTGCGAACATTGCACGCGTCCGGTTATGCCGGGCGAAGATCCCCGCGCGGGACGTTGGGCCGGATCCGAGAAGACCGAGTGCGGCTTGCACAAATAATCGCGACAGAGGAGCAACGAGCTTATGAGTACGATTCAGCCGCACGGCGGTACGTTGATTAACCGCGTCGCGGAAGGGCAGGAGCGCGAGGCGCTGCTGGCCGAAGCCGCGAAGCTGGTGCAGATCCCGGTGAACGCCTGGACGATCTCCGACCTCGACCTGATCGGCGTCGGGGCGTTCAGTCCGCTGACGGGCTTCATGAACCAATCCGATTACCAGTCGGTCGTCGATACGATGAGACTCGCGAACGGCCTCGTCTGGAGCATCCCGATTACGCTCGCGGTCACGAACGATCAGGCGTCCTCCCTCGCCGTCGGCGAGAGAGCCGCTCTGGTCGGCGAGCAGGACGGCGTCATCTACGGCGTCATCGACGTCGAGAGCATCTATAAGGTCGATCAGAAGCACGAGGCTCGCCAAGTGTTCAAGACCGACGAGATCGAGCATCCCGGCGTCGCCAAGCTGTACACCAAGCCGGACATCTACGTAGGCGGCTCCGTTCAGGTGCTGAACCGGCCCGTGCCGGAGAAGTTCAACGAATATTACTTCGATCCGGCCGAGACGCGCCGCATCTTCGCCGAGAAGGGCTGGAGAACGGTCGTCGGCTTCCAGACCCGCAACCCGGTTCACCGCGCTCACGAGTACATTCAGAAGTCGGCCATGGAGATCGTCGACGCCCTGTTCCTCAATCCGCTCGTCGGCGAGACGAAGTCGGACGACGTGCCGGCGAACGTCCGGATGAAGAGCTACGTGGCGCTGCTCGAGAACTATTATCCGCAGGATCGCGTCTTCCTCGGCGTCTTCCCGGCCGCTATGCGTTATGCGGGCCCTCGCGAGGCGATCTTCCACGCGATGGTGCGCAAGAACTACGGCTGCACGCACTTCATCGTCGGCCGCGACCATGCCGGCGTAGGCGACTATTACGGCACGTACGAAGCGCAGGACCTGCTCCGCAGCTTCCCGGCCGAAGACCTGGGCATCACCCCGCTGTTCTTCGAGCACAGCTTCTTCTGCACGAAGTGCGGCAACATGGCTTCGAGCAAGACTTGCCCGCACGGCAAGGAAGATCACCTGACGCTGTCCGGCACGAAGGTCCGCGCGATGCTCCGCGACGGGATCTGTCCGCCGCCGGAATTCTCGCGCCCGGAAGTGGCCAAGATTCTGATCGAGGGCATGTCCGAAGCGAGCAAGTCCTACTCGATCTAAACGGTTAACCCCATAAAGCGTAACCTATACGAATATTTGTCCACCCTGTCCCATAAGATGTAGCGTACTTCGCTGGGACGGGGTGGTTTTCTGTGTTCAGGAGAGAGAAGAAGGGCGATCCTCGATCGCGTTCGAATTCGGCGCCGCGCCGCTACCGGCTCGTCGTCTGGGCCACGCCCCGAAGCTGGCTCCGTCTTCTGTCGGTGGCGGTTCTCGCCGTGCTCGCTTGCGTCGTGCTGTTCGCCGACATCCCCGCGACCAAGACGTGGACGTTCTGGACGACGCCGCTGACGGGCAAGGTGATCGCCCTCGACGCCGGTCACGGCGGGGCGGACGGCGGGGCCGTCAGCCGCGAAGGCGTCATCGAGAAGGACATCAACCTGGCGATCGTCCTGTACCTGCGCGATTATCTGCAGCAGGCCGGAGCGCTGGTCGTGCTGACCCGGGAAGGCGATTACGACCTGGCCGGACAAGGCGTCAAAGGCTATTCCAAGCGCAAGACGGAGGATCTGCTGCAGAGAGTGCGGACGATCCGGGAGAAGAAGGCGGACCTGGCGATCAGCATTCATCTGAACAGCGTGCCGTCCGCCCGTTGGTCGGGAGCCCAGACGTTCTATTCGTCCGCCTCTTCGCCGGACAGCGCGCGCCTCGCCGCCGTTATCCAGCGGGAGATCAAGGAGACGCTCGGGAACACGAACCGGACGGCGCTGACGAACGATAAGGTGTATCTTCTCAAGTCGCTGCCGATGCCGACCGCTCTCGTGGAGATCGGCTTCCTGTCCCATCCGGAGGAATCCCGCATGCTCGCCGACGAATCGTACCAGAAGAAGGTGGCGGCTTCGCTGTACCGCGGCGTTCTCCGCTACGTCAGCGGGGAAGACCGGCCCGAGAAGGCGAAGGAGAAGCCGCAGGCCTCGGCCGTATGGTATAATGGATGAATCAACGGATGAATCAACGCAAACGCATCGATAAGCGAGGGCTGGATACGGATGACTACGAGAGAGAACGTATTGGACGCGCTTGGATCGGTGATGGAGCCTACGCTCCGGCAATCGATCGCGGCGCTTGGCTTGGTGCGCGACGTCGTCGTTCGCGAGAACGGCGTCTCGCTCACCGTCGTGCTTCACCCGGACAGCCTGGGGCAGTCCGAAGCCGTGGAGCGGAACGTGACGTTGGCCCTGAAGAACCTGCACTCCGGAACGCCGCACATTCGGATAAGGGCGATGACCGACCATGAGAAGTCGGAAATGCAGGCGAAGCAAGGCGGACAGGCTTCCGCTCCGCAGAGCTCCCAAGGAGCGGCTCCGGTGAAGGGGCATGCCGCCGGTCTGGAGACGAGCCCTCTGCTCGCCCCGGGCAGCAAGACGCAGTTCATCGCGATCGCGAGCGGCAAGGGAGGCGTCGGCAAGTCGACCGTGACGGTCAACCTGGCGGTCGCTCTCGCCCGCAGCGGCAAGCGGGTCGGTCTCATGGATTGCGACATCTACGGCTTCAGCGTGCCCGACATGATGGGCATCGAGGAGCGGCCCGTTCAGGTCGGGGACAAGATCAAGCCGATCGAGCGGTTCGGCGTCAAGGTCATCTCGATGGGCTTCTTCGTCGAAGACAACAGCCCGGTCGTCTGGAGAGGGCCGATGCTCGGCCGGATGCTCCGCAACTTCTTCGCGGAGATCGACTGGGGCGAGCTCGACTACGTGCTGCTCGACCTTCCGCCCGGAACGGGCGACGTCGCCCTGGACGTTCATCAGATTCTCCCGCACAGCAAGGAGATCATCGTGACGACGCCCCACGCGACGGCCGCCTTCGTCGCCGCGAGAGCGGGGGCGATGGCCATCAAGACGAATCACGAAGTGCTCGGCGTCGTCGAGAACATGGCTTGGTACGAGAGCCGATCGACCGGCGAACGGGAATACGTGTTCGGCCGAGGGGGCGGGGGGCTGCTCGCCGAGACGCTTCACGTCGACCTGCTGGCCCAATTCCCGCTGGGCGCCCCGGAGAACCATCCGGCCGAGCCGGACTTCTCCCCGTCCGTGTACAAGGCGGATACGCCGACGGGCCGGGAATATCTCGAGCTCGCCAACAAGGTCATCGAACGCTGCGGCAACTGATCCGCGACGCTAAAAAAACCGGCCTAGGCCGGTTTTTCGCTTTTCTTACTGTCCGCCTTCGCCGCCGCTGCCTCCGTCTCCGCCGCCTTCGCCGCCGCCGCCGCTACCGCCGCCTCCTTGCCCGCCTTGTCCGCCGCCGCCCTGGGACGACTTCTTATTCGGGTTCAGCTCTTCCTTCACGACGCTCTGCAGAAGCTTCATGATCTCGAGCTTGAAGATCGGGTTCTGGATGGCTTCCTGAACGGCGCTCATCATCTGGGTCCGGTATTCGGTCGTCTTCATGGCGTCGAACATGACGGCCTGCATATCCTTGCCCTTCATAACGCTGACCAAATCCTTCTGGTAGCTCGGATCCTTGATCAGTTCCTTCTGAAGCGACTTGTTCTCCTTGCTGATCGCCTTGGCGAAATCCCCGGCGAACTTCGGATCCGTCATAATCTCCATAATAATCTTGTCCGAGTCCGGAGAAGTCAGCACGTTCTTGACGGCGATCCTTACTTGCTCCTGATCGGAAGGAGTCAAAGCTTGCATATGAAGGCTGCTCGCCCCGTACTTGGCGGTGGAAGCCTTCTGGAGCGCTTCCTGCGCCTCGCTCGAACCGAGAATGTCGATGACCATCGACTTCACGTCTTTGTAGCTCATTTGCTCGCCGCCGCCCCCGCCGCCGGACTCGGATCCGCAGGAAGTCAGAAGAACGGCGAGTCCGAGAATGGCGCCAAGCCAAGGCAACCGATAGCGCATAATACCGACCTACTCCCTTCGTGGGTCTTCTGATCAGTAGTATGCGACGCGTACGGGGCGAATATAAGGGGGCATTCATGGCTTTTTGGAACGAACGTGGTAAAATGGAGGAGGACTGACAGAGGAGGAATAACCCTTGAATTTGCGCAAATGGATGACCTTGTTCGGCACCACGATCCTGATGGGGGGAGCGGCCTCGCTGGTTACCGGCATCGCGATGCTTCTCTGCGACTCGTCGTTCCGGGTCGTGAAGACGGGCGACGATTGGCTCTTCAACGTTCTTATGATGGCGCTTGCAGGCCTGACCTTCGGCGCGTTCGCGCACATGGGCTTCTTCGCCTATCTTATGCTGAATTATATCGCGAGAAGCATCTTCAAGCGCCCTTACCTGTGGGTGGCGCTGCAGGGCTTCGTCGCCGTCTTCGTCTTGATCGAGATCGCTTATTGGACTTATGACAGCGACTTCCCGGCCGTTACGTTCTGGGCGGTGCCGGCCGCGCTCGCGGCCGCGTCCGCGGCGGTCTCTTGGTGGAAGGTCAAGGAGACGACCGCCGGGGCGTGGGTGCCGACCTTGTTCTACATGGTCGCGGTCACGACGATCGAAGCGATGCCCGGCTTCCAGTCCGGCAAGATCACTTCGCTCGTGTTCAGCCTCGTTCCGCTGTTCGTCTGCAACGGGTACCAGATCCTGAGGCTGCATCGCATCCTGGAGAAGCCCAAGTCCGCCCCGGTCGCCGCCGGCGCGAACTGAGGCGAACGGAACGGCATCCGGCCTAATGCCTTCTAAGCGAACCGCATCCAGGAGGGCTTGTCTTCCACCGTTTTCCCTTCGGTCTCGGTCTGGCTGAGCATCTGGGACACGGTTACGAACTCGTAGCCTTTGGCTCTTAACTGATCGATAATGGCGGGCAGGGCTTCGTGCGTCTGCTTGCAGGAGTCGCTGGCGTGCAGCAGGATGATGTCGCCGGGATGCGCCTTGTCGACGACGCGGGAGACGATCGCGTTCACGCCCGGGTTCGTCCAATCGAGCGAATCGGTATCCCACTGAATGACCTTGTAGTTCAGGTCTTCCGCGATCCGCAGCACCCGCTTGTCGAAGTCTCCGTTCGGCATCCGGATGAGCTTGGGCTCGCGGCCGGTCACCTCGGTCAGAATGCCGTGAGCCGTGGCGATCTGCCTGCGGATCTCCTCGTCGCTGAACTGGCTGTAATTGTCGTGCTTGTGGCCGTGGCTGCCGATCTCGTAGCCGCCGTCCGCGATCTTCTTCACGAGCTCCGGATGCGTCTTGCTCCATGGAGACGACAGGAAGAAGGTCGCGTTCTTCACGCCCTTGTTCTTCAGGATGTCCAGAATCGGCTCCGCTCTTTTATCCCCCCAACTGATGTCGAAGGTCAGGGCGACGACTTTCCGGTCCGTCGGAACGCTGTAGACGGCCGCCGGCGGATGAGGCGCGAACACGCTGATGTTGTCTCTCTCGGCCCAGACGACCCCCGCGGAGAACAATGCCGCCATCAGTAGAAAAAGAAACCGTTTCATGCTTCGCGCGTTATAAACGAAGAAGTGGTTCATGGGGAGTTCCGCTCCTTTCCATTGGATGAATGGGACTAACCTGGCTTGGTCCCTACCAATGTATGCTTGACCGAGTACAAGTTATTCGCGCCTCGGCGCCAACGGGAGGTACAGATTGTTCACACGTGAAGCCTTGCGGTTGAATTGGAGAAGCGTCCGGCCTTATCTCGTATTCGCCGTTATTCTGTTCTTCGCCAGCGTCGTCGTCGGAGGAGCCTCGCAAGGGCCGGTCGAGTGGCTCGACCAAGTGCTGAGGAACGTCCAGACGATCTCGCGCCAAGCGGCTTCGTCCGACAATCCCGAGCAGGCGCTGTTCACGGCGATTCTGTTCAATAACGTGCGAAGCTCCTTGACGGCGATGTACATGGGAATCATGGCGGGCATCATGCCCATCGTTACCTTGGTCGTCAACGGAATGATGCTCGGGTATATGTTCGGCAACATCGCCGATGCCGGCCACAACGTATGGCCGCTCATCGCCAAGGGGATTCTCCCTCACGGAGTGCTGGAGATCCCGGCGTTCCTGCTCGCCTGCGCGTACGGCGTGAGACTGGGCTTCTCCGTCGTCCGGGGAATCTTCGGCTCCCTGATCGGCCGCACGCAGCCTTGGGCCCGATTCGTCCTGGCGCTCAAGGACACGGTCCCGGGGGCCATTCTGATCGCGGCGCTGCTGCTGATCGCGGCCGGGATCGAGAGCACCGTCACCTACTGGCTGATGACGTAACGATTTTTTTTTTTTGCGAACGAGTCGTTCCTGTCGATCATAAACGTGGCAGAATTGGAGCATAACAGTAAAACGATTCCGGATCGCTCTGACAGAACGGCGGTGCGGGGTACGGTTAAGCCGCTAATCGACAGGAGGGCTTAGGGCATGCGGATGCTCGGAATGATGTTCACGGACAAGGAATGCAAGGAGTTCGACTACATGCTGCGCAAGGAGATGGACGAGATGCTCCTCGACATGAGCGACCGCCGGCTGGACGGTCCCGTCAAGGAGGCGATCTCCAAGCGCTACAAGGTCATCTTCCGGATGTACGCGCGAATCGCTCCGCCGCGGGAGCTGTCGAGATACGCGCTCGGCCTGAAGACGAATCGTTAAGATTAAGCGAAGGAGCGCCCGGCGCCCGACGAAGAGACATCTTCGCCGCGGCGTTTTTTTTCGTTCCCAGAGCATGGCGGACGCGGGAGAGTGATTGGAAGATCGGCGTTGGGGGTAAAGAATGAGGAGACGAATAGGAGGGTGTGCTGAATGAAGCTTGTATTGTTGTCCGGCGGTTCCGGCAAAAGGTTGTGGCCTCTGTCCAACGATGCGAGGTCGAAGCAATTCCTCAGAGTCCTCGCCGGCGAGGACGGGAGCGCGGAGTCGATGGTGGAGCGGGTATGGCGGCAGCTGGATGCCGTCGGCCTCCGGCAGTCGGCCTACGTAGCGACCAACCGTTCGCAGAAGGAGATGATCGCGGGCCAGCTGGGACCGGACGTGCCGGTCATCGTCGAGCCGGAGCGGCGGGATACGTTCCCGGCCATCGCCTTGGCGGCGTCCTATCTCTACTCGGTCGAGAACGAGTCTCTCGACACCGTCGTCTCCGTGATGCCCGTGGATCCCTATGTGGAGACGGAATTTTTCCGTCATGTGACGAAGCTTGAGGGGATTCTGGAGGAGACCGGGGCCCGCTTGGCCTTGATCGGCGTCGTGCCGAGCTTGCCTTCCACCAAGTACGGATACATAGTGCCTTCGGGCTCGGGCGGGTCGGCGAAGGGCGAAGCTCTCGGCGTGGCCCGATTCCGGGAGAAGCCCAGCCGGGAAGCGGCCGAAGCGCTAATCGCCGAAGGAGCCCTCTGGAACTGCGGAGTGTTCGCCTTCCGGCTCGGGTATCTGATGGACCTGCTTCGCGCCAAAGGGTATCCGGTTCAGTACGAGAAGCTGCTGGAGAGCTACGGTCAATTGCCGAAGATCAGCTTCGACTATGAAGTCGTGGAGCGGGAGGCGCAAGTGGTCGTCCTGCCTTACGACGGATATTGGAAGGACCTCGGCACCTGGAATACGTTGACCGAGGAGCTCGGCGGAACGACGATCGGCAGAGGCATCGTCACGGACGATTCCGCGAATACGCACCTGATCAACGAGCTGGATATCCCCGTCACGGTGATCGGTACCAACGACCTCGTCGTGGCGGCCAGTCCGGACGGCATTCTCGTCACGACCAAGGAAGCCAGTCCCCGGATCAAGGATATCCTTGGCGGCAGCTCTCCGCGTCCGATGTACGAAGAGCGGAGATGGGGCCACTACAAGGTCGTCGATTACGTGAAGTATCCCGAAGGCTACGAGGTGCTGACGAAGCGGATCCACATTCGGGCGGGCAGCCATATCAGCTATCAGCTGCATCGGCAAAGAAGCGAAGTCTGGACCGTCATCAACGGCGCGGCGGACATCGTCCTGAACGAGAGGCCGTACCAAGTCAAAAGCGGGGACGTCGTACGAATCCCGGAAGGGACGCGGCACAGCATCCGGGGAATTACGGACGTGGAGCTGATCGAGGTCCAGACGGGCACGGAGCTCATCGAGGAAGACATCGTCCGGATCTGCTCGGGTTGGAACGAGATTCCGATTCATCAAATGATCGGGTAACGAGACGGCAGGCGCGAGACGAACTTGCCCATGCCGCCCCGAATTCGCCGATCCCCTCCGGTACCGCCGGAGCGGGAAGGCGGACGCGGGGCGGTTCGTCATGAAATCGGGTTAATCGTTGAAAAAACGCTTGACTCGATATAGGCCGATATGATAAAGTAACTTTCGCCCCTGATACAGAGCGGGCACGGCGAACGAATCGCGCAGGCGATGAGGAGATTCAAGAAATTACCTGTTGCAATGAGTAAGCTGAATGTGGTATATTATAAAAGTCGCCGCTGAAACGGCAGACGATGTAAGACGAACGAACTTGTTCCTTGAAAACTGAACATCGAGTGTAATCGTGCAATACCAGCAATGAATTGAGCCTTCAAGGCTCTCTGATAAGGTTTCACCTTTATGGAGAGTTTGATCCTGGCTCAGGACGAACGCTGGCGGCGTGCCTAATACATGCAAGTCGAGCGGATCTTCAAGGGAGCTTGCTCCCGAGAAGGTTAGCGGCGGACGG
>NZ_JACJVR010000081.1 GCF_014212175.1 Cohnella xylanilytica | reverse complement strand
GGATGCCAACTTTAATTCCCCCAAGAGCTTCCTGCGCCACCTTGTAACGTACTTCTTGAAACACTTGATTTCGTTGTCTCATTTTCCGCTCGCCTCCCCTAATTGAATAGTACCTTATTTCCCTATGTACTCTCCAATCTAATTAGGGGGCTTAATAGTTTTGGGCCAAATAAGGTCTGTACGATCCAAATTAGAACCCGAAACTCGATAAAACGGACAAATAAGCGCTGTCGGATCCGTTAGCCGACTTCCATGGATCTCGCGGAGCTCCGCGAACCGTTCAGCCAACTGAAATTGCAAAAAAAAAGAAGACAAAGGGGAGCCCCCTCTGCCTTCAAAACAATCCATCCTATTCGATTCAGCCCACCGTAAACCGGGACAGCGACTCGCGAAGCTGCGTCGAGACGGACTCGAGCCGGTTGGACAGGTCGACCAAGCCTTGGCTGACGCCAAGCTGCTCGTTGCTGAGCGACGCAACCTGCTCGGACGTCGCCGACGCTTCCTGGGCGACCGCGCTGACGTTCGTCATCGCCAGGGAGAGAGTCGATTGCGCCTCTTCCAGCTGGTTGATCGCTCCCGTCGCCAGTTCCAGGCGCTCGGCGAAGCTGGCCATATGGTTCTGAACGTTGTGGAAAATCTGATTCGCGTCGCGAACCGATTCGATCTGCTCCCGGAACAGCGGGTAAGCGTCCGAGAGAACGGATACCGTCTCGTCGATCTCGCGCTGAATCGTCGTGACGACTTCCCCGACGACGCCGATCGAATGGCGGGACTGGTCCGCCAGCTTGCGGATCTCGTCGGCGACGACCATGAATCCTTTGCCCGCCGCGCCAGCTCTCGCCGCTTCGATCGTCGCGTTGAGCGACAGGATGTTCGTCTGCTTCGTCAGATTGCCTAGCACGTCCAGAATCTTGCGAATGGAACCCGTGCTGTCCTTCAGCTTGTCGACCTTCTCGACCATCGAGCGAGTCATCTCTTCCGTCTGGCCCGTCTTCTGGATCAGGCCCGCCATGTACTCGGTCCCTCTCCGTCCGGCTTCCTGAACTTCGGCCGCGGATTGGCCCATCTCGATGTTGGACGAGATGACCGACTGCACCTGCTCGCCGATATTGCTCGTCATCTCGCTGCCGCGCTCCGACTCGACGGCGAGGTTCGTCGCGCCGCCCGCGATCTCTTCGGTCGCGACCGCGATCTCCTTCGCGGCCGTCGCCGTCTTGCGGGAAGCCTCCGACAGCGAAGCGGCGGTGGCGAGCACTTCGGCCGCCGACTCGGTCGTCTTCATGACGAGAGCCGTGATCTGTTCCATCATGCGGTTGAAGCTGTCCGCCACCTGGCCGATCTCGTCCTTGCGCTTGATCGTCGAACGGACCGTCAGGTTGCCGCGCTCCCCTTCATTCATCAAGGTGCGCAGCTGGCCGAGCGGACGGCCGACCGTCATCAGAATGATCAGGCCGATCAAGGCGGCGATGATCGCCGAGATGATGACCATGACCCAAGTGAGCGTGCTGATGGCTTTGGCGCCTTCCACGAGAATAGAGACCGGGATATTCCCGATGACCGACCAGCCTCCGGCGTTCGCCTGCGCTCCGACCGTCAACGTCTCCGTGCCGTCGATGTGAATGACGGAGGATCCGTCCTCGCCCGGCCTCTCGAACGCGTACTTGCCCCCGAGCTCCTCGGCCTTCGGAGAGAAGACGACCGTGCCGTCCGGAGCTACGATGTATGTACTGCTGCCCTTGCCGAAGTTAACCGTCTCCAGCATATCCTGCAGCGCTTTCATGTTGATCTCGATTACGAGCAGGTAAGGGTTGTCGTCTCTTCCGATGCTGAGCAGCGCGCGGCCGACGGCGATCGTCGGATTCGTCATGTTGCCCGAGATGCCCGCCTTCATCGTCGGCACCCAGACGGCCTTGCCCGACGCTTCGAGCATCTCCTTCTCGAACGCCGGAGCGTTCTCCTTGACGTTGGGAACGCCGCCGGACGCGGACGCGCCGATCGTGTCCTTCGTATGATCCGTCGGAAGCAGGTAGATGCCCGCCAGCGCGCTGTCCGAGAGCATAATGGCGGACAGCTTCGTGTTGATCGTGCGCTGGGTATCGAACTTCTCGTAATCGTCCGTCGTCGACAGCGTGGTGTTGACCAGCGACATGAATTCCTGATCCGAGAGGAATTCCATCGTCTTGCGCTCGTAGCCCGACAGCAGCAGATCGACCCGCCCGGCCGTCTGGATGGCCGTCTCGCGGCTCGAATCCGACACCTTCTGCTGAATGACGGACTTCGATTTGGTGTAGGAGAATATGCCTAGCGATACGACGCAGAGAAGAATTCCGCAGAAAATGAGTATGAACAGCTTCATGCCGACCGAGCGGATCGGATTCTCGATCTTCGTCTCTCTAAGCTGCTGGTTGACTCTTTTGGCGAAGCCTCCGAAGCCGTCCGCCCCTTTTTTCCAGTTGACGCCGTTCATCCGGTCACGCCACGTTGTTTTCTTCATCTGATGCTACCCCTCCGGCTCATAGTGACGAATAAAAGCATAAAAACTTGTCGAATTCTTAGTTCCATCGCCTCATCCATGGCAATGTCTTCCTTACCGGAATTAAATTCGACAAGTCGAGATGGAATCCTTTTTATGCTCTATCTATATTTCTTTTTCGGCACTTTTCCCCAATTTCTTTAGATAAAGCTACAATGTCTTTTTCCTCATGATGTCCCATGCGGCAACCGGCCGGTCGGTGCGCAGGCGGATCGTCTGAAGAGGGTGGCGGGCGGCGTCGAGCCGGTTGCCTTCGTCGTCGAAGAGCTCCTCGAGCTTCTGGGAGAAGGCGCGGCCCCCGGGTCCGACGAATTCGACTTCCATGCCGGGCTTGAACGGGCTCCGCTGCTGCACGACGGCCATCCCCGTCGCCGGCTCGTAATCCGTCACGACGGCGGCGAAGTCGTACGGGGCCGGCTTCTCTTCCGGCTCGTAAATATGCTCGCCCGCGCCGGGGGTCGAATAGAAGAAGCCCGTATTGAGCGGACGGTTCGCCGCCTTGCCGATCTCGTCGACCCACTCCTGCTTGAGGCGATATCCGAGAGGATCGGTCATGTAGGCGTCGATCGCCTGCCGGTACGCGTTCACGACCGACGCGACGTAGTGGATGCTTTTCATCCGCCCCTCGATCTTGAAGCTGTCCACGCCGGCGTCGATCAGGTCCGGGATGTGGCGGATCATGCACAGGTCCTTGCTGCCCATCGTGAACGGGTTGTCCCCTTCTCCCATGACGGATTGCTCGCCTTCGTGCAGATCGTACTTCCACCGGCACGACTGGCAGCAGCCGCCCCGGTTCGAGTCCCGGTCGGTGAAGTGGTTCGACAGGACGCAGCGGCCGGATACGGAAGAGCACATGGCGCCGTGAATAAACACCTCAAGCTCGATATCGACGTTCCGCTTGATCTCCCGGATCTCGTCCATCGACGTCTCCCGGGCCAGCACGACGCGGGGCAGCCCCTCTTCCTTCCAGAACCGGACGGCCTGCCAGTTCATCGTCGACTGCTGCGTGCTGAGGTGCACTTCGAGGCCGGGTGCGACCCGCATCGCCGTCTCGACGACGGCCGGATCGGCCGCGATGATGGCGGAGATCCCGACGCTCTCGAGCCCCCGCAAGTAATCGGCGATGCCGGCGAGGTCTTCCTGATGGGCGTAGATGTTCGTCGCGACGAACACCTTGGCCCCGTAGCGGGAGGCGAATTCGACGCCTTCCTTCATCTCCTCGAGGCTGAAGTTGTCGGCGTTCGACCGCAGCCCATACTTCTGTCCTCCGATGTAGACGGCGTCCGCCCCGTAATGGACGGCGAACTTGAGCTTCTCCAGGTTCCCGGCGGGGGCGAGCAGCTCCGGCTTGTCGAGCCTGTAGCGCTTGCCCGCGGGCCGTCCCGAAGCGGCGTTCATGACCGCAGCGTTCACGTTGTTCTTATCCCCTTTCTGACGATGACGATTTAATAGACTTGTTCCTTATAGAGAAAACCGAAGGTGAGCTCGCGGTTCGGGTCCTGCAGCTCGCGAATCGCATCCAGCCACCGATCGTCCATGACGTATCCGTCCGGATCGGCCGCCCAGGCGTCCAGCGCGCTCCGGTAGCCGCGCAGCACGGCGATGTTGTACTCTTCCGGCTTCAGCAGCGGCTCGACGTACAGGCTGTCCGCTCCCGCGGCCAGCAGCTCGGGCAGCGCCTCCAGCAGGCAGATGTCGTCCGCGCTCATGACGTGGGTGCCGTTCGCGTCCTCGTAGATCGGCAGCCTCTCGCCGGGGCGTTCCGCCTCGGTGAGGAATCGGCCGCGATCCGCGCCGAGATCGACGATCCGCGCCTCCCGGCCGATGTGCTCCATGTAGCTCTGGAGCAGGTTGCGCCGGGAATGGTAAATGTTCGTCATGCCGTGCGCCTGGACCTGGATCTCCAGCTCCGATCGTCTCTTGAAATCCGCGATCTCTTCTTCGTTGAGCTCTCTGGCGAGCACGGCCCGCACAGCGCCTTTGCGCCCCCAGTATGCCGCCGCGGCCGAGTTCGTCCCGGTCATCTCGGCGTTCCAATGAAGCCGGAGGCCCGGCGCCGCTTCCCGGACGGCCATCAGCACGGCGGGGTCGCCGAAGACGACCGCGTCCGCCCCCGCCTCCGCGACCCGCTTCAGGTAGCCCGGAAGCGCGGGAAGCTCTTCGTTGCGGAACAGCTTGTTCGCCGAGACGTACGCCATGGCGCCGAGCTCGTGGGCTCGGCGAATCGCTTCCCCGATCCCGTCCTCCGGGATCTCTCCGGGAAGCCTCATGCCGAAGCGGTGTTCGCCGATGAGCACGGCGTTCGCCCCCGCTTCGACGTATCGTACCAATTGCCCGATCGAACCGGCCGATACGAGCAATTCCGCTGATTTATTCACGATGGTCGATCCCCCCGACAATAAGAATGACCCGGCGTCGGCCGGCAACCCGCGTCGTCGCGGATCGGCACGGAAGGGCCGGGTCGAATGCGGCCGCCGGCAACGGGGCCGACGGCTCGCGGATTACTTCTTCACGTTCTTCTCGCTCGCCGCGATGTTCTTCTGATGCTGCTTGTACGTAATCGCGAACAGATGCTGATTGGAGCCGTCCTTCTTCGTTACGTAGTACAGATACTCGGTATCGGCCGGATAGAGGGCGGCTTCGATGGATTTGTAGCTCGGACTCGCGATCGGACCCGGCGGCAGCCCCGGATGCAGATACGTGTTGTACGGGCTGTCCAGCTTCGTGTCCTCGTTCGTCAGCTTCTCCTTCTGCTTGCCGAGGGCATACTGGATCGTGGCGTCGATCTGAAGCGGCATCTTCTTGTCGAGCCGGTTCTTGATGACGCTGGCCACGATCGGCCGCTCCTCGTCGAGCACGACTTCCCTCTCGACCAGCGAGGCGATCGTCAGCAGCTGGTGCAAGGTCAGGTTCCGCTCCTGCATCGTCGTCTGCCAATCGTCGGGCAGCTGATTGAGCTTCAGGTCGAGCTCGGTCACCATCCGGTTGACGATGTCTACCTCCGTCGAGCCCTTCTTCAGCTCGTACGTGTCCGGGAACAGATAGCCTTCGAGCGGATATTGAATGCCCGCATCCTTCGGAATGAGCTTCGTCCAGATCGAGCCCGTCAGCTGCTCCGGCTTGGCGACCGCTTGAAGGAACTTGTTCTTGTCGGCCGCGCCTTCCTTCGCCAGACGGTCGGCCATCTGCACGACGGTGTAGCCTTCCGGGATGGTGAAGCGGATCGTCTCGGCGGCGATCGTGTCGCCGGCGTTCAGCTTCGCCACGATCTCCTCCCGCGTCATGCCGGGAGTCATCTCGTAATCGCCGGCCTGGAAGCGAGAGCCTTCGTTCTTCAGCTTCAGCCAGGCGCCGAACAGGAAGGCGTTGCGGATGAGGCCGGCCTGCTCGAGCTCCTCCGCCATCTGGCTCGCGCGCATGCCCTTCTCGATCGTGAAGCGCACGGGCGTGGCGGAGGCCTTCGGCGGACGCAGTCCGTTCCATAAGTAGAACAGCCCGGACGACAGGGCGATGATGACGATGCCGAGCGCGATGAAGAACGACCACAGCAGCGGCCTGCCCTTCTTCCTGCGGGCGGAAGGCGGCGGCGCGGAGCCTCTCTCCTCTTCTTCCGCCGAAGCCTTGCGCCTCCGGGCCTCTTCCTCCTGCGAAGCCGACGGGAATTCCCGGGGGTACCCGATGTCCGGCCGATCCGCTCCCGGATCTGGACGCGGTTCGCCGCCCTTCGCCCTTCTGCCCCGCTCCAACCGCGAGAGCGGTTCTTCCGATTCGGCTCCGAAGCCTGCGCCGGATTCCGAACCGGATGCGGACCGGAATCCGGACTCGGGTCTGATTCCCGATTCGGAACCGGAACCCGATCCGAATGCGGGTTCGGATTCGGTCCCCGCCTCCGTGCGTTCCCCCTCGGGCCGGACGCCGCCGGCCTCTTCCGGCTCCGTCTTGCCCGGCTTCGAATCGCGGTTCCGGTCGTCCGAATAGATGGATCTCCAACCGTTCGGAGCGCCGTCGTTCTCTCTCTCCATGAATACCTCCTGAGCCGCCGATTCTCGCGCCAAAAGAGCGGTCGCCCGCTCTTTTGGCCCGATTAGTATCCCGACGCATCCCGCGGATGCGTCCGTCCTTCGCGCCTTCCGGCGCTTACGGCCGTTCCTCGCTTCCGAACAGGAGGTCGTCGTAGGCTTCCGAGACTTCCTCCCATTCTTCGTCGTCCTCGATCGTCTCCAGGGACGGATCGCCGTTGCCGTCCGGCACGACCCGGAACGGTTCGATCTCCCCGTCCTTGCGCATCGCGTCGGACTGGAGAATGGCGTAGCTCCGTCCCCCGACGGTCAATTCGGCCAGGATCCGGAAGCGCTCGGACTCGCCCGAGGCGCCGTCCAGCTCGACATAGTCGCCGTACCGGCTCTTCAGCGATCCGGATCGGCCGTTAAGAGCGGATTCGCTCATGCCTTCATTCCTCCGTGCGTCTTAGGCGCCGTTATGGGCGGTCGTCTTCGGCTTCGTCGACGCCGGACGCCAGCGTGTTGAAGGTCTCTTCGACCATGTCCCACTCTTCCTGATCTTCGATCGGGAACAGCTTGATGTCGTCGCCCTCTTCCTCGTAGCGGAAGGCGAACACTTCCTGCTCTTCGTCCGTGTCGTCGGCCGGCACGAGCATGACGTACTTGCGGTCGGTGCCGTCGTCCGGCTCGAACCGCATGATGACTTCGAACGCCTCGTCGTTGCCCTCGTCGTCCGGAATGTAAATAATTTCGGCTTCTTCGTCGCGATTGATCTCGTCTGTCATCGCAAATCCCTCATTTCTGTCGGGAGTCCAAATAATTTTGCAGCAGGATGGCCGCGGCCATCTTGTCCACGACTTGCTTGCGCTTGCGGCGGCTGACGTCGGCTTCCAACAGCGTCCTCTCGGCGGCGACGGTCGTTAACCGTTCGTCCCAGAGATGGACGGGCATGGATAGTGTCTGCCTGAGCTCCTCCGCGAATGCCATGCAAATTTCCCCACGGGGTCCGATCGTTCCGTTCATGTTCTTCGGCAATCCGACCACGATCGTGTCGACCTCGTGAACGCGGACTAACTCCCGGATTCGCTCGAGGTAGTCGCCTTCCTTCTTCCGTTCGATCACTTCCGCGCCCTGCGCGGTCCAGCCGAACGCGTCGCTCAGCGCGACCCCGATCCGCTTATCCCCGTAATCCAGTCCCATAACCCGCATGACTATCGATGCTTGTGAAGATAAAACCGGACGAGCTCTTCGATGAGTTCGTCGCGTTCCTTCTTCCGTATCAGGCTGCGCGCGTTGTTATGACGAGGAATGTAGGCGGGATCGCCGGATAGCAGATAACCGACGATCTGATTGATGGGGTTGTATTCCTTCTCCACCAAGGCATCGTGCACGGATAGCAGTATATCCCTGGACGATACTTCCTCGGGATCCGGAACCACGTCGAATTTGACCGTCATGTCCAGATGATTCTTGTCCGACGAGCTCATCTCCAGCACCTCGCTTTCTCATTACTATCCATCATATCACATTCTCCGACGGACAGGAAATGGAAGCCGGCCGGGCCTCCGGCCCGCCGCGGGGACGGCGAGCGCGGAAGTCCGGCCGGCGGCCGTACGCGCCGGGCGCCAGGCGCCCGGCGATATTCGGATGCGGAATCAGCCCAGCTGGGCGAGCACGAGCGATTCCGCCTTGGCCAGCGCTTCCGGCAGCTTCGCCGGATCCTTGCCGCCGGCTTGGGCGAGCTCCGGCTTGCCGCCGCCTCCGCCGCCGCACACCGCGGCCAGCTCCTTGATGAGCTTGCCGGCATGCAGCCCCTTCGCGGTCAAGTCCGGCGTCACGGCGACGACGAGCTGCACCTTGTCGCCGTCGACCGCTCCGAGCGCGAGCACCGCCGAGCCGAGCTTCAGCTTCAGCTCGTCGGCCACGCCGCGCAGCGCGTCCATGCTTCCGGCGTTCACCTGCGCCGCCAGCAGCGTGACGCCGCCGACCGTCTTCGCCTGCGCGACGAGGTCGGCCGCTTCGAGGCGGCTCAGCTTGCCCTGCAGCGACTCGTTGTCGCGCTGCGCCTGGCGAAGCTCCGCCTGCAGCGCCTCGACGCGCTTCGGCACGTCGGCCACGCCGCTCTTCAGCAGCGCCGCCGCGCCGCGCAGCAGCTGCAGCTGGTCGTCCATGTACGCGTAGGCGTGGCGGCCGGTTACCGCTTCGATCCGGCGGACGCCGGAGCCGATGCCGCTCTCGCTCACGAGCTTGAACAGCCCGATCTGCGACGTGTTGCGCACGTGGCAGCCGCCGCACAGCTCGAGGCTGTAGTCGCCGACGCGGACGACGCGGACGATGTCGCCGTACTTCTCGCCGAACAGCGCCATCGCGCCCATCGCCTTCGCTTCCGCGATCGGCTTGAAGCTGATGTCGAGCTCGGTGCCGAGCCAGATCTGCTCGTTGACGCGGCGCTCGACGTCCGCGAGCTCCTCCGGCGTAATCGCGCCGAAGTGCGAGAAGTCGAACCGCAGCCGCTCCGGCTCGACGAGGGAGCCGGCCTGGTTGACGTGCTGGCCGAGCACTTCCTTGAGCGCCTTGTGCAGCAGGTGCGTCGCCGTATGGTTGCGCACGATGTCGCCGCGGTCGGCCGCGTTCACGCTGGCGGTAACGACGTCGCCGACCTTCAGCGCGCCGGACGCCACCGTCACGTGGTGCACGTGCTGGCCGAGCGGCGCCTTGCTCATGCCGTTCACGGCGACGCGAAGGCCGCCCGCGCCGGTCAGCGTGCCGGTATCGCTCACCTGGCCGCCGCTCTCGGCGTAGAACGGCGTCCGGTCGAGGACGACCGCGACGGATTCGTCCGTTCCGGCGGCGTCGACGAACTTGTCGCCGGAGACGATGGCGACGACGCGCGCTTCGGCGGTCAGGCTGTCGTAGCCGACGAACTCGCTTGTCTCCGTCAGCTCGGACAGGGCCCCGCCCTGCACCTTCATGCTGTCCGTCTCCTGACGGGCGGCGCGGGCGCGCTCGCGCTGCTCTTCCATCGCCGCGTCGAAGCCTTCGCGGTCGACGGTCATGCCGTGCTCGGACGCGTAGTCCTCCGTCAGGTCGAACGGGAAGCCGTACGTGTCGTACAGCTTGAACGCGTCCGGTCCGGAGATCCGCGAGACGCCTTCGGAGCGCGCCTTGCCGACGAGATCCGCCAGAATCGACAGGCCGTCGCTCAGCGTCTCGTGGAACCGCTCCTCCTCGGTGCGGATCACCTTCTCGATGAATTCCCGCTTCTCGACGACTTCCGAATAGTACGAGCCCATAATGCCGCCGACGGTCGGGACGAGCTCCCACAGGAACGGACGGTCGATGCCGATGACCTTGCCGTAGCGGACGGCGCGGCGCAGCAGGCGGCGGATAACGTAGCCGCGGCCTTCGTTGGACGGCAGCACGCCGTCGCCGACGGCGAACGCCACCGTGCGGATATGGTCGGCGATGACCTTCAGGCCGACGTCGTGGTCGGCGTTCGCCTTGTAGGAGATCCCGGCGATCTTCGCCGCGTGGGCGATGATCGGCTGGAACAGGTCGGTATCGAAGTTGGAATCGACGTCCTGCACGATCGAGGCGAAGCGCTCGAGGCCGGCGCCGGTATCGATGTTCTTGTTCGGGAGCGGCGTATAGCTGCCGTCCTTGTTATGATTGAACTGCGAGAACACGAGATTCCACACTTCGAGGAAGCGCTCGTTCTCGCCGCCCGGATAGCATTCCGGGTCGGACAGGTCGCCGTACTTGTCGCCGCGGTCGTAGAAGATCTCGGTGCAAGGGCCGCAAGGGCCTTCGCCGATGTCCCAGAAGTTGTCGGTCAGCTTGACGATCCGCTCCGCCGGGATGCCGATCTTCTCGTTCCAATAGCGGAACGCTTCCTCGTCCTCCGGGTGGATCGTGACGGACAGGCGGTTCGGGTCGAAGCCGATCCATTCGGGACCGGTCAGGAACTCCCAAGCCCACGTGATCGCTTCTTCCTTGAAGTAGTCGCCGATCGAGAAGTTGCCCAGCATCTCGAAGAACGTGTGGTGGCGGCGAGTCTTGCCCACGTTCTCGATGTCGTTGGTGCGAATGCACTTCTGCGAGTTGGTTATGCGCGGGTTCTCCGGCTTCACGCGGCCGTCGAAGTAGGGCTTCAGCGGCGCCATCCCGGCGTTGATCCAGAGCAGGGACGGATCGTTGTGCGGCACGAGCGAAGCGCTTGGCTCCACGTGGTGGCCTTTGCTTGCGAAGAATCGCAGCCATTTGTCGCGGATCTCCGCGGCTGTCATCGGTTGCATGCGGTCATTCCTCCTAAGGTTAGCGGAAAATAAAAAACGCCCCTGAAAGGTCAGGGACGAATGAATTCGCGGTACCACCCTGGTTATTGCGCCGCCAATGGACGCAATCGCCTCTATCGGGCGTTAACGGGCCCTCCCGTCGATTTCTCCGAACTCCAAGACCGGCTTCCCCCGTCCTCATCGGCGAAGATTCTCTCAGCCCAGCGATCTCCCGTCTATAAGGCATCACGAACAACCTAAGGGAAACGCGTGGGAATCTTCTCTCTGGCCCGCAGGCTTACGAGGTACTCTTGTCTTGTCAACGCTTTGTTCTATAGAACAATCATACTGATTATAGACAACCCTTTTCCATGCTGTCAAACGGTTTTTCGCCTTATGTAATAAGCGAACAGATGCTGCGCCACGACCTTCATCGCCGCGTAGAACGGCACCGCCAGCAGGAGGCCGACGACGCCCGCGAGCTCTCCCCCGACCAGCAGCACGAAGATGATGGTGAGCGGGTGCATGTTCATCGACTTGCCGACCACCTGCGGGCTGATGACGTTGCTCTCGAGGAACTGGCACAGCGTATTGACGATGATGACGAGCAACACCATTTTCCAAGACACGGTTAATGCCATAATCAAGGCGGGCAGCGCCCCGAGGAACGGGCCGAGGTACGGGATGATGTCGAACAGGGCGACGAACGCGGCCATGAGCAGCGGGTACGGCATGCCGATGACGAGATAGCCGATGTACGCCGTCACCCCGATGCACACCGACACGAGCAGCTGGCCGCGGATGTAGCTGCCGAGCGCCGCGTCGATCTCCTTCAGCAGCCGGACGGTCCCTTGGCGCCGCGCGCGGGGGACGTATTTGAGCACGGCCCTCTCGATCACTTCCATGTCCTTCAGAATATAGAAGGCGAGGAACGGCACGATCATCGCGAGGAAAAAAACGTTCACGACGGCGCCGATGTTGTTCATAAACGCCGCCACTCTCTCCGACACCTGCTTCTCGAGCCCCGCGATCGAGCGGTTGATGCCGCTGCGCACGCTCTCCGGCAGCATGTCGTTGTTGTTGAAGTGATGGATCATGCTCTGCGCCTTGATCGTCAGCTCGGGCACGTGCTCGTTCAGCTCCTGCACCTGGCTGACGAACATCGGCGTCACGTTGACGAAGATGACGACGCAGCTGCAGATGAATACCGCGTAGATGAGCAGCACGGCGGCCGTCCGCGGCACCTTGCGGTCGTGCAGCAGCCCGACGACCGGATTGAGCACGTAGGCGATGACCATGGCGACAAGGAACGGCGCCGACACCGCCTTGACGAAGCGGTAGATCGACATGAGCAGCGGCCGCACCTGAATCAGCATGTACAAAGCGACGAGTCCGAGAATGACATAGACCAGCGCGGCGAAGAGACGGCTTGAGGCAAACCGGAACAGACGCTCCACCCCCGATTCGTACGGCCTCCCGATCCGGCCCTATGCTTCCAGTATATGTACTTGTCCCCCCGCATAAACCTCCGGAACGACGAATAACCCCGGCCGTTCCGCGCAGGGCGAAACAGACCGGGGCACCGGCGTTCGTATGCAAGGCTCCTGATGTCCGTACGATTCCGAAATTACATTCCGTTCGCGTGAACCTGAGGAGGAATCGGCTCTCCGAAGAACAGGTCGTCGAGCGAGCTCAGCGTTCCGTCCTCTTCGACTTGGTAAACGGACATCTTGTCGCCGTTGACCGTCAGCTCGATAAAGCAGCTCCAGCAGTAATATTGATGCGAACCGATCTTGCCGATATCCTTCGAGTTGCAGTTGGGGCATCTCATCATCATCGTTATCACCTGTCACTTTCCGCGTTGGGTTCTCTCTCCAGCACCCGTTCGCACGAAGCGGGCACCAAGATGGCATCTTCGCCCAGAGTGACGCCCTTAGGCCCTTCCGGCAGAATGAGCCGGCGTCGACCCTCGAACACATCCGCGAGAAAACCGTCCGTCAATTCGTAACCTACTATTTGTGTACCCTCGGACTTCCGAAAATAAACGTCTGCCACTCGGCCGAGCTCTTGTCCATCCACCGTGTAAACCGGCAGCTCCTTCAGCTGGACGACTCCCGTATGGAAGGTTCTCAGCAGATGCTTCCGATGGATGGTGGCGATCGCCGACCGGTCGCGGATGATTAAGGCGTCATCCCCGACGACGGTTACGTCCGCCCAGTTGACGATTCGTACCGCTTGGCGAAACCAGACCTTCGTATCGAGAACGATGCTGGCGACCTGCCAGAATTCATCGAATCCGATATCTTGGACGCGTCCGGCTTGCTTGCCGTCTTGTAAATAGACGGGCAAGCCGATGATTTGTTGCACATTTCTCACGAATCGGCACCTCTAGCGCGAGGCGCTTGTTATCTTCTACGCAAACGCGTCGCAATGGTTGCAATGATTTTTGCGGTTTTTTGGGCTTCTTCCGTATTATTCCCCAATCCGAAGCTAAACCGAATCGCCGATTGGCAAAAATGAGCCGGAAGTCCCATCGCCGTGAGCACGTGCGACGGCTGCAGCGACCCGGACGTGCACGCGGAGCCGCCCGAAGCGGCCACCCCGGACAAGTCCAGGTTCATGAGCATCGTCTCGTTCGAGAGGCCGGGGAAGCTGACGTTCAATATATGCGGCAGCCGGGCCGACTCGTCCGGATGGCCGTTGACGCGGAAGCCGTCCGGGCCGAGCTCCTCCGCCAGCCCCTCGAGAAGGGCGGAGCGGACGGCCGCCGCATGGGCGCGCCGCTCTTCCCGGCTGCCGGCCGCGATCTCCGCCGCCCGGGCGAACGCCGCGATGCCCGCGACGTTCTCGGTGCCCGCGCGCCGGTTGCGCTCCTGGGAGCCTCCCCGCAAGGTGGGCTCGTAAGGCGTGCCTTGGCGGATGTAGAGAAGGCCGACTCCCTGCGGGCCTCCGATCTTGTGCGCGGACAAGCTTAGAAGATCGACCGGCAGCTCGCGAAGATCGATCGGCTCGTAGCCGAACGCCTGCACCGCGTCGACGTGCATGACGGCGCCGCGCTCGCGCGCGATGCGCCCGATCTCGCCGATCGGCTGCAGCGTGCCGACCTCGTTGTTCGCGGCCATGACGCTGACGACGGCCGTCGTCTCGCCGATCGCCTTGTCGGCGTCCGCAGCGGAGACGCGCCCGGTCTCGTCGACCGGCAGCAGAACGAGTTCGAAGCCTTCGGCTTCGAGCTTGCGGCAAGCGTTCAGGACGGCATGATGCTCGATCGCCGTCGTGACGATGACGCTTCGCTTCGGGTCGCGCTTCCGCTGCGCCCAGGCCGCGCCGTACAGCGCGGCGTTGTCGCTCTCCGTGCCGCCGCCGGTGAACACCAGCTCGGACGGCGAGCAGCCAAGAATTGCGGCCAGCTTGTCGCGGGCCGCGGTCAGGCGGGACCGGGCCGCCCGGCCGTGCGCGTGCAGGCTGGACGGGTTGCCCGGCCCGAGCGCCGCCGTCTCGGCGTACTCGCGGATCGCTTCCGGATGCATCGGCGTCGTCGCCGAATGGTCGAAGTAAATCAGTTCCATCATGCTCGCCTTCTCGTATCCCGGAGCTTGTCTTCCGCTAGGCGCAGATCTCTCCGGTTTAGATGTAGAACATATAGCTGTCCGGCGCGCCTTCTTCCTTGAAGTTGATCAAGTCGGACAACGTCGTCGAATCCAGCACTTCCGCGATGCTGTCGCGAATGCGAAGCCACAGATCGCGCTTGGCCGGGTCGTCCTCTTCCGTGAAGTCGACCGGGCTGATCGGCCCTTCCAGAATGCGGATCACGTCGCCCGCGGTAATGCCGTCCGGCTCCTTCGAGAGAATGTAGCCGCCGTACGCCCCGCGAATGCTCTTCACCATGCCGGCGTTGCGCAACGGCGCGATCAACTGCTCGAGATAATGCTCGGAGAGCCCGTTCTTCTCCGCGATGCTCTTCAGGGAGATCGGGCCCTCCCCGAATTTGGCCGCCAGTTCCATCATGATCGTCAAGCCGTAACGGCCCTTCGTCGATATTTTCAAACAACCGCACCTCTCTTCAACGAATAACGCGCCTGTATTTACGCTTCTGCGGAATCTTCGGGTAAATAGGGGGTATCCCCATATCAGATATATGTTATCACAACAATTCTCTTTGTGGTCAAAAAAAACGTAACATATTCATGTCAATTCGTTAACAATCCCCGCCATCGATGCCGGACAGATGAGAATACGGGACGAATGTGCTACAATGATGGGTACCCGCGAGACGATAACCGGCGGGTTCAAGGAGATGACAACGATGAGCATCCATCATGCCGATCCCTCGTCGATCCGGGTCGTCGTGGGCATGTCGGGAGGCGTCGATTCCTCCGTCACCGCGCTTCTATTGAAGCGGCAGGGTTACGACGTCATCGGCGTATTCATGAAGAACTGGGACGACACCGACGAGAACGGAGTGTGCACGGCGGAGGTCGACGCCGAAGACGTGCGCCGCGTCTGCGATCAGATCGGGATCCCTTATTATACGGTCAACTTCGAAGAGGAGTACTACGACAAGGTGTTCGAGTACTTCCTGGACGAGTACCGCCGCGGGCGGACGCCGAATCCGGACGTCATGTGCAACCGCGAGATCAAGTTCGGCGAATTCCTGCAGAAGGCGCTCGATCTCGGCGCCGACGTCATCGCCACGGGACATTACGCCCGCGTCGTGCAGGAAGACGGCGAATACCGGCTCATGCGCGGAGTCGACGGCAACAAGGACCAGTCCTACTTCCTGCACGCCCTCGATCAGGCGCAGCTCTCGAAGGCGATGTTCCCGATCGGCCACCTGCCGAAGCCGGAAGTGCGCCGCATCGCCGAGGAAGCAGGCCTGGCGACCGCCAAGAAGAAGGACAGCACGGGCGTCTGCTTCATCGGGGAACGCAACTTCAAGGAGTTCCTGAGCCAGTATCTGCCCGCCAAGCCCGGCGACATGGTCGACATCCGCACCGGAGAAGTCAAGGGGCGCCACGACGGCCTCATGTATTACACGCTCGGACAGCGCCAAGGCCTCGGCATCGGCGGCTCCGGCACCGGCGAGCCTTGGTTCGTCGCCGACAAGGATCTGGAGCGCAACGTGCTGTACGTCGTGCAAGGCGACAAGCACCCGAGCCTCTACTCCGTCGGCCTGACCGCCGGCGGCGTCAACTGGATCAGCCCCCGCAAGCCGGAAGGCCCGGTGCGCTGCACCGCCAAGTTCCGCTACCGCCAGGCCGATCAAGGCGTCACGTTGACTCCGCAGGCGGACGGCACGTACCGCGTCGACTTCGACGAGCCGCAGAAGGCGATCACGCCCGGCCAGGCCGTCGTCTTCTACGACGGCGACGTCTGCCTCGGCGGCGGCACGATCGAAGCGGTGCATCGCGCCGTTCCGTCGGAAGCGGTCTGACGCTTCGTCGTTCCCGCGAGCGCGTTGCAGCTATCGCAGAGCGCCGCTGCCCAGCCGAATCGCTTGTCGGCTCGCCCGCTTGGCGACGGATCTTACCGTTCGCCAGGGCGTGCCGCGGCGGTTCGGCTTTTGTACGCGAGGGACCCGAACGCAGGAAAAAACCCCCGGCCGTAACCGGGGGTTTGTTCGTTAGCGCTCGTTCGTGATATGCGATAAGTCTTCGCCGAAGCTAGACTTACAGTTTCACCACGTTGGATGCTTGCGGTCCACGGTTGCCTTGAGTGATCTCGAACTCAACCGCTTGACCTTCTTCCAAGGTCTTGAAGCCTTCGCCTTGGATAGCAGAGAAGTGAACGAATACGTCGTTGCCGTTCTCTACGGAGATGAAGCCGTAGCCTTTCTCTGCGTTAAACCACTTAACTGTTCCTCTCAAATGAAAAACCTCCTAAAATCTCGCCGTCAATCGGCGAATGAGATTATTATAACCGATTCGTTGTCAAGACGCAATATGTGAACATTTTGTTCACACTTGGTTTTTTGGGCGCTTGCGAAGCCTCAGAACCGGGCTTGCGACGGGGGTGAACGGCAGCTTGCCGCCGATCAGCTCCGCCTCCGCGACGTCCTTCACGGATTCCATAATATCCCTAAGATATGGAGATAACTCCCATTTTAAAGTGACCAACGGATAAATTCGGACTTCGCCTCCGTCTTCCGTGACCCGCAGCAGCTCCTCCGCCGCCTCCCGATGGAATTCGTACCCGAAGCTGTCTCCGTAGAGGAACAGGAAGTGGCTGCACAGCACCGTCCGGAACCGGCCGTCCTCGAACGGCAACTCCGGAAGCTTGGCGGCCACGTAGCGCCTTCTCGCGTCCTCCCGGCGGAAGTCCTCGGCGAACCGGGCCCACGAGCTCTCCCGGATCGACCGGTGCCGCGAAGGCGAACCGTAATAGCTCCAATCGTAAACGTCCTTCAGCGCTTCTATCTTTAATGAAGAAACGCGAAGCTCCTCGGCGGCCGCCGCGATGACTTCCTCCACGGCTCCCGCGTAGAACGGGTCGGCCGCCGCGGCCTCGATTCCCTTCTCGCGCAGCCTCGCCGTGAACTCCGAAGCGCCCCCGGCTACGTCCAGCACCGCTCCTCCAAGCAGATCCTCCTCGTTCAACGCGAACATGTCCATGTACTCGCCGTACGAACGGCAAGTGGAAGCGACGCCGGCCTGCGGATAGGCGGACGGCTCCCTCTTCTCTCGATCCTTCGTCATTCTTGCTCGGCTCCTCTCTTCTCGGCTCTTCTCGGCTCTTCTCATCTCGGTTGGAACCCGTTTACCGGATTCTTATTCCGAATCTGCCACGTCCGGCCCCTCCTTGTCAAGAGCCGAATCCAGGCGGCTACGTTGATTTCTGCGTTCAACTCTTCTATGATTAAGTAAAAATCGCCAATTGAAGGCGATCCGCAGGAGACCGATCTATGTTCGCCAAACACGTGATCTACAAGCTCGACAACTACAACATGCTGACCGTCGAGGTTCAAGGCAAGACGCTCGTCGTCCGCGAGATCTCCGACCAATGGGGAGAGGAATGCCGCAAGTTCCTCAGCCGCGCGGAGATGATGCATTGGGCGGAGAACCGCTTCCGGGCCGAGGATTTCCCCGGAGGCGAGGAGCAGCTTCGCGAGACGCTCGCCGCCCTTCGCTCCGTCTAACGGGAGTCCCGCGCATCTCGAACGACAAGTTCCCTAGGAGGCTGGCCAAGCTTTGGATTATTCCGCGACACTTATCTTCGCCATCGCTTCGTTCGGCTTGGCGGCCGTACTCATCTGGCAGCGCCGGGCCATTCCCGAACGCCTGCGCCGAGGGATGGCCATCATCTCGCTGATCCTGGTCGCGTTCGCTTTTTTCCTGATCGTGTACGCCTTCTTCTCGGCAGGAACTTGACCGGATCCGGGTCGGATGGATTGAGGACCGCGCCTCTTAGGCGTTGGTAAAAAGAAGCAAAGCCGGACATACTAGGAACGTCAACCCGATCCGACCGACCGGAGGTTCGTTCCATGAGATCGTATGTCCTGCCGTCCGCCGCCGCTCTGGCGGCGTTGTCTTTATGGTGTTCCGCCGCGGCTCCCCTCCCGGCGTCGGCGGCGGCCTCAAGCTCCGCCGCCCATGGGAAGAGCGGCCGCGATATCATATCCACGAGGAGGTTCTCCGAGTCCATGAACCAAGTACCGAAACGCAGCGAAGCGCCGGCGGAATACCGCTGGAAGCTGGAGGATTTGTTCGCAAGTGAAGCGCAATGGGATGCCGAATACGCCAAAGTGCGCGAGCAGATCGGGGAGATCGGCAAGTTCGAGGGCAAGCTGAGCGATGCCGCCGCGATCGCCGAGTGCTTCAAGCTCGAGGACGAGTTGTCGCTGGCGACGGAACGCCTCTACGTGTACGCGAACATGCGCCATCACGAGGACATGGCCGAAGGCAAATACCAGGCGCTGTCGGAGAAGGCGAAGAAGCTGAGCGTCGAAGTGAACGAGGCTCTCTCGTTCATCACGCCCGAGATTCTGTCCCTGTCCGAGGAGAAGCTGGCCGCGCTGACGGAAGACCCTTCCCTGCCGGCTACATACAAGAGGACGCTGCGGGAGATGCTTCGCGAGAAGCCCCATACCCTGTCCAAGAACGAAGAGTCCCTGCTCGCCCAGGTCGGCAACGTGTCGCAGGCTCCGAGCACGATCTTCGGCATGATGAACAACGCGGACATGAAGTTCCCGAAGGTCAAGAACGAGAAGGGCGAAGAGGTCGAGCTGACCCACGGCCGCTACATCCAGTTCCTCGAGAGCCGCAATCGCGACGTGAGAAAAGAAGCGTTCAAAGCCGTCTACGAGACGTACGGCAAATGGCGCAATACGCTGGCCGCGACGCTGAACGCCAACGTGACCAAGAACCTTTTCTACGCGAATGCCCGTCATTACCCGTCCGCCCTCGAGATGTCGCTGTTCGGCGACAACATTCCCGTGAGCGTGTACGACAACCTGATCTCCACCGTCCATGAGCATCTTCCCCTCATGCACCGCTACATGGCGCTGCGCAAGAAGCTGCTGAAGGTCGACGAACTTCATATGTACGATCTGTTCGCTCCGCTCGTCGAGGAGTTCGACATGGAGATTCCGTACGACGAAGCGAAGAAAATCGTGTTCGACAGCCTGGCGCCGCTCGGCGACGGCTACCGCAAAGTGCTGCAAAGCGGCTTCGACGAAGGCTGGATCGACGTCTACGAGAACGAAGGCAAGCGCAGCGGGGCATACAGCTGGGGCGCGTACGGCACCCATCCTTACGTTCTGCTGAACCACAAGGACAATCTGAACAGCATGTTCACGCTCGCCCACGAGATGGGTCACGCCCTGCACTCCTACTACTCGGACGAGAACAACGAGTACCGGAACGCGCAGTACACCATCTTCCTGGCGGAGGTCGCTTCGACCTTGAACGAGGCGCTGCTCATGAATTACCTTCTGGACAAGTCGACCGACCCGAAGGAGAAGATGTACCTTCTCACCTACTACGCCGATCAGTTCCGGACGACCGTCTTCCGGCAGACGATGTTCGCCGAGTTCGAGAAGATCGTGCACGGGAAGGCGGAGAGCGGCGAGGCCCTCACTCCGAACGAGCTGTGCCAGATCTACTACGACCTGAACGTCAAATATTACGGCGACGGCATGGAAGTCGACAAGGACATCGAGATGGAATGGGCTCGCATCCCCCATTTCTACACGAGCTTCTACGTGTACAAATACGCGACGGGCTTCTCCGCCGCGACGAGCTTCGCGAAGCAGATCCTCGACGAGGGCCAGCCGGCGGTCGACCGCTACCTCGGCTTCCTGAAGAGCGGCGGCAGCGACTACTCCATCAATATTCTGAAGAAGGCGGGAGTCGACATGTCGAGTCCGGAGCCGATCGCCCAAGCGATGAGCGTCTTCGAAGGATTGATCGAAGAGATGGAGAAGCTGACGGAAGGTCGCTGATTATTCGAAGATCGAACGAACTTGCGCACGTTGCCCGACGGGATGGAATCCGCTCCGGATTCCGCCGTCGGGCCTTTTAATTTGGACATTCGGGTAGGCATAAAGGTTCAATTTGGGTACTAGGTTACAGAAAATATACAGGAACGGCAGGATTCGACCACTTTCGCCTCGAATAGGTAGTTCGATGGATCGAAGGAGTGGTGGATGTTGTTGAAGACGGACCTGACCTCGGAGCAGCTGCTCGCGGTCATATTCGATTATATGGCCAAAATCTCCAGCGAATCGAAGCTGGACCGGGTGCTGGTGCTGATGGCCAACATGGGCCGGGAGATGATCGTGGCGGACCGGTGCACCGTCTGGCTCATCGACGAAGCGAAGCAGGAGCTGTACACGACCGTGGCGCACGGGGTGAAGGAGATCCGGATTCCCGCGGGGACCGGCCTCGTCGGCCACGCGATCGCCGCCGGCGAACCGATCATCATCGAGGACGCCTACGACGATCCGCGACATAACTCCGACAACGACAAGAAGACGGGCTACGTCACCAAATCCATCATTACGATCCCGTTCCGCAACAACGACGGACAGATTATCGGAGCCTATCAAGCTATCAATAAAATGACCGAAGCCGGCAAGTTCGCCCCCAAGGACATGGAGCTGCTGTCGCTCGCCGCCTCCTACGCCGGCAAGTCGCTCGAATCCGTCATGCTGCACCAGGAGATCGTCGACACGCAGCGCGAGATCATCGCGACGATGGGCGAGATCGGCGAGATCCGGTCCAAGGAGACGGCCAATCACGTCAAGCGGGTCGCCGAATATTCGTACGTGCTCGCGCTCGGGCTCGGGTTGTCCCGGCACGACGCCGAGGTGCTGCGCACCGTCTCCCCGATGCACGACATCGGCAAGGTGGCCATCCCCGACTCCGTGCTGAACAAGCCCGGCAAGCTGACGGACGAGGAATACGAGATTATCAAATCGCATACGAAGATCGGCCACCAGCTTCTGCGCGGCTCGCGCCGGGAGCTTCTGAGCGCGGCTGCGATCGTCGCCGAGCAGCATCACGAGAAGTGGGACGGCGGCGGCTACCCGAACGGCCTGAAGGGCGAGGAGATCCACATCTTCGGCCGGATTACCGCCGTCGCCGACGTATTCGACGCGCTGAGCGCGGAACGGGTCTACAAGGCGGCCTGGCCGCTCGAGAAGATCGAGAAGCTGTTCCGCGAAGAGCGCGGGCGGCACTTCGACCCGGCCGTCGTGGACGTGTTCTTCGCGGAGCTGCCCAAGCTGCTGCAGATTCGGGACGAGCTGACGGACAAAGAGTAAGAAGCCGAACGTTTGCGGGCAATTTGCTCCGCTGTAACCCGATAAAGTCGGGTTACAGGAGCTTCGCTCGCGCCTATTGCGGCCGTAACCCGATTATGTCGGGTTACGGCCTTTTTAGCGCGTCTTCGCGCCGACCGAAGCGAACCGCCCCGCAATGGGAAATCCGCGAATTGGGTGATCTCCCCATCCGTATGCTATAGTAAGAGAAGTGACCAACCGGGAGCCGCTCCCGCACGCAAGGAGGAAGATGAATCATGATCAGCCATCAACAAAAGCTGGAGCGTTACGCCGACCTTATCGTTAACGTCGGCCTTCAATTGCAGAAAGGCCAGAAGCTGGTCGTCAACGCCTCGACCGATTCGGTCGAGCTTGTGCGGGCCATCGCCCGCAAAGGCTACGAAGCCGGCGCTTACCTGGTCAAGGTAAACTGGAACGACGATGCGATCGCCCGCCTGCGGTACGATCACGCCGACGACGCCGCGTTCCTGGAGGAGCCCAAGTGGTATGCGGGAGAGATGATCGAACTGGCGGAGAACAACGCCGCCGTCGTCAGCGTCGTCTCTTCGGATCCGGATCTCCTGAAGGGAGTTCCCCAGGATCGGATCGTGAACCACCAGAAGACGTTCGGCAAAGCGATGCACAAGTATCGCCAATACTCGCAGGCGAACAAGTTCAGCTGGTGCGTCGTCGCGGCTCCCTCGCCCGCATGGGCCGCCAAGGTGTTCCCCGACTTGCCGCAGGAAGAGGCCGTCGCCAAGCTGTGGGACTCCATCTTCCGCACCGTGCGCGTCGACCGCGACGATCCCGTCGCCGCTTGGGAGGAGCATATCCGCACGCTGAACCAGAAGGCGGACTACCTCAACTCGAAGCAATATAAGCGCCTGCACTACGTCGCGCCGGGCACGGACCTGACCGTCGGCCTGCCGGAGGGCCATATCTGGGTGGCGGCCGACAGCGTCAACGAGGCCGGCACGCCGTTCGTGGCCAACATGCCGACCGAGGAAGTGTTCACCGCCCCTCTCGCCACCGACGTGAACGGCCATGTGTCCAGCACGAAGCCGCTCAGCTACGGCGGCAATCTGATCGACAACTTCACGCTCACCTTCGAGAACGGGCGCATCGTAGGCGTGTCCGCGGAGACCGGCGAGGACTCGTTGAAGAATCTGGTTGAGATGGACGAAGGCTCCCATTACCTCGGCGAGGTCGCTCTCGTGCCTCACTACTCGCCGATCTCGGAGTCCGGCATTCTGTATTACAACACGTTGTTCGACGAGAACGCCTCGAACCACTTCGCCATCGGCAGCGCCTACGCGTTCTGCCTGCAAGGCGGCACGAGCCTGTCGCAGGAGGAGTTGAAGGAGCGCGGGCTGAACACGAGCATCACCCACGTCGACTTCATGGTCGGCTCGGCCGAGATGGACATCTTCGGCATTACCGCCGACGGCAAGGAAGAGCAGATCTTCCGCCAAGGCAACTGGGCGATCTGATCCCCGGGCAGCGAATCCTAAAAAAGGCCCTTCCGGCTCCGCAACGAACGAGTCGTCCGTTCCGGGAGCCTGGAAGGGCTTTTTGCGCGTACAACTTACGTTATATCCGTCAAATGGGACCGATTCTTCCGTTGCCGCGGTCCGTTGGCCTTATCACGCCATACGGCCCGCTTCTCATCCGTTCCCCGCCCGGCTTCAGTCCAGATACGGGCCGAGAATGTCGCGCCACGCCCGGAGCCGGTCGTCGAAGCCGCGGTATGCCGGCGTCGGCACCGGGCTGGACGATGGGAGCCGGAGAACCGTCCGCTCCACGAGCTCCGGGAGGCCGCCGAACCGCTTGAGCAGCTCCGAATGCGACTTGCCGCCGTTGCAGGCGATGACCCGGATGTTCGGATACCGGCGCAGCAGGCCCGGGATGTCGTTGGGAACGGCGTCCTTGATGTCGCTGTCGAGGCTCCCCTTGCGCACGCACGAGGCGTACACGTCCCAGAGCGCGACGCCGTGCCGGCGGGCGAAGGCGAGCCGGTCCTCGTACCGCTCGTCGGGCTCCGCCCCGGGAGCCAGAAGCGCGTACAGCAGCCTCCACATGTAGTTGCGCGGATTGCCGTAATATTGATGAGCCTGCAAGGAAGCGACGCCCGGCATGCTGCCCAGCAGAACGATCCGGGAATTCCCGTCCGCGAAGGGCGGGAACGATTCGACCCTCGGAGAACTGTTCATGTTGGCCGCTTCTCCTTCGTTGTATCGTTCCGACTATTGTCTCACCGGCCCGTCCCGGGCGCAACTCCGCCCCGCCAACGGCTTCGCCATAATATTTTTTTCATCTCGCGCATAAATAACGGTTACATTTCATCTTCTTCTGTGTAATTGAACCATTAGAAAAACCTAATGATCCGATCCAGGGAGGATGAACCGAATGAACAAATGGCAGAAATCGATCCTGAGCCTCACGATTGCGGTCGGTATGCTGAGCGCCGGCGCGCCGGCCGCAGCCGCCGCCCAGCCGGCGGCCGCCCCGAAGCCGTCCGTGCATATCTACATCGACGGCAACCATCAAGAAGAGGTATTGTTCTACCAATCCCGCTCTTATATTCCTCTGACCGCCTTCGAAGACAAGAACCGCGTCAAATACGGCTACGACGCCAAATCCGGCACGATCGTCATCTGGCGAACGGTGAGCGGCACGAAGATTCAGCTGAAGCCCGGTTCGAAGCAGGCGGTCGTGAACGGCAAGAAAGTCTCCCTGGATCTGCCGGTCCTCACCATCAAAGGGCGCACCTTCGTGCCGCTACAATTCCTGACCCGCTTCCTCGGGGCCGAGCTGGAGTACGGCGAACGCTCGAACGAAGTGATCCTTCGCACGACGAACGGGCAGAACAATTACAACCTGCTTCGCGTCGGCCACCTGGCGGACGCCCGCAGCGTAGCCGTCGGGCTGCCTCTCGTCTACGAGAACGGCCAGCTCGTCTCCAAGGCCGAAGGGACGCTCGTCACCTATACGTTCCCCGAGGGAGAAGCGCTGCGTTATATCGTCGAACATAAAGGCCTGAAGCAATACGTCGTCATCGGCCGAGACGGCATCGCCCGAGTCAAATGGCAGAAGGACACCTTCTCGACGAACGAGCTCGGAACGCCGCCCGCCGACTTCGGCCCCTCCTATTACTACAGCTTCGACGTGCGAGAGCCGGACAAAATCACGTACGGCAGCGTAAGCAGCTCCGTCTCGGGGCAGAAGAACGACATGGAGACGTACTATGTAGGCGAAGACAACTTCAAGACGGGCCTGATCTTCGAGAAGATTCCGAAGGAAGAACGCAAGGACGGCATCGCCGACGAATAGAAAGCCGACAGCAAAAGGAGCCGACTCGCCGCCGGCTCCTTCTTCGCGCGGGCCGCGTTCGACGGCCCGTCCTTTCTGCTTTTTTTTACCCCTTAATACTGCCGGCGGTCAGCCCCTCGATGATCTTCCGCTGCAAGAATGCGTACATGACGAGAACCGGCAGGACGCTGAAGACGATGCCCGTGCAGACGAGCGCGTAATTGAGCTGGAACGCGTCGCGGAACTGGACCATTCCCGAAGGGAGCGTGCGGAGCGCGTCCTTGCTGATGAAGAAGAACGACAGCAGGTACTCGTTCCAGTTGCCCAGGAAGTTGACGATGAACACGGTCACGAGGGCCGGGACGGTCAGCGGCAGGATGATCCGGAAGAACATCCGGAAGACGCCCATGCCGTCGACGACGGCCGCCTCCTCGAGCTCGAACGGGATCGCCCTCATGAACGCGCAGATAAGCAGCACGCTGAAGGGGAGAGCCCCCGCCGTATACGGAAGGAACAGCGACCAGTGCGTGTCGAGGATGCCCAGCTTCTGGACGAGCAGGTACTGCGCGATGAACAGGACGTTGCCCGGAATGAGCATCCCGATCAGGACGAACTGATAGATCCACGAGCTCGCCCGGTTGAACCGCATGCGCGTCAAGGCGTACGCCGTCATCGCGGAGAGCAGCACGCCGGCGACGGCCGAAGTGAGAGCCAGGTACAGACTGTTGAAAAAGTAAACGTTGATCTTCGCCTTGATCCAGGCTTCCTTGTAGTTCCCGAACTCCCACGACTTCGGCAGCCCGAACGGGTGCAGCGCGATCTCCGTGTTGTTCTCCTTGAACGAAGAGAGCAGGACGAACAGGAACGGCACGAGAATGACGACGACGTAAGCCAGCATGACGACGTGCGGAATCGATCTGCGAATCGAGGCGGCCATCTAGTACTCCACCCTTTCCTGTCTTCTGACGATCAAGATCTGATAAAGGGCGGTCAAGATCAGCGCGAAAATGAAGATGATGATGGACAACGCCGTTCCGTAGCCGTAGTCGCCGTATTTGATGGCCTTGTTGACCATGTACGAGGCCATGACGTCCGTCGCGCCCGCCGGTCCCCCGCCCGTCATGACGAGCACGATGTCGACGACGCGCAGCGCGCCCGCGATGGAGAGCATGATGACGACGTTGATGATCGGCTTGATCAGAGGCACGGTCAAGTACCACGCCCGCTGGACGCCGGTCGCCCCGTCGATCATCGCGGCTTCGTCGATGTCCTTCGGAATCGCCAATATCGCCGCCAGAATGAGAACGATATAGAAGCCCATCCACTGCCAGGCGTTCGTGACGAGAATCGAGAACAACGCCCACTTCGTATCGGCCAGCCAGTAGATCGGATCGATACCGAATATTTTCAGAATATTGTTGAGCAGTCCCACGTCGGAATCGTAGATGTAGCCCCACAGAATCCCGATGACCGAGGTCGACAGGATGGACGGCATGAACACCGTCGTCTTGTAGAAGCCTTGGAACCGCTTGACGCTGCTGATCAAGAGCGAGAATACGATGATAAGCGGCACTTGAATGCAGCAGGAGAAAAGCAGAATGTACAGGTTGTTCAAGATCGAATTGCGAAAGTCTGCGTCCTTGAACGCGGCGACGAAATTATCGAATCCGATGAAGTCCTTCGTATCGAGACCGTTCCAATTCGTAAACCCGTAGAATACCGAAGTCAGCATGGGGTAGATGAAGAAAAGGAAGTAAAGTACAATCGTTGGAAGAACGAACAACATGTAGACATAGGGATTTTTCAGCGTGCTTCTCATAGTTCCTCCCCCGCCGTCGACCGAGATGGAGAGAGACACCGCCCGCGCTCCGGCGGACGATGCCTCCTCGGATCCGTTCGCTTATTTGGCCGCGGCTGCGTTCTCCGCGTCTTGGACTTTCTGGATGGCTTTGGCGACGTCCTCGGGTTTGGCCTTGCCCGCGATCAGCTTCTGCAGCTGCGTCTCGGTCTCGGTGTACACCTTGGATTGGACGACGGAGTCGAAGTGCGGGAACGTCGTTCCGGCTTTGCCCAGCACGTCGAGAACTTGCTTCACGAGCGGGTCGCTCACTTGGCCCACGCTCTCGTCGGACAGCTTCATCGAAGGCAGAACGCCGTCTTCGAGCAGGCCGCGAAGCTGCATCTCGTCGCTGTACAGGTTCTTGATGAACGCCTTGACCGCCTTCAGCTCGTTGTCGTTCAGATCGGACGAGAAGCCGTAGCCGTTCGCGTAGTTGGCGTTGACCGACGTCTGGTCGCCCTTGCCGTTCGGCACGGCCGGCAGAGCGACGAAGGCGACTTTGCCCGCGATCGCGGCGCCGACGGCTTCGTCCTTGAACGCGGACGAACGCCAGGAGCCGTCGAACATCATGCCGGCCTTGCCGGCGACGAAGTCGTTCAGCATGTCGGCGTATTCCTTGCCCAGCTCGCCCTTGGTGAAGTAGCCCTTCTTCTCCCAATCGGCGACGATCTGGTAAGCCGCGACGACGTCCGGGGAAGTCCACTTGGAAGCGCCGGTGATGAAGCCGGCGTTCGTGCCTTCGCCGGCGATGCGGCCGATCAGCGTGTTGACCAGCATGTTCGGAACCCAAGCGCCCTTGGAGCCGACGGCGAACGGGGTGATGTTGTTCTGCTTCAGCGTGTCGGCGGCCTTGACCAGGTCATCCCACGTAGTCGGAGGATTAAGCCCGTACTTCGCGAACAGGTCGGTGTTGTAGAAGATGCCTTCGGTGTTGCCGCCGATCGGCAGTCCGTAGACTTTGCCGTCCACGGAGAAGGTGTCGAGCACGTTCAGGAACTTGTCCTTCAGGCCCAGTTCGTCGATGATCGGGGTCAGGTCGAGCAGACGTCCCGCCTTGGCGTACTTCTGGGCGTCGCCGGCGCCGCCGAACAGGTCGAAGATCTTCGGAGGGTTGCCCGCGGCCATCTCGGCCGGCAGCTTCGTGAAGCGGTTGACGCTGTCTTCGACTCCGTCCAGCTCGAACTTCAGGCCGGGAACCTCGGCTTCCGTCTTCTTGACGACGTCGTCGAGAATCGCCTTGCGGAACTTCTGCGCTTCGCCGATCTGGATGTGGCGCAGGGAGACGGTGAAGTTCTCCACCTTCTCCGGAGAAGCCGATTCCGATGCGGAGGCGGAAGGCGATTCGCTCGGGCTCGCACTCGGGCTTGCGCTCGGGCTTGCGCTGGACGACGGGGAAGCGGAATTGCCGCCCTTCTCGCTGTCGCTTCCGCAAGCGGCCAGGAACGCGGACATGGCGACGGATAATGCCAGTACGGATACCAGTTTCTTTGTCACGTGAGACCCTCCTGATTGGTAGGTTCGTTGCTTACACCCTTATTGTAAGGCCGATCCCGGCTCCCGTAAGGGCCTCATTCCCCTAATCCAGGGATAAGATCGTCTTGCGGGACGAACGCCTATTCAACAAGCAAGCCCCCGGAAGCGCCGGCGACCGGCGCCCTCCCGGGGGCTTCTTGCATGGATGAGATTATGGGCGGAGCACGGCGGTCCCGCGACCGACTTCTTGTCCGCCGTATTGCAGAACGAGCTCGTCGGAGGAACGGAGAGCTCCGACTCCGGCGGGGGTGCCCGTGTAGATCAGGTCGCCCGCTCCGAGCCCGTATCTGGAATGGATGAAGGCGGCCAGCTCGGCGAAGCCGAACACCATGTCCTTGACGTTCCCGCGCTGGGCTTCCCGTCCGTTGATCAGGAGGGAGAAGTCCTTCGCGGCCAGCTCGGCGAGCCCCGGATAAGGGAGCCAGTTCCCGACCGCCGCGGAGTTGCGGAACCCCTTCGCCTCGAGCCAAGGGTACCCCTTGGCCTTCAGCCGGTCCTGAACGTCGCGCAGCGTCAAGTCGAGGCCGACCGTGAAGTGGGAGATCTGCTCGTCGAGCGGACGCTCCGGACGGAACGGCTCGGCGACGTAGAGCACGATCTCCGCTTCGTAATGGACCGCCCCGATCGAGCCCGGCAGGCCGACTTCCCCTTGCCAAGGGACGAGCGCGTGGGTCGGCTTCGTGAAGATCATCGGCGACTCGGGAACGGCGTTGCCGAGCTCGGCGGCATGAAGGCGATAGTTCCGTCCTACGCAGTAGATGTTGCGGATGTCTTGGGGAGAGAGGGCAGTCATCGGCAGATTCCTTCCTTCACGGCCGCCAGCCAGCGGTCCGGGTAGTTGGTGCAAATCTGGAACGGCTCCGGCATGGAGGCGAGCCGGGCGAGATCGGCGGGATGGTTGACGGTCCAGGCCATGACCCGGATGCCGGCCGCCTCCGTCTCTCTTAACAGCGATGCGCTGATCTGCTTATGATCGATCGATAAGAACGAGGCTTGCATCGATTGAAGCCTCTGGACGAGCCCCTTCGGCTTCTTGTCGGTAATGAGGCCGGTGCGGAGGTTCGGCGCCGACTCCTTCGCCCGTTCGATCAGGCGGCGGTCGAAGGACGTCAGAACGATCTCGTCGTCCATCCGGTAGGCCCGGATCAGCCCGGCGACGCGGCGGACGAGCAGCCCTCCGTCGAGAGCCCCCTCCTTCAGCTCGATGTTGAGCCGGCAGCGCCCTCTCGCGAACGCGAGCACCTGCTCGAGCATCGGAACGGGTTCGCCCGCGTACGTCGGATGGAACCAGCTCCCCGCGTCCAGGCGGGACAGCTGCTCCGCGGTCATGTCCCTGACTTTGCCCTTGCCGTTGGTCGTCCGGTTCAAGGTCGAATCGTGAATGACGACCGGCACTTCGTCCTTGCTCAGATGGACGTCCAGCTCGATCCATCGGACGGAAGGCTCGGTCAGGGCGAGGCGGAAGGCCGCCATCGTGTTCTCCGGGGCGCCGCCCGACCAGCCCCGATGGGCGACGCAAGGGTGGCTAAGCGCCTTGGCTGATTGCATTAAGGTTGCTCCTTCCCGACGCCGACCGAAGAGTCGGACGAGGAACCGGTTGAAGAACCGGATGAAGAACCGGTTGAGGAACCGGATGAGGAACCGGTTGAAGGTACGATGTTCCCCGCTTCGTCGACTTTGGCGGCGTACGACAATTCCGAGAGCTGCGCCAGCAGGGCCGCCCCGTCGGCCGGTTCCATCGGCGCCGGGCGCGCGTCCTTGGACAGCATCGGCTCGAAGCTCAGGCCGCAGGCTCCTCCCTTCTCGCAGCTCGCCTTCAGGACGCCCGTCTTCTGGGACTCCTCCCCCATCGTCGGGAAGACGAAGTTGCCCAGGCTGTAGGCGATCCATCTATTCTTGTAATATTCGAAGCCTTGCAGCACGTGCGGATGGCTTCCGATGACGAGGTCCGCGCCCGCGTCGATCAACGTGTGCCCGATTCTCGTCTGATCGTCCTCCGGCCGCTGCTCCAGCTCGTTGCCCCAATGCACCATGACGACGACGATGTCCGCGAGCGCCTTCGCGTCCTTGACCGCCGCGACCGCCCGGGTCGTGTCGTACACTTCGGCGACGCCGGGCTGGTTGCGGTCGGCCTTCCAGGACACGTCGGGAACGACGTGGGACAGCCCGATGAAGGCGACCCTCGTTCCGTCGTGCTCCAGAATCGCCGGCGTGAACGCTTCCTTGTCGTCGGCGCCGGATCCCATGTGCTGGAGCCCCTCGTCGTCGAGGTAATCCATCGTGTCGCTTAGGGCATCCCAGCCTTGATCCAGTGTATGATTGTTGGCCAGCGACAATACGTCGAAGCCCGCGTTCTTGACACCCTTCAAGTATTCCGGCTTCCCGACGTAGACGTACTTCTTGTCCTTCGCCGGCGTCCCTCTCTCGCTGATCGGAGTCTCCAGGTTGCCAGCGGCGATGTCCGCCGCCTGAATCGACGCCGACGAGCCTCCGAACGGGTAGTCGACGCCGAGCTTGTCGATGCGGGCCGCCACGCTCGCCGCGGGCAGAATGTCGCCGACGAACGCGAACGTCACGCGGCCGTCGCCGCTGCCGCTGCCGTTGCCGTTGGCCGCGCCTGAGCCTGTGCCGGCTTCGGCGTCCTCGCCGCCGTCCGGGGCGGCCGCCGGTTCGTCCTTCGGCTCGCCGGGCGGCGACGCTTCGTCGGACGGCGCAGGCTCGTCCGACGAAGCGGGCTCGTCTTCCGCCGAGGAATCTCCGCTCTCGGCGGAAG
>NZ_JACJVR010000080.1 GCF_014212175.1 Cohnella xylanilytica | reverse complement strand
TGCGCTTTCGAAATTCAGGTTGAATTGTCCGGCCGTTATCCGGGATAATGGAGCTTGAGAAAGCGGTGAACAAAATGTGGCAACCCGACAGACGAGCCGACATTCCGATCTATCGGCAGATCGCCTCCCATATGGAAGGAAGAATCCGGGGCGGCGAATTTCCGCAAGGCAGCCTGCTCCCGTCGGAGAGGAAGCTCGCGGACATGCTTCGGGTGAACCGGACGACCGTCGTTCAGGCGTACGAGGAGCTCCGCTCGATGGGGCTCGTGGAGCGCGCCGTCGGCAGCGGGACGAAGGTCGTTCCCGCGGGGTCCGGAGGGGCGATCAGTCCGAATTGGCGAAAATATCTCGAAGCCGGCACGTTCCTGCCGAACGTGCCCGCCATGCGCCGAATCCGCTCGGAGCTGCGGACGGAAGGGGCGGTCATCGACTTCGCGAGCGGCGAGCTTCATCCGGAGCTGTTCCCGAACGAGACGATTCGGACTCTTCTTAAGGAGAAGACGTTCGACGGCCACCTCGGCTACGAAGATCCCCAAGGATTCGCTCCCCTAAGGGATTCCCTGTCCCGCTTCCTGCGCCGGTACTTGAACATCGAGGCGTCCGAATCCTCCCTGCTTCTGACGTCGGGCTCGCAGCAGTCGCTGTTCCTGATCACGCAATGCCTGCTCAGCCCGGGAGACGCCGTCGCCGTCGAGGTTCCGTCCTACGGCCGGTCGCTGTCGCTCTTCGAATCGGCCGGGCTGAAGGTCATTCCGCTTAGGGCGGACGACCAGGAAGGCGTCGATCCGGACGACGTCGCCGAGCTGCACCGGCGGCATCGGCTGAAGATGATTTTCACCAATCCGAACTTCCAGAATCCGACCGGCACCGTATTATCGGCCGAGCGCAAGCAGCGGCTTCTGGACATAGCCGCCGAGCGGGGCATCCCGATCGTCGAGGACGACCCGTTCAGCTTGACCGCATTCGACGGAACCGTCCCGCCTCCGCTCCGTTCGATGGACGCCGGCGGCCAAGTGCTCTATGTCGGTTCGCTGTCCAAGATCGCGGCATCCGGGCTTCGGATCGGCTGGCTCGCCGCCCCCCATTCGATCGTCTCGAAGCTGGCCGACGCCCGGCAGCAGATGGACTTCGGGCTGAGCGCCATTCCGCAGTGGGTGGCGGCGGAGCTGCTCGATTCCCCCGGCTTCGGGAGGCATCTGGCCGAGCTCCGGCGCAAGCTCGCGTTCAAGCTGGACAGCCTGAGAGCGGCGCTGGACTACCATCTGCCGGGCGAGGTCGGCTACCGCGTCCCCGAAGGCGGGCTGAATCTGTGGGCGAAGTGGAACGAGCGGCCGGCCAACGCCGATCGCTTGTTCGAGCAGGCGATCCGGGAGGGCGTCGTCTACGTGCCGGGAAGCGTCTACGGCTCCGGGCCGGACTTCTTCCGGCTCTGCTTCGCGAGGCCCGCGGACGATCGGATCGAGGAAGGCGTCGCCAAGCTGGCTGCCGCCTACCGGACAGCCTCGCGATTCTGACAATTCCGGAGGCGGCGAATATCCCGTCGTCCCGGCTGCAGCCGTTGACAGGCACCCGATGGCGACCTAGTATTAACAGATACCGAACGGTGTTCTAGGATTGGAGCATTGGAGAGGGCGGCATGGAGAACGAGCTTACCAAGGACATCTATTCTTGACGTGGCGGATCCGACGCGGCGCAGGGAGTCGCGCTATCGGCTGAACGCCGCTCCGCTCAAGGAGATCGAGGATGGGGCGTCGCATTACCGGAAGTACTGGACCGATCGATTCGCGCTGTTGAATCGGCTCGCAGAGGAAGAAATCTAACGATGAACCGAACGGAGGACGGCGAACGATCGCCGTCCTCTCGCGTTTTTTTATAGCGCCTGGCCGGCAGTCTCTCGGACGGCTGCCTCCCTGCCCATCAGATAGGGATATAGTAGGATAAGGCCGGCGACGTATAAGGCCAGAGCGAAATAAGCGGGCAGCAGATGCGCGAAGCTCGTATACCCGATCGCCCCGTGTACGCTGAGCGCGGCGACGAAGCCCGGCGTTCCCCCGAATAGGAACATCTTCCAGATCCAGCGTTCGCCCTCCCGGATTCCCCACAGCGAGGTCGCCAGCAGCGCGATGGCGTCGCAGAACAGGGCGCCGCCGAAGCCGGCCCGGTCGTGGGCGATGAGCGGGATAAGCCGCTCGTTGAAGCGTTCGATGGCTTCCGGGGCGATCCCCAGATAGCGAAGGTCTTCCTTCACGAACACGTCCGTCACCCCGACGAGCGAGATGACGGCCCCGCCGACGGCGAAGGCGGAGCCGAGCGCGACGAACATCAGCTGCCCCCATTGGGCGCGCTGCCAGACCCGGCCGTTCCGGAGATTGGGCGGGCGGATCAGCGCGCGGTGCCCCCTCCCTCGCATCGCGAGCACGAACATCGGCAACAGAATCGCCGCGGCCGCCCCATGCAGCGGATCGAAATACCCGTACCCTAAATAGAAGAAGAAGCTGGCGAAGCCGAAGAGACCGGACGTCAGAAGCGCGGTCTTCGCCCAATGCAGCTCGTGCCGAAGCCCGTGCTTGGCGAGCATAAAGTACAGAATGCCGATCGAGATCATCGTCCCCGCGAGCGTAATGCGGTCGTGGGACATGAAGTGCAGCAGATGCGGATGGAAGGCCGCGATGGCCTCCCGCTTAAGGCCGAGGAACTGTTCGTCGTACGGCAGCAGCACGGACGAGACGGCGATCAGCCACGCGATCAGTCCGCCGGCGATCATGCCGGCGCCGAGGCCGCACATCCAGCCCCACGAGCTCCAGAACGACGGAGCGGGCTCCGGCGGGAGCTCCTTCATTCTCTCGTAGAGAACCGCTTCGTTGATCCGCTTCGGGAGCCCGGGCCCCGAATAGACGAGGCCGGCGTGAAGCATGACGAGATCGGCCCCTTCCCGCATGACGTCCAAGGCGTCTTGAGGCTCGTGAATGCCGCCCTTGACGACGATCGTCCGCCTCTCCCCGATCTCGGCCGAACGAATCAGCCGAACCTTCTCCAGCGAAGCCTCTTTGTCCTCCGGCCCGAAGAGGAGCCCGCCGCCCTTCCGCCTTCCTTCTCCGACGACGACGCCCTCCCATCCGTCCAGCCCTCCCGCCTCGAGCAGAGCTTCGAGCTTCCCGGCCGGATAGTCGAGCGGAACATGGAGCAGAATCGGAAGCTTCTCCATCTCGCGGCGGAGGGCTACGATGGCTAAGCTTAGCCGTTCCGCGGCTTCCTCGGCCGTTCGGTCCGCGTCCAGCAGATCGACGGACAAGGCCGCCGCGAACCCGCCCAGCTTCGAGGCCATCGCGGCCACTTCCGCGGCCGCCTCTTCGCCGGACAAGCCGTCCCCCGCTCGCAGCCGGACCAGATAGGGAACGTTCTCGGCCAGCTTCCCGGACTTGAACCGGCCGGCGACGCCTTCGACGCCCTCGTTCGCCCAAGGATCCGGGCAGAAGAGGCTCTCCTCCCCTTCGATTCGTTCCGCGGGCCGCGGCGGCCCGGTTCCTTCCCTCGTCACCGGACCGACCTCGACGAACCCGAAGCCGATCTGCGCGAGCGCCCGATGCGCGCCGCCGCGCGGGTCCAGCTCGCCGGACAAGCCGACGGGCAGCTCGACCCGCGTGTCCCCGATCCGGCTCTCCAGCAGGGGCGACAGCTCCATATGACCGAACGTTCGGATGACGAAGGAGCCGAGCGGCAGGCGGCCCAGTCCTCCGAAGACGCCTAGCGTCAAGCTCCGGGCCCGCTCGGCGGGCATGCGGAACAACAGAGGACGGAATAGCGTGCGATAGGACCAATCCGGCATCGGGTTCTCCTCCCCGTTCCTTAACGCGTATTGATGCTCTATCGTACCCAATTCGACGCGTTCCCCCGTTTTCCTCCGTTCCATTCTTTCCCTTTTTGAATCATTCTCTGGTAAAAACGAACATCCGCCCCGACCTGTCCCATCCGGGGTCATAGAAGGGCCCGATTCGATCCGAATCGGTATCCGTTGGCCGAATCATTAGAATTTTCTTATTCGCCATCCCCCATCCCTCGACCGGAACGACGGTGGTTCCTTCGAATTGCGACAAATAAACTTCGGATACGCTCAGAGCCTTTGACATGCTTCTCGGCCGCTTCACCGTACAATCAGGGTAACCTGTCTCCACCATCACGCAAGAGGAGTGGTCAGATGCTAAGCAATCGTGTCCGCGCAGTCTTGTCTATGTGCTTCGGGTTCGCCCTCGTTATCGCGCTTGGCCTGTTCCTTGGAACGTCGAACGCCGACGCGGCCGCAGCCTCGTCCGGCTCGCAAGAGAAGGAGCTCGCCCCCGCCAAATACGAGACGACCGCCTATTATCTGAACGTCCGGGCGGACGCTTCCGCCAAATCCAAAATATTGAAGGTCGTCAAGAGAGGAACCATCCTGTCGGTCGTCGAGAAGCTCGAGAACGGTTGGTTGAAGCTGGAAGGCAAAGGGTACGTGCACGGAGGCTACGCCGAGCCGGTCGGCGAGCCCGCGGCGGCGAAGAAGACGGCCGCGGTCCGAACGGTCGCCGCGACGTCGATGACCGCGAAGTCCGAGCCGCATAAGCCGTTCGACAAGGTGCAATCGCCGTCCGGGCTGACGGCGGAGGCCATCGAAGCTCTGTTCAAAGGCACGGGGCTGGCGAACCAAGGGCTCGAGAAGGCCATCATGGAATTGGAAGACCAATACGGGATCAACGCGTATTTTACGATAGCGGTCATGAAGCTGGAGAGCGGCAACGGCACGAGCAAAGTCGCCAAAACCCGGAACAATCTGTTCGGCCTCAATTCCAACAACGGCACCGGTTACCTCCGCTTCAAGACGAAGGTGGACAGCGTCAAGAGGTTCGGGCAGCTAATCTCCAAAAATTACATAGGCAAGGGCTATACGACAATCGAGAAAATCGGCCGCAAATACTGCCCCGCCAACTCCAAATGGCCGGGTCTGGTCAAAAACGTTATCAACCGCGACTATAAACGGGTTCTCTCTTCACGGGAGTGATCGCTTCCCGATGGCCCCCCGTTAGGCGTTCGACGGTTTATTCGGCATCCCCCGCGAGCTCTTCGGACGGCCTCCCGGCCGTCTCTGCGGGGTCTCGCCCCGGGCATCCGGTCCCCGGCAACGGCCCCGCCCCATGACAACGAACCGATTCTTCCCTTACTATGGAGTTATGCCGCGGCCGCAACCGCCGCGGACATTCCATCGGCGAGGGAGGATTTCGTTATGTCTATCGGCCGAGACACGGGCACGTACGGCTTCCGGTTCGCGGAGCCCGCCGGGCTTCCCTTGTGCGGCTTGTTCGCCGTCGGCCGCGGGAGGGAGACGAGCGAAGCCTATCGCTGGGACGGGACGACCCGCGACGACGGTCCCCTGCTTCTGTTCCAATATACGCTGGAGGGAGAAGGCGTCGTCGAGATCGAAGACCGCGTCGTCGCGGTCGGTCCGGGGCGGGCGTTCCTCGTGGAGATTCCCGGGCGCCATCGCTATTACCTTCCTCCGGACAAGCCTCCCTGGGAGTTTTATTTCGTTCTGTTCCGGCCGAGCCTGTTGCTTCCCGCCTGGCGGCAGATCAAGGAGGCCGTCGGCGACGTCCCCTCCTTGCCAGCGGCGAGCGCCCCGATCCGCGCGCTGAAGAACCTGTTCGAGGAGGCTCGCGCGGGGAAGATCGCCGACCCGTTCGCCGCCTCCTCCCACGTCTATCGGTTCGTCATGGAGCTGTGCCGGTTCGCCGCTTCGCGGGGCCGGGAGCAGGACGATTGGCCGGAAGCGGTGCGGAGAGCCGTCGCATGGATCGACGCGCACTACGCGGACATGGTCGGCCAGGAGGAGCTCGCTCGGATGTCCGGGCTGTCCAAATACCATTTTCTAAGGACGTTCTCCCGCTTCGTCGGCATGACGCCGAACGATTACTGGAACCGGGTGAGGATCGAACGCGCCATCGAGCTGCTCGGACGCACGGATTGGAGCGTCGACCGGATCGCCGCCGAAGTGGGCTATTCGAGCGGGAGCTACTTCATCAAGGTGTTCCGGAAGCTGACGGGACAGACGCCGGGGAGCTTCCGCTCCGGACGCGAGCTGCCGTACAGCCGGCTGTTCTTCGATTAACCAACTGGAGTGGGTGTGGGCAGAAAGATAGAGCAGCAATTTTGTGCGATTTGTCGGAGGAAATTACGGTGGATATCGTCAGATCGTTCGCTTTATGATGGGGACATCGCCGCAATTCACTACGATACGAAGGAGTTGTCCTCATGAACCACCACGCCTACGCGCCCACGCCTCCGATGGGCTGGAACAGCTGGGATTGCTACGGGGCGGCCGTCACGGAGAAGGAAGTCCGGGCGAACGCCGAATACATGGCGAAGCATCTGAAGGATTACGGCTGGGAGTACGTCGTCGTCGACATTCAATGGTACGAGCCCGGAGCCGTATCCTCGCAGTACCGGCCGTTCGTCCCGCTGGAGATGGACGAGTTCTCGAGGCTGGATCCCGCCGCGAACCGCTTCCCCTCCGCCGCCGGCGGCCGGGGCTTCCGCCCGCTCGCCGATTACGTGCACGGCCTCGGGCTGAAGTTCGGCATCCATATCATGCGCGGCATTCCGCGCCAAGCGGCCCATGCGGCGACTCCGATCAAGGGCAGCTCCGCGACCGCGCGCGACATCGCCCACCCGAATTCGATCTGCCCGTGGAACACGGACATGTACGGCGTCGACGCCTCCAAGGAGGGAGCGCAGGCGTACTACGACTCGCTGTTCGAGCTGTACGCCGAGTGGGGCGTCGACTTCGTGAAGGTCGACGACATCGCCGCTTCCCGGCTGTACGACGCGCACCTGCCCGAGATCGAGCTGATCCGCAAGGCGATCGACCGCTGCGGCCGGCCGATGGCGTTAAGCTTGTCGCCGGGACCGGCTCCGGTGCCCTACGCGGACTTCCTCGAAGCCCATGCCAACATGTGGCGGATGACGGACGATTTCTGGGACAAGTGGGACCTCCTGCTGGACATGTTCGACCGGTGCGAGAAGTGGCAGGGGCGCTCCGGACCCGGCCATTGGCCCGACTGCGACATGCTTCCGCTCGGGCACATCGGAATCCGCTCCGTCGACGGGGGAGGCGCGGACCGCTGGACGCGGTTCACGAAGGACGAGCAGGTCACGCTGATGACGCTGTGGACGATCTTCCGGTCGCCGCTGTTCTTCGGCGGGGAGCTGAACGACAACGACGAATGGACGCTGTCGCTGCTGACGAACCGGGACGTGCTCGAGATGCACCGCCACGGCTCGGACGCGAGGCAGGCGTACCGCGAAGGCGACCGCGTCGTCTGGACGTCGCGCGGCCGCGGCGGCGAGATCTACGTCGCGCTGTTCAACACCGGCGAGACGGCGCTCGAGGTCGGCGTCGCGCTGGCGGACATCGGCTATGCCGGAAGCAGCGCCCGCGTCGTCGACCTCTGGTCGGGCGAAGCGCTGGCCGCCGCCGGCGACCGGCTCGCGGCGACCGTCGCTCCTCACGGCGCAAGGCTGCTGCGGCTTGCAGCGAATTAGTGATTTGAAGAGAGCGCGCAGGGCCCGCGCATGAAACGAGGGTTACGATGCAACTGCGAATTTGGCGGTTGAGGCGGCCGTTTGGCTCGGGGGACCGTCTGTAACCTCCATTTTGGACGTTACAGCAGCCAGTTGGCTCGAGGTGCAAGCTGTAACCTCCATTTTGGCGGTTACAGCGACCATTTGGCTCGAAGGGCCAGCTGTAACATCCATTTTGGCGGTTGCAGCGGCCAATTGGCCTGGAGAGCCTTCTGTAACCTCCATTTTGGACGTTACAGAGCCCCCTCTCTCCCATTCGTTCGGCGGAGCGACTTCCGGTAATCGTGCGGAGTCGCTCCGTACACTTTGCGGAACAGGCGCGCGAAGTACGAGAAGTTGCCGTAGCCGAGGCTGTCGGCGATCTCGCTGATGCTGCGGTCGGTTCCGGCCAGCAGGTCGGACGCTTTTCTCATTTTCTCCTGGAGGATGTAGTCGGTCAGCACCATGCCCGTCTCCTTGCGGAACAAGCGCGACAGGTAGGCGGGATTGAGGTAGACGGCGGCGGCCAGCTCCTCCCGCGTCAGCTCCTCGCCCAATCGCTCCGCGACGATCGCCTTCACCTTCTGCACGACCGGGCTGGCGGATCGGTGCGCGCGCAATAATGCATCGGCCGCGTCGATCGCTTGGCTCGCCCACTGGCGATAGCGGACGACCGACTTGGCGACCGTCCGGGCGTCCGGCCAATCCCGGCCTTCGTAGAGCCTCGCGGCCGGGAACCCTTTGCGGTGCAGCACGTAATAGATCGCCTGCAGCAGCCCGTGGTAGTAGCCGGTCAGCGTCTCGACCGACAACTCCGCGGCATCTCGCCCGGCCAGCCGCTCCTCGACCAAGGCAACCGCTCCGTCCTTGTCCCCGCTCTCGATCAGATCCGCCAGCTCCAGCATCGAATCGGACGCTGCCGGGGCAGGGGAGCCGGATGACGAATCCCCCGCAAACGCAAACGCCGCATCCATCCCGATGACCTCGTTCGTCCGGCCGACGTTCCGATACTCCAGGTTTAGCAAGCTCAAGTAGGAAGCCGCCGCGCCTTCGATCGGAACGGCGTCGCCGACGTAGCAGCTCAGCTTGCAATAAAAATACCGGTTGCACGCTTCTATATAGCGAGCGCATGCTTGCCGGATCTCTACTTCCTCCTCTTCCTTGGCCGCTCCCTCCCCCGTCGGATCGCCTACCTCCCCGTTCGCTCCATCCGCCTCGCCCCGGCCGCCGCCCAGCTCCAGAATAACCACCGTGTTGCCCCGCCGATCGCGGACGACCGTACCCGGTCGGGACTCGAGAAGAAGCTCTTCCGCCGCCTTGCGCAGCGCGAACTCCATCAGCTCCTCGTCCCTCTCGCTCAGCGGCTTCTCCCACTGCTCCAGGCTAACGAGCACGAGCCGGACCCGCTCCAGCCCGTGCGCCTGCAGCTCGCTGGCGGAGATCGCGGCGGAGATGGCGTCGCGGTTCGGCGCGATCTTCCGCTCCAGCACGTCTTCCCAGAACCGCTCGACGAGGAGCGGCTTCCGGCTGCGCCACAGCTCGGCGTATTTGCGGTACAGCTCCCCTTCCTCGGACAGCCTGCGCTTCTCCTCCACCTTGCGGATCGTCTTCCGCAGCACGTCCTCCAGATCGGAGTAGACGACCGGCTTAAGCAGATAGTCGCAGCCGCCGAGCTGAAGCGCCTTCTGCGCGTACTGGAACTCCGAATGGCAGGTGAGCACGACCGTCTCGATCGGAAGCCCCCTCTCGGCCACCCATTCCATCAGCTCGAGGCCGCTCGCCTCCGGCATCTCGATATCGCAGATCAGAATGTCGACCGGCTCGCGCGACAGAACGTCCTGCGCCATCGCCGCATGGTACGCCTCGAACACGGCGTCCACCCCGACCGCTTCCCAGCGAACGCCGGAGAGCAACCCTTTGACCGCATAGATCTCGTCATCCACGATCAGCACCCGTATCATCGATGTCCCCGCCTTTTGTCCTTTATCCTGTCGATTCGCTGTCGATTCGCCTCTAGCGGTTCCGCCTCGTCCTCAGCTCCCTAACGGTCACGACTTGCGAGGCAGATACAGCGTCACCTTCGCCCCCGCGGGCTCCGACGCCCCGAAGCTCATCTTGACGTTCTCCTTGTAATAAAGCCGGCACCGCCGAACGACGTTCCACAGCCCGACGTGCCCGTCGTCCGGCTCCGCCGCGTGCACCCTCTCGCGCAGCGCGTCGATCCGATCTTCCGCGAATCCCTTGCCGTTGTCCGCCACCTCGATGCAGACCGGAGCCCCCGCCTCCTCCGACTCCGAAAACACGCGAATGGCGATCCGGAATGCGGAATCGCCGCGATACGTGAACCCGTGCACCATCGCGTTCTCGACGAGCGGCTGCACCGTCAGCGGCGGCAGCTCGAACCCCTCGAGCGCCGGATCGACCTCGATGGCGAATTCCATCGCCTCGGGGAAGCGGTATTTCTGGATGGACAGGTAGTCGCGAATATGGTCCATCTCTTCCTTCATCGTCAGCGAGCCGACCTGCGTCCGGGTCGCATACCGGAAGTAGCGGACGAGATGAAGCGCGAGGCTCTGGATGATGTCGTAGCTGCGAATCTGCGCCAGATGGTAGACGATGTTGAGCGAATTCATGAAGAAGTGCGGATGAATCTGCGCCTGCAGATGCTTCAGCTCCGCCTTCTGCGTGCGGATCTGCTCCTCGTAAATATCGATTTTCAAATGTTCGATCTGGGTCGCCATGCCGTTAAACGTCTCGCTGATCGTGACGAATTCGACGAGCTTGCCGTCTTCGAGCCGCGCGCTCAGGTCGCCGGACCGAACCCTCCTCATCCCCCGGATGAGCCGATGAATGGGACGGACGATCGAACGCTGCAGGAAAATCAAATAAACGATCAGCAGAACGGCCGCCGCGCCGGGAACCCAGTAGGTGAGAATCCGGAAGTACGGCAGGCGCTCGAGCAGGCTCGACTCCGGCAGCAGGAGCAGCAGGCTCATGTCCGCCGCGCCGGATTGCCGGCCGACGAGCAAGTATCTCTGACCCAGCTTCACGATATTATAGGCGGCCGCGCCGGGGTCGTCCCGTTCCGCCTTCGGTTCCAGCTTCGCGAGCTTCTCCTTCAAGTCCCCGTCCGCGCCGGAGATCGGCCTCCCCTCCTTGTCCAGCAGCACCGCTTCTCCCTTCCCGTCCCGGGTGAGCAGATGAAGCGGCTGCATCAGCCGGTTCAGGTCGACCCACGCGCCGACCCTCGACCGATAGTTCGTGTCGACGACGCGGAGAAGGCCGTATTGACCGTCCAGCTCGACGACGTTCCACCGCGCGTAAAAAGGGCTCCCTTCCGGCTCCCCGCGAAAAAGCCCGGCGAGCTTGTCCTCGATGGCATGCTTGCGTTCGTAGGAGACGGACTGCTGCGGGGCGACGAACAGATCCCCGTAGGGCGCGCTGTAGGCGAACAGGACGTCCGCGGCCTCGTAATAGTTCGTGTTGAGGAACAGCCCGTTCACCGTCTGCGTCTTCGCCAGGTAATACTCCCAGCTGTCGCGCGGATACTGGCCGAGCGAGAGGACGGCCTGGTCTTGCTCGGCGGTTTTGTACAGGTAATTCTCGGTCTCCTTCAGCGCCTTGTCCATATCGTTCACGTACATCGTGAGCAGGTTCTGGTTCGATTGGGCGACCTGCGAATGGACGACCTTCGTGGCGTACAGGTTGTTCCACAGCACGAGGACGACGAGCGGAACGGTGACGAGGCAGAAGCCGAGAACGAGCCTGGAGCGGAGCGTCGCCTGCTTCATCGGCCGCCTCCCCGGGCCAGCCATTCATCGAGCTGGCGCTGCTTCTCTCGGATGATTTTGTCCGCTCCCGCGGCCTTCAGCTTCTCGACGTACTTCGGGATGATGAGCTCCGGGTCCATCGCCCCGGTGTTGATCGCCGGCGCGAACTCCTTCTCGACCAGGTTGCACGCCGCGATCTCGTTCTTCACCTTCGCCGGGTTGAACACGAAGCCGAGCGCCTTCGACTTGTCCGCCTTCTCGTTGAAGCTCCGATACTCCACCCACAGGTTCGGATCCTCGTTCGCCCACAGATAGGAGTTGAACTGGTTGCCGAACATCCACGGCTCGTTCAGGTTGTAGCCGACCGTGCGGGCGTCGACGCCGTCGGGGTAGGCGATCAGGTTGTCGGCCGTCTTCACGTAATGGATTCCTTCGATGCCCCAATCGAGGAGGTTGAGCAGATACGGGTCGGTATAGAGCAGGTCGAGCAGCCGCATCGCCTTCTCCGGATGCTTGGCGTTCTTCGTGATGCCGAACATCGCGCTCGTCGTATCCGCCGTCGTCGTGTACGGCCGGGTCAGCTCCACCATCGCCATCGGCATGCCGGTGTCCCGGGACGCCTGAATGTCGAAGCCGGGCTTGAGGGATTCGGCGTAGGAGAACGCTTGGCCCGCCTTGACCGCCTCGTACTCGCTGTCCTGCGTCGTCGTCGCGTCGGCGTTGAAGAAGCCCAGCCGGTTCCATTCGTACATCAGCTTCGCGTACTCCATGTAGACGGAGGTCTCCGCCATGTTGACGACCTTCGTGGAGTCGCCGGCCCTCTCCAGCACGCCCGGACCTTCCCCGAGCATGTCGAAGGAGCCGTTCTGCGTCATGAAAATAAACGGGCTGCGATCCGACTTCGCCTGCAGAGGCGCGATGCCGGGCTCGTTCCGCTTGATCGTGCGGTACGCTTCCGTCATGTCCGACAGCTTCTTGATTTTCGACAGGTCGATGCCGTATTTCTCCACGAGATCCTTGCGCATAACGAGCCCCTTGCTGGACGCGAACTCCTTGTTGGCGACGATCCCGTAGATGTGGTCGTTGATCTTGCCCGCTTCGACGATCGACGGGTTCAGCATGGAGCGGATGCCCGCGCCGTAACGTTCGAGCAGGTCGTCGAGCGGAATGAAGCGGCCCTTCGCCACCTCGTCTCCGTAGCGCATCCAGCCCGCCGTGAACATCAGGTCGATCTGTTCGTTCGAAGCGAACATGAGCCCCGTCTTGTCCCACCAGCCCCCGAGATCGATCGGCCTCAAGTCGACGACGGCGCCGATCTTCTTCTTCAGGTACTTGTTCATCACGTCTTCGACGAGCGGAAGATCCTTCGGCACGCTGCCCGCCGGGAAAACCATGACGATCCGGTCCAAGCCCGCGTCCTTCTCCGACTGGATCGAGGCTTCGCGGTTGTGTGGCTTGTCGACTGCGGATCGGTCCGCTGCTCCGAGCGCCCATCCGAGGCCCGCGACGATCAAGGCGCCCGCGACCGACGCCGTCCATGCAATCGCTTTCTTCTTGGTCCGTCCCATGCTGCCGCCGCTCCCCTTCTCCGTCAGGAAGTTCCGATTCTTCATCATAACCCGATCTCCGTCCGCCGGACTACCACTATCGTGACCTGGAAGGCAAATATCGTGACCTCGTTCTCGCAAAAGGATAGAAGAAAGGACGATCCTGCCGCGCTCTCGCGGTTCGGGATCGTCCTTATCGGGGCGGCGTTCGGCGGCGTTGCCGCTCGGTTCATTTCGGGAGTGCTTCGACTGTATATGGCCGAGAATGGTCGGAGCGCACGGAGGTCGAGGCCGCTACTTGCGGCCGTAGTCCGCCTTGATCTCGCCCCATTCCTCCGTCTCCCACTTCAGCACCTTGTTCGGATACGTGTTCGTCTTCAGCCAGTTCACGGCGCGGTCCACGAGGGCCCAGATCTCCTTCGTCTTCTCGCTTCGCTCGAGCGTGGTCGCGACCGTCTTCGTCTTCACCCACTTGAGCGCGGTCCGGGAATCGCTGTACACCGTCTTCGCGCTGCCCTTCTGCTTCAAGTAGGCGAGCGCGTGCACGATGGCCAGGAACTCGCCGAGGTTGTTCGTTCCGTTCGGGATCGGCCCCCGCTCGAAAAGCACCTCGCCTGTCCGGGTATCGACGCCCTTGTACTCGACCGGGCCCGGGTTGCCTCTCGTTCCGACGTCGACGGAGATGCTGTCGTAGTCGATCTCCTGCTTGGAGGCCGCGGACGAAGCCGTCTTCGCCGAAGCGGCCTTGAAGCCGGCCGAAGCGCCGGCGGCCGGCTTCTTGCCTTGGCCCCAGTGCTTTTTCCAGCCTTCCTTGTAGGCCTTCTCCGCTTCCTCGCGCGTCGGGAACGACTTGTACTTGGCGTCGACGATGCCGTTCACCTGCGCCTGACAGGCCGGCCAGCTGGCGTACACGCCGGGAGTCGCCCCGACCCAGACTACGTAATATTTGCTTGCCATCGTATCGGCGTTCTCCTTTTTGCTGCGTCTCTTTTATCTTTTTCCTATTTTAGCATAGCCGGCGGCCGAGCGCTTTCCCCTTCTCATTGCGGCATGTTATATGACATATAATTCGATTTTTATGCCTAAAAACTTATATTTGGAACGAAATCTCATTGAAATGTTCGCCTCCAATCCCTATAATGGTCCTAATTCCCAACGTTATGTTAGATATATTTACCTATTTCAAGTTTCTAAACAGAGATGATCACGGGGGAGAAAAACGATGAAGTGGAAGCTGTCGGGTAAAATGATCGGTTCGTTTTTGACGGTGTCGCTGCTCATGCTCGCTCTGGGGACTTATGCCGTCGTCTCCTTGAAGACCATGAACGATCATGTGAACTCCGTTATCGGCGAAGGGCTGAAGCCTACCGCGCAATTGGGGAAGATCGGTTCCTTGGCGGAGAACACCCGCGTGAACATGCTTACCGCGGTCAAAAACAAAGACCCGAAATTCGTCGACGCCGCGGAACGCAATCTGTCCGATATTCGGAAGATGATGGACGAATACGCGGCCATGAAGCCGGGGTCCGACGAGCGGCAGCTGTTCGAGAGCTTCCGTAAGAATTGGACCGACTTTACCGCCATCGTGAAGCGGAATATTCAGCTCGTCCGAAGCGGCCTCTACGATGAGGCAAGCGAGGGGCTCAACAAAGGCGGCGTTCCGTTCGGGAAGGCCTCGGAGAACATTCGCCAGCTTCTGGCCGCCAATGAGGAGAATATCAGCGTCATCGACGAGGACAGCGAGCGGCTGTATAGCCGTTCCCGATGGATTCTTATCGGCGTCGCCGCTCTCTTTACGCTGTTGGCGGCAAGCGTCGGATGGTTGTTGGGAAGATCCGTTGCGGCGCCGATTCGGAAGATCTCCGGCCAAGTGGGTCGAGTAGCCGCCGGAGACTTGACCGCCGAGCCTCTCCTCCTTCGAAGGCGGGACGAGCTCGGGGAGCTGGGAGCCGGAATCGATCGAATGAAGATCAGCTTGTCGACGCTCATCCGAAGCGTAGCGGAAGCTTCGACGACCGTCGCGGCCGCTTCGCAGCAGCTGTCCGCAAGCGCCGAGCAGAGCGGATCGGCGACCGACCAGATAGCCGCGGCGTCGCAGCAGCTCGCGGCCGGGGCCGAACGGCAAACCGTGCGGGTCAGCGCCGGCTCGGGCGCGATCCGAGAACTGGCGGACGACATACGGCGGATCGCTTCCCGGGCGGAACTCGTTTCGGCTACGGCCGCTTCCGCTTCGGATCGGGCCGAACAGGGGAACCGGACGATCCGCCTGGCGGCGAACCAAATGCAGGAGATTCATTCGTTCATGGAGCGGTTGACGCAGGCGATTCGAGGATTGAATGCGAGGTCGGACGAAGTGAATCGAATCTCGGACATCATCGCGGGCATCGCTTCCCAGACGAATCTGCTGGCGCTCAACGCCTCGATCGAAGCCGCGAGAGCCGGCGAACAAGGGGCGGGATTCGCCGTCGTCGCCGCCGAAGTGAGGAAGCTGGCGGAGCAGTCGGAGAGCTCGGCCAAGGACATCTCGCATGTGATCCGGTCCATTCAGGAGGAGACGGTTCATGCGGTGCGGACGATGGACGTCGCTTCCCGGGAGGTCGCCCAGGGGATCGAGATCGTGACGGAGGCGGGACGAACGTTTGCGGACATCCGGAGCATCGTCGTGGAGGCGTCTTCCCAGATCCGGGACGTGTCGGAGGAGGCCGGATACTTGGCGGAAGGAACCGGGCAGGCGGTCGATTCTATCGAGGAGATAGCCGCGATCGCCGAGTCGGCGGCCCAAGGCGTTCAATCGATGGCTTCCGCCACGGAAGAGCAGCTGGCTTCCATAGAGGAGATCGCCGCGTCCGCCGCCCATCTGTCCAAGATGGCCGAAGAGCTTCAGACGCTGATCGAGCGGTTCAAGGTTTAGGGTGAAAAAGAGAAGGGCCTAACGCTTATTTCATCTAAGATGGTTAAGAGTTTGCCTCTCTCTTATATGGTGGATGTGGGCACCCTCGTTCCTCTCTTTCGGCCGGCCCCCTTGGAATTTTTCGAAGGCGGCCATTGCAAAAAGAGAGAACCGTCCCATCCGGGGGTCGGTTCTCTCTTTGTTTGCTATTTATTCAGCAGCTCCATCGCCTGCAAAGTCCGTGCGATCAGCACGACCGCTTCGGCGCGGGTGGCGAAGCCTTGAGGCGCGAGCGAGCCGGACGAGCGTCCGGTAAGGACGCCGGAGGCGAGCAGCGTCTCCACCGCGTCGCGGGCCCAAGGCGCGACGCGGTCGGCATCCGCGAAGCCGGACAGCGGCCGGCTGGCGGACAAGGGGGTGGCGCCCGCGCCGGGAGCGCGCTCCGGCGCCAGCCGCAGGCTTCTCGCGAGCAGGACCGCCATCTGCTCGCGGGTGATGTCCGCGGACGGGCGGAAGCTGCCGTCCGCGTCGCCTTGGACGAGGCCGTGCCCGGCGGCCGCGTAGACGTCGGACGCGTACCAAGCCGCGTCCGGAACGTCGCCGAAGCGGGCGGGCGCGGCGCCGCCGCCGGCGAGGCCGAGCGCTCTCGCGAGCAGAGCCGCGAATTCGGCGCGGGTGACAAGGCTGTCCGGCGCGAAGCGGTCCGCCGTCAAGCCGTTCGCGATGCGCTTCGACGCGAGCAGCTCGATGTCCCGCCGAGCCCAATGGCCGGCGACGTCGGCAAAGGTCTTCGGCTCGGCATGCGCGAGCAGGAACGTTCCGGTCGTCAAGCTGCGGATCGCGACGACCGACCGGCCATCTCTCGGATCGATCAGAGCGGGCACGGGGCGGAAGACGCTTGTCGCTTCCTCGTACGCAAGAGCGACCGTCTCCCGCTCCTCCAACTCTCCATTTAGCGCCAACGTCAAGGATGGTTGGAAGCTCTCGAAATGGCTAATCTCTGTTGCCTTATCCCCATCGCTCAGAACGGCGCGAATTCGATAGACCGAACCTTCTGCTCCTTTCGCACCTTTCGAGCCTTTCGAGCCTTTCGAGTCTTCCGAGCTTACCAGACTTAAGCCTTCTCCAAGCCTTGAGGCTAACGGTTGCAGCTTGGCCCCCTCGACCGGCGAAATGGACAATCGCAGAACCGCGTTGGAGCCGGCTTCGCCCGCTCCCGTCAGCTTGAACATGTCCGCCGCCGCCGCCTTTAGCGGAAGCTCGAACGAAGCGTTCCGATATTCAACCGCGAGCATCGCTGTCGGCAGAGCCCGGGCGGCTTCCCGCAGCGCGCCAGCGGTGAAGGACGCGACGCCTTCGCCCGCATCTTCGTCCGCCTTGACGACGATGCGTTCGGCGCTTGCCGCGACGGCGTCCGCCAGAGCCTTATCGTTCTCCGCCACGAGATCGGTTGGCTTCTCCGCGGAACCCGAACCCGAGCCCGAATCCGGATTCGACCCAGAACCCGTTCCCGGACCCGATCCAGAGCCCGTTCCCGGACCCGGTCCTTGGCCGGGCTCTTCCCCTCCGCCGCCGCAATCTTGACAGCCCTCCACGACGTTAAACTTGAACGAGTCGCCCATCGTGCTGAACGACCGCCCGACCTTCGTATTCCGCACGAGCGCGTTGACCAGCTCGACCGAGCCGGCGACACCGTTCGCGACGTTGAGCCCCCAAGTGCCCGTTCCGTCGATCACGAGGTTGCGGATCGTCACCTTATGCTCGCCCGAAGCGTTGATCGGGTTCGGTCCGCTCACGTACAGCCCTTGGAACGTGCTGTCCAGCGCCTCGTTGTCGGCGATGACGATGTCCGCGTCGATCGGCTTGTCGCCCGTGAACAGCCAGATCGCGCCGAAGTCCTGGTTCCAGTTCGCCTCGCGTCCGCCCGTCCGAAGCAGCGTATTGCGCTCGACGCGGGTCGTGCCGGAGAACGGAACCGGGTTGAACCGGGTCGATACGGCGATGCCCGCCCCGAAGCCCATCGTGTCGGCCAGCACGTTGTCCGTCACCCGGTTGTCCTTCCCTCCGAAAACGGCGACGTTATCGGCCAGCCAAGGAAGCTGCACCGTATTGAAGCGGATCGCGTTGTTCTCCGTCCGCGCTTGCTCCGGAGTCGTCCCTTCCCGCGGATCCGACCACAGAGCGATCGAGTCGTCGCCCGAATTGCGGATCGTCGACTGCTCGACAAGCGAATTGCGCGTTCCCGTCGAGAGATGGATGCCGTCCGTATTCACGGCCAAGTCGCCGCTGAGCGTCGTCCAGATGCCCGCTTTGGCATGCTCGATCCAGACGTTCTGAATAGCGGAACCGGTCCCGAACGCCCCGTCAAAAGCGGATTCCGCCCGCTCGTCGTGCCGCCCCGTCGCGCCGATGTCGATCGCGAGGTCGTACGCGCGAACGCCGGAGCCGACACCCATGAAGCCTTCGCCGCGCAGCTTCGTGTACCACATGCCGGCCCCGCGTAGCGTCACTCCCCGAACTTCCAGCGGTCCGCCGCTCAGCTCGAACTCCCCTTCGGGAATCCACAGTCCGAAGCCTTCTGTCTCAGCAGCCGTGATGGCGGCGCGAAAAGCAGCCGAGTCGTCCTTGCCGTCATCCGGCGCGGCTCCGAATTCCACGACCGACTTGTAGCCGGCCGGCTTCGCGAACGCGCTCGGCGCCCGCTCGAGCTCGACGAGATCGAGCACGTAGTAGTCCGCCGCATCCCCCTCGTCCTTCTGCAGCCGCACCGTCGCTCCCGCCGGAATATCGCCGACGAACCGGTGCGCTTCGTCATAGAACCGACGGGCGTCTCCGTCCGCCGGGTTATTCGAGAACGGATATTTGCCGTACACCCAGCTGTGCTTGGAGCTGAGAACGAGGTCTCCCCGGTCCTCTCCGTTCAAGTAGACGCTGAGCGTCGCCTCCTGCCCCGTTCCGTCCTGACTGTCGGGGATGATGTACCGCAGATTGAGAAAATTAGCCGCTTCCGCCGCCCGAAACTCGACGTACTGACCCTTCTCGCCGAGCCAGACAGCCTCCCGGCCGGACGATTCGGCCGAGAACGTGCCGTACGCGCGGTCTTCGCCGATCCGGGTTCCGTTCGTCGCCGCGTGCTCCGCCTCGTACGTAACGTACGGGACGGTCGCTCCCCTCGCGTTCCCCCTGACCGAATCGGCCACGGTCAGCGCGCCGAGCTCGATGCCGCCGCTGTCGCCCTCATCGAAGCGAAGCGCCACCGTGTTCATTCCCGCGCGCAGAGCCAGATCCGTCCGAACGACGGAACCGGACGAACCCGCCGCCGCCGGGAACGACACGGTCCCCGTCTTCAGCCCGTTCACGTACAGGCTGAGCGTTTTCGCGCTCCCGCTCGCGTTGCGGTAAGCGATGGAGCCCTTCGCCGTCCGCTCCGTCGCAGCGTAGACGGACCATTGCAGCTGCGCCCCTTCGGCCGCGAATCCGGCCGCGCGAGCTCCCGCTCCCGCCGGCAGCGAGACGCCCCCGGTCGCGAACGCTTCCTCCGCGCCGTACCGGGCGTCGCCGGCGACCGGCGCGAACGTCCAGTGCGCCGCGGCGTCCTTGATCGTCGCGGCGGCCGACAGCTTCGGCGCCGTGCCGCCGGCCGTCTGGACGACGAGTCCGCCGGAAGCCGCGGCGTTCGCGAGCGTCTTGTAGCCCAACACGTCGTCCACCCTCCACTGCGCCGCCAGCTCCTTGCCCGAGGCGACCGCGACCAGCGAGTCGCCGCTTGCCGCGGCCGATACATAATGGCCCGTCGAGCGGTTTTTCAACCTTTTGCGACCGTTGTACGTCTCGACCCTCCATTGGGCCGCCCGATCGTTGGAACCCGCCTGTACGAAGGCGATGGCTCCATTCCGTTCCGCGAGCAGCTGTCCGGTCTTCGCGCTGACGATCCGCACGAAGTTCGGGTCGGCCAACGCCGGCGTCTCGCCGTTCAAGTCCCTGTCGTCCGCGGGAGGAACGACCGCCTCGTCCGGAGCCGCCTCCAGCTTCCACTGCGCGGCGCCGCTCTCGACCGAGCGCAAGCCGTATTGCGCGTAGCCGAGCCCGTCCGCGGCATGGACGTACTCGTCCTCATGCCCGTCGGCTGCGCTGCGGATCAGGATGTAGCCGGAGGCCGGCGCGCTCTCGACCGTCCATTCCGCCGCGCCGCCGCCCGCCTCCGCGGTCGCCGCCGACGTCTCGAGGTAGCTGCGCCCGTGCTCGATCGACAGGACGTTCCCGGTCGCCCGATTCGCGATATGCAGCTTGCCGTCCTCGGCTTCGGCGAAGCTCCAGTGCGAAGTCGCGTCCTTCGCGTCCGGCGTGCCGTACAGGACGACGTTCCGGCTATTTTCGTAAAGATACTGTCCGTTCTCCCGATTCTGAATCCGCACGAAGCCGTCAGGCAGCTCGGCCGGAAGCTTCGGCGCCGCTTCGAGCTCCCACTGCGCGCTGCCCCAGTCCGCCGGGATGCCGCTCGCTTGGGCGAAGCCCTTGTTGTCCTCGTCGTGAATGATAACGTCCGGCTTCCAGACGCTGCGGAACACCTTCTTCGGCGTTCCTTCGACGGACTCGACCGTCCATTGGACGCTTCCCCACGTCGGGTCGATCTCGAGGCTCTGGAGCGGATCCTCGTGCGAAGCGACGTGCTCGTTCGTGACGAGATGCCCGGTCGCCCGGTTCACGATGAGCGTTCCCTGCCCGCCCGGCTTCAGCAGCCAATGGGAAGCGGGATCGGCCGCGTCCGGCGCGCCGTCCTTCACGATGCCGTCCTGCTCGTACAGATACGTCCCTCGGTAGCCGTTTTTCAGTCGGACGTAGGAAGCCTCCTTCTCGTCCACTCGGATAAATTCCCACTTCGGGCTGCCCCAATCGCGGGGCACGACGCCGTATTGCAGCACCTTCAGCTTGTTCTCGACGTTCAGGTACGACGGGCCGGTCGGGTTCTCGCCCGCGTCTCCCGCCAGCCGAATGAGCTTGAAGCCCTGGTAGTCTTCGATGACCCAGTCGCCTCGGGTCGATCCTTCCGGCAGCTCCGTCGCTCGAACCGCGTCGCGAGAGCCGCTAACGCCTTCGAGGTTGAGGAAGTGGCCGGTCGCCCGGTTCTGGATGCGCTTGCCTCCTTCCGCATCGACGACGAGCCATTGCGAGCTCGCGTCTCCCGGTGCGGCGTTGCCGTATTTGACGATTCCGTCTTCCTCGTACAGATACAGCTGCAGCCAGTCGTTGCGGATTCGGATGTACGGGGACTGGGGTTCCTCGGGCCCTCCCGTCTCCGACGGATTCTCCAGCTTCCATTGAGCGCTGCCCCACGCCGGCTGCGCCCAATCGTTCGCGTGGGCGTTGCCGTCCTGCGCCTGCACGTTAAGCAGAGCGGAAGAATCGCCCCCCATCGCAAAAGTGTAATACCCGTCGACGGAGCCGCCGTTGCCGTCCTTGGCCGGGACTTGCGCCCAGATGGCTCCCGCCTCGCCGGGGGAATCGACCGTGGCGACCGGATCGGAGCCGCCCGCCGCGTAGCGGCCGGTGTCGACGTTGCGCAGCGTTACCCCGGCGCCGCGGTTCTCCACGAGCCACCAGGAGCTCTTGTCCGCGTTCGCCGGTTCGCCGTACTGCACGATCCCATCCTTCTCAAACAAATACTTGCCCTTCCATTGATCCTTCAGACGAACCGGAATCGCGTCGGATGCCGTCTCCAGCTTCCAGAGCGCGCTGCCCCAGCCGGGCTGCGCCCAGTTATTCGCGTGCGCGTAGCCGTCCTGCGACTGGACGTTGAGCAGCCGCGTCGGATCGTCTGCTCCCGCAATGCCGAAATAGCCGGGATGCTCGGCGGATTCGGACAGCACCCACTGCGCCGGAAGCAGGTCCTCCGCCGCTTCCGTGCTCTCCAGCGGATCGGTTACGCGATCGGAAGCGATTACATTTTGCGCGTTGAGGAAGTGACCGGTGGCCCGATTCTGCAAGCGAACGTGCCCGTTCGGCAGCTCTTGAACGTACCATTGCGAAGAGGCGTCGTTCATCGCCGGCTGGCCGTACTTCACTTTGCCGCCGTCCTCGTACAGGTAGTTGCCCTTCCACTGGTCGACGAGCCGCACGGGCGCGAGGTCGCTGGCCGGCTCAAGCTGCCAGAGCGCGCTGCCCCAGGAAGGCTGCGCCCAGTCGTTCGCGTGCGCGAAGCCGTCTTGGGTCTGCACGTTGAGCAGCCGAGTCGCGAACTCGGAGCTGACGACGTTCACGCAGCCGGGCTGACCCGCCGCCTCCCTCACTCGCCACAGCGCGCTTACGACGTCATTCGTCGCGGCCGTCGTCTCGAGCGGCGCGGTGATTTTGTCGGGCGGGATGACGCTCGCCATGTCGAGCGAACGGCCGGTCGCTCGGTTCTCGATGCGGGCGAGGCCGTCTCCCGCGTCGACGAGAAGCCATTGCGACGCCGGGTCGTTCGGCGCGGTGAAGCCGTAGCGGGCTTGCCCGTCCGCCTCGTACAGGTACGTTCCTTTCCATTGGTTTTTGATCCTCACGTAGGACGCGTCATCGGATGCAGCCGATCCGACGCTTCCCCCGTCCGCCTCTGCCGCGTAGACGCTTAGCGGAGTCAGCAGAAGACTAATGGTCAGGCAAACGACCAGAAGCTTTCTTATAGGACTCATGTGTATCCTCCTCATATTAATGAAGTGAAAGTCCGCCTATCAAACGAATCATTCTTCCGATCGCCATTGCCCCCAGGTTCCTTGGAACGATAACCCCATAATAGGTAGGAACCCGGGGACAAAAAGCGACCACTCCGTTTCTCCAGAATGATTTCGTTTCTTTGCTCTCTTTCACAAATACTAGAGTCGATAAGTCGCCGTTCCGCCCGTCCTGCTCTCTAACGTTAGCTCGGAGCCGTTCAGGAAGACTTGCAGGCCGGCCGGGGCGCGGTGGATGACAAGGGTGCGGCGCTGCCAGCCGGGAACGTAGCCGTCCCGGACGACGCGGATGTCGACATCGAGACGGTTCGGGGACGACGGAGTCGCGCGGATCCGCTCCTCGTAGACGCCGCCTTCGGCATAGGAGAAGGTCCGGCCGTCGTCCTCGTACAGCGCGTACTCGGACGGGAGGCCTGCGGTCGACGGGTACAGATGGAGCGCGAGCTCCTCAGCTTCCGTCTCCGTCGACATCCGCTCGGAGGCGAGCGGCACGATCGCGCCTTCGCGGACGAAGAGCGGCAGCTTGTCGAGCGGCGCATCGACGATGACGTGGCGGCCGCCTTCCAGCCGCTCGTCCGTCCAGTAATCGACCCAGGCGCCCGCGGGCAGGTAAACCATCCGCTTCGTCTGGCCCGGCCGGACGACCGGGGCGACGAGCACGTCCGTTCCAAGCAGGAACTGGTCGTTCACGGCGAGCGCATGATGGTCATCCGGGTACTCGAGCAGCAGAGGACGCATAATCGGCAGTCCCGTTCGGCTCGCTTCCTCGAACAGGCCGTACAGGTACGGCAGCCAGCGGTAGCGCAGCTTCACGTACCGGCGGACGATCTCCTCCGTCCCCGCGCCGAACGACCACGGCTCCTGCCGGATCGACTTCAGCTCGCTATGGTTGCGGAAGTACGGCATCAAAGCGCCGAGCTGCGTCCAGCGGGCGAGAAGCTCGCCGTTCGAATCGTGGGCGAAGCCGCCCACGTCCGCTCCGCACAGCGGCACGCCCGACAGCCCGAGGTTCAGGCACATCGGCACGCACAGCTCGAGATGCTCCCAGAAGCTGCGGTTGTCGCCCGTCCAGACGGCTGCGTGCCGCTGAATGCCGGCGTAGGCCGAACGCGTCAGCACGAACGGCCTCTTGCCGCCGAGCAGGCGCTTCAGCCCTTCGTAGGTGGCGCCGGACATAAGCGATCCGTACACGTTGTGCAGCTCCCGGTGAGTGGCCGGACGGCCGTCGTTTTGGTGCACGACGTCCAGATCCATCGTTTTCGACTCGTTGAAGACCGACGGTTCGTTCATATCGTTCCAGACGCCTTCGATGCCGAGCTCCGTGTAGAACGAATGCAGGTCGCCCCACCACTCCCGCACGGAAGCGTCCGTGAAGTCGGGGAACGCGCTCCGCTCGGGCCACACCTGCCCGTAGAAAAGCTGCCCGTCCAAATACCGGCAGAACCTCCCGTGGCGCACGCCTTCGCTGAACACCCGGTAGGCCGGATCGGCCTTGACGCCGGGATCGACGATCGGGACGACGCGGATGCCCTCCGCCCGAAGGTCCTCGATCAGCTTGCGCGGGTTCGGGAATCGGCCCTTGTCGAACGTGAACACGCGATAGCCGTCCATGTAATGAATGTCGAGGTAGACGACGTCGAGCGGAATGCCCTTCTCCTTGAACGTCGCGACGAGCTCCCGGACCTCCGCTTCCGTCTCGTAGCTGTACCGGGATTGGTGGTAGCCGAGCGCCCATCTCGGCGGCAGCGGCGCGCGCCCGGTGAGCGACGAATACTGGGCAATGACGTCCTTCGGCGTCGGACCGGCGAAGACGAAGTAATCGAGCTGTCCGCCTTCCGCCAGGAACGAATGCTCCGTCCCCCCGCGCAGGTCGAACGTCGTCCGGAACGTGTTGAAGAAGAAGAGGCCGGAAGCGCGGCCGTCGTCCCGGACCGTCAGGTAGAACGGAATCGACACGTAGAGCGGGTCGGTCTCCGGGTTGTGCGGCGCGTAGACGTCGGTGTTCCACATCGTCAGCTTCTCGCCGCGCTTGTTCAGGAAGCCCGCCTTTTCCCCGAAGCCGTAGAACCGGTCGGAGTCTCCCGTTCTTCTGATACAGGCGACTTCGCCTCTCGGTCCGCTCCCCATCCCCCGTTCGCCATCCGCGGCGAACTCTCGCCCCTCCGCGTCGTAGAACGAGATTCGGAGCGGCGACTTGCGAATCCGAACCGTCAGCCCGCCCGTCGCCAATTCGATCTCGTGCTCGCTCTCGGCGGCCTTGATCTGCACGTCTTCGGGCTCTAGCACGAGAACGTGCGGGTTCCACCCGAGCTCCGGCTCGCCCGCGGGGTTCATGACGACTCTCGCTATTTTCTCCGTATAGAACCGGATCGCGACCTCTCCGCCTGCGCAGCTCAGCCGGATAATCCGCCCCTCCCGGCGGTACGTCCGCACCTCCCCGATGTCCGTCCAATGTCCCCCCGTTCCGCCGCTTCCGGCGTATTGGTCAGGGTGAATCGCCAAGCTGTTGTCCACTTGCTCCTACTCCTTCCGGATGTCTCCCTGTCTATTGGTCTCTCTTCTTAGCCCTTCGTGCCGCCTTCCGCGAGGCCCGTGATGAGGTACCTCTGCAGGAACAGGAACACGATGGCGATCGGCAGCGCGATCAGAATCGTGCCCGCCGCGAAAATCGTGAAGTTATTGCCGAACTTGTCGTTGATGAAGCTGAACAGGCCGAGCGCGACCGTGAACTTCTCCGGCGACCGGAGGATGATGCGCGGCGTCAGGAAGTCCATAAACGGCGCCATGAATGTGAACAGGGCGACGACGGCGAGAATGGGACGGATGAGCGGGAACAGGATTTTCGTCAGAATCCTCAGGTGTCCCGCCCCGTCCATCTTCGCGGATTCGTCCAGGTCGCGCGGAATCGTGTCCATATAGCCCTTCACGAGGAAAACGTTCATCGGCAAGCCGCCCACGGCGTAGAAGATGATCAGCCCCGCGAACGTATCCAGCAGCCCGACCAGGTTGAGCAGCAGGTAGATGGCGACCATCCCCATGAGCACGGGAAAAATCTGCATCAGCATGACGGCATACAGCGACTTGTTGCGGCCGGCGAACTTATAGCGCGAGAAGGCGAACGCCGTCAGGCCGACGAGAAAAACGGAAGCCAGCGCGTTGAAAACGGCGACGATCAGCGTGTTTTTGTACCAAAGCACGTAATCGCTTCTCGGGTCGTTGAACAGCCACTTGTAGTGCTCCAGCGACCAATTGTCCGGAATGAGCTTGGCGCTGAACATGCTCGTGCCCGGGTTGAGCGAGATGCTGATCGCCCACAGCAGCGGGTACAGGATGACGCAGAACATGATCAATACGACGAGATAGATGCCCGACACCTCGAGCTTCGACTTGAGAGAACGCCGCATTCTAGTACATCTCCTCCTCTCGGAAAGAGCGCGTCCGCCGGAATTGATAGAAGGCGAAAAACGCGACGACGAGTCCCATGATGATCGAGATCGCCGCGGCCATCTTGTAGTTGTTCTGCTCGAACGTCAGGTTGTACACCCAAGAGATGAGGATGTCGGTCGTGCCCGAGCTCTGCCCCGGAACCGGCGGGCCGCCTTTGTTGAACAAATAAATGATGTTGAAGTTGTTGAAATTGTACGCATACTGCATGATAAGCAGCGGAGCCGTGGCGTAGAGCACGTGCGGCAGCGTGATGTAGCGGAATTTGCTCAGGCGCGTCCCTCCGTCGACGTCCGCCGCTTCGTACCAGTCCTTGGAGATGCTCTGCAGGACGCCGGTCACAAGGGTGAACACGTACGGGAAGCCGAGCCACACCTGGACGAAGATAATGGCGACGCGCGCCCAGAACGGGTCGGTCAGCCACGGGATCGAAGTGCCGAAGTGGGAGAAAATGTCGCGGTTAAACGCGCCGAACGTGTCGTTGAACATCGCCGCGAACACGAGCACGGTCATGAAGGACGGCACTGCCCACGGGAGGATGAAGATCGTCCGGATGAACCGCTTGAACTTAACCCGCGAATCGTTGACGATCATCGCGAGGAAGAAGGCCAGCGCGATCTGAAGCGAGGTGGCGAGCAGCGTCCAGACGACCGTCCACGCCATGACGGCGAGCAGGCTGCGCGTCCATACTTCCTCCGTGAACAGCGAGACGAAGTTGTCGAGGCCGACCCAGTCGAGCAGGTGGGCAGGCGGCGAGTTGTACAGGTTGTAGTTCGTGAACGCCAGGCACACCATGAAAAGCAGCGGGAACAGCACGATCATCGTCAGCAGAAGGAACGTCGGGACGACGATGAAGTACGGGAAGCCGTGCTCCCAGCTGTCGTGGAACGCCTTGCGGACCGAAGGGATCGCGAAGCCCTCCCGGCGTTTGGCGGCGTCGCGGCGGGCGTCCAGGATGTTCAGCACGTACGCGGCGGCGAGAAGGATCGTGACAATGGCGGACAGGATGCCCTGCACGAGCAGCGTGCGCGAGTCGTCCTGTTCGGGATTGTCCCCGAGCGTGACGAGGCCGTGGAGGCCGTTCGCGAGGGGAGCCGTCAGGGCGATGGCGAAGACGATCGCCAGCGCGAGGAAGATACTCCCTTTGATCCATCTGCGGTTGTATAACTGGCCGAGCCCCGGGATGACGGACAGCCAGGCGGCCGTGCTTGGCTGCGGGGTCGGGAGGGCGGCGGAGTTGGGGGCTGCCGGCGTCGGTGTTGGTGTCGGTGTCTGTGTCGGTGTCGATGTAGGATCGATGCGTTGCATGTCGGTCGGTTCACCTTCCTTGGAACGAGGAGAAGGGACTGCGAAGAGCCCCTTCCTCCCTGCGATTCGGTATTGGCTGTTAATTCGGATTCTTTAGCTGGTGACGGCTATCTTTATTTGGCGCCCGCCATCTTCATCTTGTCCTGGACTTGCTTCACGGCGTCGTCCAGGGAGGCTTGAACGTCGTTGCCTCCGGCGATGAACTTGAGCGCGTTCGCCATCGGATCCCATACGTGGTCGAGCTCCGGCACCGTCGGGAACGGGATACCGTATTGAATCTGCTGTGAGAAGCCGGACACGAGCGGGTCGTTCGTCAGCTCCGTGTTGTTCAGGACGCTCTTGACCGGCGGAACTTCCCCGGTTTGCTTGAAGTAGTCGAGCGCGCTCTCCTCGTTCGTCAGGAACGCCGCGAAGTCGGACGCCCATTCCGGGTTCTTCGAGAACTTCGAGAGCATCCAGCCCTTCACGCCGATGAACGACGTCGGATGGTTGCCGTTGTCGAGCGTCGGCAGGGGGGCGACCGCGACGTCCTCGCCGAGCTGCTTCTTGTAGTCCTGGATCGCCCACGGACCGTTGATGACCGCGCCGACTTGGCCCTGCGTGAACAAGCCGCCGACGATGTCGCCGTTGACGTCCTTCGGAATGTAGCCCTTCTGGATCCAGCTCTGGATCAGCTTGCCGCCGGTCACGGCGCCTTCCTTGTTCAGGCCGATGTCTTTCACGTCGAACTTGCCGTCGTCGGACGGCTTGAAGATGTAGCCGCCGTTGCCGCCCATAAGCGACCAGGCGTAGTAGAAGTTCGTCGCTTCGAACAGGAACCCGTACTTCTGTTTTTTGGCGTCGGTCTGCTCCTGCATGATCTTCTCGAGGTCGGCCATCGTGGCGGGAGCTTGGGGAACGAGCTTCTTATTGTAGAAAAGCGCGTACGTCTCCGTAACGAGAGGCAGGCCGTACAGCGTGCCGTCTTGGCTCAGCGCGTTCAGCGACTCGGGCGTGAACGTCTGGAGCACGTCTTCGTTCGTCTTGAGCGGCTGAACGAGTCCCTTCACCACCAGAGCGCCGATGCCCGGCTGGTAGAACAGGTCCGGGCCTTTGCCCGCCGGGCCGTCCAGCGACAGCACGTCCGGCTGGTCGTTCATGGCGACCGGCTTGATGTTGATCTTGATGCCGGTCTTGGCGGTGTACTTCTCGGCGATGCCCTTGATGACGTCGAGCTTGTCGGCGTTGTCGTCCGGCCAGATCGTCAGCTCGGCCGGCTTCTCCGGCATGCCGGACTCGGCGGACGGGCTGGCGCTTGCGCTCGAGCTCGCACTAGGGCTTGGGCTTGCAGTTGCGGATGCGCTGGGGGATTCGGATTGGGCGGACGGGGATGCCCCGCCGTTTTTCTCGTTGTCGCCTCCTCCTCCGCATGCGGTGAGCGCCAGCGAACCGGCCAGCACGACTCCGAGCGGAATGGCGACTTTCTTCATCGGGTTGGACATGGTAGAACTCCCTTCTCTTTGTGAACGATGAGATGCGTTTTTTGCTTGATCCCATCATAAGAAAAGCGAAGGGCCCGCCACTACCAATCTGGTGACCAGTAAGGCAAGGATTGTGACATTGGGGGAAGCTTGCGAGGGAAAAAGAAAACCACATGGAGTTTTTAGGCTCGCATGTGGCATTTGAAATTATAAACCATCAAATTGTTTTTGTTCCTCGTTATTAAAGAAACTCTTTTTAGAATTTTGTTTGACTTCATGTGTTTTAATATCCACGATCGTATATCCACTATCTCCTAGCAAATAAAGCTTCCCATTTTCCTCTTTGAATTTCGTTACATTTTTTTCAATAGATTTATCAACTTTGAGATCATATAACTCAATAAGTGTCTGTTTGACCCCATTTTTTATTAGAACATAATTTTCAAGTTGAAGTGAACCATCTCCAAATGATTTAACTGTATCTTTCCCCGAGCTATATTTGTCGCAACCTCCACCTATCAATATTATTACAATCGTTAAGAGGCCTAGAAGCTTTTTCCCTTCCACGCTTTCACTCCTTTTTTATGAATTCAAATGGCATATTAATATAAAACATGTACGGATTCTGAGCCTAATCCCTTAACTCACTCAGGATTGCTATCCAAATCGTAATCATCATTTTCAACGATTGCAATCTGCAATTCTCTTTGATTTATTGGTTCTAGCTTTCCAATGTATTTTTGTTATCATGTTCCCCAGTAAGAAAAGTGTTACTGCTAGGGCATTACTTGTTTTAATCAAACAACACACTTCTCATTGATAGAGCCGAGACAGCGTTGCTGCCTCGGCCCTTATACTCGTCTCACTCTCTTTCAAAAAATTAGACCTCTGAAAGGTTCAAATAATTAGTGCTCCACCCGAACGGTCACCGTAACGGTTGTCCGATTGCCGGCATGATCTGCCGCCTCGTACGTAATCGTATAGATTCGGCCATCTCATTGGCCGGATCTCTCGGCACGGAGTTGGAATTCGAAATCGGCCGTGCCGTATTCTGCTTCTTGAATGTCGCCTATCGTATTTCCGTCTCCGATTCCGTCGTCCGGCTCGCTGCTTACGATGGACACCAACTGAATCGATGCGACGCCGGTTCCTTCATCGGTTGCGTGAGGGGTGACCCGGATCGTCTCCATTCGGTGTCCGACCGGCTTGAGAATCGGCTTATCCACTTCAAGCCGCAAAGTCGGAGGCGTGTTGTCAGCCGCGTAGAATTCAACCGAATAGCTCCGAACACCGCCGTCTGTCGCCGTTACGCTTACCAAGGCTTTTCCGGGAATCGCGGTTGCCTGCTCGACTGACACCTGGGACGCGTCGGACAGAAGCTCTGCCGACACGACGGGGATCGATCTTGGATCCTGGACCTCGGCCTATATTCCGTCGTCGCCGGATCGAAATCCGGCAGCGGCGCGCCGTCTACGGCAATCGACGCGGGCTCGCGGTTACCGTCCGCAATCGGAACGGCGGCTGCCGGATTCCAGCCGTCGCTGCCGCCAAGCATCGCCTCCGGCGTAAGCAGCGCAGCTTCATCCGTCGTCAACTGCTTCGACCAGCCGTACCTCGCTTGCGGATTAGCCCCAGGTCCGTAGCTGGCGAATTGGCGGGGTTCCCCCAGTTATTCCAACCCGCCCCTTGAATGTGGTCCCCCAAATAGCTGTTCACGTAATTCGCGTCGATGCCGGAAGCGACAGTCGCATATGGGCCTTCCGGACTGGCGCTCTCGATTAGCCTGCGTTATGTATTACTTGTACTCTTCTATGTTCAGAAGATGAAGCCTCCCCTCATCGGTCGCCTCTTCCGGGAATCGGTTCGGATCTAACGCATGCAAAGTGCGGGCCGTATTAATCGCGCCTTGATGCCCCTCTTCGTACTGCCGGCTAAGGATTGCTCGCAGTCTCTTTATCTCATCCTCGTTTGCCTGCGCAATATCGATAAGGATGCTCTGGCACGTCCACACGTCCAACTTCCTTGTAACGCCGTCATAGAAGGGGCGATATCCGCAGAACATTTCAAGCATGGTCATGATGCTGCCCACAGCATGGCTGCCTAGCGCCGTTATTTGCTCGATGACATCGAATTCATTGCGATGCATGCTCTTCAGCTCAAGCACTTCTTTGCTGTCGTTATTCAACTTGAAATCAACCAGCGCTCGGCTCCAAAAGCCAACTTGTTCGGCAATCGGCAGACTGCGGATTCGTTGGATGAATTCTTCATACTGCTGGATATCGGGGAATGCTTTATAGAATTGCGTATCCGGAATCGTCCTTTTCATAAAAGCCATGTCGTCTTCATCGTGATCCGTCACATAAGCGATGAAGTCGTCCGTTCGATGCAGCTTCTCAAATTCGGGGGCCAACTCCTGAATCGCTTCAACAAGCATATCGATAAAAAAGGAACGATATCGCTCCCCTTCTTCATCGTCGGAGTCCCACATCTCATCCAACTCTTCTGCGAATTGATTGGAGAAACTCCACAATTCATCGTTATTATCATCTTCAAAATGGTAATCGCCGACGCTATACTTCAGACCATTGTAAGCATATATTCGATCGTGCGGATAATTCTGATAGCTCTTATGCGTTAAAGTCTGGGCGAGCCCCTCCAACGTATTCCATCGAATACCTATAGCGCCAATCGACGATTGAGCATCCAGAACAAAGGCATATACATCCCGGTTGTCGGGAGTTCTCGAGAAAGTCTCGATCGTATTCCGGCAATGCTGCAGCAATGTGCTTTTGAATGATGGAAAGTCTACTGTGAAACTCATTCGTCCCGCCTCCCCTTTATCTTCCAATGTATCATCCTCCGCTCATAAAATTCAAAGGGTTTAATGAAAGGCAGCGATTATAAAATCAATGATCCGGGTTCTCAGCTTGTCGCCGTTCTCTCCTCTTTTATACATATCCGTTCCGTGAAAGCCGCTTTCGTCAATAATCAGCTCCTTCCGGTCCGCTCCGGATGCTTCGTACAATTGGCGAACCTGCTTTTCAACCGCTCCCAGCATATCACCCGGAGATACAACGAACAGGGAAGGCGCTTTTATCTCCTTTACGCTTGGAATAGCATCCAGCCTGGGGCCGCATTGTGCAGGCGAAGAGAGAATCAGCAGCCCTTGTATGGGCAACGGTTGGCCGACGCCCGAGATGATGGCGGTCGTCCCTCCGCAGGAAGCGCCGGCCAGAAACACGCGCTCTGCGCCCTGGCGCTCAAGCTCCTTGAGCGCAGCTTCGGCGTCAAGCTCAATGGATTCCGTATCCTCGGACTGCTGCGAGGCTCCATGAGCCCGATATTCGGGAAGCACGACCAAATACCCTTGTTCAGCCAACTCCTGGCCAATATCAAGGAAGGAGCATATGCTGTACCCTTGCTCATGAGCGAGCAATACGCCATCGGAGCCGCTCCCCAGCACAAGCGCGGTCAGATACTTCCCGTCGCTCGTCTTCAGCGTCGAAGCATGCGTGCGCAGCTCTTCGGGAACACAGCTGTTCACCGGGTATCCCTGATCGGAGATAACGGTCTGCTCCGGCCAGGCGGATTCATATTGAACCGGAGGAAACGCCGGGGCCTTGGCCCCTTTCGCAGGAGGCGTCTCTTCCGCAAGCGCATCCGTGGGCTGAGCGCTGGATAACGGGGCTGTGGGCATTCCTTGCTGTGCCTGTTCGCTTCCGGAGGGGCTCGCACACCCAATCACGGAAGCAAGCGCGGCCGCAAGAACGGCAATCGCCAAAGCGCGCAACCGCAGCCAACGGCTGAGCGCTCTTATTCTTTTCATGACAACGACTCCTTTCCAGCCTTTTTAGTCGGATGCTAGGCTCTTAAAAGCCGAGAAGCTTAGATTTCTCCTTCTGAACCTTATCCGTGAAGGTTTTGAGCAAGCCGCCCTGTACTTCCTTCAATTGTTCGGACAACTTGCTGATCTCCGAATTGTCCTTTTTAGCCGCTTCGATTTTTTTCACGGCTTGATCGTAAGTGTCATTGACCGGAAGAACGCCCGCCTCAAGCGCCTCTCCGACAGGCTGCACCAGATAAGCTTCCATTTCTTCGTCGGTTAAAATGGCTTTGTATTCCTTCATTAATTCGGCCGTGATTTCAAGCTGTCGGCTCCGGGCATCAATGATTTTCTTTTTCTCTTCAGCCGTAAAATCCGTTCTCCGATTTACAAAATCAGTAAATGTATCCAACGAATCATTCATGGTCATGTAGTCATCGATCGTTAATGCCTTCTGGGAGTCAGCTGCCTTACTTCCTACGTCCTGTTCCTTATGTACATCCGACTCCGCCGCTTCGTTTGAACTGCCGGATCCCTCGTTTTCCAGCGGCAAATCGGTTTGACCTTCCGTCTGTTGAACAGGCTCAAGAGATGCGTTGGATGGGGAAAGCGTTCGATTCGCAGAGCACCCTCCCAGTATCGCTGTTACGACAATTCCGAGAATAACCGTGGTCAAAAACCTTTTTGTCATTATGTTCTCCTCCACATACCTACCGATTGTCGCTCCCAAGTTCACATACGCCGCCCTTTCATCCATCGAGCCGGTATAGGATCCTTGTTATCGACCTCTTCAATATAAAGGAGAGATATCTCCAAAGTTTGACCAAGATGTAAACAAATTGTCTCCAACCTTTCTCTGGTAGAGCCGCACGGCGTCTCCAGCAGCCAACTAGGGTCAATCTCCGTTTAAAAAAGAAAAGCGAAGGCATTTTCCGTATCGGAAATGTCCTTCGCTCTCTATCGAATGCCCCCGCTTCCCGCCTCTTCCCCTCGTTCCTCCGAACAAGCGAGAGAGCGCGAGGAGCAGCGTGCCGATGCCGACAAGCTGCAAGATGACGACCGCGATACTGTCGCTACCCAAGAGCAATTCCCCCTTCCGCTAGGGATTGTCCGATTCCCCAGCTTATTCGGGTTCCTCACGGATTAGAACTCTCGCGAAGCCGCCGCGGCCTCGCGTTGACGAGGAGGATGCTGGCGACGATAAGCGCCATGCCGGCGAGCAGGTTCAGCGTCAGCCTCTCGTTAAGGAACAGCACGCTGCAGACGATCGAGACGACCGGGATAAGGAACGTGTACGATCCGACCTTCGTCGCCTCGCCCGAGCCGATCAGCTTGAAGTAGACGAGCCAGCCGAGCGCGATGACGAAGACGGAGATGAACAGCGTGTCGTAGATGAACGCCCCGGTCCACCGCACCTCCGACCAGCTCTCGACGGACGAGCCGTACGCGGTCATGAGCACGCCGCCGATCGTGATCTGCATGGCGGTCATCCACAGCGAGTCGACCTTGGCCGCCGACCGCTTGATATAGACGGTTCCGAGCGCCCAACTGAGCGCGGAAGCGAGAGCGAGCAGGATGCCGATGAAGGAGATGCCGCCCTCCAACCCGCCGATGCTCATCGCGGCCACTCCGGCGAAGCCGAGCAGCAGGCCGATCATTTTCCGCGCGTACATCCGCTCCCCGAGCCACATCCACGCGAACAGGCCGAGCAGCACCGGCTGCAGGAACACGATGGCCGAGAACAGGCCTGCGGGCATGTATTGTAGGCCGACGGTCTGGAAGCCGTAGTAGAAAACGATGCTCAGAACGGCCGACAGCAAATAGTACGGCCAAGTCTCTCGAAGCCGCAGCTTCCTCCAGCGCGGCAGCGCGACGGCGATGAGCAGGACGCCCCCGATCAATGTGCGAAGGCCGGCGAACAGAAGCGGCGGCGTGAATTCCAGCGCGTATTTGGACAGAGGCCAGTTAATGCCCCACATCAGGATCAGAAACGCTAGATAGAAGAGGGTCTGCTTGCGAGTTAGTGCGGATTCTGCCATAACCGGTCTCTCCTTGTGAAAAGGTCAACCCGAATGATACACTATTTCGTATCATAATGAAAATGAATGTTACTCATAGGAGGCATACCCTTCACGTTATGACAAATACGCAGATCCAGCTGTTCGTCCGAATTGCGGAGACCGGAAGCTTCACGAAGGCCGGCCTTATCCTGAACATGACCCAGCCCGCGGTCAGCCGCGCCATCTCTTCGCTGGAAGCGGAGCTCGACGTTCCGCTCCTTCTGCGCGACCGGCGCAGCGGCGTCCAATTGACGGAAGCCGGCAAGCGGATCCTCGTCCTGTTCCGGGAGATTCTCGGCACCTTCGCCAAGGTGGATCAGGTCGTCGCCGACGAGAAGGGGCTTCAGGTCGGCACGATCCGCGTCGGGGCGTTCCCCGTGGCCGCGGCGCACTTCCTTCCCCGGATCATCGGCGCCATCGCGGACAAGCATCCGGGCATCGAGTTCGAGCTGCACGAAGGGAACATCGAAGAGCTGAGGAATTGGCTGGAGACGAGAGTGATCGACGTCGCGCTCCTGATTCCGCCGGACGGAGATGGGGAGACGATCCCGCTCTACCGGGAGAAAATGTACGCCGTCCTCCGCGACGACCATCCGCTGAGCGATCAAGCCGTCATCCCAATCAAGCGCCTGCTACAGGAACCGTTCATTACGTGCAAAGCCGGGTACGAGCAGCCGATCGTCGACTTGTTCGAACGGGCAGGCGTCGACCTGCAGCCGAAGTATATCGTGCAGAGCGTCAACATGGCCCTCCGGATGGCGGAGGAAGGGCTCGGCTTCCCGATTCTGTCCGAGCTCGCCCTGAAGACGCTGCCGCCCCGGCTCGTCAAGCGCGAGCTGGAGCCCGAAGCGTATCGCGACATCCGGCTCGCGGTTCCTTCCCTTGGAGAAGCTTCCCACGCGGTCAAGCTGTTCATTCGGACGACGCTCGACTTGTTCCCGCCGGACGTGCCAGCGGATGGGAAGTCTTATTCCATCTAGCGCACCGCCGATGCCAAAAAGCCGCTTCGCCCGGGCGACAGGGCCCAAGCGGAGCGGCTTCGATCGTTCATTTGTTAAAGATGCGTAACGCAAAGCGTCAGCACCGAAAAGATCATCATGGCGAATCCGACGTATAGAACGGCTCTTCGAACGTCTACGCATTCCTTCATCCGATCGCTCCCCTTCCAGCTCAATTTAAAACAATATATCAACGTTTCATGAACGGAATATGAACGGAATTCCCTTAGACCGTTAAGTTGAAGAAGAGGCGGATGAAGAAAATGAAGAAGCGAAGACGTCCCTCGTAAACCGGATCCACTCCCTCGCCGCCAACGAAATGTAGCCGTCCCGCTTCCAAGCCAAGACGAGCTGCCACGGAATGATCGGGTTCACGAGCGGCACCGTCCGCGCCTTGGACGGCGGGATCGCGCGGCAGATCGTCTCCGGCAGCATCGCGACGCCGAGTCCGGCGGCCGCGAGCTCGCCGATGAAGTCCCACTGCGAGCTCTCGCACGCGATCCGGGGTTCGAAGCCGATCGCCCGGCATTCCCGCACGATGCGCTCGTGCAACGCGAAGTCGTTGTTGAACAGAATGAACGGCTCCCCTTCCAGCTCCGCGAGCTCGATCCGGCTTCTCTCCGCCAGCGGATGAGACGGATGAAGGATGACCTTCAGTCGGTCTTCCACGATCGGGAACGATTCGAACGCCGTCTCGTCGACCGGCAGCAGCACGACTCCCACATCCAGCGAGCCGTCCGCGATCCCTTCCTCGATCCGGCGCGCCCCATCCTCCACCATCCGGATCGAGATGCCGGGATAGCGTTCCTGGAAGCTCTTGATCACCGGGGGGAAGAAGCTCGAGCCCGCCATCGGAGGAAGCCCGATCCGGATGCTTCCCTTATTCAGATATGTCAAATCGTTGATCTCCGTGACCAGGTTGTCGAACGATTGAAGAATCGGGCCGGCGTGCCGCACGATCGCCTCGCCCGCGTCCGTCAGCTTGACGCGCTTGCCGTCCCGCGCGAAGATCTCGATGCGCAGCTCGTTCTCGAGGTTCTTGATCATCTTGCTGATGGTCGGCTGGGTGACGTGAAGAGCTTCCGCCGCCCGCGTGAAGCTGTTGTGCCGGACGATCTCGACGATGGCTTGGAGATGGCGCAGGTCCACGCGAATTCGCCCCCATCATTCACTAATGGAATGTAACACATTCAATATATTCATTTTACGCATGAAAAGCAACGTCGTATACTGTTTACATAACGAAAGGGGATTGCGGCACGTGACCAAACTTCTGAAGACGACCGCTCAGGTCGTATTTTTTATCGCGTTCTCGAAGCTCGCGGACATGCTTGTCGAATGGCTGCATCTGCCGATACCGGGAAGCATTCTGGGCATCCTATTGCTGTTCGCGCTGCTCAAGCTCGGGGTTATTCGGCTCGGCTGGATCGAGCTCGGCACGCGATGGCTGCTCGCGGAGATGCTCCTGTTCTTCATTCCCTCGGCCGTCGGGATCGTCGACTACGGAAGCCTCGTCGCCGACAGCGGCTTGCGGATCGCCGCCACGATCGTCGTCAGCACGGCGGCCGTCATGGCCTGCTCGGGCTGGATCGGCGGACGGATCGCGGCCTTCAAGGAGAAGAAGACGATATGATCAACGCTATGCTCTGGCTCGCTCTGACAGTTGCCGTGTACGTTCTGTCGAAGCGTATCTATAGAAGATATCCGAAAATCTATCTGACCCCGCTGCTCGTCACCCCGATCGTCCTGATCGCGGCGCTCGAGCTAAGCGGCGTCTCGTTCGCCGCTTACGATAAGGGCGCGGGACTGCTGAGCGATCTGGTCGAGCCCGCGACGATCGCCCTGGCGGTCACGCTGTATAAGCACGTCGACGTGCTGCGCAAGCACGCCGGGGCCATCGCCGCCGGAGCGGGCTGCGGGGCCGTCGCCGCCGTCGTCACGTCCGTCGGATTGGCCCGAATGCTCGGGCTGCAGACGAACGTGACGGACAGCTTGGCCCCCCGTTCGGCGACGACGCCGATCGCGTTGTCCGTCTCGCATATGATCGGCGGCGTCCCGACGCTCACCGCGGTCGCCACGCTGATCACCGGGCTGCTCGGTCTCCTGATCGGCCCGCTCGCCGTCAAGGCGCTGCGGGTGAACAGCCCCGTCGCCCGCGGCGTCCTGTTCGGAACGAGCGCCCATTCGGCCGGCATCTCCAAGGCGCTCGAGTACGACGCCGTCACCGGCTCCGTCGCGAGCATCTCGATGATGTTCACCGCGTTCGTCACGCTGTGCGTGACGCCTTGGATTCTCCCTTGGCTTACGTGATCCGCGCTATTCCTTGAGCACCAACCCGAACAGGTTGGCGAAGACGGACGCTTGGCCGCGGGAGATGATGCAGCCCCGCAGGTCTTCCGCTTCCACGGCCAGCGTGTTGAAGTCGCAGTCGCTGAGGTCGATGCCGTCGAGCTTCGTTCCGGCGAGCTGCGCTCCGTCCAGATCGACGCGACGGAGCAGCACGCTCTGCAGCTTCGCCGTATAGAAGTCCGCGCGACGCAGGAAGCAATCCTCGAAGAGAACCTGCTTCAGGTCGGCGAACCGCAGGTTGACGTATTCTCCCTGGCACTCCAGGAAGCGCACGTTGCGCAGCATCGCGTCGGACAGGTCGAGCCCCATCAGCTTGCAGCCGCGGAACTCCGCCCGGTGAATATTCGCCCCGCCGAAGCGGGCGTTGGACAAGTCGCAGCGGTCGAACACGACGTCCGTCAGCTCCAGCCGGGCCAGGTCGTTATCCCGGAAGGTCACGCCTTCGAACGAGACGCGCTCGAATGACACCCGGCTCGCCTCCTGGCCCTCGATCGCGACTCCGGCGATTCTCGCGTCGCGAACGGAGTCCTCGTCCCGGAGCCCGATCGGCCCCGGGAGCTCCGTCAGCCGGGCGGGCAGCTTCGGCGCTTCGACGGGCGGCTTGCTTTTCGACTCGGAACTCATCTCGCCCTCTCCTCCCCTCTGCCGGCCGTCATCCCTGCGGGAAAAACCGCGCAAGCACCTTCTGAATGTTCTCGTCCCAATACTCCCACGAATGGTCGCCCGGCCCCTCTTCGTATGCGTAATCCGGGTAACCCGACTCTTCGCACGCTTTCTTGAAGCTCAAATTGTCTTCGTACAGGAAGTCTTCCGTCCCGCACAGCTGATAGAGCGCCGGCTTCGGTCCTTCGACGCCGCGCGCGTCCTCCAGCAGCCGGAACAGATCGTTCTCGGTCCCCCGAACGTCCTTGTTCCCGAATATCAGGTCCGTCGCCCGGCCGATCCAGGTGCCCTTCTCCTTCTCGATCCGCGCCGCGATATCGAGCGCTCCGGACAGGCTGGCCGCCGCCGCGAACCGGTCCGGATGCCGCAGCGCCCACTTGAACGCCCCGTAGCCGCCCATCGAGAGCCCCGCGACGTAGTTATGCTCCCTCTCGTCGGACAAGGGGAAGAAGGAGCGGGCCACCGCCGGAAGCTCCTCCGACAGGAACGTCCAATAGGCGTCCCCATGCTCCATGTCCGTATAGAAGCTTTTATGTACGTTGGGCATGACGACCGCCAATCCGAGCGGGGCGACGTAGCGCTCGATCGACGTTCTCCTCGTCCAGATCGTATCGTCGTCCGACAAGCCGTGGAGCAGGTACAGGGTCGGGAACTTCCCGCTCCCCGAGCGGCCTGCCATTCCGATCTGGCTTGCCGTCTGCTGCGGCAGAATGACGGTCATCGAAGTGCTCATTCCGAGCGTCTCGGAGAAAAAACGACAAGTAATCAGAGCCATAGGTTCTCTTCATCCTCCCGGTAGTTCCGCTCGCCGCTGCCATTGGGCGATTCGGTTATTCCTTCTTAGTATGGAGGAACTCGTTCCGCAAATCAAAGGCTTGACGACTAGCCGACCTCCGGTTCATATTCGACAAAATGATACTTTTATTGACAGAAATCATTGTTTTTCATACAATTTTTTGGACGTTATTTCCGTAAACGTAAAGTTTTTAGTCGTTTAGGACGATTACTACTATGTGCGTTGCGATAGGTATTCGGTCCCCCCGGGTACTTCATCCGCGGCAGAAGGAGAGTGAAGCCCGATATCGCGGCCGGCCCCGGAAGCCGGGCAAATCAGCTTGGCAAGTTCACACAAATAGAGAGATGAAGGTGCGGTGGAGATCATGCGGTCAATACGTTTGCCCAATCCGGTAAAATCCGTCGGAATGAAGCTGTTTATCGTTTTCTTCGTCAGCATTCTGGTATTCGTCGTCGCCGTGGGAACGATCTCGTACAATTACTCCAAGGGAATCGTCAAGAACAAGGTGTCGGATGCCACTCTGCAGACGATGATCCAGGCCGGGGAGAAGATGGACTTCTATTACGGAACGTTCGAGAATTTGTCCTCCCAGATTATGTTCGACAAGGACATCATGGCCAATCTCCGGAAGATGGCCGCTCTCGCCCCGGATTCCTACGAGTACATGGAGCAATCCTGGAAGGTCCGCGACAAGTTCACTACATACACGTATTCCAACACCGACGTCAGCGCCCTCCATCTCTTCCGTACCAACGGAGAATACATCAATCTGAGTGCCTCCAGCGCCAAAACCGAGAAGTTCGGCGACCAGGAGTGGTTCAAGCGGGTATTGGCCGCCGGGAATAAGTCCACGTGGCTGCCCAGCCAGCCGAAGGGCTATTCCGGGAAGATGCTGTCTCCCGGCTTCGCCCTCGCCCGGCCTCTGACGGACGTGACTTCCAACAAGGTCGTCGCCATCCTGCTGATCGAGATCCCGATCGACGCCCTTAGCAAGCAGCTCGGCAAGATCGATATGGGCAGCGGCGGCTCGGTTCGGATTCTCAGCGGCTCGGGTCAAGTCGTCTATTCCGCCGACGCGGCGCAGATCGGCCAGCCTTCGGACGTTCAGCTCGGCGAAGGCGATACCGCGAAGGAGAGCGGCTCCGTGCAGCAGGGAGGCTATCAGCTCTCTTACTACAAGTCCCCGGTCACGGGCTGGGTCAACCTCGGCATCATGCCGGTAGCCGAGCTGGCCAAGGATTCGAAGGTCATCTTCCAGATCACGATCCTGATGTCGATTCTGGCGGCCGTTGCGGCTTCCTTGGTCGGGTACATGATCGTCCGGAACATCGCCCGTCCTCTCGTCAAGCTCCGCAACCTGATGCAGCAGGGAGCCCAAGGGGATCTCCGCGTCCGGTCGCGGCTCAAGTCCCGCGACGAGATCGGGCAGCTCGGGGAGAGCTTCGATACGATGATGCTGCAGATCACGGAGCTCGTTCAACAGACCCGCCAATCCGCGAACCAGGTGCTGGAGACGGCGTCCGAGCTGTCCCAGGCGTCGCGGACGACGGCCGTCTCCGCCAAGGAGATCGCCGTCGCGACGGAGGAGATCTCCCAAGGGGCGGGCGGACTCGCGAACGAAGCGGAACGCGGCAACGATCTGACCCTGACGAACGCGGACCGGCTGCGCAACGTCATCGAGGCGAACCGCGAGATGGGAGAAGTCGCCTCCGGCATCCGCGAATCCAGCGAGCACGGCACGGAATACATCTCCGAGCTGATCTCCAAGACGGGCGATACCGAGCGGATGATCCGCTCCATGGAAGAGAAGGTCGGCAAGCTGAAGGACAGCACCGACTCCATCCGCCGCATCGTCGACCTGCTCGGCAACGTGACGAAGCAGACGAACATTCTGTCGCTGAACGCCGCGATCGAAGCTGCCCGGTCCGGAGCGGCCGGCAAGGGCTTCATGGTCGTCGCGGACGAGATCCGCTCGCTCGCCGACCAATCGAAGGAGTCGATCGGCGTCGTCGGCGACATCACCGAAGGCATCCAGAAGGAGATCGACGAGACCGTCGGCGTTCTGTCGGCCGCTTATCCGATCTTCCAGCAGCAGATCGATTCGATGAAGGAAGCGGCCACCATCTTCCGGCAGGTACAGGGCCACGTGGGCGAATTCATCGAGAAGCTCGGCCGCGTCAGCGACTCGATGCGCGAGCTGGACGAGACGCAGGGCATTCTGTCCGACTCGATGAGCAACGTCAGCGCGGTGGCGCAGCAATCGCTGGCGACGTCGGAGCAGGTCGCGTCGCTGAGCCAGGAGCAGCTCAACATCAGCGAGCGGCTCGTCCAGCACGTCGAGAAGCTCGAACGGCTGTCCGATTCGCTGCAAGGGTCTCTGACCCGGTTCCAGATCGATTAGAGAGAACGCATTGTTACCGAGTGAGGACCGGCCTTCGATTCCGAAGGCCGGTTTTATTTCTGCGGATGACCCTTTCGCTAACGGAACTGTTCTATTCGATTTTGATTGGGACCCGTCTGCCTCGAGAAGGCGCATTGCTTGAAGGTGTACGAAAAAACATATAAACCTGAATTTCGAAAG
>NZ_JACJVR010000008.1 GCF_014212175.1 Cohnella xylanilytica | reverse complement strand
GCCGGAGCTGCTGCCGCAGGCGGCGGCTCGCGTGACCGTCGCCGCGGCGGCGGACGGCTACGTGCACGGCATCGACGCCGAGGAGATCGGCGTCGCCGCCATGCGCCTCGGCGCCGGCCGCGCGGCGAAGGACGACGAGATCGACTATGCCGTCGGCATCGAGCTGTTGGCGAAGCGGGGCGACCGCGTTCGCAGGGGCGACGCGATCGCGATCCTGCACGCGCGCGCGGACGACGGCGCCGCCGCGGAGGCGCGCGAGCAGGTGCTGGGCGCGTACGCGTTCGGCGCGGAGCCGCCGGCGGCGCAGCCGCTCGTTTATGCGGTGGTGAGCAAGGACGGCGTACGGCGGTAGGAGTTGAAGCGGGGCGCACTCGAAGTCATCGGGAGATGGCTTCGGGTGCGCCTTTTTGGCTTCTGGGCGCCTGCGAGGGATGGAAGAGGCGAACCAACGACTTCGCGGCCCAACAGCGCACTCGCTGCTCCACATTCGCCGACAGTGGCGCCTTTCCGTCTCCGTGGATGAGGTAGATAGGCGGGAAAGCGGGGAGAAGGGACTCAATGGCTGAGGTAAATAGGCGGGAAAGCGGGGCTGCGTGGAAAAGGCATCTGGTCAGGCCGCGAGATTCGCGGAGTGGCCGACGTTCATTCGGCGGACGAAGCTTTGCAGCTCCTCCAGCAACGCGTCCAGCTCGCCGCGCAACCGTCCGAGCTCGGCGTAAGCGCGCGTCTCCACGTCGCGCATCCCCGGCCCGCTCATCCGGCCTTCCGCGATCGTATGCGCCAACGCGTCTCTTTGTCCGTCATCGTGCAGGTTCAAGGATGCCGAATTCGGGGACTCATCGAGAATGAACTCCATCTCTCAAGCTCCTCTCCTGAATCCTTCTCTTTACTTGAACTCATTGTACAGGCCGTTTGTCAAATCAAGGAATCGATTGTGTTAGAAGAGTGTTAGGAAGGGCGATAAGAGTCGGAATCCGCGGACTGAGGGCGGAGCGCGCATCGCTCGCGGGCAATCCGCGCGTATGGAACATAGCCGGGAATATTTCGTTCCCCGTCGGGGCACACTGGATGGAAGAAGACCCAAAGCCTGCCATCCGACCATTTGGAGGGGAAACCGTACACTCATGCGCGTCAACTACCCAACACTCCGTCTCCGCGTCGTCTCCCTGATCGTGCTGGCCGCCGTTACGGCCGCGGCCATCGTTCCGGCATCGGCGTTCGCCGCCGACGAGAAAGCGCCGGCCAAGCCGGGGGGACCGCAGACCGACCTGACCGCATCCGCCAAATCCGCCATTCTGATGGACGCCGATAGCGGCACGGTCATTTTCGAGAAAAACAGCCATCTCCCGCTTCCGCCCGCGAGCATCACGAAGATCATGACGATGCTGCTCGTCATGGAGGCGCTGGACGAAGGCAAGCTGAAGCTGACGGACAAGGTGCAGACGAGCGAATACGCCGCTTCGATGGGCGGCTCGCAAATCTTCCTCGAGCCCGGCGAAGAGATGACGGTCGACGACATGCTGAAGGGAGTCGCTCTCGCTTCGGGCAACGACGCTTCCGTCGCCCTGGCCGAGAAGCTGGCCGGCAGCGAGGAAGAGTTCGTGAAGCTGATGAACGCCAAGGCGCAGGAGCTCGGCATGAAGAACACGAAGTTCGTCAACTGCAACGGGCTTCCGGCCGCCGGACACGTGTCTTCCGCCCACGACATCGCCCTTATGTCCCGCGAATTGCTGAAGCACGAGTCGATCACGAAGTACACGGGTCTCTACCAGGATTACTTGCGCAAAAATACGCCCAAGCCGTTCTGGCTCGTCAATACGAACAAGCTGGTCCGGTTCTACCACGGCGCCGACGGCCTCAAGACCGGCTTCACCGGCGAAGCGAAGTTCTGCCTCTCGGCGACGGCGAAGAGAGACAACCTCAGGCTGATCGCGGTCGTCATGGGCGAACCGAATACGAAGACCCGCAACGCCGAGGTGTCCAAGCTGTTCGACTACGCATTCGCCCAGTTCACGAACGTGCCGATCTACAAGACCGGCGACAAGATCGGAACGCTCAACGTCAACAAGGGAACGGTGGCCAAGCTCCCGCTGACGGCGAAGCACTCCTACAGCGTGCTCGTGCGCAAGGGCGACGCCAAGGGCGATATCCGGCACGAGCTCGTGCTGGAGGACAAGGTGACCGCTCCGGTCAAGGCCGGCCAGAAGGTCGGCAAGCTGATCGTGTACCGGGGCAACGAGGTTATGACCGAGTTCCCGATCGAGGCGCCGGCTTCCGTCGATCGGGCCGGCTGGTGGAAGCTGTTCAAGCGGTCGACGGGCAAGCTGTTCTGGCGCGAATAGCGGCGGAGAGCGGTTCCCGCTCGAGCGAAGATGCGCGGGGGTTCGAGACGGTTCGAAGCCCCGCCTTCCCGTTCCGGGGGCGCGAGGCGCGCGCCATCGGGCAGGGAGCGAAGCGGCGGCGGGGAACCGCCGTTCGGCTCGCGGCAAGGCGGCAAGACGCGCGGCGTCGGTTGCCTTTTTGCTGTATTTTGTCGCGGGGAAGAAGCTAGCTTCTAGTTTTGTCGGAGGGCAGGAATGGCCGCCGGATTCGTAGAATGTGTTGTTGTAAAGTCGGAGCAAGCGGCCGGCTGCGCTTAGGGGAGGGGAGACGGCATGAGTTTGCAAGTGGAGCTGGAACAGCACCGGAACGTGCTCATCGTTCGCTTGAGAGGGGAATTGGACCATCATACCGCGGATGTCGTCCGGTTCAAGATGGAAGACGCGATTCTGAGAGGACGCTGCGAGCACGTCGTGCTCAGTCTGAAAGAGTTGCAGTTTATGGACAGCTCGGGGCTGGGCGTCATTCTGGGAAGATACAAGCTGATCAAGAGCCGCGGGGGCCGAATGGTCGTCTGCGACATTCACCCCGGCGTGAAGCGGCTGTTCGAGCTGTCGGGGCTGTTCAAGATCTTGTCGTTCTACGAATCGGAACGTTCGGCGTTGGCCAGTCTGGAGGTCGTATCATGAGCGCCGCCAATTTCATGAAGCTGTCGTTCGCGAGCCGTTCGGAGAACGAGGCGTTCGCCCGCGTGTCGGTCGCCGCCTTCGTCTCCCAGCTCGATCCGACGCTGGAGCAGTTGAACGACATCAAGACGGTCGTGTCGGAAGCGGTCACCAATTCGATCATCCACGGCTACGACAACGTCCCCGACGAAGTCGTCACCTTGGAAGCCGAGATCGTAGGGGACACGCTGTCGATCACGGTCATCGACCAGGGCAAGGGAATCGAGGATATCGAGCTCGCCAGACAGCCGCTGTACACGTCGAAGCCGGAGCTGGAGAGGTCCGGCATGGGATTCACGATCATCGAGAACTTCATGGACGAGCTGGAAGTGACGAGCGAGCCGGGGCAGGGGACCCGCCTTCGCATGAGGAAGCGGATCGAGTCGAAGAAAGCGTTGTTCAACTAAAAACCGCGCGGCAGGGGTTGGAGGCATGGAAATCGAATGGAAGCGTTCGTCGCCGCCGGGGTATCTGGACGACGCGGAAGTGAAGCGCCTGATCGCGCTGAGCCAGTCCGGAGACAGCACGGCGCGCGAGACGCTGGTCTCGAACAATATAAGGCTAGTCTGGTCGGTCGTCCAGAGATTCTCGGGCCGGGGATACGATTCGGAGGATCTGTTCCAGATCGGATGCATCGGCCTGCTCAAGTCGGTCGACAAGTTCGATCTGAGCTACGACGTCAAATTCTCGACCTACGCGGTCCCGATGATCATCGGGGAGATCCAGCGGTTCCTCCGCGACGACGGGACCCTCAAGGTGAGCCGCTCGCTGAAGGAGATGGCGAACCGCGTCCGCAAGGTGAAGGACGAGCTGTCGAAGGTTCTCGGCCGCCAGCCGACGATCTCGGAGGTGGCGGAGGAGCTCGGGGTGACGCCGGAAGAGATCGTCTTCGCGCAGGAGGCGAACAAGCCGCCGACGTCGATCCACGAGACCGTGTTCGAGAACGACGGGGACCCGATCACGCTGATGGACCAGATCGCGGACGATTCCCAGGAGCGATGGTTCGACAAAATGGCGCTGACTCAAGCCATTCAAGGGTTGAACGACCGGGAGCGGCTCATCGTGTACTTGCGCTACTTCCGCGACCAGACGCAATCCGAGGTCGCGAGCCGGCTCGGCATCTCCCAGGTCCAGGTCAGCCGACTCGAGAAAAAAATATTGCAGAGCATCAAGGATCAGATCGCCCAATGACCTCTCCAGCCGCCGGCCGGAGGCGAATCGTTCGCCCCGCTGCCCGCGGTTCTTTTTTTTGCGCTCCTTTTTGCGCGCCGGGAGAAGGCCGGGGAGGGCGGTTCCAAGGCTTCCCGGTTATCGGCCGTCCGTTTGTTTCATACTAAAGGAAACGTTGGGGGGACCCGGCGTTACCGGGCGCCTCGGCGCCGAACGATCGAGCTGGGGGAGATGATGCCCTTGGATCCTACCGTTTACGTGCGGCTTCGCCGCCGGACCGTCGTGCCGCCCCTGTCGCTGATCCGGCTCGCGGACGTCGCCCGGCTCGTCGCCGACCGCGAGCTGGAACGGCGCCTGCTCGCGCTGCCCGTGCATCGCATCCGGCCGGAGGAAGGCAGCCTGCTCGTCATCGACATGCTCCAGATCGTGCGGGCGATCCGCGAAGCCGCTCCCGGCGTCGCGATCGAGACGTACGGGGAGCCCCACGTGCTCGTGGAAGTGGCCCAAGGGGGCGTCGTCAAGCCGCGCCGGATCGTGCTCGCGCTCGCCTGGCTGCTGCTGTTCTTCGGCTCGGGCATGGCGCTGATCAACTTCCACGCGGACGTCAACATGCCCCTCGTGCAGCGCCGCATCACCCGGCTGCTCACGGGCAGCCCGGACTGGCATCCGTGGCTGTTCCAAATTCCTTATTCGCTGGGCGTCGGGCTCGGCATGCTGCTGTTCTTCAACCGGCTGTTCCGCCGCCGTCCGACCGACGAGCCGAACCCTCTGGAAGTCGAGATGTTCATGTACCAGGAGAACGTCAACCATTACGTCATCACGGACGAATACCGCAAGAAGCACGAGCAGAACCGGGAGACTCCGGATGATTGAGACGCTGCGGGGACTTCTGCTGGCCGTCGTCGGCCTGGCGGGGGGCTTCGCGGTCGGCAGCGCGTTCGTGGCCCTCTTGATCGTGCTCGACCTGATCCCGCGCCTCGTGCAGCTGACTCGGGGCCATCGCCGCTCCGGGTGGTTCGAATCGGCTCTGCTTATGGG
>NZ_JACJVR010000079.1 GCF_014212175.1 Cohnella xylanilytica | reverse complement strand
GGTACTTTCGTAATTCAGGTTTATATATTATCCGGGCCGGGATCGAATATCAATGGCTGTTGTCCAAATTATCTAAACATTCAATCGACGCCCTTAGCCGGCTTCCGCAGCCCCCCCGGCCCTTCCGCGACAACCCGGTTCTTCGCCTCACCCGGCCGCGGATTCCATCGCTTCGTTCCTTCTTCTCCGCCGATGACGGGTCGCGAACAGGAGACAGTAGCCGAGCGCGGCGAGCGCGCACAACAGAATGTCGGCGCCGATCAGCGCCTGATAGTCGCCGAAGAAGTCGAAGGACAATCCTCCGACCAGCGATCCGAGAATGCCCCCCGCTTGGTGGAAGAGCAGCAGCCAGCCCGCTTGCTTGCCCCTTCCCTTGCCGTATTCGCCGGCGACCAGAAGCCCTCCCGGGATCGCGCTTAAGTAAGTGATCCCGAACGCGACGGCGAAGAGGACGGGCGACCACCCGAGATGCAGGAAAAGCACGGCAAACCCGGCGATTCGCACGCCGTATAGAAGCGTCATCATGACGAGCTTATCGATCCGGTCGAGCGCGTAACCGACGGCGAGCGACCCCGCGATCTCCATGACGCCAAGCACGCTCATGGCGAGCGCGATCGTCTCCGGCGATACGTTCGCCAACTGGTGGATGGCGACGAGGTTCATCTCGACCGTCCCCATGTTGAAGCCGCACGTGAACAGCGCGAACGCGACCGCGAGGAAGACGGGGGCGTAGGCGGCCGCCGGGGGGAACGAAATGCGCGGCGCCCGGGGCGCGTCCGGCGTCGCTTCCCGGCGCTCGGATGACGCGGATGAGTCGGCGTCCGGTATCTCCGCCGCTTGGCGGTTGCCCGGCCGGCTTCCCCGGATTCCGAATAGAATGACGGGCACCGTCACCGCGAGGCCGAGGACGAAGGAGGCGAGGAACGCGTCCTTCCAAGTGAGCGTGCCGGCCGAGACGAACAACGGCGTGGTGATGGCGAGCCCCAGAGAGGACGCGCTTGCCAGCAGGCCGGTCGCCTTCGCGCGATGATGCTTGAACCAGTCGAAGATCAGCATATAGGTCGTCGTCGAGCCGATCCCCGCGAACCCGCAGATAATGCCGTACCCGACGAAGAAGACGATCTCGTTCTGCCCGAACGCGACCGTGCCCGCGCCGGCGATCCCGAGGAGCGAGGCGGCGAGAAGAACCTTCTTCGGCCCGTAACGGTCCGCGAGCCACCCGCCAAGCGGAGCGCACAGCGCCGCGAGGAGCAGGTTCGTCGACCAGGCCGTCGAGATGAAGCCCCGGCTAATCCCGAGATCCTCCGAGATTTGAACTTGATAGAAAGCCATGATAAACCGCATCAGCGCGCCGATAAAGCCGATGATCCAGAGCGAGGCCAACCCTATCCAGGCCATCGTCGGTTCCTTGAATCCTGTCGCTCCCATATTCCGCTCCTCCCGACTTAACAGGAAATAAACAATCAATAAAGATACCGATCGGTATCTTTTACTGTAGCATAGGGGCATTCTCATGGAAAGCCATTTTTTAACTGGTATAATAAAAAGAAATGAATCGCAACGCGAGCAAGGGGGAACCGATCTTGCCCAAGGGAGAGAACACCCGCAAGCATATCGTCGCGAAGTCGGCCGAGCTGTTCAACCGGAAGGGGTACGCGGGGTCGTCCCTGTCGGACATCACGGAGTCGACGGGCATCAAGAAGGGCGGCATCTACCGCTACTTCGCCAGCAAGGACGAGATCGCCCTTGAGGCGTATCAATACGCGGGCGGCGTCGTGAACCGGAAGATTCAGGAGGCGCTGGAGCGCGAATCGGCCGCGATGGGCAAGCTGCTCGTCTATCTGAGAGTATACGAGAACGTCGTCGAAGACCCTCCCTTCCCAGGCGGATGCCCTCTGTTGAATCTCGCGACCGAGAGCGACGACAGCCACCCGGTCTTGCGCGAGAGGGCCCGCCAAGGGATGGACAACGTGCTGGACGCCATGCGGGGGATTATCGAGGAAGGCATCCGGAACGGGGAGTTCCGGGAAGGCCTCGACGTCGACGCGCTGGCGACGTTCGTCCTGTCCGTCATGGAAGGCGGCATTATGCTCAGCAAGCTGGAAGGCGATAACCGGCACGTCCGGAAGAACATCGAGAGCCTGACGGCTTATCTGAGAGCGACTTGCTTGCGGGACAAGAAGTAGGCTGGCGGAAGGAAGGCAGGACAGGCCGCCGCTCGCCTTCGTTCCAAGTGTTCGGTTAGCCGCTTCATCGTTTTCAAACCTTGAAAAATTTGGGCCTCCAACCGATAAATATAGATATCGCTCTTGGATATGGAGAATTGGAGAGCAGGAGGAAGAAGACGATGAGAATCGAAGGCGGCGCGGCGGCGCTTCCGAATTTGTACCGCGATACCCGAGACGCCGGAGCCCCGAAGCTCGAGTACGGCCCGGCCATTCCCGGCCTCAAGCACGACAGCGTGGAGATTAGCGAGGCTTCCCGGCGGCTGGCCGAGGGAATCAGCACCAGGGAGCTGCCCCCGGGCGTCGTCCAGGATCGCTACCTCAGGCGCATGTTCAACTCCGAGATCGACGGCTCCTTGAACCGGCTGCTCGAAGGCAAATCTCCGGAAGTAGAACAAGCGGTCAACTTCCTGATCTCGAGCAACTTCGTCCCGGACGAATCCGTGTCGGACGAAGGGGAGAGGGCGGCGCTGCTGGAGAGCGGACTGTCCCAAGCGAAGTTCATCGCGGACAACTACATGACGGAGAGCGAAGCGGCCGATTTTATGACGACGATGAATAAGATCGCGGCTTACGCCAAGACCCGGACGGTCGATCCGGAGACGGGCAAAGCTTCCTATATCGAGCTGCCTCGCCGGCCGGAGGGGGCGCCCGGCGATTATATCGACATCGATTATCTGATGAAGAAGTACGATCCGGAGGCGGCGAAGCAAGCGGCGGCCAGCCTGAAGGACGCGTCGAGCGGCGGCAGCGGCTCCGGCTTCGCGAAGATTCTGATGGACTTCCAGCGGAAGCTGGCGAACCATCCGGAGTGGACGAGGGAATATCGGGGCGAGGTCCAGCGGGCGAACGATCTCTTGAACAACGCGAAGATCGACAATCGGTTCGCGGGGGCGGACACCTCGAGTCTGGATGCCTTCCTGCAGGACATGAACGGCAAGTTCCGGGACGCTTCCTTCGAGAGCAAGGACTTCCTGACGAAGAACCTCGAGTCCTTCTCCCGGATCCTCGACAACGCCAAATAAGCGACGAGAGATCGCGAAGAGGCCGGATTCCCGAGAGGGAATCCGGCCTTCGACGTTCCGGCCTATAACGATCAAACCCGATCTATCGACGGGTTACCGGCCAAGCTCGTAAATCCGCGCCTCGTGCGGATTCAGCTCGAGAAGATCCGCCTGACCCGCCTCGTCCGCGCCCTCCGGATAGTTGGACAGCAGCAGCGCGCGGGAGACTCCGGCGAAGACGGATGGCCAGGCCAGAGCCGCCTTCTCGTCCGAATGGTTGAGAACGATCAGCCAGCGGGTCTCTCCCGAGCTTCTCGTATAGACGTAGAGCCGGTCGCTGTCCATCCACTCCGGCAGTTCCTCGAATTCGCCGTAGGCCAGCACTTCATGGCTCTTGCGCAGGCCGATCAGCTTCTGGTAGTAGCGGTAGATCGAATCCGGGCGGGACCGGTCGCGCTCCGCGTTCAGCTCCTTGTAGTTGGGATTGACGCGAATCCAGGGCGTCCCGGCCGTGAAGCCGGCGTTCGGGGAATCGTCCCACTGCATGGGCGTGCGCGAATTGTCGCGGCTTAGCGGCTGAAGGCTCCGCAGAACCTCCGCGGCATCCCGGCCGCCGGCGACTTCTTCGGCGTAGCGGTTCCTCATCGCGATATCGTCGTACTGCTCGATCGAGTCGAACCGCACGCCGGTCATGCCGATCTCTTCGCCTTGATAAATATAAGGAATGCCCGGCAGGGTGTGCAGCAGGGTCGCCAGCAGCTTCGCGGACTCCACCCTGTACGGGCCGTCGTTGCCGAATCGGGTCACTTGCCTCGTATGGTCGTGATTGTTCAGGAACTGCGAATTCGAGCCTCGGCCCCACAGCCCCTTGTACCAGCGTCTCTGAATCTCCTTGAACCGCTTCATGTCCCAGGACGGCATCTCGTCGCACACTTCGAAGTGGAACAGCATGTTCAGCTCGCCGCGGTCCTCGCCGACGTACTTGAGCCCTTCCTCCGGCGATACGAACGCCGTCTCGCCTACGGTGACGATGTCATAATGGCGGAGCACCTGCTCGTTCATCTCTTGAAGATATTCGTGAACCCCGGCTTGGTTCGTCAAGTATCGAATGTCCTCCGGACGCTCCGCGTCGGCGAATTCCCGCGGCTTGGCGAGCAGCGCGATCGCGTCCAGCCGGAAGCCGTCGATTCCTTTGTCCAGCCAGAACCTCATCATCCGATAGATCTCTTGCCGCACCTCTTCGTTCGCCCAGTTCAGATCGGGCTGCTCCGGGGCGAAGGAGTGGAAGTAATACTGCCCCGTGCTCTCGTCCCATTCCCACGCCGAAGGCGAGAAGTAGGAGCGCCAGTTGTTCGGAGGCTTCCCCGGGCTTCCGTCCCTCCAGATATACCAGTCCCTCTTGGGGTTGTCTCGGGACGACTTCGATTCGAGGAACCAGGGGTGCCGGTCCGACGTATGGTTCACGACCAGATCCATGATCAGCTTCATCCCGCGGGCGTGAACCTCGGCGAGCAGCCGCTCCCACGTCTCCATGGAGCCGGCCTTCGGCATGATTTTCTCGTAATCGGAGATGTCGTATCCGTTATCCAGATCGGGAGATTCGAACACGGGATTGAGCCATATAATGTCGACGCCGAGCTCCTTGATATAGTCCAGCTTGCGGATGACGCCTTCCAGATCCCCGAAGCCGTCCCCGTCGGTGTCGTAGAAGCTTCTCCAGTAGACTTGATAAACGACGGCTTCCTTCCACCAGGTTTTGTTGCCGACTGCCATAACTTGCCCTCCGTTTCCATCTAGAAGCCGTACCGCCGCGATCGGAGCGCCGATTCGGCGCCGCAGCGCCCGTTCCTTACTTGACCGCTCCGGCCGCGATGCCTTTGACGATATATTTCTGAGCGAAGAAGTAGAAGATGACGACCGGAATAATCGTAAGCGTCAGCCCGGCCATGGCCAGGTTCCACACGATGGTGAACTCCCCGAAGAAGTAGAAGGTCGACAGGGGAATCGTTCTCAGGCCCTTATCGGACAGCGTCAGCGAAGGCAGCAGGTAGTCGTTCCAGATGGCGATGACGTCCAGAATCGCGATCGTGATCGTGATGGTCGTCAGCATCGGGAAGACGATTCTCCAGAACACGCCGAACTTGCTGCATCCGTCGAGCGTAGCGGCTTCCTCCAGGGCGACCGGCACGGACTTGATGAAGCCGTGGTAGAGGAAGACGGCCATGCTCGCATGGAAGCCCACGTTCATGTAGATCAGGCCTCCGTGCGTGTTCAGCATCGGAAGATGAAGATTCGTGCGGATCCAGTCCATGACCTGCATGAGCGGCATCATCAGCGTCTGGAACGGGATGAGCATCGTGGAGACCAGAACCATGAAGATGATTTTGCTCAGCTTGTTGTCCGTTCTCACCAGCATCCACGCCGTCATGGAAGCGAGAAGCACGACGATGACGACGGAGACGACGGTGACGAATACCGAGTTGCCGAAGGCGGTCCAATAGTTCATCTTCTCCATCGCCTTCGAGTAGTACTGGAAGCTGAGGGAGGAAGGGAGCGCCAGGGCGTTCTGGTACAGCTCGGCCCGGTTCTTGAAGGAGTTGACGACCATCAGGTAGACCGGAGACAGGAAGCAGAGGGCGAGGAGGACAAGCAGGAGTTCCAGCAGCCATTTGCTTGTTGTTCTCATTACATCTGCACCTCTCTCCGCTTGGTGATGACGACTTGGGTCAGGGTCAGAATCGCCACGATCAGGAAAAAGACGATGGCCTTCGCTTGGCCGAGCCCGTAATGGCCGTACCCGAAGATCTCGTTGAAGATGTTCATGGCGAACATCTCGGACGCGTTGTTAGGCCCGCCCTTCGTCAAGCTCAGGTTGACGTCGAAGATCTTGAACGCTCCGGAGAGCGTCAAGAACAGGCAGATCGTGAACGCCGGCATGAGCAGCGGGAAGACGATCCGGGTCAGCCGGTGCCACAGGTTCGCGCCGTCCACCTTCGCGGCTTCGATCAGATCGTCCGGAATTCCTTGAATGCCGGCGATATAGATGATCATCGTATACCCGGCCATCTGCCAGGTGAACACGACGACCATCGCGTAGATCGCGAACTGGGGATCGAGAAGCCAGTTGAAGAATACGCTGTGCAGCCCCGTCTTCTCCCCGACCATCTTGAAGGCGTCGGTGAAGATGAACTGCCAGATATAGCCGAGAATCAGGCCGCCGATCAGGTTCGGCATGAAGAACAGCGTCCGCGCCGCGTTGCTGGTGCGCAGCTTCGCCGTGACGAACAGGGAGAGCAGCAATCCCAGCAGGTTGACGGACACCAGCGCCAGAACCGTGAACTGGATGGTGTGCCAGGAGGAAGCGAGGAAGCGTTCGTCCTGGAACAGCTTCGCGTAATTGTCGAAGCCGACGAATACTTTCGGATTGGCCGGGATGCCGTCCCAGCTCACGAACGAGTAGCCGATCCCGATCAGGAAGGGGATGATGACGACCGTCGCGAAGACGAACAGCAGCGGCACCGTGAAGACCGCGAACCAGACTTTATCCATTTTTTTGCTCATCGTTCTTCCCTCTTTTCCGCGGAATGGCGAGAGCCTAACGTAGACTTCAGTTAGGCTCTCGTCATTTACCTATCTTGACCCGTTAGAAAGGGGCTTGCTTACTTCGCCGCCTTGGCCCAAGCGGCATCCAGCTTCTGCAGGAACTGCTCGCCCGTCATGTTCTTGTCGAGGAAGAACTCCTGGGCCGCCGGAGCCAGATCGTTCACGATGATCCCTTGCGGGAACATGTTGAACGCCCAGGTCACGGTCTGACCGCTCTTCGTCGCTTCGAACACGGCCTTGGACAGCGGATCGAGATCGTCGGCTTCGATGTTCGTCAGCGCCGGGATGAACTTGAACTCGTTCACGATCGCGTTCTTGCCCGTCTCGCTCGTGAACAGCCAGTTCAGGAACGCGCTGGCCGCTTTGATCTGTTCGGGAGAAGCCTTGGCGTTAATGACCCAGTTGCTGGCCACGCCGACCGACAGCTTCGTGTTGCCCGCCAGCGGGAACGGCATCATGCCGATGTCGAAGCCCAGGTCCCCGTAATCCTTCAGCATTCCGTAGCTCCAGTTGCCTTGGTGCACCATCGCCGTCTTGCCCGTCGCGAAGTCGCCCATCTGCGTATCGTACTTCACTTCCATCGGGTTCGTTCCGTTCGCCTTGATCGCGTCCAGGAACTTGGCGAACTCCTGGAACTCCTTCGTGTCCGCCATCTTGACTTCGCCCTTGTTCAGCTTGTCGATGAACGCCTGCGGATCGGCTTGCAGGGCGAACGGCATATTGATGAGGTGTCCGATCAGGAAGTACGCTTCCTGGGACAGGCTGAAGCCGTTCTTGCCTTCCGCCTTGAGCTTCTCCAGCGTCTTCGTGAACGAATCGAGATTCGAGACGTCCTTCGGATCGACCAGGCTCTTGTTGTAGACGATGCCGAACCCTTCGACGCCGTACGGTACGCCGACGACCTTGCCGTCCGCTTCCAGCGCCATGTGGGGAGCGATGCTGGCCGTGAACGGCTCGTTGCTCAGGTCGTACAGGTACGATTTGAACTTCTCCGCTTCGGCTCCCGTCGCGACGCTGAAGACCGTCGGGCCCTGGCCGGCGGTGAGCTTCGCTTGCAGCTGCGTCGCGTAAGCGTCGCCCGCCGAGCCCCACACTTCGACTTCGTTGCCCGTCTCTTCTTTATATTTCTTGGCAAGCGCTTCCAACGGCTCGGCAATCTCGACCTTCGATTGGAAGAGCGAGATCTTCTCGAATTTCTCCGGAGCGGCGGAAGCGGACGCGGATGCGGAACCCGAGGCCGAGGCGGAAGGAGATCCGCTTGCGTTGGAGTCGTTGCCGCCGTTCGAGCCTCCGCAGCCTGCCAGTCCCGCGACCAAAGCCGCCGCCGTTACGATGCCGAATGCCTTCTTCACATTGCGCATGGTGATGCCCCCTATCTTAGGTTTAAAACGCTTACAAACGTATTGTAATCATTTCTCGCCTCAGGGTCAATAAAATTTACTAATGAAATCAGTAAAATTTATTTCAACAGCGACTGACTTTATAAGAAGAACGATGTAAAATATTCGTTTATTTTACCGATTTGCGCCATTTAATGTTCGTCGCGGACAATTTGAACGGCTCTCTCTGCTTCCGTCCGTTGATCAGCTCCAACAAGTCTTTGGCCGCCAAGTAGCCGCTCTCGTAGCGAGGGATGGAGACGGTCGTGAGCCCCGCCATCGCCGCCGCTTCGGAGTCGTCGAATCCGGTGACGGAGATGTCCTCCGGAACCCGAAGGTTGTTTTCCTCGAAGGCCTTGATGGCCCCGATGGCCATATTGTCGTTCGCGCACACCACGACTTCCGGCAGGGCGTTGCTTAGAATCATCAGCTTCGCCGCCTGATAGCCGCTTTTCTCGCGATAATTGCCGTGGAAATAGTGTGTCCGGTCGAACTCGATCTTATTGCGGGCCAGCGTATCCGTAAGGGCGCCGAACCGCTCCTTGTTGTCCAAGGTGTAGTCGAGGCCGCCGATGAATCCGAACTTCTTGAAGCCTTTATCGACCAAGCCCTGCACCAGCTCGCACATGACGGGATAATTGTCGACCACCACGCTCTTCGTATGAAGGCTGGAGTCGGGCAGAATCCGGTCCATCAGGACGACGGGGAAGTCGGGCGCGGCGACGGAAGCGACGAATTCGTCCGTGATGCTGCTGTCCAGCACGATGGCCCCGGAAGCGAAGCTGCTGCGCATGAAGCTAGCGCTGGACTTGCTCGTGCAGATAATGAGGTCGTAGCCGTTCTCCGACAGATAGTCGCTGATGCCGTTGATGATTTTCAAATAAAATTCCCGATCGAAGTCGCTGAAAATAAACACGACGGCCTTGGAGGCATGCTCGTTGATCGAGCTGCGCGGGGTCCTCGGGGAATAACCGTATTCCGCGGCCACCTGCAGCACCCGTTCCTTCGTCGCCTGGCTGACGTTGCTCCGCCCGTTCAGCACGTTGGATACCGTGGACACGGAGACTCCCGTGAGCTCCGCGATTTTTTTCATCCCTTTCATATAGAACGACGCTCCTTAGACGACATGTGTTAATAATCTTAATATAACACGTTTTACGTAAAATTTTATAAAAAATTTACGAAAGTCTTCCCGCAAGCGGCTTCCGATGGGAAGTCGCCCGTCGACTTGCTATAATCGGTAGACAGAGAATCGTTAGGAGGAACGCGCAGCATGAGACCGAACGTAAACCTAATCGAATACGCATTGCCCGATATCGGAGCCGGGAAGCTCAAGGTTCACGGCCGGACGACGGGGGAGCTCGACCCGCTGACCTTGTTCTGGACGGGAAGCGGCATCGAGCTGAACGCCAAGGGGTCCGAGCTGTGGATCGAAGTCGAAGCGGGTTACGACACGTACGAGCCCTGGATCAGCATCTTGATCGACGGCGAGCCGGTGAGCCGGCAGATGGTGGCGGCGGGACGGCATTGGGCGTGCGTCTTCCGGGGGATGAACGCGAGCGTCGCGAAGAACGTGCGGATCGTCAAGGACACGCAGGCGATGAGCGGAGATCCCGGGTGCTTCCTGCAGATCCGCGCGGCGAAGTTCGACGGCGAGTTCCTGCCGGTCGCGGAGAAGCCGTACAGGATCGAATTCATCGGGGACAGCATCACCTCGGGCGAGGGCGCGATCGGGGCGGTCGGGGAAGAGGACTGGATCCCGATGTGGTTCAGCGCGCTTCGCAACTATACCGCGTTGACGGCCGAGGCCTTGAACGCCGAATACCGGGTGATCTCCCAGAGCGGGTGGGGCGTCCTCACGAGCTGGGACAATAATCCGCGCGCGAACGTGCCCGACTACTACGAGCAAGTGTGCGGGCTGCTTCAGGGAGAGAGGAACGAAGCGCTCGGAGCGTTCCGGCCGAACGACTTCGCGGCGTGGCAGCCGGACGCGGTCGTCGTCAATCTCGGGACGAACGACGGAGGCGCCTTCCATTCCCCCGCTTGGACGGACGAAGCGACCGGGGCGACGCATAAGCAGCGGTTGAACGAGGACGGCACGTACCATGAGGAAGATCTGGCCGCCTTCGAGAAGGCCGCCGAGAATTTCCTCGCCAAGCTCCGCCGCTGCAACGGTAAGGCGCACATCGTCTGGGCGTACGGCATGCTGGGCGCTCCGATGATGCCGGCGATCTACCGCGCCGTCGACGCCTATGCGAAGAGGACGGGGGACCGGAAGGTATCGGTGTTCCAGCTTCCCAATATGACGGAGGAGACGGTCGGCGCCAGAGCCCACCCGGGGGCGGCCGCCCATGAGCGCGCGGCCCGGGAGCTGGCCGGGTATATCCGGCCCTTGCTGACCGGGAGCGGGCGGTAGTCTGACGGAGCGGATGAGCAGAGGAGTTGGGGGAATATGAATAGTCGTCCGTACGCCGCCGATTGCGAGCGCTGCTTCGGGCTCTGCTGCGTGGCGCTGCCCTACGCGCGCTCGGCGGACTTCGCTCAGGACAAGGACGGGGGAGTCCCCTGCCGGAACCTGGACGAGAATTACCGCTGCGGCATTCATCCGCGGCTGAGAAGCAGCGGCTTCAAGGGCTGCACCGTCTACGATTGCTTCGGCGCGGGCCAGCGAGTGTCGCAGGGGACGTACCGGGGAGTCAGCTGGCGGGACGAGCCTGCGATCGCGAAGGAGATGTTCGACGTCTTCCCGATCGTAAGGCAGCTTCACGAGATGCTCGCCTACTTGCACGAAGCGTTGTCCCTCGAGGAAGCCCGCCCTCTGCGCGAGGAGCTGCGGCGGACGATGGAGGAGACGGAGGCGCTCGCGAGCCTGGACCCGCAATCGCTGCTGGGGCTGGACGTTCCGTCCCTCCGGGCCGTCGTGAACGAGCGCCTGCTCCGGGTCAGCGAGCTCGTGCGCGGGCCGATCCGGCCGAAGCTGGCGGCTCGCGTCCGGAGCCGGATCGAGAGGAGCAAGGATCTGATCGGGGCCGATCTGAAGGGCGCCGATCTGCGGGGAGCGAATCTGAGAGGCGTGCTGCTGATCGCCTGCGACCTTCGGGGAGCCGATCTGCGAGGAGCCGATCTCATCGGCGCGGACCTTCGGGACGCCGATCTGAGAGGGGCGAACCTCGCGGGAGCGCTGTTCCTGACCCAGGCGCAGGTCAACTCGGCGCGCGGGGACGTCCGCACGCGGCTGCCGGACCGGCTCGGCCGGCCGGAGCACTGGACCGCGTAATTCGGCGGCCAGGGATGCGAGCCTTTGACGGTTTGATTTTCCTGGCGCGGCGCAGACTACATCCGACTGGACCTCGCGGAAGGAAGGATCGGATACGATGCGCAAGCTCGTCGGATGGCTGCTGCTGACTTTGTTGATCGTTCAGGCCGCGCCGGCGAAGGGAGCGGCGGAGAGCCTGCACGCCGCAAGACCCTTATCGCCGTCGCTGTTGAATTCGCTGCGCCAGGGCGGATATGTTCTGTACGTCCGGCACGGAGAAGCGACCGTCGGAGAGGACCGGCCCGACCTGAACGTCAACGACTGCTCCACCCAGAGGAATCTGTCCGCGCTGGGACAAGATCAGGCGAGGCGATTCGGGGAAGCGCTGCGGCGCTTGCGGATTCCGGTTCAGAAGCCGGTGCTCGCCAGTCCCCTCTGCCGAACCCGGCAATCCGCCGCGTTGGCGTTCGGAGCGGAGAACGTCCAGGCCGATCCGTTCTGGCAGCGCGTCAACGCCCTGGGCAATGCCTCCCAAGCCGAACGGACCGAGATCTTGGCGGGAGTGAGGGCGGAGCTGGAGAAGATTCCGCTGCCGGGAACCAATCGGGTCGTCGTGGCTCACGGATTTCCGCGAGGGGTCGGACTGGGCGAGATCCCCTATATGGGGGCCGTCGTCGTGAAGCCGGGCGGGCCGGGGAACGGCTACGAGGTCGTAGACAGGCTGAGCCTGGAGGATTGGACCACGGCATCTTAAGAGGGATTCGCCGAATCGGACGACTTCAGAGCCGGGAAAAGAGAGGTGCCGGATTGCTCACATGGGCGGAATAGGGAGCCGACGCGATAAAGGCCGTCCCGCGGGTCTCGATGGACCTGCCGGGACGGCCTTTGGCTATAGCCGGTTACGGAAGAATGTTGCCCGCCGAGCGGAAGATGTCGTACCACTCTTCGCGAGTCAGGCGAATGTCCGCTGCCTTCACGCAGTCTCTCAGACGGTCGACGTTCATCGTGCCGATGACCGGCTGCATGTTCGCCGGGTGGCGAAGCAGCCAGGCGATGGCGATCGTCGTGTTGCTGACCTCGTACTTGGCGGCGACCTCGTCGATCTTCTTGTTCAGCTCGGGGAACTTCTCGTTGCCGAGGAACACGCCCTCGAAGAAGCCGTACTGGAACGGGGACCAAGGCTGAATCGTAATGTCGTGCAGGCGGCAGAAGTCGAGCACGCTGCCGTCGCGGTTCACGGCCGCCGCGTTCTCCATGTTGACGTTGAAGCCTTGGGAGATCATCGTCGCGTTCGTGATGCTCAGCTGGAGCTGGTTCGCGACGATCGGCTGCTTCACGAACTTCTGCAGCAGCTGGATCTGCATCGGGTTCTGGTTGGAGACGCCGAAGTGGCGCACCTTGCCGGAGCTCTCGAGCCGGTTGAACGCTTCCGCGACTTCCTCGGGCTCGACGAGCGTATCCGGACGGTGCAGCAGCAGCACGTCCAAGTAATCGGTTTTCAGCCGCTTCAGGATGCCGTCGACCGAATTCAGAATGTGCTCCTTCGAGAAGTCGAACATGCCCTTGTCCGGGCGAATGCCGCACTTCGATTGGAGAATGACCTTCTCGCGGACGCTCGGGCTCATCTGGATCGCCTCGGCGAAGATCTCTTCGCACTTGCCGGCGCCGTAAATATCCGCATGCTCGAAGAAGTTCGCGCCTTCCTCGAGCGCCGTGCGGACGAAGCGCTCCGCTTGAGCCTTGTCCAGCGAGTTGATGCGCATGCAGCCGACCGCGACGACGGGAACTTCGAGGGTGCTGGTGCCGAGCTTGATCGTTCTCATGTCTATGTACCTCCGATAATAAGGATGGCTAAAAGCAGAACCATAGGGACGACGTCACTTCGTATTGTGGCACATGCGGAGAGCGGTTTCAATACGTCCCGTCCCCGACCATGCGAAAGGCGGCTTCTGCCCCCGTATGAGGGGCATCCGCCGCCTTCCTGTTCGCCGCTGCCTGCCCCGCCGCTTCCCAAAAAACCCGTCCCATCCCGCCTTCGCCTACCTCGCCGCGGCCGGGAGATGAACGTAGAACGATGTCGTCTCGTTCGGCACGCTCTTCGCATAAATCCGGCCCTTGTGCTGCTCCGCGATCGACTTGGCGATGGCGAGGCCCAGGCCATAGCCGCCATGCTTGCGGGACCGGGAAGGATCGACGCGGTAGAAGCGGTCGAAGATCCGCTCCAGATGCTCGGCCGGAATGCCCTCGCCCGTGTTGGTCACCTTCAGCACGATCTCGTGGTGCCGCCTCTTCAGGCTCAAATCAATCTTCCCTGGCGGCTTCGCGTATTTGACGGCATTGTCGAGCAGAATCATGACGACCTGCTTGAGCTTCTCGGCGCTGCCGCGGACGAACAGGCCGGGTTCGATCTCGTAGCCGAGCTCGAGGTTCTTCTCGAAGACGACTGCCTCCATCGTCAGCACGACGCTCTCCACCGCTTCGCTCGCGTCGACGTTCGAGAACAGCATGCCCGCCCGCGAGTCGTCCATCTCGGTGAGATAGAGCAGGTCGTTCGTCAGCGTCTTCATTCTCTCCGTCTCCGACTTGATATGGTGCAGCCACTTCGCTTGGTCGCGGATCGCGTCATCGCTGTTGGCGAGCAGCACGTCCGCGTTCGTGTTGATGACCGCCAGCGGCGTCTTCAATTCGTGGGACGCGTCGGCGATGAACCGCTTCTGCTTCTCGAACGCCTCCTTGACCGGGGCGATGGAGCGGTTCGCGAAGAAGCGGCTCGTGAAGTAGATGACGATGAGCATCGCGAGAGCGACGGCCAGGAACGTATAGATGAGGTTGGTCAAAATCTTCTGCCGGGCGGTCACGTCGAGGAATACGATCGAGTAGCCGTCGGCCTGCTTCTGCGCCTCGTACGCCCACCGCGTTCCGTCCAGGTCGAATTGGCCTTTGCCCGGACCGCGAGAGGACGCCTTGCGGACCGCCTGGGCGTAGAAGTCTTCGTCCATGTCGAAGCGGGAGTCCGTCTCCGTCACGTTCCACTGCTCGTCGGTCTTCAATGAGAAGGACACCGACCGCTCCGCCGGCGGGATCGGCTTCCCCGCGAAGCCATCCGGCATTCGCCCCCCTCCGGGATGAGGATTCCCTCGGCTGCCGTCCGGCTTCTGGTACGCGTCCGCCACCCGGCCCAGGTCCATGTCGATGTCCCGCCGAACGTTCTGATACGTAATCGTATAGATGGCCGCGAAGGCGACCAGCATCATGACCGTAATGATGACCAGATTCAAGAAGAGGAACCGGTTGCGCAGCTTCTTGAACATCAGACGTTCGCCTCCAGCACGTACCCGACGCCGCGGATCGTGTTGATCTTGACCGCCGACTGGAGGAACGCGAGTTTTTTACGAAGAAAAGAAATGTACACCTCCACGTTGTTATGCTCGACCTCCGAATCGAAGCCCCACAGCTTCTCGATGATCTGCTCCTTGGACGTCGCCGCGCTTTTTCTCGTCATCAGCAGCTCGAGCAGCTCGCTCTCCTTCAAGATCAGCTTCAGCTCCTTCCCCTGGCACGACAGCTTGAGGCTCGACGGGTGCAGCTCGATGTCGCCGTACTTGAGCGAGTCGTCCGGCACGACCTCGCCCTTGCGCCGGAGCGCCGCCCGAATCCGCGCCAGCAGCTCCCCCGTGTTGAACGGCTTGGCCACGTAATCGTCGGCCCCGTGGTCCAGCCCGGCGATTTTGTCGTCCACCTCGCCCTTGGCCGTGAGCAGAATGACGGGAGTCGCGATCCCTTCCGCGCGAATCGACTTCAGGATGGAGATCCCGTCCATCCCGGGCAGCATGATGTCGAGCAGAAGCAGGTCGTAAATCCCGCTCAGCGCGTTGTCCAGTCCCGACTGGCCGTCATGGACGGCGTCGACGGAATAATGGTTTTTCCTCAGAATCTGGGTCAGCGCCTCCGCCAGATGAATCTCGTCTTCCACGATTAATAGTCTCATGATGGCTTCCCCTTCGGTCGTTCGTCTTAGTCGTCTTAAAGCCCATTATAGGAAGCGAACCTTTAATCAACCTTAATCGTACCATCCGGCCCTATCCTCGGAACAACGAATTTTCAAGGCGTCCCCGGCATTTAAGATTCGTTAAAGGTTCCGGCTCTAAGATTACAGGCATGGAACGGCGAGCCGACAGGCGGGAAGGAAGGTGCGCAACCGATGGCGATCGAGGTATTCAACCGCTACGAGAACAAGTATCTGATGGACAGCCAAGCGTTCTACGCGATCTACAACCGGCTGCTCGAGCATATGGTGCTGGACGAATACAACGGGAACGGCAAGTTCTACTCCATCAGCAACGTCTACTACGACACCGAACGCGACAGCTTGATCCGCAGCAGCCTGGCGAAGCCGAAGTACCGGGAGAAGCTGCGCATCCGGGCTTACGGCGTCCCGGCGGCGGACGGCAAGGTATACCTGGAGCTGAAGAAAAAAGTGTTCGGCCTCGTCAACAAGCGAAGGACGGCGCTAAGGCTGAACGAAGCGTACGACTTCGTCCGGACCGGACGGGCGCCGGAGCCGAAGGACTACATGAACCGGCAGGTGGTTCGGGAGATCGAATACTTCCTGCGGCGGTACGAGCTGCAGCCGAAGGTGTATCTGGCTTACGACCGGATCGCGATGTTCTGCAAGGGCAACCGGGATCTGCGGATCACGTTCGACACGAACATCCGGTCGAGGAGGCATGACGTCCGGCTGGAGAGCGGCGATGACGGAGAGCCGCTTCTGGAGCGGGGCCAATGGCTGATGGAAGTGAAGGCGGAGAAGACGGTTCCGGTCTGGCTGTCCCGCCTGCTGTCGGAACTCCGGATGTTCCGGACGAGCTTCTCGAAGTACGGCAACGAATACAAGCAATGGGTCCGCAACGGACGACTGGAGAAGGAGAGAATTCATTCATGATCGAATCCCTGTTCACGACGACGGCGGCGACCGCGGAACTCACGTTCTCGGACGCCCTGCTCACCATCCTGGTCTCGATCGCGCTGGGCGCGGTCATTAGCTTCACGTACATGAAGACGCAGCCCGCCTATACGCAGAGCTTCACGCTTACGATGATCGTGCTGCCCGCGATCGTGGCCATCATTATTCTGCTCATCGGCAGCAACATCGCCCGGGCGTTCAGCCTCGCCGGCGCGTTCTCGATCATCCGGTTCCGGAGCGCTCCCGGCGATCCGAAGGATATCGCGTTCGTCCTGTTCGCGATGGCGGGCGGTCTCGCGTGCGGCGTCGGGGCTTACGATTACGCCGTCCTGTTCACGGTCGCGCTCTGCGCCCTGATGTTCCTCCTCAAGGTGCTGAAGATCGGAAGCAAGAAGGAGTCGCAGAAGCTTCTCAAGGTGACGATTCCCGAGAATCTCGGGTACGAGGAGGCTTTCGACGAGATTTTCAGACAGTACAACGTCGGCTACGAGTTGAGGAAGGTCCGGACGACCGAGCTGGGCAGCTTGTACGAGGTCGTCTATGCGATTACGATGGATCCCCGCACGAACCAGAAGGAGTTCCTCGACGCCGTCCGGTGCCGGAACGGCAATCTCGATATTACGCTCACGATGAATCCCCCGGCGACGCCGGACTATTAAGAGAGAGGATGATGAACGATGAGACACTCTTGGAAAATGAAGCTCGGCGCCGTTCTATTAGTCGCCGCGCTGTTGTCGGCATGCAGCGCGAAGTCCGATACGGCGGGGGACGGAGGCTCGGCGGCGACCGCGACCGCGACGGCCGGAGCGAGCGATGCCGCGGCGAGCGCGCAGCTCGCGAGCATCGACACGTCGCAGGAGGTCGAGTACGAGGCCGACGACGCCTACACGGATTGGACGGCGGCCAATCCGACGATGATCGCGCTGAGCGGAACGGGCGCGACGATCGACGGGTCCGGAGCCGAAGCGAAGGACGGCACGGTGACGATTACGGCGGCGGGCACGTACGCGGTGAGCGGGAAGCTGGACGACGGCCGGATCGTGGTCGACGTCGCCGACAAGGGCGTCGTTCGCCTCGTCCTGAACGGGGCGGAGATTCATAACGGCGACTCCTCGGCGATCTACGTCGAGGAAGCGGGCAAGCTGGTTCTGACCTTGGCGGAAGGAACGGAGAACGTCGTCTCGGACGGCGCGGAATACGTCTTCCCGGACGCCTCGACGGACGAGCCGGACGCGGCGATCTTCAGCCATGACGATCTGACGATCAACGGAAGCGGCAAGCTCGCCGTCCAAGGCAACTACAAGGACGGAATCAAGAGCAAGGACGATCTGAAGATCACGGGCGGCACGATCGCGATCCAGTCGGCCGACGACGGGCTCGTCGGACGCGATACGGTCGCCGTCCAAGACGGCGCGATCACCATCGATGCCGAAGGAGACGCCGTCAAGACGACCAACGATACGGACGAGACGAAGGGCTTCATTTACCTCCAGGGGGGCACGTTATCCGTCCAGGCCGGGGACGACGCGATCCATTCGGAGACCGCGATCAAGATCTCGGGCGGGAAGATCGATATCTCGCGAAGCAACGAGGGGATCGAGGCCCGCGCAATCGACATCTCGGGCGGCGATATCCGCGTCGTCTCGGACGACGACGGGGTGAATGCCGCGGGCGGCACTAGCAGCGAGGCCGAAGGCGGCGGCGCTGGCGGCGGCGGTGGCGGCGGCGGTGGCGGAGGCCGGCCGGGCTCGCAAGCCGATTCGGGCAACCTGCTCAAGATCAGCGGCGGCACCCTCAGCGTCGATGCCCAAGGCGACGGGCTGGACGCGAACGGCTCGATCGAGATGAGCGGCGGCACCGTGCTCGTGAACGGCCCGACGAACGACGGCAACGGCTCTCTCGACTACGACGGCACCTTCGTCATGACGGGCGGGTTCCTCGTCGCCGCCGGCAGCTCCGGCATGGCGCAGGCTTCGTCCGACGGCTCGACGCAGCCCGGAATCTTGATGACGTACTCGCAGACGCAGCAAGCCGGCACGATCGTTCGCCTCGAAGACGCGGACGGGAACGGCCTCGTTACCTTCGCGCCGTCCAAGACTTATTCGGCGGTGTTCATCAGCTCCCCGGACTTGAAGCAGAACGCTTCGTACACGCTCTACTCGGGCGGGACTTCGACCGGAACCGCGACGGGCGGCCTCTATGAAGGAGGCGACTACTCCGGCGGCACGAAGGTCGTCTCCTTCGAGACTTCCTCCGTCGTCACGTGGCTGAACGAATCGGGAGTCACCGAGGCTCGCAGCGGGATGGGCGGCCCCGGCGGCGGCAACCGGGGAGGTGGAGGCGGACGCGGCTTCGGCGGCGGCCGGATGCCGCAAGGCGGCCAGCAGCCGCCCGACGGTCAGCAGCCGCCCGACGGCCAACTGCCGGCGGACGGACAGCAAGCGCCGCAGGACGGCTCGGCGGCGGCGACGAATTCTTAAAGGGTGCGGGAGCAACGCGAAGGGGCAGCCTCTCCAAGTCGTTCGACTTGGGGGCTGCCCCTTTCGCGCCGGCTTGCAGGCGCAGGCGCCGTTCAGGCGCCGGTCAGGGAGGAGCCGGTCTCCAGCAGGGACTTCAGGCCCGACAGGACGATCGGCACGCCGTTCTCGAGAACCTTCGCGGTGGCCGCGGCCTGCTCGAATTCGTCGTGCACGACGGTGACGAGGGTCACGCCATGGAATTCCGCATGCGGATCGATCTCCCACGTCATGCGCGACGGAGAATCCCCGTCCACGCCCGGGAACGAGACGAACCGCCAGCTCAGCGTCAGCTTGCGCGGAGGGTCCAGCTCCAGGATGACGCCTTCCGCCTTCTTCGCGCCGTCTTCGCTCCACAGCTCGAAGGCGGAGTCCACCTGCCAATCCGACCGGATCGAGCAGTTGAACCAGAATTTCGATGTCTTGGCCGGTTCCGTAAGGGCCTGCCATACTTGCTCCGGCTTCGCCTTGATGGCGATCCGGTTTACGTTCCGAGGCTTCGTCGTCATATTCGTCTCCCTCTCCAATTCGTTCTGCAGGGCGGTCAGCCCGGCTGCCCACGGCTCGGCGTACTTGCTCACCCACCGGTCGTAAATCTGGCGGATGGGCACCGCGTTCAGATAATGCAGCTTCTCGCGCCCGACCTTCCTCGTAGTGATCAGCCCGGCTTCCTCGAGAATATTCAGATGCTTCATGACGCCGAACCGGGACATGTCGAGCGGAGCGCACAGCTCGTTCAGCGACCGCCCGTCCGAGGCGTGCAGAAGATCGAGGAGCGTACGTCGGCTGGGGTCCGCAAGCGCCTTGAATATGGGGTCGTCCAATCGCGACGCCTCCTTCCGGACAATGGGCGTATCCAAATGCGAATATCCCTCTTGACACGTGACCAAATGGTAACGTATGATGAGGATAACAAAAGTGACCTTGCAGTCACATGTTAACACATCCGAATCGCTTTGTCAGCCGGCGGCGGAACGATTCGGATCCCGAACTTCCCCATACCCATACGAGAGAGCGAGGATTCTTTATGAAAATCACGTTAATCGCGGGCGGCAACCGCGCCCAAGCTTCGAGCACGCGGCTTCTCCGGCATATCGAGGAGCGGCTGCTCTCCCGGCAGATCGAGGCGACGTTCGTCGATCTGTACGAATGGCCGCTGCCGCTGTTCTCGGCGGACAACTGGGACTTCCACCCGAACGTCCGGCGCATGCTGGAAGCCGTGGCGGAAGCGGACGGCCTCGTTCTCGCGACTCCGGAATATCACGGCTCTCTGTCCGGCGTGCTGAAGAACGCTCTGGATTACATGAACCCGGATCTGGTCGCGGGCAAGACCGTCCTGTCCGTCAGCTCCGCCGGCGGCCCGCTCGGCGTCAGCTCGCTCACGCATCTGCAGACGATCGTGCGCAATCTGCACGGGGTGAATAGCCCGGAATGGATCTCCATCGGCGGCGGCGCGAACTCGTTCGGTCCGGACGGCGTTCCGACGGATGAAGCGACGAGAGCCCGCGTGGAGGCGGCGCTCGGGAAGTTCCTGGAGCTGACCGGGAAGCTGGCGGCCCGGACGCCGGCCGTCAATTGAAGCGAAGGAGCCTTTTTTTAACGGCAACAGGTGACTAATTAGTAACCTATAATGAAAACAATCAAAGGAGAGGGTAAGGGATGACGAGCAAGGAGCGGAACAACGCGGAGGCGGTAAAAGCGTTTATCGAAGATCCCGCGAATCGGGAGCTTCTGGAGCGGACGGAGCAATTCTTCGCCGGGCAATGGACGGAAGCGTTCGCGGATCGGCGGTACGCCGCGGAAGAGATTCTGGCCCAGGGCGACAAGGCCGTCGCCCGGATCGCCATGACCGGCACGCACGCCGGCGCGTTCGCGGGAATCGAGGCCACGGGCCGGACGATCAAGGGGACCCAGTTCCGGGAATTCCGCTTGGAGGACGGCCGCATCCTCGAGCACCGCGGCTGGTTCGATACGGGGCTGCTGCTGCCCCAGCTGCAATCCCGGCCGTAACGGTCCGGCCGGAATCGAAGTCCGATTTTCCCATCTTCACATAAAAAAGGAGAGGTTCGGTTATGACCGCGAAGAATCCAAGCCCTGTCGAGACGGTGAGCGAGTTTATCGAGCAATTCTGGAATCGCAACGACCTGGAGTGCGTCGATCGCTATCTGTCGGACGATTACCAAGAGCTGTCCTATCAATCCAAGGAAGGCTTGAAGCAGTTCGCCGCGCGCATTCTGGAGGCGTTCCCCGACAAGCAATACGCCGTGGAAGAGATCTTCGGCCAAGGGGATACGGTTCTCGTCCGCATGACCGTGCGGGGCACGCACCGGGGGATGTTCTTCGGCAACGCGCCGACGGGACGCTCCATGGAGGTCACGCTGTATCGGAGATATCGCGCGGAGAACGGCAAGATCGCCGAGCATCGCGGCTGGATCGATATCGCGACGATGATGAAGCAGATCAAGGGCGAGTAACCCGCCCGATCCGCGGACCTCTCTCGCCGGCTAACCGGCGAGATATTCCCCGCCGTTGACATGGAGCGTCTGCCCGACCACGTACGCGGAATCCGGGGAAGCCAAGTACAGGTAGGCGGGCGCGATCTCGGCGGGCTGGGCCGCCCGCTTCATCGGAGTAACGTGCCCGTACACGGAGTAGATCTCGGGAGGGAACGTGAAGGCGACCAGGGGGGTCCACGTTCTTCCCGGCGATACCGCGTTGACCCGGATGCCCCTTCCGATCAGGGACGCCGCGAGCCCGCGGGTCAACGCGCTTACCGCCCCTTTGCTCGCCGTATAATCGACGAATCCCGGGTACCCTTCGTAGGCCGCGATGGAACTCGTGTTGATGATGGAGCTCCCCGGCCGCATATAGGGAACCGCCGCTTGGGCGAGGTAGAGCTGGGAGAAGACGTTCGTCCGGAACACGCGCTCGATCTGACCCGCGGAGATCTGCATGATGTCGGTCGTAAAGTACTGCGTCCCCGCGTTGTTGACCAGGACGTCGAGCCGGCCGAATTCGGATACCGTCCGCCGGACGGCTTGGCGGCAGAAGACCTCGTCGCCGATGTCCCCGGGAATCGCCAAGCATCTTCGTCCCAATCGCCGGACGCGCTCCTGCGTCTCCGCCGCGTCGGCGTGCTCGTTCAGGTAGACGATGGCCACGTCCGCTCCTTCGGCGGCGAACAGGTAGGCGACCGCCCGGCCGATTCCGCTGTCGCCTCCGGTAATAAGGGCGACCTTGCCTTGCAGCTTGCCGGACGGGATTCGGGAGGAGAGCTCCGATACCGGTCTTGGATTCATCAGCGATTCGAACCCGGGCTGCCCAGGCGTCCCGGGTTGATGCTGCATGGGGAACTCGAGCGGAATCTCTTCGCACTGCATAACGTGTCCGTAGGAAGGGAGCATGAATGGACCTCCGCAATTGTCATTTGTTGCAGAATATTCCATCCGAGGGAATTGGTTCGTCGGGACGATGGCCCGAAGAGTTGTCTTGTCTAACGGACGGAGCGGACGAGCCGGTGCCGCCGCTCAGGCGTCGGCCAGGCCGACCGTCATGGCGTTATACGTCCACATGATCTCCAGCACGCGCGGCGACTGGTGTTCCGCGCACCGGACGATGACGGTCACCTCCGGGAGGTTCTTCGGCATCGGCCGAAGACGGAGCCGTCTGGCGTGAATCCAGCGTATGCCGAATCCGATCCCGAAGCCGAGGATGGCGGCGGCGAGCCCGCCGAGAATAGGGCCCCAAGGCGCGATAAATCCCGTGCTGGCGCCGATGACGGCCAGACCGGTGGCGCAGGCGAAGCCCAGCTCGACTCCTTGGGAATGAAGGTCCTTCGTTCGGCTCGAGTAAGGCATCGGCACGTCGGGCTCGCCGTCCATGGCGACCACGAGCAGCTGCTTGCGCGGGATGCCGCTCCTCTCCAGCACCGAGAGCGCCTGCTCCAGGTCAAGGGAATGCCGGAAGGCGCCGATCACGATCATGAACCGGCACCTGCCCCGTCGAGAAGCCGAACCTCCGACGAGCGGTAGCGGCCGGTTAGATGTTGTCGCTGCTCCAGGGCGAAGAGCTTGTTATGCTCCAGGGTCGTCAGATAGGAATGATAGACGGAGCCCCCCATGACGGAAGGCATGAACAACAGCCAATGGGGATGAAGCACTTGATTCGCTTTGGACAGCTGTCCGATCAACAGGTACATCAAGGCTTCGTAAGCATGCGACAGCGAGGCGTATACCCACCACCAGAAGATGGCGTAGAAGGCAAGGCCGAACCGGTGGTTGTACAGCTGTCCCGTGCCCGGGAACAGGAAGGAGAACGCGATGGCGGTCAGTGGGCGCCGCTGCTCGACGTATTGGATCTCGGCGGAGAAGAGGCGGAGGCTCGGGATCGGTTCGTTCTCCATGGAGGCGAGATGGAACAGCTTGTTCTGGTTTAAAGAGGAGCGGTAGCTGTCCCAGATGGCGATCAAGTACGTAAGAAGATAGCCGAATGCCCACCGGGGCTCCAGAACGGACTTGGCTTGCTCGAATTGACCGCAGAACGAATAAATCATCGCTTCGTTAATATGCGCGAGCGTATTGATGATGACCTCCGACAGGGTGAGCAGAGTCCCTCTCAGATATTGATTAAGCAGCAAGTGCCCGAATCCGGGGAAAACGGCGGACCACCAAGCCACCATATAAGGATTCTGCCGGTGTAATTGAGTGACGCCGAATGTGCTTAGGACGGCCATCGGGCGCCGGGATGGACTCTTCATGCTCGTTAGCACCTGCCTTGAAGCCGCGATCGGGCGATCGTTCCGGCTATTCGCTTCCCCGCCGGCATATTGTTTGCATTGCCGTAAATATTATCCAGAATTTCGGGCAGCCGCCCGTTCGGCATGCGTTCCTCGCTTGAAGCATCGCAGGAAACCATCGGATCGCCCGCTTCTCCCACCTACGCAATCGGATAAGCCATGCATATTTTGTAGCAAGGACGACGATCGCGCGATCGGTCTCTTTGCCGCAAGGCATGGCTTTTTTAGGTTTGCGTGAAGGGGTTGTTGTTCAATGGCGCATACATGGTTGGTCCATCGGCTGCGAAGTCTCTATGCGGCGGCAACGGCGGAGCCGGGGGAACGTCCCCGCGGCGGACAAGCCTTCATGGGGGAACGGCAGGGTTCTCCGCCGGCGGCGTCCGCATCGGCAACGGCGAGCGGCGGGAAGCCCCGACCGCTCCCGGACGGCTCGGGCTCGGCGCCGCATTCGCCCCGAATCGTTATCGTCGGCGCGGGGCTGGCGGGACTGACGGCGGCTTATCGGTTGAAGCAGCGAGGAGTGCTCGCGACCGTCTACGAAGCCTCGGACCGGGCAGGGGGGAGATGCTGGACGAGAAGAGGCTTCTTCGAAGACGGACAGACCGTCGAGCGCGGAGGGGAGTTCATCGATTCCGGCCACCGCGAGATCCGGAAGCTGGCGCGGGAGCTCGGCCTGGAGCTGGACCATCTCGTCCGGGCGGAGCCCGCGGGCGCTCGTCCCCTCTACTCGTTCGATGGGCGTCCCTATACGTACGACGAAGCGGCCCGCGATTTCAAGGCGGTTCTGCCCCGGCTGCGGAAGGACTTGGAGGAAGCCGGGGATTCGACGCAGTACAATCGGTATACCCGGCGCGGATACGAGCTCGACCATCAGTCGGTCGCCGGCTACATCGACGAGATCGTGCCGGGCGGACGAAGCTCCCGGTTCGGCCGGCTGCTCGAGCTGGCATACGAGGTCGAGTACGGGGCGGACGTCCGGGAGCAGAGCGCGCTGAATCTGCTGTACCTGCTCGGCGGCGGACCGGGCGGGCGATTCCGGATCTACGGGGATTCGGACGAGTGCTTCCGCATCCGGGGAGGCAACGACCGGCTTCCGGCCGGGTTGGCCGCCCGTCTGGAGGGACAAGTATGCCTTCGCTCTCCCCTGGCCGGGATCGAGCGCGACGGGGCCGGGCGGATCCGTCTCCGGTTCCGCGGCGAAGGGAAGGAGCGGGAGGTCGTGGCGGACAAGGCGATTCTCGCGATCCCCTTCTCGGTGCTAAGGACGCTCGATTACGAGGGAGCCGGCTTCCGGCCGCTCAAGAAGGCCGCGATCGAAGAGCTGGGCATGGGGGCGAACGCCAAGCTGCACGTCCAATTCGCCCGCCGGTTCTGGCACGAGGCGGGCAACAACGGCGAGACGTTCGCGGACGTCGGCTATCAGCAGACGTTCGATTCTTCGCGGGCGCAGGCGGGCTCTTCGGGCATTCTCGCCAACTATACCGGAGGAGAGACGGCGGCGCGGAGGAAGGCCGGGACGGAGGAGACCGTCCGGGCGACGGCCGATTTTCTGAACAAGCTGGATCTCGTCCTGCCGGGAGGCTCCGAATGCTGGAACGGCTTATCGACGCTGGACACTTGGTTCTGCAACGAGTGGTCCCGAGGAGCCTACTCGTATTGGAAGGTCGGCCAGTATACGAAGTTCGCCGGCATGGCGGGGGAGCGGGAAGGCAATATCCTCTTCGCGGGAGAGCATACCTCCGTCTTGCATCCGGGCTACATGAACGGAGCCGTCGAATCCGGGGAGCTCGCGGCGCGGGAGATTCTGCGGGATCTCGCCGCCGGCCGATAGGCGAAGGCGTTATCGCCGCCTCAGGCGGCCGCCTCCGCGAACAGGAGGCTTACCTCTTCCGCGGACAGCGGCTTATGGAAGTAGTACCCTTGAATCCAGTCGCAGCCATGGTTCTTGAGGAACAGGTACTGCTCCTCCGTCTCGACTCCTTCCGCGATAACCGTCAGCCTCAGGCTGCTCGCCATCGCCAGAATGGCCTTGACGATCGAAGCCCGGTCGGAATCGGCCGACACTCCGCTGATGAACGTTTGCGCGATTTTCAGCGCATCCACTTGGTAGAGCGTCAGGTACGCGAGGGAGGAATACCCGGTCCCGAAGTCGTCCATGGAGACGAGCACGCCGATTCGCTTGAGAGCAACCAGCTTCTCGACGGTCTCGCGCACGTCTTGAATGGCGATTCCCTCCGTAATCTCGAGCACGAGCCGATCCGGCGGAAGCCCCGTCTCGTCCAGGACGGAGGAGACGACCTCCACGAAGTTCGCTTCGCTGAATTGGCGGGGCGAGAGGTTGACCGACATGTGGAACTCCGGAGCGCCCGCGTCCATCCACCGCTTCGCTTGCCGGCAGGCGGTGCGGATCACCCATTCGCCGATCGGCACGATCAGGCCGGTCTCTTCCGCGAGCGGGATGAATTCCGCGGGGGACACCATGACGCCCGGCTGCTTCTGCCAGCGGATGAGCGCTTCGACGCCGACGAGCTTCCGGCTGGCGGCATCGACTTGCGGCTGATAATGAAGAACGAACTCGTCGCGCTCGATCGCCTTGCGAAGCTCGGTCTCCATCGCCATCTGGAGCGACAGAACCCGGTCGAACCGCTCCGAATAGAATACGGCCCGGTTCTTGCCCTGGGACTTCGCCTTGTACAAGGCGATGTCGGCGCTCTTGAGCAAGGAGGCGACGGTCGTTCCGTCCTTCGGGTACACGGCGACTCCGACGCTGGCCGTCGCCCGGAACCCGTCCGGGCCGAACGGGTACGGCCGGCCGATCTCGCCGAGGACGCGTTCGGCCAACTCCCTGAGCTCCCGCTCGGAGCCGAGTCCCCTGCACAGCATCGTGAACTCGTCGCCGCCCATGCGGGCGACGAAGTGACGTCCTCCCGCCAGCTTCGTCAGCCTCTGCGCGACCTCCAGCAGGAGCGCGTCGCCGGCCTCGTGGCCGAAGCCGTCGTTCACGTATTTGAACCGGTCGAGATCCAGGAACAGGACGGCCAGGCTCCGCTCCCCGTCCGCCGCCCGGTTCGCCGCTTCAAGGTCCTCCGACGCCTGCTTCTCGAAGAAGCGGCGGTTCGGCAGCAGCGATAGAGGGTCATAGAGGGCCAGGGCTTCCGTCTTGCGCAGCGTTCGCTGAAGCTTGGCCATCAGCGCGTCGTTCTCGAGCAGAACCGTGACTTGGCGGACGACGACGAGCGTCAGGATCGCCATGCTCGCGAGGAAGACGGCGTTCAGCGAATCCGCGTCCGTCTGGACGACCGCGAAGGCGAGCAGCGCGATCAGGCCGCCGTACAACAAGAGGTACTTCAGCTTCGGGTTCGCTGCGTCGTCCTTCGGCCTGCGGGAGCCGTCGGGCAAGGCGGTCGTGGAGCGGGAGCCGGCCAGGACGAGGAACGGGACCATGGCGGCGTACAAGGGATCGACCCAGCCGCCGATCCGGTAGGTATCCGAAGCGACCTGGAACAGATAGGCCGCATCCGCGACGACGTACACGATGAAGCCGGAGACGAACGGAACGAAGACGCTTCGGGGATAGGGGAAGCAGCGGTCGCAGTACAGCATGAACAAGCTGCACAGAATGGCCAGGTCGGAGACCGGGTACGACGCCGTCGCGGCGACGGCCCGCCAGCCCTCGGCGGCCAGCAAGGAGCCGAGCTGCGGACGGATGACGAATTCCCAGCCGATCGTGCCGACGACCGTCACGACGATGGCCGTATCGAACAGGAAGCGGATTCCCCGCTTCACTCCGCTCTCCTTCGCCAACAAGTAAGCGAGAGCGCTTACATAGAGCGCGCTTTGCAGGCTCCACAGCGCATCCCCGACGCTCGCGGTCGGGGCCTGGATTCCCAGAGCCGCATCGTAGACGGCCCAGGCCAGCAGCGCGAACGCATAGCATAGGCCTCCCCAGGATAAGAGGCTCCAGAACAGGCGGTGATGGTTCCGGTGGGCGCGGGCGATCCGCCGCAGGGCGAAGAAGGAGAAGAAGTAGGGAAGGGTCTCGATCGTCAGGATCAGAACCGTCCGATCGCTTATTAGAGGAAACAAAGCGTACTGAAGCAAAACAAAGCCTCCGAATACGCTCAGTAAAACTTGGTGCCGGCTCAGCATCGTGGCCATTGTCCGCTCACTCCCCGGGTGACTGTTTGTCCGCAAACGCTGGGTGGACTAGGCCGAATGGCCTACCATCTATCCATCTTGGTACCCAATATAAACCAATTGGTCGGGGTTGTAAATATAGCGGATCCGCCTTTCTCTTTTGGATCTTCTTGCATCCGCAGAAGAGAAGGTCATAGCAACAAAACATAACAATAAACAATAAAAAACGATTGACTAATAAAGGCAGGCAACAGATAATAGGGTCAGATTACGGATCCATTCGGAAAAGAGGGAAGACGATGGCCGACGTGAACGATTATCGACCGATAGAAGGAAAGCGTTATCTCGACGAAGCGCAGGATGACGCCTACGCCCGATCCTCGCTTCACGGGGATGCCCTGGTGGAGGCGGAGAGCCGGATGCCCGTCCGGGAAGCGGCCGCTCTGCCCGGGGATCGTCCCGTAGGACGCTTCGACCGGGAGGAGCTGCTCCTGTCCGGCGCCTGGCGCATGAAGGGCTGCGAACCGGCCGATCCGGGCTCCCCGGCTCCCTCGACCGGCTGGTTCGGCAGGCGGGGCCGCGAGAGCCCGGGGATGGCCGAAGGCTGGTACAAGCCGGGCTTCGACCGCGGCGGCTGGAGCGAGGTGACGGTTCCGACGACGGTGCAGAAGGCGCTTGCGGAGCTAGGCGAGCTGGCGGATCCTTATTGGAACGCCAACACGCTGGAGGAGCTGGAGGAGCACGGCGAGCCGAAGGAGCTGCCGCTCTGGTTCCGCCGGACGCGGGCCGAGCGGATGGATTGGTGGTTCGCGAAGACGTTCGAGGCGCCGCAGGCGTGGCGCGGCAGGAGGCTGACGATGCGGTTCGACGGCCTCGACTATTCGGGCACGGTATTCCTGAACGGGATGTCGCTCGGCCATCACAAGGGGATGTTCGGCGGCCCGGAGCTGGACGTCACGAATCTCGTCCGCTTCGACGGAGAGAACGAGCTCGTCGTGCGGATCGATCAGGCGCCGCAGTCGTGGAACGGCCTGCTGAAGGGAAGCCCGGGCTACGGCTGGCATTACGGGCACCTGATCTCGCAGGGCATCTGGAAGGACGTCCGGCTGCGGGCGGAGCCGGACGTCTCGGTCGCCGACGTCTATGTCGTCACGGCTTCGATCGCGGACAACGAGGCGCGGCTGCTCGTGGACTATTCGTTGAGAAGCCGGCTGCCGGACTTCGCGAAGGCCGCCGTTCGCGGGGAGATCCGCCGGGAAGGAAGCGGCGCGGAGGCCGCGGCCCTGCGCTTCCTCAGCGAAGTCGACATCGCGCCCGGGCTGAACAAGCTGCGCGCCGAGGTGGCGCTGCCGAACCCGGACCTGTGGTGGCCGATCGGCTACGGGGATCCCTCCCTGTACCGGCTGTCGCTTCAGGTCGGCGTCGGGGACGGGGAGCCGGCGGACGGCGAGTCCGTCGCGTTCGGGGTCCGGACGGTGGAGATGCGTCCGCTGGCCGATACGGCCGAAGAGACCGAGTACCGCTGGCAGTTCGTCGTGAACGGCGTTCCGATGTTCGTCAAGGGAGCGAACTGGTGTTGGACGGATCCGATGCTGGAGCAATCCGAGGCCAAGTACGAGCGGATGCTCGAGCTGGCCCGCCGCGGGAACGTGCAGATGCTGCGCGCCTGGGGAGGCGGCATCGTCGAGGACGACTGCTTCTACCGGCTGTGCGACGAGAAGGGCATTATGGTCTATCAGGAGTTCCCCTTCTGTTGGGGACCGATCGATTCTCCGCACACCGATCTCGGCGTCGTCGATCGCCAGGTGGCCGAGTCGGTGAAGCGGCTTCGTTCGCATCCGTCCCTCGTCATGTGGGGCGGGGGCAACGAGAACGGCCCGCACGGCGGAGCGGACGAGGGCCTGTTCCTCGTCGGCCGGCGGTGCCGCCAGCTCGATCCGTCGCGCCCGTTCCACCGGACGGACCCGTGGGGCGGGAGCGTGCACAACTGGCACGTCTATCACTTCGGGGAGCCGCTGGACGCGGCTACGCTGGGCATGCCGTCGGTGTTCTACGGCGAATTCGGCATCCCCAGCATGACGAACCGGTCGAGCTGCGTCCGCTACGTGCCGGAAGAGGAGCTCGCTTCGTGGCCTCCGACCGAGGAGAGCCGGGGGTGGCTGGCGCACTTCCACCAGTTCGGCCTGAAGGACGTCATCAAGGTGATGCGTTACGGCGCGTACGGCCCGATTCGCGGCTGGGACGATTACATTCTGTATTCGCAGACGGCGCAGGGCGATTCGATCCGGTTCACGGCGGACATGCAGCGGTCCCGGGCGGGGCGCTCGGCGACGGGGTTCTGGTATTACAAGTTTACGGACCTGTTCCCGGGCCATTCGTGGGCGGTCGTCGACTTCTACGGGACGCCCAAGCTGAGCTACTACCGGGCGCTGCAGGCGTGCCGGCCGCGCTCCGCGTTCGCGACGGCGGAGAAGCTGGACGGCTGGCGCGAGGGAGAGACGTTCGCGGCGGAGCTGCATGTCGCGAACGATACGCGGGAGCCGCTCGAGGGCGCCAGCGTCACCGCCGTCTTGTACGGCAGCGGGTTCGGAGTGCTGGGAGCGAAGCGGGTTGAAGGCTTGACGCTGGCAGCGAACGAGACTCGCGGACTCGGCCGGATCGAGGCGGCGCTTCCGTCCGCGGACGACATCCGCCCGTTCCTGCTCGCGGTGGCGCTTCGCGCCGCCGACGGCACGCTGCTGTCGGACCAGTGGTACTGGTTCAACGCGCAGCCGAAGCCGGAGGAGCTGGCGGCCTTCGAGAGGGCGCACGTTCACAACGACAACGAATATCCGGGCGAAGAGGCGGTCAAGGCGTTCGAGCTGTACGCGGGGCTGCCGGACGCCCCGCTGAGACGGCTGCCCGGGACGCGGCTGGAATGGCGGATCGAGCGCTCGGGCGAAGGCAGCGTCATCGCCATTCGCAATTCCGGCGACGTTCCGGCCGTGCGGGTGACGGTGGAGGGCTTCCCCGACGATTGGGATTGTTATCTGGAGGAGAACGACTTCGGCCTGTACCCGGGCGAAGAGCGGCGCATCGCCTTCGAAGCGGGGAGCCGGGCGCGGCTGGACGGGCTGCGAGTCGGCGCGTGGAACGCTCCGGCGACGGGCGCGGACGGGCGGTGAAGGACGGGGCTGACCCCGAGGGCCGAACCGCAAGGACCGAGCCGCAAGAGCCGGATTGCGAGAGGACCGGGTGGAAGCGTCCGGACTTGACGGAAGCCGAAGCCGGAATGCAGCCAGGGAAGGAACAAGGAGGGGGCGCCAATGACAGGGACGCCAAGAACACAATCGCCATCGGCCGGCGACCGGGCCGGATTCGCGGACGGGTCCGCCCGGTGGATCGCGAGGCCGGCGAAGGAGGCCCGCGAGTGGGACCGGGTCGCGCTGGAAGCGAAGGTCGCCGTGGAAGCGGGGGGCGCGAGCGTGCTGTTCGGCGTTCGGGACGAGCGGCATTATGCCGGCGTCGAGCTGAACGCGGCGGAGGGCTGCGTCGTTCTATTCGAGACGGAGGACGGCGTGCGCCGGGAGCGGGCCAGAGCGGAGGCGGAGGAGCTGAAGCCGCCGCCGCCTTGGACGGTCGCGGTGCGCATCGAGCAAGGCGAGGACGCGTGGAGCGTTCGCTTGAACGGCCGCCCGGCGCTGGCCGCCCCGGCCTCCGCCGGGCGGGCCGGAACGGTCGGCTTCGCGACGGGGCCGGGGCAGGCCGCCGTCTTCCGGGAGCTCCGCGTCTACGACGAGACCGGCCGGGCGTTGTACGTCAACCGGTTCTACGATCCGAGCGTCATCCAGTTCGGCGCCGGCCGGATCGACGGCTCCGGGAGCGGCCTGCGGCTGGACGAGGGCCAGCTGTCTCTGTGCGAAGCCCCGCTCGCCGCGGACAGCCCGCTCTTCCGCAAGAGCTTCGAAGCGGAAGGCGCCGTCGCGCGCGCCGTCGTTCGCGCCTACGCCATCGGCTGGTACGAGCTTCGCGTCAACGGGGCGAAAGCCGACGGCCGGGTGCTCGCGCCGGCCAACTCGCCGTACGAGCGGCGTCTGCTGTACGACGAGTACGACGTGACGCCCCTGATCCGGCGCGGCGGGAACGCGATCGGCCTGTGGCTCGGCAACGGGTATAACCTCAACTATTCCCGCTGGGGCTGGAAGTGGAAGCGGGACAAGGCGGTCCTTCTCGAGCTGGAGCTGCAGCTGGAGGACGGCTCCGTACGGCGGATCGTCACGGACGAGACGTGGCGGACGGCGGACAGCCCGCTGCTCCAGAACGACATCTACGACGGGGAGACGTTCGACGGACGAAGAGACCGGGAGCTGGCCGGCTGGGACACGTACGAATTCCAGGCGGACGGCTGGGCGCCGGCCGTCGAGGCCGTTCCGCCGGAGGGCCGGCTCGAGCCGAACGATCAGCCGCCCGTCGTCGCCTGGCCGCCGCTAGCGCCCGTCCGCGTTCTGCGCCCGCGCGAAGGGGTCCGGGTCTACGACTTCGGCCAGAATATCGCCGGGTGGGTCAGGATCCAGGCTCGCGGGCCGGCGGGCAGCCGGGTCGTCCTGAAGTACAGCGAGCTGATCGACGCGGAAGGGAATATCGATCCGTGGACGAACCGCAACGCCGCCGCGACGGACGTCTACGTCCTCGGAGGCTCGGGCGTCGAGTCGTACGAGCCGCGCTTCACGTACCACGGCTTCCGGTACGTCGAGGCGAGCGGGGACGCGGAGCTGCTGGAGGCGGCCGCGGTTCCGATTCACGCGGACGTCCGGGAGACCGGGCGGTTCGCCTGCTCCGACGGGCTGCTGACGCGCCTGCAGAGCAACATCCGCTGGTCCGTGCTGAACAACCTCGTCAGCATCCCGACCGACTGCTGCCAGCGCGACGAGAGGACGCCGTGCCTGATGGATTCGGCCGTCGTCGAGGAGGCGGCCATCCATAACTTCGGCATGCGCCTTTATTATCGCAAGTGGCTGGCCGACATCGAGGACAGCCTGTCCAACCCGGACTGGAGCGGGGACAAGGTGACGCTGCCTTGGCATCTGTACTGGTATTACGGGGATAAGGAGGCGCTGGAGCGGCATTACGAGGCGATGCGTTCCTACGTCGACTATCTGGCGGAGAAGTGGCCGGACGGCATCGTGACGGAAGGCTTCGGAGATTGGTGTCCGCCGAACGAAGACGGGTGGGACAACTACTTCGGCGAGGTCGCGATCGTCAACACGGCGTTGTATTACCGGCAAACGACGGTCGTCTCGCAGACGGCCGGCGCGCTCGGCTTGGCGGAGGACGAGGCCAAGTATGCGGAACGGGCCTCGAGAGTTCGGCTGGCCTTCCAAGAGCGGTTCTACCGGGGAGGCGGGGTTTACGGAAGCGGCTCGCAGACCGCCCAGCTCATGCCCCTCGCCTACGGCATGGTGCCGGATGGGGAGCGGGAAGCGGCCGCGGACCGGCTGGAGGCGGCGATCGCGGAGAAGGGCGGCCATCTGGACACGGGCATCTACGGAACCCGTTATCTGATGGACGTGCTGGCGGACAACGGCCGCATCGATCTGGCCTACGGGATTCTGAAGAAGGAAGAGTACCCGGGCTTCGGCTGGCAGATCGCGCAAGGGGCGACGACGCTGTGGGAGCAGTGGAGCTTCAAGGGCGGCATGCACTCGCACGACCACGCGATGTTCGGCGGGATCGGCGCGTCCTTCTACACCCGAATCGGCGGCATTCGGCCGCTGACGCCGGGCTACGGGCGGATCGAGATCCGGCCCTGCCCGCCGACCGGGCTGGAATGGGCGGAGGCCCGTCTCGACACCGTCAAGGGGACGGTCGTATCGGCGTGGCGGCGCGAAGCGGGACGCTTCAAGCTGGAGGTCGAGATTCCCGAGGGGACGACGGCCGTCGTCGCTCTGCCCGCGGGAGTTGACGGGGCGGAAGCGAAGGAGCGGGAGGTCGGTCCCGGGCGTCATTTTTTTCGAGGCATAGGATAGGCTTGGAGATTGGAAAAAAAAGAGAACCGAGAGAACCGCAGACCGTTCGGGTTTGCGGTTTTTTTTGGCTTTTCAATCGCAAATAACAATTGACTATACATTATACAATAAAATATGATAGTAAATGATAATAAATAATATTATTCAGCAAAGGCGGGATCTCATGGCACCCGATATCGTCAACGTGTGCGTCATCGGCGCGGGCCGAGCCGGCATGATTCATGCGGCCAACTTCCGCAAGAGCGTTCCCTACGCGAGGCTGGCGGCATTCGCCGATCCGAACCGGGAGGCGGCCGAGCAGGCGGCCCGGTCGCTCGAAGTCGACAAGGTCTATACCGATTACCGCGACGCCCTGGCGGACGAATCGATTCACGCCGTCGTCGTCGTGACTCCGACGGTCTATCACCGGGAGATCGTCGTCGCCGCGGCGGCCGCGGGCAAGCACGTGCTGTGCGAGAAGCCGATGGCGATGAACGAGGCGGAATGCAAGGAGATGATCGAAGCGTGCGAGAGGGGAGGCGTCAAGCTGCAGCTGGCGTTCATGCGCCGGTTCGACGAGAGCTTCCGGGACGCGAAGCGGCAGATCGAAGCCGGGGCGATCGGCGACGTCGTCATGGTCAAGTCGCTGACCCGGGGGCCCAGCACGCCGATGCCGTGGATGTACGACATTCGCAAGAGCAACGGCCCTCTCGCCGAGGTGAACAGCCACGATATCGACACGCTGCGGTGGTTCGCCGGCTCGGAGATCGCGGAGGTTCACGCGGCGGGAGGCAACTTCCGCTGCCCGGACATTCGGGAGGAGTTCCCGGACTTCTACGACACCGTCGCGATGACGGCCCGGTTCGCGGACGGCAAGCTCGGCAGCATCGACGGGGCGATGGGCGTCCAATACGGCTACGACAGCCGGGTGGAGATTCTCGGCACCGAGGGCGTCATCTATCTCGGGCAGACGCACGAGAGAACGATCGTCACCGCGCGCCGGGACAAGACGCTTCAGCGTCCGTTCATGAACAGCTGGCGTTCGCTGTTTAAAGAGGCTTATCTGGCGGAGGACTCCGACTTCATCGCCTGCATCCGCGAAGACCGGACGCCCGCGGTGACGGGATATGACGGCATGATGGCCGTCCGCATCGTCGAGGCGGGCAACGCTTCGCTCGCGCGAGGCGAGCTGGTGAGGCTGGCGGACTGAGGCTGGCGGAACGACGAGGCCGGAGGCATTGGGGATAAAACGCCGCAAAAAACCGGACGGCCCGAAGAGGCCGCCCGGCTTAAGCTCAGCCCGAGCACGGATACGGCTTCGCGCAACGCTTGATCTCGCCAGGGCATCGCAAGCTTTCGCGCAGCGCTTGATCCCGCCATGGCTTCGCGAGAATCGCGTATCGCTTGGGCCCGCTAGGCCTTCGCGATTTTCACGTCCACGCCCAGCTCCGTCAGCTCGTTCGCCACGGATTCTTCCACGCCCGAGTCGGTGATGAACGTATGAATCTCCCCGGCCGGCGCGAATTGCAGGAACGAGTTCTTGCCGATCTTGCTGCTGTCGCACAGGACGATCACCTGCGTGGCGACCTTCACCATGATCTTCTTGATCTCCGCCTGGTTGATGTCGGGCGTCGTGCAGCCCTTCTGCACGCTGAACGCGTTCGAGCCGAGGAACGCCTTGTCGACGTTGAGCTCCGACAGCAGGTTGTTGGCGAACGGGCCGACCGTGCAGTGGAGGTTCTTGCGCAGCGTTCCGCCGAGCACGATGACGTTGACGCCCTCGAACGGCTGCAGGCTCGTCGCGATGTTCAGGTCGTTGACGATGGCGGTGACGTTGCGCTTGTCGCGCAGCAGATTCGCCATCTCCAGCGTCGTCGTGCCGGCGTCGAGGATGATGATGTCGCCGTCTTCGACCATCGCCGCGGCCGCCTGGGCGATGAGCCGCTTCTCCGCCAGATGGCTGACGTTCTTCGAGACCGTATCGGCTTCGAAGCCGACCTTGGCGAAGTCGCTCGGGATGGCGCCGCCGTGCGTGCGCTTGATGAGGCCGGCGGCTTCCAGGTCCCGCAGGTCGCCGCGAATCGTCGCCGGGGACACCTTGAACCGTTCGATCAGGTCGGGAACGAGCACCTTCTTCCGTTCGTTGACCAGCTCGACGATGCGCGCTCTCCTCTCTTCCGCGAATAACACTTCCGTCGCTTTGTCGCTCATGATTCCGCTCCATTTTCAGATAAGATAAGGTTAAACAATTATATCATTTGTTATTGTTTTCTAACAATCTGCTAATGGACAACGATTTAAGCGTTGACATCGGTTCCTTCTCGGCCTATGATTCAGATATAACAGCAAATAACAATAAAGAATATAAAACAATGACAGGGTGACAACGATGATGATTGCGGCGCAAATGTACGGCATCAACGACGTGCGCGTGACGGAGCTGCCGAAGCCGTCCATCGCCGAGGGCGAGCTTCTGCTCCGGGTGAAGCGCGCCGGCATCTGCGGCACGGACCTGCGGATGATCGCGAACGGGTTCGCCGGCATCGGCCCGTCGTCGCCGCGAACGCTCGGCCACGAGATCGCGGGCGTCGTCGCCGAGGTCGGGAGCGCGGTCGCGGGCTACGCCGCCGGAGACCGGGTCGCCGTCGCCCCGAACATCGGCTGCGGCATCTGCGACGAGTGCGTGAAGGGCGACTATCATCTCTGCCCCGACTACCGGGCGCTCGGCGTGCAGCTCGACGGCGGCTTCGCCGAATACGTCGTCATTCCCGAAGCGGCGGTTAGGTTCGGCAACGTCGCCAAGCTGCCGGACGGCGTCACCTTCGACCAGGCGGCGCTGGCCGAACCGCTCGCCTGCGTGTACAACGGCCTGCAGGTATGCCCGGTCCGGCTCGGCGACGACGTGCTGATCGTCGGGGCCGGCACGATCGGCATCCTGTACGCCCAGCTGGCGAGGAGGGCCGGAGCGGGCCGCGTGTTCCTGGCGAACCGTTCGCCCGGCCGGCTCGAGCTGGCGAAGACGATCGACGGTTCGCTCGTCACGCTCGAGGCGGAGGGGCTTCGCGAGCGCATCCTGGAACGGACCGGCGGGAGAGGCGTCGACGTCTGCGTGACGGCCAACCCCTCGCCGGAGGCGCAGCGGCTGGCGGTCGAGGTGACGGCGACGAACGGGCGGATCAACTTTTTCGGCGGGCTGCCGAAGAGCGCGACGCCGACCTTGATCGATACGAACCGGATTCACTACAAACAGATTATGGCGACCGGCTCGACGAAGGCGAACAACCATCATTTTCGGAAAACCTTGCAATTCATCGCCAGCGGCCTGATCGACGCCGACAAGCTCGTGTCGAACCGGTTCCCGATCTCCGAATTCGGGCAGGCCGTGGCCGCCGCGTCGGGTTCGGTCGGCATCAAGACGCTGGTAACGTTCGATTGAGAGAGAGCGGGTGACTGGGCAAATGACGCAGTACATCGTGAGCGCCGATATCGGCACCCAAGGGACGAAGGCGGCGATCGTAAGCGAGAAGGGCGCCGTCGTCGCCTCGTCGTTCCGGCCTTCCCGTCTCATCCGGGGCGCGGGCGGCCGAGTCGAGCAGGATCCGGAGGAGATGCTCGTCTCCGTCGTCGAGAGCGTCCGGGAAGCGCTGGAGGCTTCCGGCGTCCCCGCCGGCCAGGTCGCGGCGATCGGACTGGACGGCCAGATGGCCGGCATTCTCGGCATCGACCGGGAGGGGAACGCCGTCACGCCGTACGACTCCTGGCTCGACACCCGCTGCGAGTCGGCGATGCCTCAGATCCGCGCCTGGGGAGAGGAAGCGGTTATCCGGATCACGGGAGCCCCCGTCACTTACGCGCACGGGCCGAAGAAGCTGTGGTGGAAGCGGGAGCGGCCCGACGTCTACAAGCGGATCGCCAAGTTCGTCGTGCCGAGCGCCTACGTCGCCGGCCGGCTGGCGGGGCTGACCGCGGACGAGGCCTTCGTCGACTACACGCACCTGCACTTCTCCGGCTTCGCGGACGTCGAAGCGATGCGCTGGTCGCCCGAGCTGACCGGAGCGTTCGGCCTGGATCCCGCCAAGCTGCCCGCCATCGTGCGGCCGTGGGACATCGTCGGCCGCTTGCGGGCGGACTACGCGGCGGCCGCCGGGCTCGCCGCCGGCACGCCGATCGTCGCGGGCTGCGGCGACACGGCGGCCGCTTCCTTCGGAGGCGGCCTCGTCCGGCCGGGCCAGCTGCTGGACATCGCCGGAACCGCTTCCGTGCTCGCCTGCTGCGTCGACCGGTACAACCCGGACGCCGAGACGAAGACGCTCCTCTTCGCGCGCTCGGTCGTCCCGGGGCTGTGGGCCCCGCTCGCGTACATCAACGGCGGCGGCGAATGCCTCGCGTGGTACCGCGCGCTGGTCAGCCCGGACGAGGCGGCGGCGCTCCCGTTCGACGAGCTGAACCGGATGGCCGAAGGCGTGGCGCCCGGCAGCGACGGCCTGCTGTTCGTGCCGCACTTCGGCGGCAGCGTCTGCCCGAACAACGCGGACCTGCGCGGGGCGTGGCTCGGCCTGAACTGGTCGCACGGCAAGGCGGCGATGTACCGGTCCATCCTCGAGTCGATCGCCTACGAGTATCGCTCGTACCTCGACATCCTGGAGCGGTTGGCCGGCGAGATTCCCTACCGCCAGGTCAACGCGGCGGGCGGCGGCGCGAAGAGCGCGCTGTTCAACCGGATCAAGGCCGACGTGCTCGGCATTCCGGTGCGGACGCTGCGCAGCGTCGATTCGGCCTTGACGGCGAACGCCGTCATCGCGGGGTACGGCGTCGGGCTGTTCGGCGACCTGGCCGCGACGGCGGAGTCGTTCCTGGCGTACGGCGACGTCTACGAGCCGGAGCCGGGAAGCCGCGAGCGGTACGCCGCCCCGGCGCGGCGCTACCGCCAAGCGGTCGACGCGCTGGCGGCCTTGTACGGGAACCTGAAGTAGGGCGGGAGCCGGAGGCTGCGCCGAAGCAGGCCGCCGGGTCCCTCCCATTCGCGCAATATCCCGTTTTCCGCCATCGTCGCCGCCGCAACCGAGAGGCATTTTTCATAGCCGTCATCATCCACTTATCCGAAAGGAACGACTGCCATGCCATACGAACCGAACGACCGGCCGACCTTCTACTTCATCGGCGTCACGACCGGCTCGTCTTCCATCATGAAGCTGTTCCCGCTGTGGGCCGAGGAGCTGGGGCTCGCCGGCGCCCGCATCAAGGGAATGGACCTGCCGATCCACGCCGACCCGGAGCGGTACCGGGAGGCGGTCTCGTTCATCAAGAACGACCCGAACGCGCTCGGCGCGCTCGTCACGACGCATAAGATCGACCTTTTCCGGGCCGCCCGCGGCCTGTTCGACGAACTCGACGGCTATGCCGTCCAATTCGAGGAGCTGTCCTCGATCTCCAAGGACGGCGGCCGCCTGCTCGGAGCGGCGAAGGACCCGATCTCCAGCGGCCTCGCCATGGAGGCGTTCATACCGGAGGGCCACTGGGCCCGCGGCGGCGAGGCGTTCCTCATGGGGGCCGGCGGCAGCGCGCTGGCGATCTGCTCGTATCTGACGCGGCCGGAGCATGGGGACAACGTCCCGTCCCGGATCGTCATCAGCAACCGCAGCCAGGCCCGGCTCGATTCCGCGCGCGAGCTGCTCGGCCGCCTCGACACGAAGACGCGGTTCGAATACCGGCTCTGCCCGGAACCGGCGGACAACGACGCGGTGCTGAGCGGGCTGCCGGAGTTCTCGCTCGTCGTGAACGCCACGGGCCTGGGCAAGGACCGCCCCGGCTCGCCGCTGACGAACGAGGCGAAGTTCCCCAAGGGAAGCCTCGTCTGGGAGCTGAACTACCGCGGCGATCTGCTGTTCCTTCAGCAAGCCGAAGCGCAGAAGGCGGAACGAGGCTTGCGCGTCGAGGACGGCTGGATTTACTTCCTTCACGGCTGGACCCAGGTGATCCAGGACGTGTTCCATCTCCGCATCGACCGGCCGACGTTCCTGCGGCTCGAGCGGATCGCGAAGGAGCTGCAACAGCAGGGACAGAATCGAAAGGAGGAAGCGAGATGAGCTTCGCCCCGAACCAAGCAAACCGCGCAACCCCCGCCAATCCCGCGAATCCCGATCCGTTCGCCGTCTACTTCAGCCTGAACAACGGCTTGTCCGACACGAAGCCTTCTCTCAAGCGTTATCTGACTCAGATGAAGGGGATGTACGCCGACGACGCGGCGACCGAGGCGCTGCTCGCGCAAGGCAATCCGCTGCTCTACGAATTCCACGAGCTCGGCATTACCGAGACCGCCGGCAACCTCGCCTTCGGCACGAGCATCGTCTACCCGGGCAAAGTCGGGGACGAGTACTACATGACCAAGGGGCACTTCCACACCGTTCTCGACACCGCGGAGGTGTACTACTGCATCGGAGGCCGCGGCCTCATGCTGATGGAGAACCCCGAGGGCGAATGGGACGCGCAGGAATTCTCCCCGGGCAAGGCCGTCTACGTGCCGGGACGGTACGCGCACCGCAGCGTCAACACCGGAACGGAGCCGCTCATTACGTTCTACGCGTTCCGGGCGGACGCCGGGCACGACTACGGAAGCATCGAGACGAAGGGGTTCCGGAAAATCGTCGTGGAACAAGGCGGCAAGCCGGCCATCGTCGACAATCCCAAGTGGGCGTAAGGAGGGATACGCGATGGGCATGAACGTGCTGGTCACGCCCCGATCCTTCGCCGCGCACAGCTCCGAGCCGCTCGATCTGCTGACCGAGGGGGGGCTGACGGTCGTGCGCAACCCGACGGGCCGCATCCTGGCCAAGGAAGAGATGATCGAGCGCATCGCCGATGCCGACGCCGTCATCGTCGGCGTCGATCCGCTCGACCGCGAGGTGCTGGAGCGGGCGCCGCGGCTGAAGGTCATTGCCAAATACGGCGTGGGCACCGACAATATCGATATCGGCTACGCGGCCGAGCGGGGCATCAAAGTGACGACGACGGCCGGGGCCAACACGGAAGCCGTGGCGGACTATACGTTCGCACTGCTGCTGGCGGCCGCGCGCCGCGTCGTGCCGATCGACCGCGCTTGCCGGGAAGGCGACTGGACGAAGCGGACCGCCGTCGACGCGAACGGCCGGACGCTGGGCCTTATCGGGCTCGGCCAGATCGGCAAGGCGGTCGTCCGGCGGGCGGGAGGCTTCGGCATGCGGGTGCTCGCCTACGACGCCGTCCGCGACGAGGCGTTCGCGGCGGCGAACGGCGTGACGTATGTGCCGGCCGTCAACGATCTTCTCCGGGAGGCGGACTTCGTCACCTTGCACGTGCCGCTGACGTCGGAGACTCGCCACATGATCGGGAAGCGGGAGTTCGGCCTCATGAAGCCGACGGCCGTTCTCGTCAACACGGCGCGGGGCGGCCTCATCGATGAAAGCGCTCTTCTGGAAGCGTTGGAGAGCGGGCGGATCTGGGGAGCGGGCATCGACGTGTTCGAGAAGGAGCCGCCGGACCGTCCCGGGCTGCTGGCGTCGGATCGGCTGGTCGTCGGGTCGCACTGCGCCGCCTCGACGATGCAGGCCGTCGACAAGATGGGGGTTATGGCCTCCCGGCAAGTTCTACAACATTTGAACGGGGTGGAGACGGGATGAAGCTGGGCATTCATGCATACGCTTGGTGCTCCCAATGGAGCAACGGCACGCTCGATCTGATCGACCGGGTGAAGCGCCTCGGGCTCGATTTTATCGAGATTCCGCTCATGACGCTGGACACGTTCGACGCGGCCGCCGTGAAGAAGCGGCTTGCGGACGCGGAGCTCGACGCCGTTACGTCGACGGTGCTGCTTCGCGGCACGGACATTACGAGTCCGGACCCGGCCATTCGCGCCAAGGGGATCGAATACCTGAAGGATTGCGCGCGCGCGACGGCGGAGATCGGCAAGACGAACCTCTCCGGCGTCGTCTACTCGGAGCACGTCAAGAACGCGAACGCCCGACCGACGGAGGACGAGTGGAACTGGGCGGCCGAGGGGCTGCGGGAAGCGGCCGTCTACGCGAGGGAACTCGGCGTGCAGATCGGGCTGGAGCCGGTCAACCGCTACGAGTCGAACCTGATCAACACGTGCGAGCAGGCGCTGCGGCTGAAGGCGATGATCGGGGAGCCGAACATCAAGATCCACCTCGACACCTACCATATGAACATCGAGGAGAAAAGCTTCTACGAAGCGACGAAGGCGGCCGGCGCCGACCTGATCCATTACCACATCTGCGAGAACGACCGCGGCATCCCGGGGACGGGGCTCGTGGATTGGGACGCGATATTCCGGGCGTTGGCCGAGCTGAACTATGCCGGGTACGCGGCGCTGGAGTCGTTCGTCGACGTGACCGACAACATGAACACGTGGGTATGGCGGCAGCTCGCCCCGAGCGGCGACGTGCTCGTCGCCGAAGGCGTCCGCTTCATCCGCGGCAAGATGGCCGAGTACGGTCTCGGTTGATCGCGATCCGGTCAGGAGCGGCTCGGCATCGGAGACAAATAGAGCGGAGGAGAGAGAACAGTGGCGGATCTGGCGCATCGCTATGAGAACGGATTCCCCAAGATCGGCATCCGGCCGATCATCGACCGCCGCAAGCTGGTGAAGGCGGCGACGAAGGAGATGACGATGGAGCTGGCGCGGGAGGCCGCGCGGCTGCTGTCGGAGACGCTGCGGTATCCCGACGGGTCGCCGGTGGAGTGCGTCGTGAACGACGTCTGCATCTCGGGCCTGAAGGAGGCCGCGCAATGCGCGGACCGCTTCGCGAAGGAAGGAGTCGGCGTGCTGGTCACCGTCGCGTCCGGCTGGTGCTACCCGCTGGAGACGATGGAGACGAATAAGCAGCTGCCGCACGCGGTGTGGGGCTTCAACGGCACCGAACGGCCGGGAGCCGTCTACATGGGCGCGCTGCATGCCGCCCACAACCAGAAGGGCTTGCCGGTGTTCAAGATCTACGGCCGCCACGTGCAGGACATGGACGACCGCACGATTCCGGACGACGTGCAGGCGAAGCTGCTGCAGTTCGCCCGGGCGGGCCTCGCGGCCGCGCTGCTGCGCGGCAAGTCGTACCTGTCGATCGGCTCGGTGTCGATGGGCATCGCGGGCTGCATCGTGGACGACTCGTTCTACCGGCGCTACCTCGGCATGAAGAACGCCTACGTCGACATGACCGAGGTGACGAGGCGCATCGAACGCGGCATCTACGATCCCGAGGAGTTCCGGACCGCTCTCGCCTGGGTGCGCGAGAAGTGCCGCATCGGCCCCGATCCGAACCCGGCGGAGCTCGTCATTCCGGACGAGCGGAAGGAGCGGAACTGGGAGACGGTCGTCAAGATGGCGCTGATCGTCCGCGACCTGATGGTCGGCAATCCGAAGCTGGCCGAGATGGGGCACGAGGAGGAGGCGTACGGCTACAACGCGATCGCGTCCGGGTTCCAGGGCCAGCGGGAGTGGACGGACCACTTCCCGAGCGCGGACTTCCTGGAGGCGGTGCTGAACAGCTCGTTCGACTGGAACGGAGCCCGCGAGCCGTACATCGTCGCGACGGAGAACGACAACCTGAACGCGGCGACGATGCTGTTCCAGCATTACCTGACGAACACGGCGCAGATCTTCGCCGACGTCCGAGCGTATTGGAGCCCGGAGGCGGTGGAGCGGGCGACCGGCCATCGGCTCGAAGGGCGGGCGGCGGGCGGCGTCCTGCACCTGATCAACTCCGGCCCGGCCGCGCTGGACGGCACCGGGGAGATGATGCGGGACGGCGAGCCGGCGCTGAAGCCGCATTGGGAGATCGCGGACGAGGAGATCGACCGCTGCCTCGCCGCGACGTCCTGGCGGCCGACGTACATGGATCAATTCGCCGGGGGCGGCCATTCGACCGACTACCTGACGCGGGGCGGGATGCCGGTTACGATGGCTCGCATCAACCTCGTCGAAGGGCTCGGGCCGGTGCTGCAGCTGGCCGAAGGGCATACCGTCGAGCTGCCGGAAGCGGTTCACGCCCAGCTGGACGAGCGGACGACGCCGACGTGGCCGACGACCTGGTTCGCGCCGAACCTCGTGCCCGGCGACCCCGCGTTCGACGACGTCTACGCGGTCATGGAGAACTGGGGCTCGAACCACTGCGTCGTCAGCTACGGCCATATCGGCGCCGATCTCATCACGCTGGCGAGCATTCTCCGCATTCCGGTCAACATGCACAACGTCGGTGCGAAGCGCCTGTTCCGTCCGAGCTCGTGGAGCGCGTTCGGCACGAAGGACCCGGAGGGCGCCGACTTCCGAGCCTGCGCCGCCTACGGTCCTCTGTACGGCTGATCGCCCGACCCTGACTGCCAGACCGCTTCCGGCGAAGCGGTCTGGTTCTTCGGAATGCCCAAAAAAGGACGGAGGAGACAAATATGGCAAGCAAGACACCGCCGCCGAGAGGACTGGCGAATCTGGAGCGATTCGATCTGCTGCCGGCGCTTCGGGACGGCGTTCAGGTCAGATACGAGGGCAGCATCGACAAGCAGGGCTTCAACGCGGATTGGGATTGGTGGCTGTACCGGGAAGGGCGCGAATGGGTCATCTTCGACGTCGACGGTCCCGGCTGCATTTACAACTTCGTGCAGCATCGCTACCCGGAGAGCGAGGAGCCGACGTTCCGCTTCTACTTCGACGGCGAGGAGACGCCTCGCTTCGAGATCAAGCCTTCGGAGTTCGGCACGAAGCCGCCGTTCGTAAGGCCGCTCGCGGACGCGTATCTCGGCCCCGAGGACAACGGGCGCGGGCCGATCCGCGTCGTGCGCAGCTTCGTGCCGATGCCGTACGCCAAGTCGTGCCGCATCACGACGGACCTCCGGCTGAAGGGTCCGAACAAGGGCGACGGAGGGTGGGGCCACGTCGTTTGCCACTCGTACGCGGACGCGGATGGGATCGAGACGTTCACCGGCCGGGAGCCGTACGGCCGCGTGCTGGAGAGGTGGAGCCGGGTCGGCGAGGACCCGAAGCCGGCGCCCGCGAAGCCGTACGAAGCCGCGGTTCTCCGCGGGCTGACGATCGCGCCGGGCGAGTCCGTCCTCGCGCTGGACGAACGCGGCGCGGGCTGCGTGGCCGCCATTCTGGCGGAGCCGGAGCCGGAATCGGAACCAAGCGCGGGCGGCGAAGGCTGGCTCGGGCAGCTGTGGGTCCGCGCGGCGTGGGACGGGCACGAGAAGCCGGACGTGGAGTGTCCGGCGGGCGTTTTTTTCGCGAACGAGCTCGGGTACAACCCCGTCGGGGTGCTGTCGCACGGCCGGCGGGCCGACGGAAGCTGCTACAACTACTTCCCGATGCCGTACTGGCGCGGCGCCCGCATCGAGCTGATCAACCGGGGGACCGAGCCCGTCCGGTTCGCCCGGTGGGAGACGCGATACTCGAAGGCGGATCCGGATTCGCCGCCGTACGCCGAAGGGCAAGCGGGCTACTTCCGGTCGTCCGCCTACTACGGGCCGAAGGCGACGCCGGGAGCGGACAGCCTCATCGGCCGCATCGAAGGAAGAGGCCACCTCGTGGCCGGCCACGTAACGGCTTGGGCCCGCAAGCCGAACGTCATCAGCTGCGAGGGCGACGTTCGCGTGCGCATCGACGGCAACGCCACGCCCCAGGTCGAGAGCGACGGCTCCGAGAGCTGGGTGTGCTACGGGTGGGGCTTCCCGACGCCGCCCGAGACGAACCCGTCCAGCGCGTACGACGGGCTGCCGGACAACCCTTGGTCGATGGTCCGGCTGTGCGGGGGAGACTGGTATCCTTTCGAACGGGAGCTCGTCTTCGGCATCGAGTCGGGAGAGTACAACAACCAGTACCTGAGGCATTCCGGCGTTCTGTTCTATTACGGCGTCGACGGGCCGGGGATGGTTCTGACCGACGAGCTCGACGTCGGCAACAAGGCGTCCGAGGGCGCGCACGTCTACCGGACGGCCGGCAGCCGGGGGTATTATACGCTGGAGAGCGAATACGAGGACGGCACCGGGCGCGTGCTGCGCGATACCGGGCACGAGACCGAAGGCAGCAGCGAGTTCGTGGTATCGGTCGACCCGCGCAACCGGGGCGTCCGTCTCCGCCGGAGATCCGACCAGGCGACCGGGCGGCAGCGGGCGAACGTCTACGTGGACGGCGTCCGGGTGAAGGAGCGAAGCTGGTACTACGCCGACCGCAATCCGTATAAGCGCTGGCTGGAGGACGAATTCGACATTCCGGCCGCTTACACGGCGGGCAAGACGGATCTCGCGATCCGGCTCGAGTACGTGCAGGAAGGCGAGACGCGGGCTTGGAACGAATTCTATTATTGGGTCTTCTCTCTCGTATAACGCCGGTTAGGGGGACAAGGAGAGGGAATTCGCCGAACGGAGGGAACCCGATGGAGCGCAAGACAAGGGCGGGCGCGGACGCGGGAAGGGCGATCGGCGGCGCGGGAAGGACGGGCGATGGCGCCGGCAAGGCGAGCAAGAGCGCGGAAGGCGGCTTCATCCGCACGGTGCGCGGCGATATTCCGCCGGAGAAGCTCGGCTTCTGCCACAGCCACGAGCATCTGTTCCTCGCCCCCGGCCATCCGCAGACGGTGAACGCGGATCTGCGCATCGACGACTACGAGCTTACGCTCCGCGAGCTGCGGGAGTTCCGCGACGCCGGCGGCCGGGCGGTCGTCGACGCCCAACCTCTCGGCTGCGGCCGGATGGAGGCGGAGCTGGCGCTCGTCTCCGCCGAGGCGGACGTGCACGCGGTCGCTTCCACGGGCTTCCACAAGCTCGCGTTCTACCCGCCGGACCACTGGATTCGGCGTCTGGGCGAGGAGGAGCTGACGCGGCTGTTCGTCGGCGAGCTGGAAGAAGGCATGCTCGCGGGCACCGACCGGCTGGAGCCGGAAGCGGCATCCCGCGTCGACGCCCGGGCCGGCCTTATCAAGACGGCGGTCGACGCCGAGCGGATGGCGGACCCCGACAAGCGGTGGTTCGCGGCGGCGGCCGGCGCCTCGCTGGCGACGGGCGCTCCGATCATGTGCCATACGGAGAGCCCGGAGCAGGCGCGCTGGCTGTTCGGCTTCTACCGGGAGCGGGGCGTGCCGGCCGAGGCGATCATTCTGTGCCATCTGGACCGGAAGCTGGACGATCCGAAGGCGCATCTCGAGCTCGCCGGCGAAGGCGCGTACCTCGAGTACGACACGATCGGCCGTTACAAATACCACAGCGACGAGGCCGAGGCCGAATGGATCGCCCGGATGCTGGCCGCGGGGCTCGAGGACCGGCTGCTGCTCGGGCTCGATACGACGCGCGCCCGTCTGGCGGCCTACGGCGGAACGCCGGGCCTGACGCATCTCGCGGAGCGGTTCCTGCCGCTGCTCGCGCGCGCCGGAGCGGACGAGGCCCAGCTTCGCAAGCTGATGCGGCGCAATCCGGCCCGGGCGTTCGCGTTCCGCTCCTAGCCGCGTTTAACCGCATTTAGCCGCATTTCACCGCGCTTAGCTGCAATAGCTGCAATAGCTGCAATAGCTGCAATTAGCCGCATTCAGCCGACTCAAGCCGCTCTTGGCCGCCTTTAGAGCGGCTTCATTTTTCGGATACAAGGCCCGCCGTTCTTGTGTTATGCTTAGGCTATCATAAACTGTTGTTTGTTGTTGGATGCTATTGGATATAAAGGCGTACGAAGCGGAGGTGTTCGGCTATGAGCAGTACGATTCAGCGGCTTCGCGTTCATGCGAGCGGACGCTACCTGGAGCGGGAAGACGGGACGCCGTTCTTCTGGCTGGCGGATACGGCGTGGGAGCTGTTCCACAAGCTGAACCGGGAGGAAGCGGAGCGGTATCTGCGGACCCGGGCCGGGCAGGGCTTCAATACGGTGCAGGCCGTGGCGCTGGCGGAATTCGAAGGGGTCACGACGGGCAACGCCTACGGCCGGCTGCCGCTTCGCTTCGGGGCTTCCGGAGCGCCCGACCCGGCCGAGCCCGACGTCGAAGGCCCGAACAGCTACTGGGATCACGTCGACTTCGTCGTCGAGACCGCCGCTTCCTTCGGCCTGTACGTCGCCCTGCTGCCGACGTGGGGAGACAAGTTCAACCGGATGTGGGGCAAGGGGCCGGAGATCTTCACGCCGGAGAACGCGCGGATCTACGGCCGCTGGCTCGGCGAGAGGTACCGCGACCGCCCCCATATCGTCTGGGTGCTGGGAGGCGACCGGCCGCTGCAGACCTCCCGGCACTTCGCCATCGTCGAGGCGATGGCGGAAGGGCTCCGGGAGGGAGACGGCGGCGCCCATCTCCGCACGTTCCACCCCAAGGGCGCCGAGTCCTCCTCCTATCACCTGCACGACGCCCCGTGGCTGGACTTCAACATGATCCAATCGGGCCACGGCGAAGCGGCCATTGCGAACGACCTGCGGGTGGCGGCCGACTACGCGCGGCTGCCGGTCAAGCCGACGCTGGACGCGGAGCCGTGCTACGAGGACATCCCGATCGGCTTCGATCCGGCGAACGGCTACTTCGACGAAGCGGACGTGCGCCGGGCGGCCTACTACGCGGCGCTGTCCGGGGCGTGCGGCCACACGTACGGCCATCATTCCGTCTGGTCGATGTGCGGCGGCGCCTGCGCTTCGGCCGACATGACCGAGCCCGGGGCGTTCTTCCTCATGGATTGGCAGACGGCGCTGAACCGGCCCGGCGCCAGCCAGATGCGGCACGTGAAGGCGCTCATGGAAGAGCGGCGCTTCGAGACGCTCGTTCCGGACCCGACTGTGCTCGCCCGCAACTTCCCGGGCTCGAACCGGATGGTCGCGGCCCGCGTCGAGGGCGGAGCGCTCGTCTACTGCCCGAACGGGCTGTTCGCGGAGGTCGATCTCGGGCGGCTTGGGCAGGCGGAAGAAGCCGATGTCGAAGTCGACGCGTTCTGGTTCGATCCGCGCACCGGCGCGACGTCCGAAGCCGGGCGGTACGCGCGGGACGGCATCCGGCGGTTCGACGCGCCGTCCAGCGGCCGGGGCTGCGATTGGGTGCTGGGCCTGAAGGAGGTGCGCGATGCATAGGGTGCTGATCGTCGAAGACGAGATGCTCGTCCGCCTCGGCCTCAAGAACTCGGTCGACTGGAGCCGCTTCGGCATGGAGGTCGCCGCCGACCTTCAAGACGGCCAGGCGGCCTGGGACTTCTACCAGCGGGAGAAGCCGGACGTCGTCATCACCGACATCCGGATGCCCCGCATGGACGGGATGCAGCTCATCGAGCGGATCCGCGAGCGGGACAAACGCACGCGCGTCGTCGTGCTGAGCTGCCTGGAGGAATTCGAGCTCGCGCGCAAGGCGATGTCGCTCGGCGTCTCCAACTACATCCTGAAGCTGACGATGACCGAGGACGAGATCGCCTCCGTGCTGAGCGGAGTCGCGGAGGAGCTCGCCCAGCGGGACGGCAGCTCCGGGTCCGCGTCCGCGCCTTCGTCCGGAGAGGGAGCCGGGACGGGACCGGGGCCGGGTCCGGGGACGTATCCGACCAACCTGGACCTGGTCAAGGAGAAGATGCTGAAGGACTTCCTCTTCTACGGCATCTTCAGCGCCGACGAATTCGCCGCGTTCGTCGCCCGCAACGGCCTGCGGCTGTCGCCGGTCCGGCTCCAGGCATGCGTCATGGAGCTGGACCGGTATTCCCGCATCAAGGAGAAGTTCAAGGACGAGCACGGCCATCTGGTCAAAATGTCGATCCTGAACGCCCTCGGCGAGATTCTGGCCGTTCACAAGCGCGGCGAGGCCTTCCACCTCGAGGACAACCGCTACCTGCTCCTGTTCGCTTACGACGATCTTCATTCCGAGCAGGGCATCGTCCGGGAGACCGGCGTCGTCCTGCAGCACATCCAGGACGCGATCCGGACGTACTTCAACGGCTCCGTCTCGTTCGGGACGAGCGCGGTGCGCAGCGGCTACGCCTCCCTGCCTTCCCTGCACGCGGAAGCGCAGCAGGCGCTGGGCCGCAAGTTCCTGGCGGGACCCGGCCAGCTGCATGCCGCCGGGCAGCCGGCGGAGACGTCCGGCGTCCGGAGCCGCCTCGCGGCCCTGCGCCGTTACGAGCCGATCCGCTCGCTGCTGCCCAAGGCGAAGCAGGACGAGTACGAGCGCTGGCTCGCCTCGATCGAGGAGCAGGCGGGCGACCGGAAGACGGTGACGATCGCCCTGTTCCAGTTCGTGCAGTGGGTCGCGACGCAGATGTACGACAGCAACCAGAACGAGCGCGCGCTGCTCTATAACATCACCGAGCGCATCGAGGACAACGACACGCTGCCCGGCATGCTGGACGAGGCGGCGGCCTACGTCGCCGAGCTGGCGAAGCAGGCGCACGGCCGGCTGCAGATGAGCGACGAGATCGCGAAGGCGATCCAGTACGTGAAGCTGCATTACGCGGAGAATATCAGCCTGCAGTCGGTCGCGGACTACGTCAAGCTCAGCGCCGGGTACTTGAGCAACCTGTTCAAAAAAGAACTGCAAATCACGTTCATCGACTACTTGAACCGGTACCGGATCGAGCGGGCGAAGGAGCTGATGGCCGGCACGCCGATGAAGTCGTCCGACATCGCGGTCGCCGTCGGCTTCTCGCCGGAGTATACGTACTTCAGCAAGGTGTTCAAGAAGGTGACGGGCCTCAACCCGAACGAATACCGGCGGGAATGGCTGACCGGAGCCGGCGCCAAGGCCGACGCATGAAGCTGGCGAAGCGTCTTCGGCCGCAGAGCCTGCGCGCGCAGCTGATCGTGTTCTTCATGATCATCAGCCTGGTCGTGCTGTCGGCGGCGTCCTACATCATCTACACGTTCATGCTGAACCAGATCAAGGACCAGAACCAGCGGCTCTTGTACCAGCAGTTCCAGCAGGTGGACCACAACATTCACGGGCTCGTCGGCGACGTCGACCGGCTCTCCAAGCTGTTCCTGCTGGACGACCAGATCCAGCAGATGCTGCTCCATTTGTCGGACAAAAGCGAGCTGGAATTCCTGGGCTACAAGAACATGCTCCACGCTCAGATCGAGAAGTTCATCAGCAACTACGGCTATATTCATTCCATCTACCTGACGACGGAGAACCAGGGAGCGATGGGCGGCAGCGGGGACACGACGCTCGTTCAGTCGAAGGAGGAATGGAACCGGACCTTCTTCGGCTCCGAGGTGTTCAAGCGCTCGGTCGAGGCGTTCCCGGACATGATTATTCAGGGCGGCCTGCGCAAATCGTATTTCAACCCTTACCTGACGGGCGACAAGGACGGCACGCTCTTCAGCATGATCCGCGGCGTTCGGGCGATCTACGACCCGAAGACGAGCGCCACCCTCATCTTCAACGTCGACGAACGGTACCTGGCTTCCCTCTATTCCGCGGATCTCGATCCGTCGGACGGCGACATGTACATCGTCGACGCGCAAGGGAACATCCTGTCGGGCAGCCGGCCGGAGCGAATCGGCACCCGGAGCGTATTCCGGCCTTCGGAGGAGCAGGCCGCGGATTACGGCAGCATCGACGACAAGGCGGGGAACGCCTCGTACCAGCTCGTCTACTACAAGCTTCAGGACGCCGGCTGGTACGCCGTGAAGGAGATTCCGCTGAAGCTGTATTCCGGGCAGATTCTGGCCGTGCAGCGCATTCTGATCGCCGTGTTCCTGTGCAGCATCCTGATCATGTTCGCCGTCTCGTACTTCTGGCTGCGCAAGATGATCAAGCCCCTTCGGCTGCTGGCCGGGAAGATGAAGGACGTCAGCCGCGGGGAGCTCGGGGTCACGTTCGATTCGGTCCCCGACAACGAGCTGGGCATCGTCGTCCGGCGGTTCAACGAGATGTCGCTCAGCATCGTCGACCTGCTGGACAAGAACAACCGCATGCAGGAGGCGAAGCGGGAGCTGGAGATCGAGGCGCTGCGGTATCAGATCAATCCTCATTTTCTGTACAACACGCTCAATATGATCCGCTGGATGGCGACGATGATCAAGGCCGACAACATCGTGAACACGATCGTCGCGCTCGGCAACATTCTCCGGCCCGTGTTCAAGAGCAAGGACCCGATGTGCTCGCTGCGCGACGAGCTGAGCTACCTGGAGAACTATATCAAGATCATCAACATGCGGTTCAACAACAGCATCCGCTTCGAGATCGGCGTGGACGAGCCGGTTCTCGATTGCCGAGTGCCTCGGTTCATCCTGCAGCCGCTCGTCGAGAACGCCATCGCCGCGGGCAGGCAGGAGGAGGACCGCGCCATCTACATCGCCATCGCGGCGGAGACCGAGGGCGGGGAGCTGCGCATCCGGGTGACGGATTCCGGCGTCGGGATCGAGCCGGAGCGGCTGAATGAGCTCAACCGCCTGCTGGATTCCGGAGAGAGTCAGCAGGCGTCCGAAGGAGGCGGCGGGATCGGCCTGAGCAACGTGAACAAGCGGATCCGGCTCTACTTCGGGCCGCAGTACGGGCTTCGCTTCGAGCCGAGGGAGAAGGGGGCGGAGGTCGTCGTGCGCCTCCCCGCCGGGGGAGCGTAACGGAATATCGGGAAGGAGGAAGGGCAGCGGAAGCTGCCCTTCGGCCGTTTAGATGCGACCGAATCGGGTTCATGAGAATCGTTCAACCGAATCGTTAAATCGTTCAAATCGGGAGCCGCGAGCTCCCCGCTTTTTTTCAACGAGATCGTCAGATCCTTCATTCGGGGCCGAGGGTTGAAGCGCTATCATTAAGGCATAGAGAGACAGACCCCGAGCAAAGGAGAACAACCATGGCCCTCACCCTCACGGCGAAAAAACCGAAAGCGGCCGCCCGATCGAAGCACTTCCGCAAAGACGGAGTCAAGCTGCTGCTGATGGCGTCGCCCTTCGTCCTGTTCGCTCTCGCCTTCAACTACGTGCCGTTGTTCGGCTGGACCTACGCTTTTTTCGACTACCATCCGGGCATCCCGATTAACCAGACCGAATTCATCGGCCTTCAGAACTTCCGGGATATGTTCAGCGATCCCCGGATGGGACCGGTGCTCGTCAACACGCTGGCGCTCAGCTTCCTCTCGATTCTGACCGCCCCGATCCCGATGCTGTTCGCGGTCATGGTGTCGGAGGTCCGGAGCGGGTGGTTCAAGCGGCTCGTGCAGACGGTGTCGACGCTGCCCCATTATATCAGCTGGATCATCGTCTATGCCCTGGCGTTCAGCATGTTCAGCACGGAGGGAGCCGTCAACACGATCCTCTCCCATCTGGGCATCAGCGACACTCCGGTCAACGTGCTCGGCAATTACGAACGCGTATGGACGGTGCAGACGCTGCTGCTGCTCTGGAAGGGAGTCGGGTGGAGCGCCATCATCTACCTGGCCGCGATCGTCAGCATCGACAGCGAGCAGTACGACGCCGCCAAGGTCGACGGCGCGGGGAGGCTGCGCACGATCGGGCACATTACGATTCCGAGCATCATGCCGACGTTTATCGTCCTGCTGCTGCTCTCGATCAGCAATCTGCTGTCCGCCGGCTTCGAGCAATACCTGGTGTTCAGCAACGTCATGGTAGCCGACCGGATCGAAGTGCTCGACCTGTACGTCTACCGGCTCGGCCTCGTCACGGGCGACTACTCGTACTCGACGGCCGTCGGCATGTTCAAGTCGGTCATCAGCATCCTTCTCCTGTTCACCGTCAACTTCCTCTCGAAGAAATTCCGCGGCCAAGGCATCGTGTAACCGGCAGCCGAGAAAGGAGCACCGCCCATGAATTCCCACGCAAGCACGCAAGCGGCCGGCCGGACGGACGCGGCCGGAACGCGGCGCAGGCGCCCGATCCATTGGAAGGACGCGGCCTTCAACGGCATCAACTACTTCGTCCTGACGCTGCTGATTCTCGCGACCATCTATCCGTTCTACTATATCTTCATCTATTCGATCAGCGATTCCATCGAAGCCCAGAAGGGCGTCACCTTCTGGCCGGCCGGCTTCTCGCTCGAAGCGTACCAGAAGACGATCGGCCTGCCGGGCATCAAGGACGCCGCGATCGTGTCGCTGTCCCGGACCGTGCTCGGAACGATCATCACCGTGCTCTGCTGCTCGTTCTTCGCCTACCTGATCACGAAGGAAGAGATGCTGCTGCGCAAGTACGTCTATCGCTTCGTTCTGATCACGATGTATTTCAACGCCGGCTTTATCCCTTGGTACTTGACGATGAAGACGTACGGCCTGCAGAACAACTTCCTGCTCTACATCGTGCCGAGCGCTCTCGCGGGCTTCAACGTCATCCTGATCAAGACGTTCATCGAGCAGCTTCCCGCCTCCCTGGAGGAATCGGCGAAGATCGACGGGGCCGGCTACTTCCGCATCTTCACGAGCGTCATCTTCCCGCTCTCGATGCCGATCATCGCCACGATCGCCGTGTTCGCCGCCGTCGGGCAGTGGAGCACCTGGTTCGACAACTACTTCCTCGTGGAGAATCCGAAGCTTCAGACGCTGCAGCTCGTTCTGTACACGTTCCTCAACCAGTCCAGCAACCTGGCGAACGCGACGACCGAGCAGCTGAACCGCGGCGACCTCGTCCGCACGCTCACCCCGCAGTCGATCCAGATGACGATCACGATGCTCGTGACGCTGCCGATCGTGCTGGTCTACCCGCTGCTGCAGCGGTACTTCGTCAAAGGCATCATGATGGGCGCGGTGAAGGGCTGACCCCGTTGCCGCTATCCGGTCGTAGATTGGCCCGGCGCCGATCGGCCCGGTATTGGATTATCCGGCCCCATAGGCCGATAATTATAGATCTCTAGTTCCTACAAGGAGGGTTCACCGAATGAGACAGAAAGGCGCACTGAAGCCGGCCGCCGTCATGCTGATGAGCACGGCGCTGCTGCTCTCGGCATGTTCCGGCAATTCGGGTTCGAACAACGCGGCAGGGGAGAGTCCGAGCGCATCCTCTTCCGGATCGCCTTCCGCATCCGCGACGGCGGATTCCGGCAAGAAGGAGGATCTCGTCACGCTGCGGGTGCTGGTCATGGAGCCGGGCACGAAGTGGAACAAGTATCCGGACAGCAAGGTCGCCCAGGCGATCGCCGAGAAGGTCGGCGTGAAGATCGAATACGTCGAAGCCGACGAGAACAAGTTCAACGTGCTGCTGGCGAGCGGCGACCTGCCGGACATCGTCCGGGCGGACGTCAACAAGTACCAGAAGCAGCTGATCGAGGGCAACCTCATCGTTCCGATGGACGACATGCTGGCCGAGCGCGGCAAGGATATCTCCGCCAACATCGGTACGGTCGTCGAGTACAGCAAGAAGAACTGGAGCAACGGCACCGGCAAGCTGTACTTCCTGCCGCCGCAGGTGCAGCCGAAGCCGGGAACCGCGGTCAAGCCGATCACGATCGGCCCGACGATCCGCTGGGACTGGTACAAGGAGATCGGCGCTCCCGAGCTGAACACGATGGACGATCTTCTGAACGCACTGGAGCAGATCGTCCAGCAGCATCCGACGACCGAGGACGGCAAGAAGGTGTACGGCGTCTCGATGTGGCAGGACTGGGGATTGTGGCCGTACCTGATTCCGCCGCTTACGTTCACGGAATTGACCGGCGCGACCAGCGACCTGACGGCCGCGAAGGTCGGCGGGCACGACTTCATCAGCGTGCTGACGGACGAGAGCTCCAACTTCTGGACCGCCATGGACTTCTACAACAAGGCTCAGCGCAGGGGCCTGCTCGATCCGGACTCGTTCACAATGAAGAACAACGATTACATGGCCAAGGCGACGGCCGGACAGCTCGTGGTCGGACCCGCCACCTGGGCGATGGGCGACTTCAACGCGCAGCATACGAGCGACGGCAAGGGCTTCATCGTCGTGCCGGCCGGCAAGCTCGCCTGGACGGGCGGCGTCAACCCGCTCGGCTGGCAGGATAAGTCGTACGCGATCTCGAAGAGCTCGAAGAACCCCGAGAAGGCGATGGACTTCCTCAACTACATCTTCTCGCTGGACGGCGCCCGCACGATGTACAACGGCGCGGAAGGCAAGGACTGGAATCGGGTCGACGGCAAGCCGACGCTGACCGAGGAGACCCTCTCTCTGAAGGCGGCGGGCGGCGCGGCGCTCGAATCGTCCGGGCTCGGGCTCGACCTGAACATCATCGGGCTCGGCGGCGACATGGTCAACCCGAACGACGGCCAGCCGGTCAACCTGTTCAACACCGAAGAAGCGCTGGCGAAGGCGGCGACTCCGCTCGAGAAGGATTTCGCGCAGCACTACGGCGCGGAGTATTCGGGTCAAGTGTTCGAGAAGATGATCAACGACGGCAAGCTGACCACGTTCACGACCTGGATGAACGGCATGTCCGACGAGGAGATTCTGAAGCGGAACACGGTGCCGGGAGTGACGCTGACGGACGATTGGAAAAAGAAAGAAGCGGCGCTCAAGGAGCTGGCGGCCCGGGAGGCGGCCAAGATCATCCTGTCCAAGGACGACGCCGCCTTCGCGAAGAACAAGCAAGACGCGATCGCGGCCTTCAAGAAGGCCGGGGCCGACGAGTTCACGAAGTTCTACAACGACGAAGTCGCGCGGCTCCGAACGGAGCACGGCCTGCAGGACTAAGGCCGGACCTCCGGGCCGCCGCGGCGGCAGCCGGCGAACGAAGCAAGCGGGTCTGCGCCTCCTGGGGCGCGGGCCCGCTTTTTCGATTCGCCGGAAGCAGGCAGCCCGCCTCGCCGCATTCCCGGCTATGGAAGGAATGCGGCGCCTCCTCTGCCGCCCGAGCTGCCGAGATTCCGCGGCGTCTGCCGCCCTAGACAGCCTTCGCGCGGATGCCCGCGAAGAGATTATTCAACTCCTTCTCAAGATCGTTCAATCTCCGCCGGCGGGAGCGGGCGGCCAGGCGCAAACCGTTCAAGCCAATCCGCAGAATGTTCATTTTGCAAGCGCTTACCCGCCTTTAAGATTGAAGAAGACGGACAGCGGGGAGGTGAGACGAGGCCGCGAAGGGCCGAACCGGCTCTGCAACAACCATGTCGCTTCGAATCGAGAGGAGAATCGGAATGAATCGAGTGAAGCATTCGGTTGCCCGAACGGCGGCGGCGTTGACGCTGGCCGCTTCGCTGCTGCTGCCGTCGGCGATTCCCGCGGGAGCGTCCGCCGCGGCGGAGATCGGCGCGGAAGAGATCGGCGGCGCGTCCGAGCCGATCCGGGCTGCGGTCCGCGTTCATCCGGACCAGGTCGTGCAGGACGATTTTCTAGGCGTCGGGGTGAACGTCATTCCCGCGAACCTGATGAAGGGAACGACGCAGTTCGGCTACACGGAAGCGCATTGGGAGATGGACCGCAAGCGGATTCTGACCGTGCGCCCGAAGGTGGCGCGGGTCTGGTTCCAGATCGACTGGATGGAGCCCGAGAAGGGCGTCTATACGTGGGACAGTCCGGAGATGAAGGGCTTCTACGCGTACCTCGACGCCTTCAAGGAAGCCGGCACCGAGATCGAATTGGACTTCGGGTGGAAAAACGGCTCGAAGGTCCACGACTGGTTCACGTTCCCCGACGTTCCGCAGGCGGAGAGCGCGCCCGCGGATCTGGACGCCTACGCGGCCTCGGCTTCGGCGCTGCTGAAGCATCTGCTCGACGAGCGGGGATACTCGAACGTCAAATACTTGACTTTTTACAACGAGCCGAACGGCAGCTGGGACTACGAGGTTCCCGGCGACCAGCAGGCGTATTACGCCGAGATGGCCCGCAAGGCGAGCGACCGGCTCGCGGCGGACGGCCTGCGCTCGCGGGTTCAGATCTGGGGACCCGAAGAGTCCGGCGCCCCGGCCTGGACGCAGTACATGAGCGAGCACGCCGGCGACGTCTTCGACGCCTACAGCTTCCATGTGTACGGCGAGAGCTACGACGGGCTGGGCGGCCAGATCCGGACCCGCAAGAACTTCGTCCAAGGGAAGCCGGTCCATCTGACGGAATTCGGCTGGGCGGGCGACAACGACAGCAACTGGAACGCCGGCTACGCCAACTCCGTCATTCAGGCGGCCAACTCCGGCGTGGGTTCGGCGCTTATCTGGCAGCTGAACGGCACGTGGAGCCCGGATCCGTTCGGCGGGACGAACGGCAACTACACGATGTGGGATTCGCTGCTGCTCGGCATGCAGCCCCGCAAGACGTTCTACATCGGCGGCCTGCTGACCCGCTACATTCCGGCGCACAGCCAAGTGCTGAAGGTGGAGACGGACTCCCCCGACGTACGCGCGGCCGCCTTCAAGTCGCCGGACGGCAACTATACGATTCTGCTGGAGAGCAAGGAAGGGGCCGCGAAGGACGTCTCGTTCGACTTCGGCTCCCTCGCGGTGAACAAGACGTTCGCCAAGCACGAATACCGGAGCGACGTCGTGCCGGAAGGCAACGCCGTTCTGCCGGAGTCCTCCGGTTCGTTCCGGGCCGGAACGTCGTTCCGCGACGCCGGCATCGGCGGCGACTACAGCGTCATCGTCTATACGACGGCCCCTTCCGCGACGCAGGTGAAGGTGTCGCCGCTGACGCCGACGGTGAAGTCGGGCGACAAGCTGCAGCTGAGCGCCGAAGTCGTCGACAAGGCGGGCGGCGTCGCGTGGAGCATCGTCGGCGACAAGAAGGGAGATCCGAAGAACAAAGGCGCGATTAACAAAAACACCGGGGTTTACCACGCGCCGAACGTGACGGACGAGACTTACGTCGCCGTGAAGGCGGCCAGCGTCCGCGATCCGTCCGCTTACGCGATCTCGCTCGTCAAGGTGCTGCCGAGGTCGGTGCCGAGCACCGTCGAGGCGCCCCGGTTCAGCCTCGCCCCGGGACCGTATCCGTCGGCCGAGGCGCTGTTCCTGACCTCCGCGACGCCGGGGGCGCAGATTCGCTACACGACGGACGGCAGCACGCCGACCGAATCTTCTTCTCTGTATACCAAACCGATCATTCTGAACAACGGCTCGCTCGCGCTGTACAAGGCCAAGGCGTTCAAGGCGGGCAAGAAGCCTTCGGGCACGGCTTCGGCGTTCTACCAGATCGGCGACGTCAGCAATTCGCCGGACGGATATACCTTCTGCATGTACGAAGGCCAAGGCAGGTGCGACTTCCAGGGAGAGGCGATCGTCGCGTTCGGCGCGGACGGATTGTTCAACTACAAGGTGCTGACGGACGGAACGGAGTGCAGCGCCGACGTGTTCGGCGACCCGGCTCCGGGCGTGCCGAAGCGCTGCTTCTACAGCCCGGACGTTCCGGAGGAGCTTCCGGTCGTAACCTTCTACAACGCGGGCTTCGAGAAGCCGGCGACCTCCTCGGCCCGATGGGGCCCGATGACGAACGGCTGGACGTTCACGGAGCGCGCCGGCGTCCAGCATAACGGCTCCGTGTTCCAGGCGCCGGACGCGCCCCAAGGCGTCCAGACCGGCTATCTGAAGACGGACGGCGGCGTGAACGGCTGGTTCAGCCAGTCGATCAACTTCAAGCCGGGCACCTATCAGATGTCGTTCAAGGCGGCCAAGCGGATGAGCTTCGGCGGCACGCAGACGTTCGACGTTCTGTTCGACGACACGGTGATCGGCTCGTACGCCCCGACGACGGGCGAGTACGTCTTGTATCGGACGGAGCCGTTCGCGACCGAGGGCGGGCGGCACGTCATCAAGTTCCAGGCCGCCTCGACGACCGGCGACAACACGGCCTTCCTGGATGACGTCCGCATTACGCTGCCGGTCCAACCGGAAGCTCCGTACGCGGCGAACGGCAGCTTCGAGACGCCGGCCGTCGCGGACGGAGAAGCGCTGGCCGGCCCGACCGCGGGCTGGAGCTTCGACGCCAACTCCGGCGTCATCCGCGGCAGCGGCGGGCAAGGCGCGCCGCGAGCCCCGCTCGGCGTGCAGGCGGCTTACGTGACGGACGGCGGATCGTTCGTTCAGAGCGTCGAATTCCCGGCGGGCACGTACGCCTTGAACTTCCGGGCCGCGACCGGCGGCACGCGGGCGATCGAGGTGCGGGTGGACGATCGGGTCGTCGGTACGTATACGCCTCCGGCGGGAAGCTACAAGGCGTTCGGCACGGACTTCTTCACGGTGGACGCCGGAGCGCACGAGATCCGGTTCTCGGCCGCGGGCGGGGAGGGCACGGCCTGGATCGACGGGGTCGGCATCGAGCGCATCGCTATTCCGGAGCAGGCCGAGATCGGCAACGGCGGCTTCGAGACGCCGGCCGTGACGAACGGCAACGGCGTGAAGTTCGGCGGCACGGCCGGTCCGTGGACCTTCGCCGCGACGGCGGGCGTCATCCGCAACGGCAGCGTCTTCGGCGCGGCCGACGCTCCGGAAGGGACGCAGGCGGGTTACCTGCAGACCGTTAACGGCGCCCCGGGCGAATTCAGCCAAGAGGCTCTGTTCCCGGCGGGGACGTACGCGATTACGTTCCAGGCTTCCAGGCGCGCCGGCTTCGGCGGGCAGCAGAAGTTCACCGTCTACGTCGACGACCAGGCGGTCGGCTCGTTCGCGCCGTCGTCCGGCAGCTATGCCGCTTATACGACGGACCGCTTCACGTTCGCGGCGCCGGGCAAGCACAAGGTCCGGTTCGCGGCGACGACGACGACGGGCGACAACACCGCCTTCATCGACGATATCCGGATCGTTCCGGCGCCGGCGCCCGCAACCGAGCTCGAGCCTTCGGCCGAGACGGACGCCGCCCCCGGGCCGGAGGCTGAACCCGATGCCGTACCCGGGCCTGCGGTTGAACCCGACGCCGCCCCCGGGCCTGCGGTTGAACCCGACGCCGCCCCCGGGCCTGCGCCCGAATCCGTGCCCGCACCTTAAGGGGCTCGAGTCTGCGCCCGCGCCGTAACGGAAGCGAGCGGCGGAGGCGGAGGGCCGGATCGGCGGGAGGGGGATAGGCGTTCCCCATAAGGCAGCAAGCACGCATGGCGAGCCCAAGTCCGCGACTTGGGCTCGTTTTGATTGGGGCCGGCCGCGAAGGGGATCGCGGTTCGGGACGAGAATTCTTTTCTGCATCATTATAGAAATTACTGAATGGAGAGGAGATCGGCGCAATGGATCGCGCCGCCGATCAGCGTCGATTCCGGAGACGTCTCGTCGTCACCAGTCCCGCCGACGCTCCCGCCGGCCTTCCAATGCCGGCCCATGCCGGCCCGATGCCGGACTCCCGACGGCTCGGCCAACGCCGGCGACCCCCGCCCGATCTATTGCCTCCGCTTATAAATGCTATAAAATCATTTGACTTGTTACCGGCCGCGCGGCATGGTACCTTGGATAGTACAATGCCTGAAAAGGATATCAGAATGATCGGGAAATCACCGATGACATGCGAGCGAGGTGTGTGGGGTTCATGCTTCAAGTAACAAACAGTCCGTTCCAGCAAGAGCAGGTGGATCTGCTTAACCGCCTGCTGCCCACTCTGACGGAAGGGCAGCGCATCTGGCTGAGCGGCTATCTGTCCGCGCTCCAGGGCGCGGGCGCTCCGGCCGGGACGGCCATCGTTCCGGGCGCGCCGCAGCCGGCTCCGGCCGCCGCCGCGCCGGCCGTCTCCAAGGAAGTGACCGTGCTGTTCGGTTCGCAGACCGGGAACAGCCACAAGATCGCGAAGAAGCTGACCGAGAAGCTCCAAGGACAAGGCTTCCAGGTGACGCTCTCCGCGATGATCGACTTCAAGCCGAACACGCTCAAGAAGGTCGACAACCTGCTCGTCGTCGTGAGCACGCAAGGCGAGGGCGATCCGCCCGACAACGCCATCTCCTTCTACGAGTTCCTGCATAGCAAGAGAGCGCCTCAACTGGAGGGCATGCCGTTCTCCGTTCTGGCGCTGGGCGACACCTCTTACGAATTCTTCTGCAAAACGGGCAAAGACTTCGACCAGCGCCTCGAAGAGCTGGGCGGCAAGCGCCTCGCGCCGCGCGTCGACTGCGACGTCGACTTCGAAGAAGCCGCCGGCCAGTGGATCGACAGCGTCCTCGCCGCGTTGGGCCAAGCCTCCGGCGCCGCCGGAGCGCAAGCGGCGGCCCCTGGCGCTTCCGCGACCCCGACGGCCGGCACCGCTTCCGAATACTCGCGCTCGAACCCGTTCGAGGCCGACGTGCTTGAGAACCTGAACCTGAACGGCCGCGGCTCCCAGCGGGAGACCCGCCATCTCGAGCTCTCGCTGGAAGGCTCGAACCTTCAATACGAGCCGGGCGACAGCCTGGGCGTCTATCCGCAGAACCATCCGCGTCTCGTCGAAGAGCTGATCGCCGCGATGGGATGGAACCCGGACGAATCCGTTCCGCTTCCGAAGAGCTCGGAAGAGCGTCCTCTGAAGGAAGCGCTGACCAAGCATTACGAGATCACCGTGCTGACGAAGCCGCTCATCGAGCAAGCGGCGGCGCTCGCTCCGCACAGCGGGCTCCAGGATCTGCTCGCCGCCGGACGCGAAGCGGAGCTGAAGGAATACGCGAAGGGGCGGGACCTGCTCGATCTGGCGCAGGACTACGACCTGAAGGGCGTTCCGGCGAAGGCGTTCCTGGGCATCCTGAGGAAGATTCCGCCGCGCCTCTACTCGATCTCCAGCAGCCCGAAGGCGTATCCGGACGAAGTGCACCTGACGATCCGCAAGGTGAATTACGAGTCCCACGGCCGCGTCCGCTACGGCGTCTGCTCGACCTATGTGTCCGAACGGCTGGAGCCGGGCCAGAAGCTGCCGGTGTTCGTGCAGGACAACCCGAACTTCAAGCTTCCGGCCAACCCGGACACGCCGATCATCATGATCGGGCCGGGCACGGGCGTCGCTCCGTTCCGCGCCTTCCTGGGCGAGCGGGAAGAGACCGGGGCCGCGGGCAAAACGTGGCTTTTCTACGGCGACCAGCACTTCTCCACCGACTTCCTCTACCAGGTCGAATGGCAGCGCTGGCTGAAGGAAGGCGTGCTGACCCGCATGGACGTCGCCTTCTCGCGCGACACCGACGAGAAGGTGTACGTGCAGCACCGCATGCTGGAGCATAGCAAGGAGCTGTACCGGTGGCTGCAAGAGGGAGCGGCCGTCTACGTCTGCGGCGACGAGAAGAAGATGGCGCACGACGTGCATAACGCCCTGATCGCCATCCTGAAGAAGGAAGGCGGACTCGGCGACGAGGAAGCGGCGGCTTACCTGAACGAGCTGAAGCAGCAAAAGAGATATCAACGGGACGTCTACTAAGACTCGCGGACCCGCGAACCCGAGGCAGGCCATAGATCAGCAAGGAGGCATAAGGCAATGTCAGACAACAACCTACTGTCGCCGAACAGCGCGCCTCACAGCGACGTCGAGGACATCAAGCGCCGAAGCGACTATCTGCGGGGAACGCTCACGGAGTCGATGAAGGACCGGATTACCGGCTCCATCTCCGAGGACGACAACCGGCTCATGAAGTTCCACGGCAGCTATATGCAGGACGACCGCGATCTGCGCAACGAACGGAACAAGCAGAAGCTCGAGCCGGCATACCAGTTCATGGTGCGGGTGCGCGCCGCCGGGGGCGTCGTCACGCCGGAGCAATGGCTTATGATGGACCGGATCGCGCACAAATATGCGAACGGAACGATCCGCCTGACGACGCGGCAGTCCTTCCAGCTTCACGGGGTCATCAAGTGGAACATGAAGAGCCTCATCCAGGAAGTGAACAAGGAGCTGCTCAGCACGCTGGCCGCCTGCGGCGACGTCAACCGCAACGTCATGTGCAATCCGAACCCGTATCAATCCGAGGTTCACGAGCAAGTCTACGAGTGGGCGAAGACGATCAGCAACCATCTCGATCCGCGCACGCGCGCGTATCACGAGATCTGGCTGGACGAGGAGAAGGTCGTCGACAGCCGCGACGGAGAAGAGCAGGAGCCGATCTACGGTCCCGTCTATCTCCCGCGGAAGTTCAAGATCGGCATCGCCGTGCCGCCGTCTAACGACGTCGACGTATTTTCCCAAGACCTCGGCTTCATCGCCATCCACGAGAACGGCAAGCTGCTCGGCTTCAACGTCGCCGTCGGCGGCGGCATGGGGATGACGCACGGCGATCCGAAGACGTACCCGCAGCTGGCGCGCGTCATCGGCTTCATTACGCCGGAGCAGGCGGTCGACCTCGCGGAGAAGACCGTCATGATCCAGCGCGACTACGGCGACCGTTCGGTCCGCAAGCACGCGCGGTTCAAATATACGATCGACGACCGCGGCATCGAGTGGTTCGTCGAGGAGCTGGAGAAGCGGCTCGGCTGGAAGCTGCAGGAGGCGCGCCCGTATCGTTTCGACCATAACGGCGACCGTTACGGCTGGGTGAAGGGCAGCAACAACAAGTGGCACTTCACGCTGTTCATCCAGAACGGCCGCGTGAAGGACGAGGACGGCTACCGGCTCATGACCGGCCTGCGCGAGATCGCCAAGGTTCACACGGGGGACTTCCGCCTGACGGGGAACCAGAACCTGATCATCGGCAACGTCTCGAGCCAGAAGAAGAAGAAGATCGAGCAGCTCATCGAAGCGTACGGGCTGACGGACGGGGCGGCCTATTCCGCTCTCCGGAGGAATTCCATGGCCTGCGTCGCTCTTCCGACGTGCGGCCTGGCGATGGCGGAGTCGGAGCGGTACTTGCCGACGCTGCTCGACAAGCTCGAGCTGATTCTGGACGAAGCGGGCCTGCGCGACGACGAGATCGTCATCCGGATGACGGGCTGCCCGAACGGCTGCGCCCGCCCGGCGCTGGCGGAGCTCTCCTTCATCGGGAAGGCTCCCGGCAAGTACAACATGTACCTGGGCGGCGGCTTCTCCGGCAACCGGCTGAACAAGCTGTACCGCGAGAACATCGGCGAAGCCGAGATTCTCGGGGAGCTGCGGCCGATCTTCAACCGCTACGCGAAGGAGCGGCTTGAAGGCGAGCATTTCGGCGACTTCTGCATCCGCGCCGAATACGTCAAGGCCGTTCATTCGGGCCTCGACTTCCACGCTTGATCCTCGCGAAGACTATCCCAGAGCAACCGGAAGGCGATCCGTCGCCTTTTCGGTTGTTTTTTTATCGATGGCTGTCCCGTTCGCACACCGTATGTTATCCGGGTACAGAGTCGCCTGTCTCTATGGTGATTGCGCCGCGTTGAGCTTCTATCTTTTGGCCTGGTTCCCGTTTCGATCGGGGGAGGAGGCTAACGAACCGAGGAGACGCTAATTCGCCAAAAACAGCGGATTTTCGATTCGAACGAATCGTATAGGCGTTATTTTGTCCCGGAAGCCCGAGGGGGCCGCCTATGAACCCTCCTTGCGGCAAGCATATTCGCCCGTTCGTCCGACATAAACTGGTTTTTAGAAGGATAACGAGGCCCTTCGCGGGTTGGCCTGCGCATTCGCGGAGCTCGAGCTTACCAACGGGAGGTTGTGCGAATGAGGATCGATCGCTTGATTGCTGGCTGGAAGGGAGCCGCGCTGGGGCTTGGCGTGACCGGCGGATGGCTGTTGGCCGACCTGCTGCTTCCGGAGCCATGGGGAGATTACTTCCTGTTCGGGGCGCTGGCCGTCGTGAACGTGGCGGCCGGGTGGAAGCTGGCCGTCCTGCACGCGGAGAAGGAGCGCGAGGCTTCCGAGGTTCGCCCGGTCGGCGCCGGGAGCGCCGTCCCGTCCGAGTCCGATTAACGAGGAACGAGGAAGGCGCGAGGAAGGAACTCGACAGGCATCGCAAGGACACGCGAGAGGAACGGACTCTCCCCGCCCGGCCGGGAGAGGGTTCTCCTCCTTTTTGGCCTGCGGACAGGCCCCCTGGCGGAAATTAATAAACTTTTAAGAAGCGGGAAAGCGGGAATAAAGAATCGGGCGATAGAATAGAGACGCGCGGAGGTAGGCCTGGCGGGCTAAGGACTCCGTAAACTTGTGAACTCCGGCTAATCTGTTTACAATCGAAGAGGGCGCTATGCTCCTATCGCTGCCTCGTTTGTCGGATTCTATTGGGATTCTAGTTTATTTGGAAGGGCGGACTCGTTCGAAAATGTACGATTACATTTGCGCTCTCATTCTGGGCGCCATCGAAGGCTTGACGGAATTCCTCCCCGTATCGTCCACGGGCCACATGATTCTGTTCGGAGACCTGCTCGGCTTCGAAGGACAAGCGGCCGACACGTTCAAGATCGTGATCCAGCTCGGCGCGGTCATGGCGGTTCTCGTGCTGTACTGGGGCCGTTACATGGACATTCTGAAGGGCTTGGTCAAGTTCGACTTCTCCTCCCGTTCTTCCCGCAAGAAGATCAACGCCGTCCACATGATCCTGGCCATGATCCCGGCGCTTGTCGTGTATCTCGTCGCCAAGGACTTCATCAAGAACGATCTGTTCGGCTCCGGCCCCGTCCTCATCTCGCTCGTCGCCGGCGGCGTGCTGATGATCGTGGCCGCCCGGGTCAAGCGGAGGATTACGGCCGAAGAGACGGACGATATCAGCTACGGGCAAGCGTTCGGAATCGGGTTGTTCCAATGTCTCGCGCTGTGGCCGGGCTTCTCCCGGTCGGGCTCGACGATCTCCGGGGGGATGCTGCTCGGCACGAGCCAGAAGGCAGCGGCGGACTTCACCTTCATGATCTCGGTGCCGGTCATGCTCGGCGCGACGGCGCTCGACCTGTGGGACAGCCGCGAGTTCCTGACGGCGGACGATCTGGTGCTGTTCCTGATCGGCTTCGTCACCGCCTTCATCGTCGCGATGATCGCGGTCGTGACGTTCCTCAAGATCATCAAGCGCCTCCGCCTGGAATGGTTCGCCCTGTACCGCTTCGTGATCGCGATCCTGTTCTACCTGCTGGTCATGATGTAAGCCGATGAGGGGGAGTCTCGCATGAGGCAGAACAAATACGACGACCCCGGGTTCTACGAGAATTACAGCCGAATGCCCCGTTCGGCCGGCGGACTGGAAGCCGCGGGCGAATGGCCCGTCTTCCGGGACATGCTTCCCGACCTGAACGGGAAGAAGGTGCTCGACATCGGCTGCGGCTACGGCTGGCATTGCCGGTACGCCCGCGAGAGGCGGGCCCGGGCGGTCGTCGGCATCGACCTGTCGGAGAAGATGCTCGAACGCGCCCGGGAGAGCACCGACGACCCGGCGATCGAATACCGGCGGATGGCGATCGAAGATCTCGACTTCCCGGAAGGGGAATTCGACGCGGTGATCAGCTCGCTCGCGCTTCATTACGTCGAGAGCTTCGAGGACGTCTGCCGGAAGGTGCACCGCATCCTCGCTCCGGGGGGCTCCTTCGTCCTCTCCGTCGAGCATCCGGTGTTCACGGCCCTCGCCGCCCAGGACTGGCACTACGGTCCGAACGGAGAGCGGCTGCACTGGCCGGTCGATCATTATTTCGACGAAGGCTCTCGGCGCGCCCGCTTCCTCGGGCACGACGTCGTCAAGTATCATCGCACCGTCGCTTCCCACTTGAACGCGTTGATCGAGGCCGGCTTCGCCATCCGCAAGGTGGCGGAACCCGGGCCCGCGCCGGAACTGCTGGCCAAGTACCCCGAGATGCGGGACGAAGCCCGCCGGCCGATCTTCCTTCTGATCGCGGCGGACAAGATGTGAATCCGAAGAGGCCATCCCATTGCCGGGTGGCCTCTTGGGCATTTTAGTGGGCGAGGGCGGACTGCGGCGTCCGGATATGCTCCGCATACCGGCGAGCCTCGCGGGCGAGCTCCGCGCCCGCGCTTTGATTGGCGTCGTAAACGACGAAGGCGGGAAGGTAGGTTCCGTTGCACTTGGTAAGTGTCCGCTCGATCGGCCGCAGCAGCTCATCGACCGTAAACCGGTTGTCGCCTCCCGCGCGATAAGAGCGATCGGGTCCTCCCGCCGTCGTGCCGACGAGGAACTCCTTGCCTAACAAACGGTCGCCTCCGGGGCCGAACGCCCAGCCGAACGTCAGGACGTCGTCGAACCACTTCTTCAGAAGCGGGGGGCAGCTGTACCAATAGAAGGGGAACTGCAATACGATCCGGTCGTACTCCAGCAGCAAGCGGTGTTCCTTCTCCACATCGATGTTCCAATCGGGATATTCGCGGTACAGGTCTCGAATGAAGATGTCGGCGTCTTCCTTGAGCTCGCCGAGCAAGGCTTGATTGGCGCGGGACCGATCGAGTTGGGGATGCGCGGCGATCAGCATGATTTTCATAACGGGGGTTCCTTTCGATTCGGGTGTTACATCGCGATGTACACCCCCATTATTGCGGACAGCGAAGCGGTTGCAAAGTACGCAGTTTATACGTACTTGGTACGGTCGCCGGTACCTTTAAGGCCCGCGCATAGTACGGTAAAACGTACTAGGTACGCATTGCCGTCGTACTGTTTAATCGCTGCGTACTCTGTTAAAGTAACCTACAAGAGGATTCCGCCAAGAGGGATAAACCGGAACGAAGGGAAGAGGAGAAAATGAGGGAAGAAACGCGCGATCCGAAACGCACGGAAGGCATCCTGGCGACTCTTCAAGCGATCGGGGGCAAGTGGAAGCCCCTGATTCTGTTCATTCTGATTCATGAAGGAACGAAGCGGTTCGGGGAGCTGAGAAGGCTGCTTCCGGGCATCACGCAAGGAATGCTCGCCCATCAGCTTCGCGAGCTGGAGAAGGACGGCCTGATCGTGCGCCGGGAATTCCCCGAGATCCCGCCCAAGGTCGAGTACGAGCTGTCCGACCACGGACGGACGCTGGGGACGGTGCTGAACGACATGTGCGGGTGGGGATACATGCATATCGAGTTCAAGCGAAGCGGCGGAGAGGGCGACGGCGCCGAGGACTTGGGCCGGACGATGCCTTGAGTGGAACGACGCCATAAACCGGATGACACCATTAAGCCGACATGCATAAGCCCGACGATGCGTTGAGCCGGTCGATACCGGGGAGAGGCCGGGCCGTCCGTCAGGAGCCGGCTCGGACCTCGAAGATGCTGTCCACGATAACGGGCAACTGATCTCGCAAGGAGTTGGCCCCGAACACGGACCGGGCGTGCTTCCCGCGTTCGTCGAATATCTCCGTCATCAGATCGGAGAAGCCGTTCAGCACCTTGTGGTGCTCGGCGAAGTCGGGAGTCGCGTTCACGAAGCCCTGCGCCTTCACGACTCGCTTCACGGCATCCAGGCTGCCGACCGCTTCCCGGACGGCGGCCAGCACTTCGATCCCGGCCGATCGGGCGAACCCGTAGCCTTCCTCCGTGGAATAGTCGGCCCCGAGCTTGCCGCGGGGGTTGCCCGATGGTCCCTTGCCGGAGACGAACAGCAATCCGTTAACCAAGACGCAATTCGTATAGTTGGCCGCCGGCGAGCTGCCCTCCGGCAGAACGATTCCGGCGCTTCGGAGCTTGTCCTCGATAGATGCCATAAGCGAACACCGTCCCTGTATGGAATTGGCAATAGAATATAATGGACTGGACAGTAATTCAAGGCTAATTTAAGAACCCTATTTTTGAAGCGTGCTGTCGAAGCGCGCTACCGAAGCATATTCTTGTTTGAATGCGCTTTCATTTGTGGCTGCCGGAACGGAATGCTGCCTTCATCCGGAATGACCCCTTGTCGAGTAAGGTTTTGTTAGAAGTTTCCCTGCAGTTAGACCAACTAGCAATCGCGAACTTCGAGGACTTCTCTTACAAAACTGTAAGTCTGCTGTAAGGTAAATCGCTTAGAGACCGGGCGGAGATCGCTTATACTTACGGCATAGAAGAGGGGGCGCTCTCCATTTTGCCCTTCGCAAGGAGACAGGATGATGAGAAATTTCAAGCTAAGATCGATGCTTGCCCGCGGCATCCTCGCGATCGCGGCGCTGACGACGCTGGCCGGAGGGCTCCCTTCGCCGGCCGCGGCCGAGCCGGAAGCGAATAAAACTTTGTACGACAAAGTGGACGAATTCATGAACGAATCGGTCGAAAAGCTGCGTCTTCCGGGCGCGGCGATCGGGATCGTCAAGGGCGACCGCATTCTCTATACGAAGGGCTACGGCATCTCCGGTCCGGACCGGCAGCCGGTGACGCCGCAGACTCCGTTCGTGCTCGGCTCAACCAGCAAGTCTATCACGGCGCTGGCGGTCATGCAGCTCGTCGAGGCGGGGAAGGTCGATCTCGAGGCTCCGGTCCAGCGCTATCTGACCTGGTTCCGGCTGGCCGACGAAGAGGCTTCCAAGCGCATCCTCGTCAAGCACCTGTTGTTCCAGACGAGCGGCTTGTCCACCCATTCCGGGCAAGTCTCCCTGACCCGCGGGGGCAAGCCCTTGGAAGAGCATCTGAAGAGCCTTCGGAACACTTCGCTGGCAAGCCCGGTCGGCTCCGCCTATCAGTATTCGAATCTGAACTACGATATTCTGGGAGGCATCGTCGAAGCCGTATCCGGCATGCCCTTCGGCCAATACGTGAAGGAGAGCATTTTCGCGCCGCTGGGCATGACGAGCAGCTATCCTTCCGCCGAGGAGGCGCCGGCCGGCGAGGTCGCGACCGGATACCAGCCCGTGCTCGGCTTCATGGTTCCGACCAAGCAAGCCCATCACCCGGGCACGACACCGTCCGGGTACCTCGTGTCCAGCGCGGCGGACATGTCGAACTACCTGATCGCGCAGATGAACGGAGGACGATACAAGGATCGGGAGGTGCTCTCCGAAGCCGGCGTCAACCGGATGCACGCTCCGGCCGCTTACATGTGGGACGGCATGCATTACGCGATGGGGTGGACGACGGGCGGGGGCGTCGTCTCTCACGACGGGTCCACCGAGAATACCTATTCGAAAATGATGATAGACGGCGAATACGGAATCGTTCTTCTGATCAATGCCATGGATTTCTTCCATATCGATTCCTACGACGCGATTCTGACGGGAATTCGCAGCCTCGTTCACGATCGTCCGCCCGTTCCGGTCCCGTCCGATTACACGAGAATCTTCGCGATCCTGAACGCGATTCTGCTAATCGTCGCTGCGGCGGGCGTATGGTCCGTCTTCCGCCTGTTCCGCCGCGATCCGAAGGCCGCGGGCGGGCCGGTGCGACGCGTTGCGCGAATCCTGTTCATCGTCGCGTTCTATCTTCTCATTCCGGGAGCCGTGCTGGCGCTCGTGCCCCGGCTGCTCGTTCCTTGGCCGGTCGTCCGGCTGTTCCTTCCGGGATACGGCCATGCCTTGTTCCTGGCGCCGATCGCGGCGCTGGCGCTCGGGGCGGCCCGGCTGGCCGTCCTGGCACGGGCGGGCCGCCGGCCGCGCCTCGTTCCGATGGCCGATCGCGCGACCCTCGGTCCGGGCGGAGGCCCGGTCGGCCGTCCCGGCGCGAGGAGGTCGTAAGAATCGGGCGATGCGGAAGAACCGCGAGCTATGGCGGGGAGGCCAGTTCGCGATAGAGGGCGGAACCTCGCGCGGTTCCGTCAAGCAGGCGGCGATTTTTCGAATGGTGAGCTTTTGTACGATTTTTCATACACCCTTCGAGCAAGGTGCCTTATCGGGGAGGAATTTGTATGAATTTTCATACACTCTTCAAGCAAAGTGCCTAATTGAAGAAGAATTTGTATGAATTTTCGTACACCCTTCGAGGAAGGTGTCTTATCGAGGAGGAGTTTGTATGAATATTCATACACTCTTCAAGTAAGGCGCCATTTCGAGAGGGAACTGTATGTTTTTCCGTACGCATTCAAGCCAAGCGCCTTCTCGAGACAGACGGGTCCGAATCCAAATCGAATAGGACAAGTTCCGCTAGTGCAAGGGTCGTCCGCACAAAAAAAAGGCCGCCCCGCGGGCGGCCCGTTCCTCTATCCCACAGACTTGTCGTTACAGCTTCTCCACCGCGAAGCCGTCGCTTCTCAGCTTCGTCACGAGACCGTCGTCGCCCAGCATGTGGAGCGCGCCGACGACGATGAAGTAGCTCTTCTTCTCTTCGCCGTTCAGATAGCCTTCGATCTTCTCCAGCATGCCGGCGTTGCGGTCGGCGACGAGCGCCTTGTAGTACTCCGGCTTCGCGGCGGTCGCCTTCGTCAGGCCGACCAGCGCTTCCTCGTCCCCTTCGACCCACATCTTGGACATCTCGTCGATGGCCGTTCCGGCGCTTTGGCTCGGGTTGTTGTAAGCGTTGATGGCTTCGAGAAGGATCTCCTCTTGAAGTCCGGCCGAGAAGCCGTCGAACATGCCGAGCTGCTCTTCGGCCGTCTCCAGCTGGACGATCGGCTTGTTCTGCTTGGCGGCGTTCTGCATGAAGTACATATCGATTCCGAGGTCGGACTGATAGCCGGCTTCGAGCATCTGCAGCGAAGGAATCGTCTGCGCGACGACCCAAGGCTTGAACGTGTCGAACGAATTCTCCGGCAGCCCGCGTCCCTTCAGGATGGCGACGACCTTCCCGTAGGTGTCCGCCGAGACGTGATCCTTCAGCGTCGTGCCGTCCGAATAGACGCCGGTGCTCTGCACGAGCTTCTGCATCGCCGCCTGGTCGAGCTTGGACATGTCCACTTCGACGCCCAGGTAATCGGACGCCTTGAAGGCGGCTTCGATCTCCGGACGGAGCGGGTACATGGCCTCGTTGGCGACGTGGATGGAGCCGAGCAGGTAGACGGTGTTGCCGTTCTTCTCCGTCTTCCACAGGAATCCAGTGCTGCCGGCCGATTGGGCTTCGGCGGAGTCCAGCGTGATCGTGCTCGCGGCCGAATTCCAGCCGACCTTGTAGCCGGCCGCTTCGCCGATGAAGCGAAGCGGCACGTAAGCGGAATCGCGGATCGCCCGCGGCGCCGCGGCGAGCGTCTTCGGCTGGCCGTTCACCGTGGCGTTCGGGCTTCCGATCTGGATCGTGAACGTGAGGTTATCCTTGGTGCCCGTGACGGTCTGCGTCCGGCCGTTCCAATCCAGCTGGATTCCCAGCTGGCTGAACAGCGGGCGCATGGGAACGAAGGTCGTCCCCTTCTCGACGACGGGCTGCCAGTCGCCGGTCGGAACCGCGGTTCCGTTCACCAGAACGGTCATCGGCTTCTTCTCGGCGGCGGAGGCGGCCGAGAACGCGGACAGCATGACCGCGAGGGAGAGCAGGAAGGCGCTGATCTTCTTGAGCTTCATTCGGGCGTGCACTCCTTGTTCGGTAGAATAGATAGAGCTAAGATATTCACGACTTGGAAGTCTCTGATTTCTACGCGAACGAATAGGAGAAGTTGCAGCTTTTATCCATCTTTTAACTAGCCCCTCTTAGGGTTCGAAGCCATCGCGGCTGACGAAGAGCTGCTCTTCCGAATAGACCCGCCTCATTCTCTCGTAGACGATCCGGTAAGCGTCAGGGCCGTACCATTGTTCCAGACCGAGCTCCCGATAGATCGCTTCGATGCCCAAGCTGCGCGTCCGGCGGCCTCCGCTGCCGTCCCCCATGAAGTAGTCGTCGATGCATACCCGATTCGCGACCGGCTTCAGAAGCTCGGGGAATCGCTCGCTGCTCGGCAGGATAGGCGCGATCGTCGCCTGAACGGGAATGCCGGCGGCGGACAATTCCTTCAGAGCCTTCAGGCGGGCGGGAATGGGAGGGGCGGCCGGCGAGAACCGCTTCCGGATATCCTCCAGGTCCGTCTCCACCGTGACGCTGACCCGGACCTTCCGTCCGAGCCGGGCGAAGAGATCGGCGTCTCGCCTGACGAGCGGGCTTCTCGTCTGCACGAACAGGAAGTCCGGCGGGTCCTCCGCCATGACTTCGAGCAGCGAGCGCGTAATCTCCTCTTTGTATTCGATCGGCTGATAAGGATCCGTGCTCGAAGACATAAAGAGGGTGACCGGCCCCTTCGCCTTCTCCCGCCGAAGCTCCTTGCGAAGGAGAGCCGCCGCTTCCCGCTTGACGTCGACCCAGGCTCCCCATTCCGCGCCGCGGAACGCGGCGACCGGCATCCGTCTCACGTAGCAGTAGGAGCATCCGAACGCGCAGCCCGCGTAAGGGTTCAGCGAGTGGCTGTATCCGGAGAGGAAGCCGGTGCCCCTGTTCAGAAGCGACTTCGGCGCCGTATGCCGGTATTCGATTCGGTCCGTGCCCATCGTACGTTCCTCCTTGGCCAAGCCTCATTCCTTCAGTATACCTTCCGGGTCCGAAATTGCACGCGATCGCGCCCCGCCGGGAGTAGAACGGCAAGATCGCGAAGGCCGCGCCCGACGCTTCCGGTCGCCGGCGCTCAAAGTTCAACTTCCCGGGCCATGCCCGGGAAGGGGTTTGTAATCGTTATGAACGCGTGTTATCTTAGGGGTGGCAAGCGATGATACTCGTTTGGACCAACATGCGGAGGTGGAGTTATGAAAGCGCTTTTTATCGGAGGAACGGGGACGATCAGCACGGCCATTACGAAGCGGCTGCTGGCTGAAGGCTGCGAATTGTATCTGCTGAACCGGGGCAACCGCAACGGGGCCTTGCCGGAAGGAGCCCGAATTCTTCAGGCGGATATCAACGACGAGGCGAAGGTCGCCGAGCTGATCCGGGACTTGGAGTTCGATGTCGTGGCCGACTTCATCGCGTTCGTCCCGTCGCAGCTCGAGAGGGATTACCGTCTGTTCAACGGGAAGACGAAGCAATTCATTTTCATCAGCTCCGCTTCCGCCTACCAGACGCCTCTGTCCGATTACCGGATCACCGAAGGCACTCCTCTATCCAATCCGTACTGGGAGTATTCCCGCAACAAGATCGCCTGCGAGGAATATCTGATCAAGCAGTACCGCGACAACGGCTTCCCGATCACGATCGTCCGGCCGAGCCACACCTACGACGAACGCTCGATCCCGCTCGGCGTGCACGGCAAGAAGGGAACCTGGCAGGTGGCGAAGCGGATGCTGCAGAACAAGCCGGTTATCATCCACGGCGACGGCACTTCCTTATGGACGATGACGCATAACAGCGACTTCGCCAAGGGCTTCATCGGGCTGATGGGCAACCTGCACGCGATCGGCGAGTCGGTGCACATCACCTCGGACGAGACGGTGACGTGGAACCAGATCTACGAAGCGATCGCCGATGCCCTGGGCGTCAAGCTGCGGGCCGTGCACGTGTCCTCGGAGTTCCTCGCGGCGTGCGGCCAAGTCGATTACCGGGGCGGCCTGCTCGGGGACAAAGCCAATTCCGTCGTCTTCGACAACTCGAAGCTGAAGCGCCTCGTTCCGGACTTCGTGGCGACGACCCGGCTCGACCAGGGGATCAGGCAGACGGTGCGTTATATACTGGACCATCCGGAGCATCAGGTCGAGGACCCGGAGTTCGACCTCTGGTGCGACAGGGTGATCGGGGCACTGGATGCCGCGCTGTCGGCGGTACGGGAATAGAAGAACGCGAAGGGCGCCCGCGAGGGCGTCTTTTGTTGGAGGCTGCCAGACATTTTTAAGGAAAGTTTAAAGAGTTTGCCGGGAAATTATTAAACTGTTCTCCCTAATCTTATAGTATTGAGTTATCGAGAGGGGAGAACGACAGTGAAGAAGCGGGCCATCGGGCTGGCGATCGCGGCTCTGATCGGAGGCTACGCGCTCGTCCGGCAGCTGCCGCAAGCGGCGGAGGCGAATCCGGTTCCGGCGCCGGGAATCGAGATTCCCCGGGAGACCGGGGCGGCTAAGGCGGAGAATGGGAGGACGCGGCCGAAGGAGACGGTACCGGAGGCGGAGCCGGCCGTTCCGGAGGAGACGACTCCGACGATCGAGATCGCGGAGGACCAGGTCTACCGGGGCTCGCTCATTCTGGTCGACCAGGACCATCCCGTGCGTCCGGAGGCCGTGGTGACCGACGTGGTGAAGCTGTACGGGAACAAGGAGCTCGTGCGGGGCTACGGGCTGCTGGACGGCTCGATCCGGCTGTCGCGCTCGATCGCGGAGAAGTTCCTGGCGATGACGGCGGCCGCGAAGCGGGACGGGGTGAGCCACTTCCTCATCAGCAGCGGCTATCGGACCGAGGACGAGCAGGAGGAGCTGTTCCGCGAGATGGGGGCGGATTCGGCCATGCCGGCCGGGCACAGCGAGCACAATCTGGGCCTGTCCCTCGATATCGGATCGACCGAATCGGAGATGAGCCGGGCGCCCGAAGGCAAGTGGCTGAGCGACAACGCTTGGAAGTACGGGTTCATCCTTCGTTATCCGAAGGACAAGACGGAGATTACGGGCATCAAGTTCGAGCCGTGGCACTTCCGTTACGTCGGGCTCCCCCATAGCGCGATTATGAAAAAGAGGAATTTGGCCCTCGAGGAGTACCTCGAGTTCCTGAAGGAGAAGAAGGTCTTCTCCGCTAAGGTGAACGGCGTGCAGTATCGGATCTCGTACTATCCCGTGGAGGGGAAGACGACCGTCCCCGTGCCGGAGAGCGGCGAGTACGAGATATCCGGCGACAATATCGGCGGGGCGATCGTCACCGCCGTCGTCGAATAGAAGGCTAGCGAGAAGACCGGCACCTCGTCCAGGGATTGACAGGCGCGGAACGATATCGTATTTTTACGCTGAGAGCCTAGGCAAGGGAAGCGAGTCCCTTGCCTTTTGCTGCATAGACGAAGAGGAAGCGGAGGGTCGGGCCATGGAGTACGATGCCATCGTGATCGGCGCGGGGCTCGCGGGACTGGCGGCGGCCGCGGAGATCGCGGACGGCGGGAGGAAGACGCTGCTGCTCGACCAGGAGCCGGAGGCGTCGTTCGGGGGCCAGGCATGGTGGTCGTTCGGCGGGCTGTACCTGGTCGATTCGCCCGAGCAGCGGCGGATGGGCATTCGCGATTCCCGGGAGCTGGCCCTGCAGGATTGGTTCGGCTCCGCCGGCTTCGATCGGGACGAGGACGAGGATTACTGGGGACGGAAGTGGGCGGAAGCCTACGTCGATTGGGCGGCCGGGGAGAAGCGGGCTTGGCTCCGCGGAATGGGAATCCGCTTCTTCCCCGTCGTCGGATGGGCGGAGCGGGGAGGCTATCTGGCGGACGGTCACGGCAATTCCGTTCCCCGGTTCCACATCGTATGGGGGACGGGGCCGGCGATCGTCGCTCCCTTCGAGAAGCGGATCATGGAGCATCGGCGGAACGGACGGATCGACTACCGGCCGCGCCACCGCGTCGAGCGCCTCATCCGGGAGCAAGGAGCGGTCGTCGGCGCAAGCGGTTCCATCCTCGTCCCGAGCGCGGCGGCGCGCGGGGAGGCAAGCTCGGCGGATGCGGCCGGCTCGTTCGAGTACCGGGCGCGGGCCGTGCTGGTCGCGAGCGGGGGAATCGGCGCCAACCACGATCTCATTCGGGCGAATTGGCCGAGGGAGCGGCTGGGCGACCCTCCCGCCGAGATGCTCTCCGGCGTGCCGGCGCACGTGGACGGCCGCATGCTGGGCGTCGCGGAGGAAGCGGGCGGACGCCTCGTGAATCGGGACCGCATGTGGCACTACACGGAAGGCATCCGCAACTGGGACCCGGTCTGGCCCCGCCACGGGATTCGCATCCTTCCCGGCCCGTCCTCGGTCTGGCTGGACGCGCGGGGTCGCCGCCTCCCCGCTCCGAACTTCCCCGGCTTCGATACGCTGGGCACGCTGGAGGCCCTCCGGAGAACGGGCTTCGACTATTCGTGGTTTATTCTGACGCAGAAGATCATCGAGCGCGAATTCGCGCTCTCGGGCTCGGAGCAGAACCCGGACCTGACCGGGAAGAGCGTCCGGCAGGTGCTCGGCCGGGCGCTGCCCGGAGCTGCCCCTCCGGTGCGGGCGTTCATGGAGAAGGGAGAGGACTTCGTCGTCGCCGGAAGCCTGGCCGAGCTCGTCGCCGGGATGAACGAGCGGGCCGGAGCGAACCTGCTGAGCCTCGCGGAGATCGAACGCCAGCTGCTCGCGCGGGACCGGGAGATCGACAACGCGTTCGCGAAGGACCTTCAGATCGCGGCGATCCGCGGGGCTCGCCGTTACCGGGGGGACCGCTGGATTCGGGTCGCCAGGCCGCACCGCCTGCTCGATCCGAAGAACGGCCCGCTGATCGCCGTCCGACTGCGAGTCGTCAGCCGCAAGACGCTCGGCGGCTTGCAGACCGATCTGTCCGGGCGGGTGCTCGATTCCGCAGGCAGCGCGATCCCCGGCCTCTATGCGGCCGGCGAAGCGTCCGGGTTCGGGGGCGGCGGCATGCACGGCTACCGCGCCTTGGAAGGCACCTTCCTGGGAGGCTGTCTGTTCACGGGGAGGACGGCCGGGCGCGCGATCGTCGATCATCTGAGGTGAGGCCTGACGGGGCGCAGGCGAGAGAGCATGGCGGGAGAGCTTGGAGGGGACTTCTTGACGGGAGTCCTCCGTTCGGATATGATTTATTTATCAATAAATAAAATTGAATGCGATCGCGCCTCGAACTCGATGGAAGAATGAGGACGGACAAGGAAAGGCTCGCGGGCGCAGGGCGGGATGGAAGGCGATTAACGCATGCTTCTCCCGGCCTTCTTTTTTTTGCCCCATTATTTATTGACTAATAAATAATTGAGAGAGGATGAAGAGGATGCGCGCTTTTGTCACGGGAGGGACGGGACTGCTCGGGAACAACCTCGTTCGCCAATTGGCCGAGCAAGGCTGGCAGGTGAGGGCGCTGGCGCGGTCGGCCGAGAAGGCGGCGAGGATGCTGGGCGGCCTGGCCAACGTGGAGATCGTCGAGGGGGATCTCGGGGATATGGGGAAGTGGGCTGGCCGAATGGACGGCTGCGACGCGCTGTTCCATACGGCCGCCTACTTCCGGGAGTCGTTCCGCCAGGGGAGCCATCGCAGCGGCCTGGAGCAGACGAACGTCGCGAACGCGATTCGTCTGTTCGAGCTGGCGGAGAAGTATGGAGTGGGCAAAATCGTCCATACAAGCACGAACGCGACGATCCGCAAGAGGCCGGATGGGGAAGTCAGCGTCGAGAGCGACCGGATGGAGCCGGACGAAGCGCTTAACCCGTACGGCCGGAGCAAAGCCGTCGGCGACCTGGCGATCGAGGAGTTCTCGCGGAGCCATCGGGTTCCGATCGTCACCGTACACCCGGCCTGGATGTTCGGCCCGGGAGACGCGGGGCCGACGGGGAGCGGGCAGCTGGTGCTGAACTTCCTCGGCCGGAAGCTTCCGGGCTCGTTCCCTTCCGGCATCGACGTCGTGGACGCCCGCGACGCGGCGGCCGCGATGATTCGCGCGGCCGATCGGGCGCCGGGCGGGGAGCGCTACATTTTGTCGGCCCATTATACGAGCTTGGAGGAGCTGTTCCGCATTCTGGAGAAGGTGTCCGGGGTTTGGGGCCCCGCGAAGAAGTACCCGCTCCCCCTCGTCTACTTCTCCGCCTGGATGAGCGAGAGAATCGCTTCCTGGAGGAACAAGGAGACGGCTCTGTCCGTGGAAGAGCTGAAGGTGATGACGGAGAGGAAGCGTACGAGCGGCGCGAAGGCGGTCCGGGAGCTGGGGCTGGCGTATCGGCCTCTGGAAGAGACGCTGCGGGATACGGTAGCGTGGTATCGCGAGAGCGGCATGGGAAGCTGAGAAGCGGGCGGCCGACCCGGCGCTTGCCGCGTTCTCCGATAATCCCCGCAGAGGCAAATATGGTATACTTAAGCTACTATGACGACTACCGATGTTCATCGACAGGAGCCGGACGCGGCGCTCAAGCTGTGCGCGCAGTGCCGGACGTACAAGCCGCTCTCGGAGTTCCTCCCGAGAAGCGGCCGAAGGGCGGGGCGCCTGCGGCGCCGGGGCACTTGCCGGGCCTGCCGGCGGAAGCTGGCCGAGGCGGAAGCCGCGTCTTCGGAAGCGGTCCGGACGGCGGCCGCCCGGAAGGCGGGGGCCGCTCCGCGAACGGAGAGCGATCCGCGGCCTGCCGGCGTTCCGCCGCAGGGGACGCCGACAGCCGAGGCGGAGACGCGGACGGCGGCGATGCTGGAGGCTGCCGGCTCGCCTGCGTCGGCCGCCCTGCCCGCGGAGGCTTCCCCGCCGGCGGAACGCCCGGCGAAGCGGCGCCGCCGCAGGCGCGGCAAGGGCAAGGCCAAGAAGCCGGCCGCCGCCGAGATCGCCGCCGCGGCGCCCGCGGAGATCAAGCCCAAATCGCATAAGACCGATCCCGGCGACGCGTCCGCCTTGAGACCGACGCGCCAGGGCTTCATTCGCATGCGCGGCAAGACCGACAACGGCCGGCGCTGGTACCAGGAGGTCGATCCGGAGCTGGCGATCACCCTCGTGAAGGAGCACGCGGCCGTCGTCGTCAACCGGCATACGATCCGCCGGATCTACAGCAACAAGGAGTTCCGCCGTCTCATCCTGACGCGGGACAACTACACGTGCCATTTCTGCGGGCAATACGGCGACACGATCGACCATCTGCTGCCGCGCGCGAAGGGCGGCCACACGACCCCGGTCAACTGCGTCTGCGCGTGCAACGAATGCAACCAATCGAAGGCGGCCCGCGACCTCGACGAATTCATGGGCTCGCTGGAATAAATCGCGCGCGACGCGCAAGACAAGCTCTCCGGTCCGATCCGGAGAGCTTGTCTTCGTTCCAGGAGTCATGCGCCCCTCATCCCCCGATCGCCCGCCGCTTCACCCGTCCGGCCGCCGCCCGGGATCGAACACCTTGGACCGTAGCAGCTCGAGCGCCCGGCCGATCTCCTCCAGCTCCTCGTCCGACGCGCCCCGGATCCGCTCCTTGAAGCGGACCTCGACGCGCCCGAAGGCCTCGTCCATCATCGCTTGTCCCTTGGCGGAGAGCCGAACGTACTGCTTCCTCCGGTCGTCCGCCGCGGCGAACTTCTCGCACAGCCCCAGCTCGGAGAGCTTCTTCAATTCGCGGCTCGCGTTCGGCATGGACAGCTGCTGGCAGTCGCTGATGTCGCTCAGGGTGACGGGCTGGCTGACCGCGACGTATTCGAGAATGCCGTATTGCACGGGAGTTACGGAATCGAGCTTGATGTCGCGCGTGAGCTTGTGCTTGACCTGATGGACGGCCGCCGTGAAGTCGACGAACTTCCGGAACAGTTCCGACTGGTCCACGGAATCACCTCTTTTCTGCCACGATACCAAATTGGTTATCGAAATACAATTATCATTTGACAACTAAATGAAGGAGGTGGTAGGATTTGCTTATCAAATGATAATTAACGAGGTGGACTTCATGAAAACGCTGGTCATCTACACGCACCCGAACCATCAGAGCCTGAGCTACGCTCTCCTTCAGCAAGTGCTGAAGGGAAGCGGCGAGAACCCGCGAATCTCGGAGGTGCAGGTGCTCGACCTGTACGAAGAGGGCTTCGATCCGGTGCTGGTCTTCAACGAGAACAAGCGCCGGAGAGATATGCACAAGGATCCGGCCCTCGAGAAGTACCGGAACCAGCTCCTGCGGGCCGACCGGATCGTGCTGATCTACCCGATCTGGTGGGGACGGCCGCCCGCGATGCTGCTCGGATACATCGACCGGATGTTCGCGGCGAACTTCGCCTACCGGGACAGCGGGAAGCTGCTTCCGGAAGGCTTGCTCAAGGGGAAGTCGGTCGTATGCGTCTCGACGATGAAGGGGCCGCCGCTCTATCCGCTGTTCTGGCTGAACAACGCGCACAAGACGCTCATGAGAAGGGCCCTCTTCCGTTACGTGGGCATCAAGAAGGTGAAGTTCTTCGAGTTCGGGAACATGGAGAGCCCGAAGGGGAGGCACGCGGCGAAGCTGGAGAAAATTTACCGGTACTTCAAGAAGGCGGGCGCTTAAAGCCCGCCCGCCTCTCCCTACAAGGTCTGTCCGCTGTCCACCGTAATCAGCTGCCCGGTCATCGCTTCCTGCTCCAGCGCGGCGCAGATCAGCCGGGCGATGTCCTCGGGCTCGGCGATCCGCTGCAGCAGCAGCTTCGGCGCGAGCTTCTTCATCTGCTCTTCCCGCCCTTCCCACCATCGGGTCGCGACGGCGCCCGGAACGACGCAGTTGACCCGGATATCCGGGGAGAGCGCCTTCGCGAGCGACCGGGTCAGCCCGTGAACCGCCGCCTTCGCGACGGCGTAAGGCAGCGAGGAGCCGAGCCCCGTCGTCCCGGCGATGCTGCCGAGATTGACGATCGAGCCGCCGCCGCTCCGCTTCATGTACGGAGCGACGGCCCGCGCGCAGAAGAACATTCCCTTCACGTTCACGTCCAGAAGCTCGTCCCACACTTCCTCCGTCGCCGCTTCCAGATCGTTCATCGGGATGTGCCGGGTGATGCCGGCGTTGTTCACGAGCAGGCCGATGGACCCGAACTCGTCCGCGACCCGATCCGCCATCGCCCGGACCTCCTCGTCCCGGGAGACGTCCGCGCGAACCGCGACGGCGCGTCCTCCCCGGTCCCGAATGAGCTTCGCCGTCTCCTCCGCCTCCCGCGCGGAGCGCGAGTAGTTCACGGCGACGGCGGCTCCTCTCTCGGCCAGCGCGAGACTCGTCGCCCGGCCGATCCCCGTTCCTCCTCCGGTTACGATGGCAACACGGTTCGTCCAATCCATTTTCTCCCCATCTCCTTGTCGAAGGCTATTCCGATTGTAACCCGGAATTCTCCAGCGGGAGCATCAAAGGTTCTGAACCCTGGCTTCAGTTGAAGTGAATCCGGAGCGAGGACCGGACGGCCATCTCCCTTGGACCGAACCTCTTCTAGGCTTATAATGCGAGTAACGGAATAGAGGCAAGCGAAGAGGAGTCGGCGAACATGAACAAGACGGACCGCATGCTGGCCATCGTGCTGGAGCTGCAGCGCAAGGGAACGCTGCGCGCGGAGGATCTGGCGGCGACGTTCGAGACGAGCACGCGGACGATCTACCGGGATATCCAGGCGCTCAGCGAATCGGGGGTTCCGATTCTGGGAGCCCCCGGATGGGGCTACTCCTTGATGGAAGGGTACTTCCTGCCCCCGGTCAGCTTCACGGCGGAGGAGGCGGTCGCTCTTCTCGTCGGCACGGACTTCGTGGAGAAGAAGTTCGACAGCGCGTACGGGCAGCGGGCCCGCGGCGCGCGCGGGAAGATCGAGGCGATTCTGCCGGACGGCGTGCGCAAGGACGCGGAGCGGGCGCGTTCGGCGATCCGGCTCATCGCGGACGAAGAGACGGGGGCCGGCCCCGAGGAGAAGCGGCGGCTCGAAGCGCTGCGGGGCGCGATTCTGGAAGGGCGGAAGGTGAGATTCCGCTATTCGGCAGGCATGGCCGGTCCGGGCGGCGGCGGCCGGCAGAGCGTCCGCGTCGTCTCTCCGTACGGACTCGTCCTGACGCAGGGCTTCTGGATGCTGGTCGGCTATTGCGAGCTGCGGCGGGAGATCCGGCACTTCCGCTTATCCCGGATGGACGAGCTGACGACGCTGGAGGAGAGGTTCCGGCTGCCCGACGGCTTCGACATGCAAGGCTACGCGGCCCCGGACGACCGGAACGTCCGCGTTCGCCTTCTCGCCGACCCCGGCCTCGCCGATCGGTTGAAGGAGAAGGGCACCTTCTACATGGAGTCGGTCGAAGAGCGCGAGGATGGCCTGCTCGTCACCTGCCGCGTCAGGCGGCCGGAGGAGCTGCTGGGGTGGATTCTCGGCTGGGGAGCGGACGTCGTCGTGCTGGAGCCGGAATCCCTCCGGGAGCGAATTCGTGAAGAAATCGAGAAGTGGCGCCGACGCTACTGACAGACAGCTGTCAGGAGCGATGCCGTATAGTGGAGTCATATCCGCGAACATAAAGGAGACGATACGGCATGGATACGAAGGAGATCGCCGCGCGATTCGAAGAGACGGTTCGCTTCTACCTGAACGAACTGGACGGCCTCACGACGGAGCAGCTTCTGCGCAAGCCGAACGAGGAGGACTGGTCGATCGGCCAGATGTACGCGCACTTGATCCAATCGGCTATGAGAATGCATCTGGGCAACGTTCGACGCTGCCTTCATCCGGATGGCGAGGACGGCGTCGTCCGGGGCGGGGAGAAGACCGAGGCGGGGAAGGCGATTATGGCGTTGGGAAGCTTCCCTCCCGAACGGGTCCGGGTTCCCCCGTCGCCCCAATATACGCCGGAGCAGCCGGCCGGGAAGGAGGAGCTGGCCCGAGGCTTGCTGGAGGTTCTGCGGCTCGCGAACGAGATCGAACCGGGCTTGGGGGAAGCCGACTTGAGCCTTGCGGTCGCCCATCCCCGGTTAGGGGCGCTGAATGCCCAGGAGTGGTTCCGGCTCGTCGAGATGCATTATCGTCACCACAAGCTGCAATTGGGCCGCTTGAAGACGGCGTTCGGAATCGGCGCCTGATTCCGCCGGGATCGTTCCGGGCCGGGCTCGGAAGTCCGAGGGGATTCTGTTAGAATATGGAGAAGTCCGCCTTCAGACGGAGTCGGCTTGAAGACCCGGAAGGAGAATGAGCATGAGAATCAAGGTAGATCAGAGGGGAAGCTCCAAAGTCGCGATCGTCGAGAGCGACTCGATCGTCATCGGCGACGTCCAAGACGCCCTGGATTTATTGGCATCCGTTCAGTATAACGAGGGCTGCGAGAAGATCTTGATCCCGAAGAGCAACGTCGCCGAAGCCTTCTTCGATCTGAGTACCCGGCTCGCCGGAGAGATTCTGCAGAAGTTCGCCACTTACCAGACGAAGCTCGCGATCGTCGGCGACTTCGGCGGCTATGGGAGCAAGAGCTTGAAGGACTTCATATACGAGAGCAATCAAGGCAAGAACGCGTTCTTCCTGCCGGACGAGGAGTCGGCATTGGACGCGCTGCACCGGCTTCCTTGACTCGAGAAGGCGCACGGGAGAGAACAGGCCGAACGACATCCGTCGTCGGCCTGTTTGCTATGCCGGAAGTCCGAATATGGCGTCGAACCATGCAGAAAAAAAGGTAGTCTATAAGGACTAGTACATGCTATGATAGGGAGGATAGAATGTCAATCATTGGAAAGGTTGTGTGAGCATGTCGCTGGATTTGGAGAGCTTGAAGCTGCAACTGATCAAGAAGGCCTGGAGCGACCCGGCGTTCAAGGAAGCGCTCTTGGCGGATCCGAAGAGCGCCATCAAGTCGGAGCTCGGCATCGACGTCCCCTCCGGCATCGCCGTTACGGCGGTCGAGGAGACGCCCGACAATCTGTACCTCGTCGTGCCGCCGAACCCGGAAGACGCGGCCAACGCCAAGTCAAGCACGAATTCGGTCTGGAACTAAGTTCTCTTCCGCGAGAGGGAACCGAACGATCGCTTCGGTTCCCTTGCCCACCTCGCTCCGGAACTCCAAGGTTCCCTTCATCGCCTCGATGATCCGGAACGTAACCATCAAGCCGAGCCCGGTTCCCTTCGTCTTCGTCGAGAAGAAGGGCTCCCCGAGCCTGGCGAGCTGCTCCTCCTCCATCCCCTCCCCGTTATCCGCGATTCGGATCGTGACTTCCCGTTCCCCGGCATAAGCTTCGATCTCGATTCTTCCGTCCGGAGGCAAGGCTTCGATGCTGTTTTTCAGAATATTAATGACCGCCTGCTTGAACTTGGAGGCGTTGCCCTCGATATAGAGGTTCTCTTCGATCTCGATATGGAGGTCTCCGCCGTGCATGGCCGCGAGCGGATGGATGATCGTCACGACCTGGTTCATCTCTTCGGACAGGTTGATCCGTTCGACCGTGTCCAGCTCCGGCTTGGCGAAGGTCAGGAAGTCGGTAATGATCGTCGACGCCCGGTCCAGCTCGTTGATCGCCATATGGTAATAGCGCTCGTTGGCGCTGTCCGACTTCTGGGCGAGCAGCTGCAGGAAGCCGCGGGTCACCTGGAGCGGGTTGCGGACTTCATGGGCGACGGACGCGGCCAGGTCGCTTATAATCTTCATTTTCTCCGTTCGCTGCAGCCGATGGTTGTACATCTCCAGCTCCCTCGAGTGGCTCACCAGCTTCGAATAGTCGGCGGAGATTCGTCTCGCCAGGATGATCACGAGAGAGAAAATCATCAGGGCGACGCCGATCTTCCACAGGATCAGCACGTACCGTTCCTCGCTGAGGTAGAAGAAGGTCAGGTCGAGCGCCCCCGACAGCGCCAGCGAGAAGATGCCGGCCGTCAGAATAAGCGAATCCTTGCTGCCCCTGACGGCATAGACGACCGCGAGCACGACGATCAGAAGCATCTGGAGCAGAACCAGCGGGCCCAGCACCGTATTGGTGAAGAAGTCGTAGAGCGCGAAGTTCCGTTCCCCGGTCGTATAATGCCAGGCGATGACCGGCAGGCAGAACGCCGAATAACCGGCCTGCAGCTTCGAGAACTTGACGTACAGCGGGAATCTCCCGTCGAACACCCGGCCCACGTAAGCGTTCAGCGCCGGGAACAGAACGACGAGAGACAGGTCGAAGAGGAACAGGAACAGATTCCCGTACTCCTCGAAATACAGATAAGGCGGCTGCGAATAGGCGGCGATCAGAATGCCCGTCGAGAGGGCGATCAGGCAGAGCGATACCCACGAGCCGCGCTGGCGCCGGTTCAGATAGCCGGAGCATACCGACATGATCAGGCCGAGGAACGCGATGGCCGTCCCGAACAGGAAGTCCGGCAAGCCCTCGCGTACGAAGCGCTGGGACAACGGCTCGTATTCCCCGATCCGGATCGCCTCGGCCGGCCCGGCCTGCTTCACCGACAGAATGCGGATGTACAGATCGGCCGGTTCCTCGCTCGAATCCAGGGGCAGGAGCAGCTTGTTGCGCTCGAACATGAAGTCGCGCTTCGACTCGTACAGAAGGCGGGTCCCTTCGTAGACCGCGATGTCGAGCCCGTACAGGCGGTCCGCGAGCAACCCCGGAATCTGCCACCCGGACGTCGGAGGCACGACGAGATGGACCCACATGCCGGCGGATCCTTCCGGAATCGCCGTCAGTGGACGCTCCGGGGTACTGGTCAGCCAGCTACCCTCCGCCGGAGGGGATGCGAGCGCGGCCTCCTTCGGGCCGATCCACATCACCTGCCAGTTCTTCAAGGTTTTATCGCCCGCGTCGGCATAGACGCGGAAGCCCGGCCACAGGGTCAGGAGCGAGCACAACCCGGCGCATGCCAGGGATATGAGCAGAAGCAAGCGTACCGGCTTCATCGTTCACCTCAGGTCAAAAAGGGTCAACCTTATACATTCGACAACGTTCGCCAATCTCCTGTAAATGTTGTAAATTTCTACGTCCATCTAGTCGTCCGGATCTAGGATCGCCGGACGGCGAGGAATTCCGGCCATAGAATTTTCCTCTTGAAACGCCGGGACAGGCTGTGTACGATTACTAGGAATCATTCAGGACGACTCATATAATTTTGGGGATATGGCCCAAGAAGTTTCTACCGGATAACCAACGCAATTATCCGACTATGAGTGAGAGCGAACGCATCCGAGAATCCGCAGCCGAGAATCCGCGCCCGCGATTCGCGATAGCCGATTCGATGCGGTTCCCCATGCGCATTCGCCAAGAATGCGCGGCGGAAGGGACGAGCTTCACTTGAGGAACGCGGCTCAAGGGAGGTTCGTTTTTTTATTTTCGATCCATGATGAGATAGGGAGCGGTAGTGAAAATGGAAATTCTGCAAGAACGCATACGCCGGGAGGGCCGCATTCTGTCGGATACGGTGCTGAAGGTCGACTCCTTCCTCAACCATCAGGTGGATACGGCTCTCGCGCTGGAGATCGGACGGGAGTTCGCGCGGATCTTCGCGGACAAGCCCGTGACGAAGGTGCTGACGATCGAGGCCAGCGGCATCCAATTCGCGATGGCGACGGGCATCGCCCTGGGCGTGCCGTTCGTCTACGCGAAGAAGAAGAAGGCGGTCACGCTTGCGGACAAGGTATATTCCGCCCCCGTCCGTTCGTTCACCAGAGGCGAGGAGTATCAAGTGTGCGTCGCGCAGCAATACTTAGGACCAAGCGATAAAGTGTTGATCGTGGACGACTTCCTCGCCACGGGCGCGGCGCTGGTCGGGCTGGTCGACATCGTGCGGGAAGCCGGAGCGGAGCTCGCGGGCGTCGGATGCGTCATCGAGAAGAGCTTCCAGGAAGGACGCGGGCTGCTGGAGGAGAAGGGCGTACGGGTTCATTCCCTGGCCCGGATCGTCTCGATGTCGCCCGGCGACGTCCGCTTCGCGGACAACGGGAGTTCCAATCCACGAATCAAGGAGCCGGTGTAAAAAGATGCTGAGCAAACCAAGAGTCGCAGCGTTAGGATTGCAGCACGTGCTGGCGATGTACGCGGGGGCCGTCGTCGTGCCGCTTATCGTCGGCGGGGCGCTGAAGCTGAACGCCGCGCAGATGGCGTATCTGATCGCGGCCGATCTGTTCACTTGCGGTCTGGCCACCCTGCTGCAGGTGCTGGGCACGAAGTATCTGGGCAGCCGGCTGCCCGTCGTGCTCGGCTGCACGTTCACGGCGGTCGGCTCGATTATCGCGATCGCGTCCAGCTCGAATCTGGCGACCGCGTACGGGGCGATTATTCTGTCCGGGCTGTTCGTCGTTCTGGCGGCTCCGCTGTACGGCAGGCTGCTGCGGTTCTTCCCGAAGATCGTGACCGGCTCGGTCGTGACGGTCATCGGGCTGTCGCTCATTCCGGTCGCGATGAACAACGCGGCGGGCGGCCAGGGCAGCGCCGACTTCGGCGAGCCCCGCAACCTGCTGCTCGCGTTCGGCACGTTCGTCGTCATTCTGATCGTGAACCGGCTGGGCAAGGGGTTCCTGCGCTCCATCTCCGTATTGATCGGCCTCGCGGCCGGCACGGTCGCCGGCTACGCGATGGGAATCGTGGACTTCTCGTCGGTCGGCGAGGCGAAGTGGGTGAGCGTCGCGCAGCCGTTCTACTTCGGGGCGCCCCAGTTCGCCGTGACGGCGGTCGTCACGATGATCATCGTCAACATCGTCAGCATGGTCGAATCGACCGGCGTGTACCTCGCGGTCGGCAAGGCGACGGACCAGCAAGTCGAGTCCAGGCAGATCGTGAACGGCTTGCGCTCGGAAGGACTCGCGATTATGCTGGGCGGGATTTTCAACGCGTTCCCGTACACGGCCTTCTCGCAGAACGTCGGCTTGATCTCGCTGACCCGGGTGAAGTCCAGGGACGTCATCTTCGCCGCGGGCGGCATCATGGTCATCCTGGGCCTGCTGCCGAAGCTCGCGGCGGTCACGACGGTCATTCCGAACGCCGTGCTGGGCGGGGCGATGATCGTCATGTTCGGCTCCGTCGCTTCTTCGGGCATCTCGATCCTGTCCGAAGTCGACCTGCGCAAGGACGGCAATATGCTGATCGTCGCGTCGTCCATCGCCGTCGGTCTCGGTTCGGCCGTGCTGCCCGGCATGTTCGACCGGCTGCCCGACTTCGCCAAGATGCTGCTCCAGAACGGCATCGTCACCGGGTCGCTGACCGCGATTCTGCTGAACCTGCTCCAGTCGGGGAAGGGACGGGCCGCGCCTGGCTCGGAAGGCTGAGCTGAAGGACGGCTATCGGGCTATCGATTATAGGATGACATGGAACCGGCTAAGGCTGAACGGATGCGAATCCGCTCGGCCTTTTATTATTTGGAGACGGAGACGGCCCCCCTGCATTCATGGTTAGGATGATCCTTCCAACTCTAGCATTTCCCGTTATAATAGAGCTAATAAGACAAGATGCGGGAGGATTCGCCCATGAACTTGACGGAAGCTTACGCGAAGGAGATCGAGGCCGTCTTCGCCGAGGCGGCGGAGGAGATCGGCCGATTCCCGGCTCCGTTCGACGAGAAGGGGCAGGCGCTGCTCGAGGCCGCGAACCCTCTGCGGGCGAACGCGGGCACGAATCTGATCACGTTCCTTCTGCCGTTCTGGCTGAAGGAGTCCGCTTCGGCGGACGAAGGCTTGTGCAAGGACCTCGCCGTCGGGAACGTGTTCGCGATGCTGCAGTTCTTCCTCCTGGACGACGTCATGGACGAAGGGGATCGCTTGGGCCGGGCGAAGGTGACGGAGGCGCTCGTTCTCGGCCAATGGCTTCAGGATTCGTTCCAGCGGTATTACGGCCGCCGGTTCGGTACCGAAGCGCCTCTCTGGCCTTATTACCGCGAATATCTGGCGGCGTGGGCCACGGCGGTCTCCCGGGAAGGGGCGAGCCCGGCCGATCCCCGCGATCCGTCGGGACTGGCCGGCAAGTCCGCCTTGGTGAAGCTGTGCGCCGCGGGAATGTTGTCGATGGCCGGCCGGGAGGATCGCCTGCCCGTCCTGGAGGAGGCTCTCGACCTCGTGCTGGCGACGCTTCAGCTGTCGGACGACTGGGCCGATTGGCGCGAGGATCTGGCGGACGAGAACCGCAACGCGTTCCTGACGCTCGCCCGCGAGAAGCTGGCCTGGCCGGAGGGGCAGCCCCTGGACGAGCGCGCCGTGAAGCGGGCCGTCTATCAGGCGGACGCGGTCGGAGAGCTGGCCGGCATCGTCCGGACGTACGGGGAACGGCTGCGGGAGCTTGAAGGCGTGCCCGGCGTTCTTCTGATTTTCTGCGACAAAATCTACGAAGGATTGCGCCGGGACGCCGAAGAGGCGGAGGAGACGGTCGTCCGGCTGGCGCTTGGAGGCGGCTTATCCTATATTTTGTCTAAAAAAGAAAAATAGTGAGAGATTTTTAGGAAATGGTATGGTATGATCTAATTGTAATTCAACCACCTAATAGAAGGGATGAGACTCATGACAGCTTTGGATTCTTTGAAGGTACAGGTGATGAAGAAGGCTTGGGCGGAACCCGCATTCAAGAGCCAACTCCTGGCGGAGCCGAAGAAGGCGATCAAGGAAGCGTTCGGCGACGAGATTCCCGAGGATGTCGAGCTCAGAGTGGTTGAAGAGAGCAAATACGTCTTCTACCTGACGCTGCCTCCCAAACCGGAAGACGTCGCCGACGATCGGTCAAACCGGAACTTCGTCTGGTAGAGTTTCATTGTTATTCGCTAAGGGGAACCGAATCGTCACTTCGGTTCCTTTTCCTTTGGCGCTGACGAAGTGAATCGTTCCCTTCATCACCTCGATAATCCGGAACGTGACCATCAGGCCGAGTCCGGTCCCCTTGGACTTGGTCGAGAAGAACGGGATCCCCAGCTTGGCCATCTGCTCTTCGTCCATGCCGACGCCGTTGTCGGCGATCCGGACGACGACATCCCCTTGTTCGGCCGTGCCCAGAATCGCGATTCGGCCGTCCGCTCCGATCGCCTCGATGCTGTTCTTCACGATGTTGATGAGCGCTTGCTTCAGCTTGGAAGAGTTGCCGAGGAAGTAGAGTCCCTCCTGGACGTCGACGTGGAGCACCCCGCCGTGCATGGACGCCAAGGGGGTGATCATCGCCTCGATGTTCCGCAGTTCCTTCGACATGTCGAGCAGGTGAAGGCCGTCGATCTCGGGCTTGGCGAACGTGAGAAAATCGGTGATGATATCGGCGGCCCGGTCCAGCTCCTTGGCCGCCAGATCGAAATACGGCTTGCTCGCCTCGTCGGAGCGGCCGGCGAGCAATTGCAGGAATCCCCGCGTCACCTGCAGGGGATTGCGCACCTCATGAGCGACGGAGGCCGCCAGGTCGCTGATGATCTGCATTTTCTCCGTCCGCTGAAGGTTGTGGTTGTAGAGCTCGAGCTCCCTGGAATAATTGACGAGCTTGGCGTAGTCGGCCGACACGCGTCTCGCCAGAATGACGACGAGGAAGGCGACGAGGACGACGAACCCGATCTTCCACAGGAACAGTACATACGTCTTCCGGCTGAAGTAATACAGGGCCAGGTCCGTGATTCCGAGCACCGCGAACGAGAGAATGCCGGCGGACAGGAACACGGCGTTGCGATTGCCCTTGAGGGCGTGAAGGGTGGACAGGACGACGACCAGAAGCAGCTGCAGCACGATCAGGGCGCTCATGATGACATTGAGCAGGATGTAGTAGAATTCATAATACTGTTCGCCCGACGCCTTGTAGACGAACAACGCGGCGATGCACAGAGCGGAATAGCCCGTCTGCCATCGGCGGAACTTCGTGAAGACGGGGAATTGGCGCTCGAAGATCTGGTCGATGTAATAGCTGAAGGCCGGGATCAGCACGAACAGGGACAGGTCGAACAGGACGAGCAGCAGCTCCCCGAATTCCTTGAAGTAGATATAGGGCAGCGGGGAATAGGTAAGAATCAGCATCCCCATCGTCAAGGCGATCAGGCAGAGGGACACCCACGAGCTCCGCTGCTTCCGGTGCAGGTAGCGGGAGCACAGCAGCATGATCAACGCCAGGAAGACGATGGCGGTCCCGAGCAGCAGGTCGGGCATATCCTTGGAGACGAACCGGCCGGACAGCTCGTCGATGTCGCCGACCCGGACGGCGCCGAGCAGCCCGGCGCGGTCGCCGGACGTCAGGATGCGGATCTCGAAGCTCGACGGTTCGGACGTCGGCTCGATCGGCACGAGCAGCTTGTTCAGATCGAACGCGAATTCGCGGTCGGCTTCGTAGAGGAGCCGGCCGTTCTGGTAGACGGCCAGATCCAGCCCGTACAACCGGTCCACGAGCAGGCCCGGCCGCTGCCAGCCGGAGGTCGGCGGAGCGGCGAAGCGGATCCGGATGCCCCGCGCGCCCTTCGGCTTCGCCGTGACGGGATGGTCGACGCCGCCGGCGATCCAATTCCCGGAAGCCGGCGAGGAGCCGTCGGCAGGCGAATCCTCGGATATCCACTGCGCTTCCCATTCCCGAATGACGCTCGGGCCGCTCTCGGCGCCCGCGAGCGGCGGGAGCAGCGCAACTAACAGAAGAAGAACGGCCAGAACCTTCGCCGTCAACGGGCCATACGCGAACCTCATCATCCACCTCATAGTATCCCTGCACGTCTCGGCTGGAATTAATCAATGTACACAATAAAAGATGGAATTCTACAAGATTTTACAATCTCCTGTTTGATCTGTCTAATTATTTTCCTCTAATTTACTGAAATGCCAAAATGGGAGCTTGAGAAGGCATGCTGGACGGGGTTTTGGTCCATAAAAAAGAGAGCAGATGCGCTCTGCTCTCTCGTCGTTCTATGTTCGCTTTTCTACTGTTCGCGGGTCCATTGCTCACTATTGCATAAGTTGCTGCGGTCCTGCTGTCCAGGCTTGGGCTCGGGCCTCCATCAATTGGAGGCCTTGTCCGTCGCGGCCTTGTTCGCAGCGGCGACGGCGTCGTCGACGACCGCGATCGAGCTGCCTTCGACCGACTTGTCCGTATACTTGCGGAGAATGGACACTTCCACCCGGCGATTGCGCGCCCGGCCTTCGGCGGTGTCGTTCGTGTCCACCGGATGGTATTCCCCGTAGCCGGTGGCGCTGAAGCGCTTCGGATCGAACGCCTTGTTCTCCAGCAGAATGCGCATGAAGTTGATCGCCCGCTTGGAGCTGAGCTCCCAGTTGGACGGGAACTCCTCCGTGTTGATCGGCACGTTGTCCGTATGCCCGGTGACGAGCACTTCGTAATCGGGGTACTGCTGCAGCATCTGGCCGATCGCCACCGCGAGCTTCCGCGCCTCCGGCTTGATCGAAGCCGACGCCGGCAGGAACAGCGCGTTGTCCCGGATCGTGATCATCAGCTGGGATTGGTTCAGCTGCGTCTCCAGCGAGGAGGACAGCCCGTTCTTCTTAATATATTCGTCGAGCTGCTTCTTGACCTTCTCCAGATTCTGTTCTTCCTGCTTCATCAGCTCGAGCCGCTTCGTTCCGTCGTCCCTGCGGTTCTGCGTGTCGTCCGTCCGCTTGTTCACCTGCTGGTCTTCCGTGATGGACGAATGGTCCAGAAGGCCGAACCCGTTGTTGAACACGCTGTTGAACGCCTTGCTCAGCTGCTCCAGCTTCGAGGTATTGACGGCGCTGGCCGCGTACAGCACGATGAACAGGGCGAGCAGCAGCGTCATCAAGTCGGAATAGGGGAGCAGCCAAGACTCGTCCGCGTGTTCCTCATGATCGTTATGCCCATGTTTTCTCTTCACGATTCGTATCCTCCTCGCTCGGCGCCGGCCGCCCGCGTCCAACCTTCTCCGGGGCGGCGATCGTCCGTTCGCGACCGAGCCTCTTCTCTATCGGCACTTATAGAAGGTTTATCGTCAGAAGGCCGCCGAAGCATTAGAGCGATCGAGCGGAAAATCGCAAAAAACCGTCCGGACGAGACCCCTCCGAACCGGCGCGAACCGCGTCCGCGCAAGGCTTGTCCGCCGTCCGGCGGCCGGCCTCTCTTCTTGTATTCTAGTAGATTATGAAGTAAAATGAGTCGAGAAATTCATCGATAAAACCGTCGGTAAATAGAGTCCGGACCGGGCGTCCGGTCCCGTTCGGCAGACCAAGAATTTCTTCCAATTGGGATGTGCATACGTTGAATAATAAAGCGGTTATTCTGGGAAGTAACTATTACATCGGGCTCAGCACGATTCGCTGCCTGGGGAAGCACGGCATTCATACGGTCGCCGTCGATTACTCGGACAAGAATACGTACGCGGCCGATTCGAAGTACTGTTCCGAGAGACTCTTATCTCCTCATTATAAAGAAGACCCCGCCGGATTTATCCGATTCCTGACCGATTACGCCAGCAGGCAAAGCGCCCCTCCCGTTCTGATTCCCTGCCACGACAATTACGTGGAGATTATCGACGAATATTTGGACGAGCTCCGGGAATATTACCTCATTCCCCAGACGGAGAAGGGCATCTACACGACGCTGATGAACAAGGAATCGCTGGAGCGGGCCGCCATGGAGAAGGGCGTCGCCGTTCCGGAGACCGCGCGGGTGGACGAGGAAGGCTTCCTGGACAAGGTCGAGACCGTCATCAAGTATCCGTGCTTGGTGAAGCCGTCGGACTCGCCGGCCTTCGTCGCCAAATTCCGGAAGAAGCTGTTCAAGGTGGCGAACCGGGAAGAGCTGCTCGCGGCGATCGACAAGGCCCATCAGGCGGGACTCGAAGTGATCGTGCAGCGGATCATTCCGGGCTTCGACGATCACATGTATACGTTCGACGCTTACTTGAACCAGGATGCGAAGGTCGCCCATTGGGTGACGTGCCAGAAGTACCGCCAGTACCCGATCAACTTCGGGGCGTCCGTCTACACCGGCCAGAAGTACGTGCCGGAGCTGTACGACATCGGCGCCAAGTTCCTCGAGTCGATGGGATACAAGGGCTTCGCGGAGATCGAGTTCAAGAAGGACGCCGAGACCGGGAAGTTCTACCTGATCGAAGTCAACGTGCGGATCACGAACCTGAACGTCCTGCTGGCCAAGGCGGGCGTGAACGTTCCGTACATCACGTACCGGGAGCTGACAGGGTCTCCCCTTCCGCCGAGCGCCGTCACGAAGGACACCAATCTCGTGTTCTGGTACGCTTACGAAGACATGCTGGCCATTCGCGGCTACCTGAAGACCAAGCAGTTGACGTTCGGGCAAGTGGCGGCCTCCTTCTTCAAGCCGAAGGCACACGCCATCTGGAGCTGGGAGGACCCCAAGCCCTTCTTTTCGTTCCTGTCGATGATCTCAGGCAAGTTCACGCGCCGATTCGCGCGCCGATAAGGAGGCGATTGGAATGATGAAGCTGACTAAGCTGATGCAAGCCATTGACGTTCTGGAGACGCGAGGGGAGAAGGAGACGACGATAACCGGGATCTCCTTCCATTCCGGCCGGGCGGCCGAAGGCCATCTCTTCGTCTGCGTGACCGGGTACAAGACAGACGGACATAAGTACTTAGCTCAAGCCGTTCAGAACGGAGCCTCGGCGGCCATCGTCGAGACGTTCCAGGACGGCTTCGATATTCCCCAGATCCGCGTTCCGAACAGCCGGATCGCGCTGGCCCGCCTCGGGGCGGCCTTCTACGGCCACCCGTCCGAGAACATGACGATGATCGGCATCACCGCGACCAACGGCAAGACGACGACCTCGTACATGACGAACGCGATGCTGGAAAATCACGGCTACAAGACCGGCCTGATCGGAACGGTCGTCATCAAGATCGACGACACGTCCATTCCGGCCCAGTTGACGACGCCCGAATCGCTCGATCTGCAGCATTATCTGTGGCAGATGGAGAACCGCGGCGTGTCCCACGTCACGATGGAGGTGTCCTCCGCCGCGCTGGAGACGCACCGCGTCGAGACGGTCGATTACGATATCGTGACGTTCAACAACTTGAGCCGCGAGCATATCGATTCGCACGGCTCGTTCGAGCGGTACTTCGAGGCGAAGTCCAGCCTCATTCGCAATGCGTCCGAGAAGAGCGTCGCCGTGCTGAACCTGGACGACGAATATTCGGCTTCCCTCGCGGGCGAGACGAAGGCGCAGGTGCTCACCTTCGGCGTCCGGAGCCGGGAAGGCCACTTCTATTGCAAGGATCTGGACCTGTCCACCGGACGGGGCAAGTACAAGTTTGAGATCCGCAAGGCGTTCGAAGCGCGGGGCGTCGAATTCGAGCCGGGCGAGTTCGAGGTCGAACTGTCCGTACCGGGCCTGCATTCGGTGTACAACTCCATGGTCGCCATCATCAACGCGCTGCTCTGCGGCGTGTCGCCGGCGACGATCCAGCGGACGCTGAGGACGTTCCCGGGAGTCGAGCGCCGATTCCAGTTCATCTACGAAGGCGAAGACTTCTCGATCATCGACGATCACTTCGCCAATCCGGGGAACATTAACGTCACGCTAGAGACGCTCAAGTTCATGGATTACGAGAAGCTGCACCTCGTCTACGCGATCCGGGGAGAACGCGGCCCGACCGTCAACCGCGAGAACGCCGAGGCGATCGCGGACTGGATGGCCCGCCTGGAGCTGGACGAGATCATCGCGACGAAGAGCGTCTCCCACGTGACGTCCAAGGACCGGGTCACCGACGAGGAAGCCCGGGTGTTCCTCGAGACGATGGAGAAGGCGAACATCCGGGTCCGTCTGTTCGACGAGCTGCCGGACGCGATCGCCGAAGCGCTCTCCCGCGTCGGACAAGGGGACTTGATCCTGCTCGGAGGCTGCCAGGGGATGGACCCGGCGGCGGAGATCGCGCTGGGCATGGTTCGGGAGCGCGTCGTCTGACGATTCACCAAATCTAAACGAAGCGGGTAATGGCAGTGGACAATAAACGATTAGGCGTCATTGGCGGAATGGGACCGAAGGCGACGTCCGTCTTCATGGACCAGGTGATCGAGCATACGGTGGCGGACCGGGACCAGGACCATATCGACATGGTCGTTCTGAATCACGCGACGTTGCCCGATCGGACCACGGTCATTCTGGAGAATGCGGGCGAACGGTTCCTGAAGGCGGTGGAGCGCGACCTGAGGCTGCTGGAGCAGGCGGGCGCGGACCACATCGCCATTCCGTGCAATACGTCGCACTACTTCTACGACGAGATGCAGGCGATGACCTCCATTCCTATCATTCATATGGTAGAGGAGACGATCAAGGAGATCGGGAGAAGATTCGGCTCCGTCCGCAAGGTCGGGGTGCTGGCGACGAACGGCACGCTCAGAAGCGGCGTCTACCGGAAGGTGTGCGACAAGTACGGCTTGGAGCTGCAGGAGCCGGAGGAGTCCGTTCAGCGCGAGATCATGAACATTATCTATAACGATATCAAGAGAGGCCGGATGATCAGCTCCGAGGGGCTCGAGAGAATCATCCTGGACTTGGTAGAGCAAGACGGATGCGACTGCGTCATCATCGCGTGCACCGAATTGTCTTGCATCCGGCTTGGCGAGCAGGCCGCCGAGTTCTCCGTCGACGCGATGGACGTGCTCGTGCGGAAGTCTATCGAATTGTCGGGCAAGCATTACGGGTAAGGGCGACGCTAGCAGACCGCGGATTGAGAGAGAACATCGAATCCAGCTGCGAGGAGGAATCGGGATGACGGCGGCGGAGAAGGAGCGCATCGAGCTGTTCGTCGCGGAATCGTTCCCGGACGGAACGGCCGCCCGGGAGCTTCGGTTGTCCTCGGCGGAAGCCGATTACGTGAGAGCGCGGTTCCCGGAAGCGGTCCTTGAAGAGATGAGCGGCGGCCGCTGCCCGGACGGCAAGGTCTGGTACGACGTGAAGCTATAACGGATTCGATCGAGAAAAGCACCCCGCCGCCGGCGGGGTGCTCTTTGCGCAGGCGCCGGGTCGGGGCGCTTAATCGATGCTGGCGATTTTCCACTCGCCCGCTTTATCCTTGATAGCCGTGAAGATATAGGAGCTGTGCCGGACGGTTCCGTCCTTCCGCTCGTCGAACCCGATCCGCACGTTGAGGCGCTTGGTCTCCGGGTCGTAGGGCTCGATGGCCTCCAGGTCCGTGAACCGGAAGGAGACGCTCTCTTCCAGCAAGAAGTCGAAGTAATCGCCGCCGTTAAGGATCGTTGCCCGGAAGGCCTCCTTGTCCTTCGCGGCGAGGGCCTCGATGTTCTTCTTCACCAGCTGGAGGACCGTCTCTTCGTCGGCGTCCTTGCCCTTCGGGAACACGATCGAGACGCCCGGCTTGAAGGAGGGGGCGCCGGAGGGAGACGGCTTCGGGAGCGCGACGGCTTCCTTCCGGACCTCGCCGGGGAGCTGGTAGATGGGCGGTTGTCCCGAGATTTTCCCGTCCGTGTTTATATACGAATTGATCGGAGCGATCTGGCCCTGGGGATCGATCTTCTGCTCCGTCTGTTCCCTCTGAACCCCAGCGAAGCCGTAGGAATAAGAGTAGTAGCCCTTACCCAGCTTCGGCTTCGTTCCGACTTCGTCCTTCCACTTGCTTTGAAGGAATTGCTGCAGCGCGTCGTCCTCGTTAACGTGAGCTTGCCAGGTGACGACCGCGAAGCCGTCCTTGAATTCCACCCAGGAGACGGTATCCCCTTCGATCTTCAGATAGCGGAGGGCTTCTCCTTCCGGGAACAGGTACGTCTCCGACCACCATTCGCTGAAGCGGGTCATCTTCAGAGCGGGATGCTCGTAATGAACGCCCATCTTCATGGCCAGCTTGCGAGCCTCCCCAAGCGCTCCGTGATAGAGGATCTTCTGCGTCGATTCGCTAAGAGGAGAGCGGATGTTCACCGTATCGCCGCTCCACTCCGCCCGATAGCCGAAGGTCTGGCTCAGGAACCGCAGCGGGACGTAAACCCGGCTGCCTACCCGGCTCACGGGCACGTCGAGCGCCGTCTCGTACGAGGGCTCCGATGTCCCCTTCACGAGCGCCGTCTTCTTGCCTACCGTGAGCTCGACGCTCTCCGCCCACTTGGTCACCGTGACCTTGTTCGCCTTCGGGTCCCATGCCACGTTCGCTCCGAGCGCTTCCGACGCCGCCCGCAGGGGGATGAGCACCCGGCCCTTCGAGACGATCGGCTCCGCGTCGCCGTTCACGGGAACGCCCTCGACCTTCAGCTTAATAGGCCCTGCCTTCGCATAAGCGTTCGAGCCTGCGGCAACGATTCCGAGCACGACCATGAGCGCGATCCATCTTTTCATTTTCCACACGCCTGCCTTCGCCTAAGGTTATCCCAAACTGACAGTTAGACGCGCGGAATTCCGAAAAGTTCCAGATTGTCGCCGTGCGCAATAAAAAAGCCTCCCGACCGTCGCCGGCCGCGGAGGCTTCCCCTGTCGCCGTCTCCGGACGAATCAAGGGCGGATGTCGCACTTGTTCTGAATGAACGAGATCTGGTTCTCGAGCCGGTTGATCGCTTCCTGCGATTCCGGGCTCTCGTCGCCTCGGCCGCGCAGCGAGGCCAGCTCCTGCTTGAGGCGGTGCAAGTCGTCGCCGGCACGGGAGCAGTCGTAGTTGCTCTCCAGGTTGTCGAGCATGGCGGTTCCTCCATTTCGTAAGGACAGTCCCTTGTAGTATGGTGGGGAATTCCAGCCGTTATTCGCCGGGGGGGTAGTTAGGTGGTTGTAGGAATTATCTGGGAAGTTGAGCCGAGCTGTGGTACAATGGACCCAAATATCCGATGAGGTGATTCCATCTTGATAGGCCGCAGCGGCAATCCCACGTTGAACGACAAGACTTTCGAACGCACGGGGCATTACTCGGGAAGAGACTCGATGACGATCGACGGAACGGTGAACAAAGCCTTCATCATGCTCGCCCTGCTGCTGGGCGGCGCGTTCGTCAGCTGGTCGAGCTACTTCGACGGAACGAACGTCATGCCTTACGCGATCGGCTCCGCCATCGCCGGGTTCGTCCTCGCGCTGATCGTCAGCTTCAAGCCGACGACTTCGCCTTACCTGGTCCCCGTCTACGCTATCCTGGAAGGGGTGTTCCTGGGGGCTCTCTCGGCGAATTACGAGTCTCTTTACCAAGGCATCACGCTGCAGGCGGCTCTGCTGACGATGGGCGTGTTCGTCGCCCTTCTGCTGGCCTACAGGACGCGGCTTATCAAGGCGACGGAGAACTTCAAGCTCGGCGTGTTCGCGGCGACGGCGGGCATCGCCATCGTCTACCTGCTCAGCTTCATCCTGGGACTGTTCGGCGTTACGGTCCCGTATCTGCACGACAACAGCTGGATCGGCATCGGCATCTCCCTCGTCATCGTCGCCGTGGCGGCGCTCAACCTCGTTCTCGACTTCGACTTCATCGAGAACGGCGCCCGCGAAGGCGCTCCGAAGTACATGGAATGGTACGGCGCCTTCGGCCTGATGGTGACGCTAGTGTGGCTGTACGTCGAGATGCTTCGGCTGCTCGCCAAGATTTTCAGCCGGGATTGATTTCGATTTAGCGAAGATGCAAGTTGATTTAAGCCATCCTCTTGGGGGATGGCTTTTTTGCATCGGACTGGAACTCTCCGACCGGCGGAGGGCTTCGGCCTATTTGTCATGGGAAAGAGGATATGGTCTTAATTTTGTTCAGTTTTGGTACAGTTGCTCCCCCTATAATTCTTTTTTGGTGATTCATTAGTACGTTTTGACTAGAGAAAAGGCAGGAGAAGGGAGCGACACAAGAATGAATACAGCAAGATTAAAGTCCTACTTGAAGGGAGGACGAAGCGGCAAGCGTTGGTTCAACGCCGCGATGGCGTTGTTGATCGCGGGCTCCGGCTTCGCGGCGACGCCGCCGGGCCGAGCAAGCGCAGCGGACGACACGGTGACCGTCGATCCGAGCAAGACCTACATCTCGCTTAAGAATGCCGACTTCGGGAGCGGCAACCCTCTTGTTGGCGATAAGGCGAGTATTGTGTGGAACAATAAAACGAACTTCAGCGGAACGCTGAAGCAGTACGGAACCGCCGAGGCTGGCAGTCTGGTATATAATTACGGTACGACAAGCGGTACCTCAAGCCAGCCGAATTACTCGGCGAACGATTTAAAGACACCTGGGGGAGCTACAAGCATCGGATTCCAGAACTTTGGTCGCGATCTTGTTCGCCTGGCGACGACCAAGGGGAACTCCTTCGGGAGCTTGTTCAATAAAAATCGCGTTACGCTGTCCGACAATCGTTCGTTCAGCACCTACTTCAGCTTCAAGATGGAACAGGGCTCCCAAGCGGATGGAATCGTCTTCGTCGTACAGACAGCTTCCAACGAGGCGGGCGCCAGCGGCGGCGGGCTCGGATATTCCGGCGTTCAGAAGAGCATCGGGGTCGAATATGACACTTACTATAATAGCGACCGGAGCGATCCAAAACCATTTGGAACTACTAATGGGGACGGGTCTACGAAGGGTTCCCATGTCGCCGTCGACCTTGATGGAGACGTGACTCACAATTCCTCCAATAATGGGGGAATCCAAGAAGGCCGGAATATCGCTAATCTTGACATCGGCGAGATGTCGCTCGCGCAGAACGATCCAGCTACGTCCTTCCACTCCTGGATCGACTATGACGGGATTAAGAAGCAACTGCGGGTATACTTGATCCGCAAGAACACAGACGGCACCTATCTGGCTCCCGTGGTCGATAAAGGACAATTGGTGACCGAAGGAACTGGCACAGGGAAAAGGGTTAAGACAGTACTGCTCAAGGAATTCCCGTCTTTGAGCGGAGATGAACTTGTGGCACCGCTTAATGAAGGCACAGGCAACTTCACGATCAAGCCGATCATTACCGACAACAATGACTTGTCCGGCCGTCTTCTTCAAGACGACGTGTTCATCGGGTTTACTGCAGCTACTGGAGGAGCGAACCAGTATCACGATATCTACTCGTGGCACTTCAATAACTACAGCGGCCTTATCGTGCCGGGCGCTCCGGCTTCGCCGGATCAGAAGGTAGAACTGGCTCCAACCCAGATCTCGATTACGAAAGAGCCGTTGGTACGTAACGGTCAGAACGTCAATTTTACATTAAAAAACAACGATCCATTGATGCCAAACGGCACAACGCCGCAATACGGCGGGTCAACGCAATTACAAGGAATCATTGCCACAGGAGCTAGCGCGCCCGTAAGCGCGGAAGTGAAAACGATTGACGGCAATTTGATCGCTGGTTATCCGGTTACATTCTCTCTGTACTACATTGAAGACTACACTACGGTCCAGATCGGCAGCGGAAGAACTGTATCCGCGGCGACTCAGGTAGACGACGAAGACCTCTATCTGACGGCTAAAGACTACTCGGTCAAAACCAGTAGATATGAGCGCAACGGCAAAACAGTCGTCGTTCGCGAGATCACGGTACCGACGGACGCGAAGGGTGTCGCCACGGTTGATGTGTGGAACTTAGGCGACTATCCGCACTTGACGAACGTCAAAGCGAGAATCGGCGGGGTGCTGGACGGCAAGACCTACGGTGGAGGTAATTTCGATACCGCGCCTATCCTGTTCGCCGACCCGGTCGCTCCGAAGGTCGTGAAAGCAGAGGTCGGTCCGGATCGCCATACGGTTGATGTGACTCTGGACATGCCTGTCGACTACGATCCGACCAACGCGGGCGGGTTCTATCTGGATATTAGCGGCGGCAACGGGGATCCGGTGCTGGTTCCGCTCAAAGTCGCGGATCATGCCAAGGATGCTTCCGGGGAGGACGATCCTTTCCGGTTGAAATTGGAGATCGATCCCGATGCACAGGACTATCCTAAGAATCTTCCAAGAGATTACGTCATTCCGCCGAATACGAATCCTCCTTTGATTTATGATCAAGATAAAGGTTCAGTAAAAGGAGCGGGTTTGGGCGGCCTGCCGCTTGAGAGCTTCCCGGTTGCCGGGGATCCGGATTCGGGCGTACCGGTCCAGAACCGATTCGCTCCACAGGATCTTGAAGTCGTGAACGATCAAGATCGGAACAAGATCGAGATCGAATTCCCGGCCGCCATTAAGGCGCCGACAAGCGCGGTCCTGTCCGCCTTCGCGGTAACGATCGACGACGGAACTCCAGAGACAGTGAATTTGAATGACCAGAACGCGGCGGTCGAATTCGATCCCGAACATCCCGACAAGCTGACGATCCGGCTCACGAACGGCGAGAAGATTCCGCTGAATGCGAAGGTCTCGCTCACTTACGCGCCGGAGCTTCTGAATGATACGGACCGAATCGTCAAGATCGAGGACGGTTCCAAGCTCGATGCGTTCGTGAACGATCCGGTGAGAAATCAGATGAAGCCGGTAAGTGCTGCAGTGGTAGACGATTCCGAGCGCAACAAGGTGAAGGTCGTCTTCGAAAACCCGCTGGACGCAGACGCCGTAAGCAAAAGCGCCAATGCGTTCTCGTTCAACATCGACGGCATTGACCAGCCGATTCCGGCAATCGGAGCGTCTTTGGATGGTACCGATCCGACCAACAAGACGGTCATCCTGACTCTTGGCAACGGACTGCCGGCAGGAGGAGTTCCCGTCCTTCCTAGCAATGCCGCCAAGACGAACATTACGTTGAATTACGAGACGAACAAGAAGGATTCTTCCGACGCGATGATCGACGTTCGGGAGACGGGGGCGGACGCCCGAAGCCTGGGCTGGCTGGACGCCTTCGAAGTGGAAAACCAGAAGGGGTTGCATCCGACGGCAGCCGCGGTCGCGAGCGATCGCAACGAGGTTATCGTGAAGTTCCCTGAGGCCGTGACGATCACCGGTTCTCCGAAGCTCGAGATCGTTATCGATACGGGAGACGGGGATCCGAAGACGGTGGCAGCGACGGTTAAAGACGGTAGCGCCACGAACACGTTGAAGCTTCAGTTGGCGGACAATGTTCAAGTGCCGCCGGGAGCAAAGGTAAGCCTGAACTACGCGATCGATTCGATCGGAAGCATTGTCAGCTCCGAGGACCCGCAGCTTGTTCAGCGCCCGCTGACCGGCTTCCCGGTTAGCAACGTCTTCGTGACGATCGACAGCCCGGCTAACGGCTCGACCGTAGCCGAGGTACGTAGCATTAAGGGAGCAAGCGAACCGGGTTCGAATGTAGAGGTTCAAGTAACCGATAGCTCCAATGAGATTCAAGGGACCTTAAAGGTCGAAGAGGACGGAAGCTGGATCTGGACTCCGGTATCGACCATCGATAGCGAGGGGAATTACAACGTCCGTGCGACCGCGACAGGTCCGTTGGGCGCGACGGCTGAAGCTGAAGGCACGTTCGCGGTTCAAGCAGCACCTGCGAACAACGAACCGGCAGCGAAAGACGCGGAAGTAACCGCGACGAAGCATCAGCCGCTGCAAGGCCAACTGACGGGTACGGATGCGGATGAAGATCCGTTGACGTACGCGGTGGCCAAGGAGCCGGAGCACGGTAAGGTCGTGATCGATCCGGACACCGGAAAGTTCACGTATACGCCTAATGAAGGCTATACGGGACCGGACAGCTTCACGTTCACGGTGAACGACGGGCAAGCGACCTCGGCTCCGGGTACCATCTCGATCACGGTAACGGAAGCGGAAGTGCCAAACCGCGAACCGATCGCGAACGGCAAAAACGTAACCGCGACGAAGGATCAGCCGCTGCAAGGTCAACTGACGGGTACGGATGCCGATGAAGATCCGTTGACGTACGCGGTGGCCAAGGAGCCGGAGCACGGTAAGGTCGTGATCGATCCGGACACCGGAAAGTTCACGTATACGCCTAATGAAGGCTATACGGGACCGGACAGCTTCACGTTCACGGTGAACGACGGGCAAGCGACCTCGGCTCCGGGTACCATCTCGATCACGGTAACGGAAGCGGAAGTGCCAAACCGCGAACCGATCGCGAACGGCAAGAACGTAACCGCGACGAAGGATCAGCCGCTGCAAGGCCAATTGACGGGTACGGATGCCGATGAAGATCAGCTGACGTACGCAGTAGATAAGCAACCGGAACACGGTAAGGTTGTCATTGATCCGGACACCGGAAAGTTCACGTATACGCCTAATGAAGGCTACACGGGACCGGACAGCTTCACGTTCACGGTGAACGACGGACAAGCGACGTCGGCTCCGGGCACCGTCTCGATCGACGTGCAGGAGGCACCTGTTCAATACACGATCGATTTGAAGGCGACTCCGGATCGCATCGTGGCGAATGGCAAGTCCCAATCGATCCTGACCGCTATCGTGAAGGATAAGGACGGCAACCCGGTCTCGGGAGTGCCGGTGGACTTTACGACGGCGCCGTACGGGCACTTCGTGGACGAGAAGGGCGTCGCGCTTGAGGCTCCGGTAGTCACGACAGTGAACGGAGTCGCTACGATCCGTTATCAATCCGAGAAAACGAACAGCAAAGAACCGGTTACGATTCAATTGCAGGCGAGCGTCAACGATCCGGTACACGGGCTGCAAGGACGCGCGGGCATCGAACTGTATCTGGAGCCGGCGGTCATCGCAGGGGTCATCACGAATACGAACCCGTCGACCAGGGACGCTGAACCGGTAGCGGGAGCTACGGTAACGATCCGAGACGATGAAGGGAATATCGTCGCTACCGTGACAACGGCCGGTGACGGAAGTTACTCCGTTCCGATTACGGACGGGAACCGGAACTACTGGGCCGAGATCACCAGAACCGTCGGGACCGGGGATCAAACCCGTACGATCGTTTACAAACAGAAAGTCAGCGTGAACGAGGAGATTACCGGCGAAGGTCAAGTCTTCCCGTCCAGCCAGACGATTACGGGTATTGTCGGAGCCGAGGGGGCTGGCGGCAAACTCCTGCCGATCCAATTCGGAAGCGTCGGTACCCCTGAAGGCAATCAAGGCGCCGCTCCGGCATTCAAGGCTTATTTGGTTAAGCCGGACGGAACGTACGTCGATGCCGCGGGATACGCGCTAAGCGCGGACGGAGTCTTCGTGGCGGACGGATTGCCTGTCGATCCGAGCATCGTCTACGGTCTGGAGATTCGTTACGAATACGATGTGAAGCTGCCGGACGGGAAAGTCGTCAGGGATTCGGTTGTCCTTAATAAAAAGAAAAACGGATCGTTCCCGGAACTGACGGTCGGACGGCAAGGCGAGATGAACATCAACGAAGAGTTGATCGACCCGTTCGGCATCATAACGGATGCGAAGACGGGCCTTCCGATCAAGGATGCGAAGGTCGTCCTGACGTACTCCAATACGAAGCGCAACAAGGATAAGAAGATCGTACCGGGCACGCAGGTCGTGCTGCCGAAGCTCCCGGGCTTCGCGCCTAGCGACAATGCCAACCCGCAGTATAGCGATGCCCTCGGCAATTATGCCTTCATGGTATACGGGGATACGGACTATACGATCACGGCGACGCGCGCAGGGTACAAGACTTATAAGAGCACCAATATCGAGGTTAACGACGCGATCGTGCATTGGGATTTCTCCATGCAGCCGATCGGATCGGGCGGCGGATCCGGCGGCGGATCGTCCGGAGGAACCGATCCGGGCACCCCGACGACGGAGAAGCCGGAAGAGCCGAAGGACGTCGATTCGAACGTCACGTTGAACGTGTCGGTGGATCGCAGCACCTATCAAGAGAATAGCCAAGCGACGGTCGTCGTCTCGTACACCAATGGAGCGAACGCGATCCTGCACCAAGGCAAGGTAACGCTGACGCTGCCGGAAGGCGCCGTGGTACTGGATGCCGCAGGCGGAACCGTCGAAGGCAACGCCATCGTTTGGACGGTCGAGGAACTTGCAGCCGGCCAGACGATCAACAAAAACGTGAAGATTCAATTCCCGTCGATCGATGTTAGCGGGAAGACCGTAGAGCTGAAGGGGCAGTTCGCTTCCGAAGGCAAGGCGGTTCATCCGGAGAACGCGGCGGCATCCGTCAAGGTTCTTCTGTTCTCGAACCGGTTCGGAGAGATCAGCCACGAGCGCTACATTCTCGGCTATCCGGACGGCACCTTCAAGGCGCAGCGCTCCTTGACGCGGTCCGAGTTGGCCGCCATCGTGGCGCGTCTGATCAACGGAGGGAACACGGACAAGAAGGCATCGTATTCGGACGTATCGAATCAACACTGGGCTAGCGGATACATCAGCATCGCGACGGAGAACGGCATTTTCACGGGATATGAAGACGGACGGTTCCGTCCGGACCAAGCCGTGACCCGCGAAGAGCTGGCCGCGGTTATGGTACGGTACTTGAAGCTCGAAGCGCCGGCTTCGATCTCGAATCACTTCTCCGATACGGCCGGACGCTGGTCCTCCGCCGCGATCGAAGCTCTCTATCGCAACGGAATGATTCAAGGTTACGTAGACGGCACGTTCCATCCGGACAACGAGATCACGCGTCTGGAAGCCGTCGTGCTGATCAACCGCATGTTGTTCCGCGGTCCTCTGGCGGATGCGCCGCAATCGTTCCCCGACTTCCCGGCCGCCAAGTGGGGCTTCGGAGACGTGGAAGAAGCGACGGTATCCCACGATGCGACCCGGAATGAAGACGGAAGCGAGAAGTTCGTCAAGCAGCGGGAAGATAATGTTCATTAACCTGTATTAGAGTTACAGCAGCTGACGAGACAAGCCCGGCCCCTTCCGAGGAGCCGGGCTTGTCCGTTTACGGCGGCGCAAAATAGAAAAATAGAAGGTTCACGAGGATCAAAAATCGCGCCGAAAAATGGATGCTAGGATAGGGGTGAGACCAAGAGGAAAAGGGGACGCTAAGAAGACGCAAGCGTTAGGACGATGACCGGCCTTCATTTCATTCCGGGGCAAAACGTGTTACACTAGCGGCATAATAACACCGGAAGAGCACGGAGAACGAGAAGAGGATTAACGATGAAGGATTCCCTATACGGATTAACGCTGGATCGGCTCGCCGCGTGGCTTGAAGAGCGCGGCCAGAAGAAGTCCCGCGCCTCGGCGGTCTGGGAGGCCCTGTACCGCCGGCGGGTGACGAGCTACGAGCAGATGACCGAAGCGCGGCCCGAATGCGTCGCGTTGCTCGAAGACCAGTATGTCATCCATACGATGACCGAACATACGAGGCAGGAGTCGGCGGACGGGACCGTGAAGTACCTGTTCAAGCTTCGGGACGGCAACCTGATCGAGACGGTGCTGATGCGCCACAAGTTCGGCCTCTCCGTGTGCGTCACGACGCAGGTCGGGTGCAACATCGGGTGCAGCTTCTGCGCGAGCGGCCTGCTGGCCAAGAGCCGGGATCTGTCCGCCGGCGAGATCGTCGAGCAGATTATGAACGTCCAGCATGATCTGGACCGGGCGGGGCAGGGCGAGAGGGTGACCCACATCGTCGTGATGGGCATCGGCGAGCCGTTCGACAACTACGACAACATGGCGGATTTCATCCGGATCGTGAAGGATCCCAAGGGTCTGGCCATCGGACCGAGGCATATTACCGTATCGACGAGCGGGTTGGCGGGGAAAATCCGGGAGTTCGCGGACAGCGACCTGCAGGTGAACCTGGCGGTCTCCTTGCACGCGCCCAACAACGAGCTGCGCACGCGGATCATGAAGATCAACCGCGCCATTCCGATCGAGAAGCTCATGGAGTCGATCGATTACTACCTGGAGCGCACGAACCGGAGGCTGACGATCGAGTACATCCTGCTCAAGGACGTGAACGACCGCAGGGAGCATGCGCTGGAGCTGGCCGAGCTGATCGGCGAGAAGCGGCGTCCGCTCGTGAACGTGAACTTGATTCCGTACAATCCCGTTGACGAGCACAGTCAGTACCAGAGAAGCGAGCAGGAGTCCATCCGGGCGTTCTACGACGCGCTCAAGAAGCAAGGCGTCAGCTGCAGCGTCCGCCTGGAGCACGGGACGGACATCGACGCCGCCTGCGGACAGCTCCGCAGCAAGCAGATCCGGGCTTCTAGGGACGAAGCGAAGGCGGCATCGGTATAAGATCGCGGCGGAATATTGCGGAAAAGCATAGAAGGGGCGTCTCCCAAGGCCGTATCGAGCCTTGAGGGACGCCCCTTCCGTCTATCCGATCGACGCGCCGTCATTCCGTCGCTTCCCGCCGCACGCTCCCCTTAGGAAGCAGGCGGCGGAAGAGAAGCCTCAGAAGAGGCGGAACGGCGAAGAAGATGAACCAGGTGCGGAACAGCTGGTAGCAACTGACGATCGCGACGTCGGCATGAATCTCCTTCGCGATGATCCCCATCTGGTCCATGCCGCCGGGAGCCAAGCTGAGGAAGGCAGTCGACGGCGATATCGGGTGGAGCCGCGTCAGCAGCAGACAGAGGCCGAACGAGCCGGCCAGCAGCACGGCTCCGCTCAATACGGCGAGCGTCGCGATCCGGACTTTGTTCTTCAGCCCCTCCGGCCTGAGCAGCAGTCCGACGTACGTGCCGATCGAGAGCTGGGAGGCGTCCAGTACGCCGGCCGGCAGCGAGGGGCCGTGCACGCCCGAGAGATGAAGGGCGGCCGTGACGATCATCGGTCCCAGCAGATAAGCGGATGGGAACTTGATTCTCTTCAGCAGCACGGCGACCCCCGTGCAGACGACGGCGAACAGGAGGATAGCGGGGAACAGTCCGCCCCAGTCGCCCCAGTCGCCCCAGTTGGCCCAGCCGGCCCAGCCGGCCCAGCCGGCCCAGCCGGATGCGCCCGCGGTACCCGCTGCCATCGCGGCCGAATCGCCGCCCGCGGCGATCGCCGTATCCGCGGCGTTCACCGCATTCGCGGTACCCGCCGCTGCGGACTCCGCTCCGAAGGAGGAGACGAACAGCGGGCTGAACACCAGCAGCGGGACGAAGAAAATAATCATCATGAGCCGGGTCACCTGCAGGAACGTGACGACCGTCAAGTCGACTCCCTTCGTGTCCTCCGCCAGAAGGATCATCTGCGACAGGCCGCCGGGAATGCTGCCCATCAGCACGGTCGGCAGCGGCAGGCCGGCCAGCTTCGCCACCGTCCAGGCGATCAGCGCGCTGAACAGAAGCAGCAGCGCCGTCATCAGAATCATGGTCGGCAGCTGGCGTCCCATCTCGACGAGAGTATCCATCGTGAACGTCAGCCCGATCGAGTACCCGATGGCGATCATCGCCGCGTCCCGCAAGGCGGAAGGCCATCGCGGCTTGAAGCCCCGCCCCTTAGGCAGCCTGGACCCGGCGAAGGCGAGCGCCATCGGCCCGAGCAGCCACGGAAGAGGGGAGCCGATCGCCGAGAACAGCGCTCCCCCCGCCAGGGCGAGGGCGAGCGTAAGGCCGAACCGCATCATGCCTGGCCGGCCAGCTCGGCGATTCGCTCGTTCGCCTCTTCCCGCCAGAGGCCTCCGTGATAGCAGATGACGTTCTCGATATCGAAGGCCGCGTATCTCCGCAGCGACTTCAGCGCCTGCTCCATATCGGGCGTATTGGCGGGATTCGGTCCGGCCAGCCGTCCCTCCGCGACGACCAAGGAGTCCGCGGCGATCAGCGTCTTGCTGGCGCGGTGGTACAAAGCGACATGCCCGGGCGTATGGCCCGGCGTGTGGATGACGGTCAGCCCGCCGCCGAACGGCAGCGTCTCCCCGTCGACCAGCAGCCGGGTCACGTTAGGGCCGGAAGGGTGCGCGAACGTCTTCTCGAACGCGGCGCGCAGAGGTTCGGGCAGGGAAGGGAGAAGCTGCTCCCGTCTCTGCGGCGTGAACTTGAGGAACGGCGCTTGGCCGTCGATGGCGTCCCGGTCCCCTTCATGCGCGTAGACCGGCAATCCTTCCCCGGCCGCGCCAAGCCACTCCGGCAGGCCGCCGACATGGTCGATATCCTGATGGGTCAGAACGACGGCGCTCGGATCGCCCTCCGGGACGCCCGCCTGCTTCGCCTGCTCCCGAATGGCGGCCGAACAGCCCGGCATTCCCGTGTCGATCAGGACCCAGGAGTCCGAATCGTAAACGACCGTCGGGTGAAGCTTCATCGTCCGCTCCCCGGCTCCGACGGTTATCTCCAGCATCTCGATTCCTTCCGCGATTCTCATCCTTCGCGATGCCCCGCCGCATGCGCTGCCGACCGGGCATCGGCACCTCCTTCGTATCCGATTCTAGAACTCACGAGTTCAATATAGAACTTATGAGTTTCGTTGTCAACCCGCACCCGTTGACCGTGCCTTCGTCCCATGTCAAGATAAGGGAGGGGTGAACGGCGATGGACGAAGCGAGAAGAAGAAAGATATTGGACGAAGCCATGGACCTGTTCCGCAAGAAGGGCTACAGCGCCGCTTCCATGCAGGAGATCGCCGAGGCGTGCGGCATGGCCAAGGCCAGCATTTATAAATTTTTCCCCTCCAAGGAAGATCTGTTCACGGCGGCGTTCGTCGACTGCCATCGAACCCTTCTGGAGCGGGCGAACGAGCTGGACCGTTCCGGCTCCGAGCTGCGTCTGCCTCCGAGAGAGAGGCTGAGACGGAAGATCGAATTCCAGCTGTTCTACACGGTGGAGAACCACTTGTTCATGATCGACTTCCGGGAGCTTCCGATCACGTCCAACGAGAACTTCGCAGCCGCATGGAAAAGAAAAAAAGCCGCGCTCCTCGCCTGGCGCAAGGAGCTGCTTCTGGAGGCGTACGGGGAGCGGATCGAGCCCTTCGTCTGGGACGCGGTGGCGATCTTCCGGGGGATTCTGTTCGAATACTTGGGCTATGTCATCCAGAAGGTGATCGCCGTGCCGATCCCTGAGTTGGCCGCTTACATCGTCGACCGGATGGACGCCGTGACGGAGGATCTCGCGCGCTCGAACGCGAAGCCGATTCTGAACGAGGCCAGCGCCTACTATCATCATCTGAATCCGAGCGATCCGCTTGTCCGCCAGGGGACGGCGATGCAGTTCCTCCAATCGCTCGACGAGAAGATTGGGGAGCTGCCGAAGGACGAAGAGGCGCGCGGCGAGCTTCGGGAGGTCGTCGGCCTGCTTCGGAAGGAGGCCGGGGCGGACGCCCCGAATCCCACTCTGATTCGCGTTCTCTCCTCGTACCTCGAATCCGTTCCGGAGCTGCGTCCCTACGTCCGCCAGTTGAATCTGATGCTGAGCTGACGCGATACCTGACACCCGACAACTGCGCGATATTGACGCGAGACCGCCCGAGCGACCGGCTTGGGCGGTCTCGCGTCTTTGCCGCCCGCGATTCGCGGCGCCGCCGGGCCGGAGACGATCCCAACACCGGTGAACGAGGTATCCTGAAGGGACGCCAAGGCAATAATGGTTCCCATTACGGAATCCGACGGGAGATGGGGCGCGGCATGAACGAGAACCTTCGCTTTCAGCCCGGGTTGCTATCCAACATAGAAGCCATTAAAGAGCGCACGGGCGGCAGCGACGATCTGATCGTCCGCCGGTTCCGGACGGGAGAAGACTCCGTTCAAGAGTTCGCGCTCGTTTACATGGACGGTCTCGCGGACGAGAAGTCCCTTCACCGCTTCGTGATGGAGCCCCTAATGGCGTTCGGGGCCGCGTCCGCCATCGCCCGGTCCGGGGAACCCGGGCTGCTCGGACGGCTGAAGGATTCCGTACTGGCGGTGGGGCAGATTCGCGAAGTATTCGATGCGGGCGAAGCCGCGAATTCCCTGATGGAAGGAAGCGTTATCGTTCTGGCGGAGGGCTTCGGACAGGCGCTGGGAATCTCCGTGCCGGGCTGGGAGCACCGCGGCGTGACGGAGCCGACGAACCAGACCGTCATTCGGGGGCCCAAGGAGGCGTTCACGGAGGAGATCCGAGTCAACTCCTCCTTGATTCGGCGCATCGTCAAGAATCCCGACCTGGTGCTAAAGAGCAGGAAGATCGGACAGGAGACCAAGACGAACGTCTCCGTGATGTACATCCGGGGAATCGCCGACGAGCGGGCGGTGGAAGAAGTCCACCGGCGCCTGAATACGATCGATACGGACGCCATTCTCGAGAGCGGATATATCGAGGAGTTCATCCAGGACGAGGCGTACACGATCTTCCCGACGATCCAGAACACGGAGAGGCCCGACGTCGTCGCCCGGGGCGCTGCTGGAAGGGCGGGTAGCCATCCTGATCGACGGGACTCCGCACGTGCTGATCGTGCCCGCCTTGTTCGTCCAATTTTTCCAGGCGGCCGAGGACTACTACCAGCGAGCGGATATCAGCACGCTGCTTCGGGGGCTCCGCTACTTCGGGCTGTTCGTCGCGGCGCTGGCTCCGGCGTTGTATATCGCGATTACGACGTTCCACCAGGAGATGCTGCCGACCCAGCTGCTGATCAGCCTCGCCGCGCAGCGGGAAGGCGTGCCGTTCCCCGCCTTCATCGAAGCCTTGATCATGGAGGCCACCTACGAGATTCTTCGGGAGGCGGGCATCCGCATGCCGAGGGCGGTCGGGCAGGCCGTCTCCATCGTGGGCACGCTCGTGATCGGGCAGGCGGCCGTGGAAGCGGGCATCATCTCCGCGAGCATGATCATCGTCGTCTCGATAACGGCCATCTCCAGCTACGTCATTCCCGAGTTCGACATGTCGATCGCCGTGCGGATTACCCGCTTCCTCTTCATGGGGCTCGCCGCCGCGTTCGGCCTGTTCGGCATCTTCGTCGGCATGAACGCGCTGCTGCTGCATCTGACCAGCCTCCGGTCCTTCGGGGTGCCGTACATGGCGCCGGTAGGTCCCTTCCTTGTCAGCGACCAGAAGGACGTCATTCTCCGCGTCCCCCACCCCGGCATGAAGAAGCGGCCCGGCGTCTTCGCCAACCGGAACCGGATTCGCCGGGGACTCGGACGCCGGGGACGCGGACCTGCGCCATGAGCCGCGGAAGGCGGGCGGTCGCCGCGGCCTGCGCGTCGCTCCTCGCGCTCCTTCTGGCGGGCTGCTGGGACAGGCGGGAGCTCAACGAGCTGGGCATCTCCATGGCGATGGGGATCGACAGGGCCGGAGATCAATACGAGGTGACGGTCCAGGTGGTCCAGCCGGGTGAAGTGACGCAGAAGGACGGGCAGAGCGGCCGCGCTCCCGTCACGGTCTACAAGGCTTCGGGGGCGACGCTCTTCGAAGCCCTTCGCCGAATGACGAACGACAGCCCGCGGAAGATCTATTCCTCCCATCTCCGGTTCGCCATCTTCGGGGAAGAGGCGGCCCGTCAAGGAATCGGGGACGCCCTGGACCTCCTGTCCCGGGACAATGAGCTTCGGACGGACTTCTATCTTCTGGTCGCCAAAGGGACGACCGCGGAGAACGTGCTCGACATCTTGACGCCTATGGAGAAGATTCCGGCCAACAAGGTGTACCGTTCGATCGATATGTCGGAGCGGAACGGGGGCTTCACGGCCGCCGTGTCGCTTGACGAATTCATCTCGGTGTACGTGAGCGACGGCAAGGAACCGACGGTCGGCGGCGTCGAGGTGGCCGGCAGCGACGAAGCCGGCCGATTCCGGGAGAACGTGAAGACGATCCGTCCGGCGGCGAGGATCCTGAACGCCGGGCTGGCGGTGTTCCGGGAGGATAAGCTGGTCGGTTGGTTGAACGAGGCCGAGAGCAGGGGCTATAACATCGTCGTCGGGAACGTGAAGAAGGCGGTCGACCATGTCGCTTGTCCCCAAGGCGGCAACGTAGCGCTGGAATGGGTGGACTCGACGTCGAAGCTTCGCGGCTCCGTCCGGAACGGGGCTCCGCGTCTGAAGGTCGACGTGCGGGTCGAGGAGAATATCGGCGAGGTTCAATGCGCGCTGGACCTGAACCGATCGTCCGACATCCGGGAGCTGGAGCGGAGGGCGGAGCAGAGGGTGGAGGAGCTCGCGCGGCAAGCGGTCGAGGCGATGCAGAAGACGTACGGCTCGGACGTCTTCGGCTTCGGCGAAGCGATCCACCGTAGCGATCCCCGCGCCTGGAGATCGCTCAAGAAGGATTGGGAGGAAGCGTTCAAGAGCGCCCGCGTCGACGTGAAGGCGACCGTGAAGATTCGCCGCAGCGGAACGATCGTGGACTCCATGCGCAAGAAGAAGGGGGAATGACGGCGGGTGATCAGGATCATCGGAATCTTGCTGGTCGGCGCCGCCTGCGCCTTCATCGAGATCCCCGCTCTCCGCGGCCGGAAGAAGGAGCTCTGGGTATTCTCGCTCCTCTTGGCGTTCGGGGTCGCCTCGGGCATCGCCTCGGCCCTGCATGTTCCCCTCCCGAATCCGTTGGATTGGATCGCGGCCGTCTTCCGGCCGTTCGCCCGGGGAGCGGGGCGATGAACCCCCGGAGCGGGATACTCACCGGGAGGACCGAAGGAGGCGAGAACGATGCAGACGAATGGGCATATATCCGAACGCCAATTGATGGTTCTTACGTTCCTCTACACGATCGGCACGACCGTTCTGATCGTCCCGTCGGGTTTGGCGGCGACGGCCCGCCAGGACGCCTGGCTCGGGGCGCTGGCCGGCATCTTCTTCGGCGGGGCGATACTCGGGCTGTACGTGGCCCTGTGGCGGGTGTTCCCGGGACTTACGCTGGTCGGCATCTGCGAAGCGGCGCTCGGAAGGTGGCTGGGAGGAGGCGTGGCGCTGCTGTTCGTCTTCGGCTCGTTCGTCGGGGCGGCGACCGTTCTATATTACGTCGGCAACTTTTTCAACATCCATTTTATCCCTCATACCCCGATCTCGTTCATCAACGCCCTGTTCGCCGTCGTCGTGGTCATGGGCGTCCGGATGGGGCTCGAGTCCATCTCCCGGACGGCGGAGCTGATGCTCCCCTGGTTCCTCATTCTGTTCGTCGTGCTTCTGGCCACCTTGACCCCCGAGGTCAAGCCCCATAACCTGCAGCCCGTTCTGGAGTCGGGAATCGGGCCCGTGCTGTGGGCGGGCTTCTCGTTCGCGGGAACGGCCTACCTGCCCGTCGTCTTCCTGTTCTCGGTTCTGCCCCGCGTCCGCAATCCCAAGAAGGCCCGGAAATGGTTCGTCTCCGGAGCGATCATCGGAGGGGTGTGCGTCTTCCTGGTTACGCTGCTGTGCATTCTGATCCTCGGCCCCGACATTACGTCCCGGAGCATGTTCCCCAGTTACTCTCTGGTCAAGAAAATCAACATCGGCAACTTCCTCCAGCGCATCGAGGCGTTTATGGCCGGATTATGGTTCGTGACGACGTATATCAAAACCACGTTTTACTTCTACGGTTGGGTCGCCGGCTTCTCCGAGATTTTGCGGCTGCGCCGTTACCAAGCCGTTACGCTGCCGTTCGGCCTCCTTCTGGTCGTCTTCTCCGTAATCGTCTATCCCGACGTCGCCTATATGCAGAATTGGGATTCCACCGTGTTTCTTCCTTACATTCTCACGATCGGCTTCTTCATTCCGCTCCTGCTGCTCGGGATCGGCCTGCTGCGAAGGGCCGGGTCGAAGGGCAGCCCCTAATTCCGCCAAAGCGAGGTGGGAACTCTTGGTCAAAAGCGCTTCCAACCCTAACGAGGCCCGGAGATTTAACGTCTACACGGACCTCTACAACATCAACTGCATCTATCTGCGGAGCCCCTGGGTCGTGGCGTGGTGGTCGGCGGCGTTCCCCGGCTTCGGGCATCTGAGTCTGGGCCAATTTTTCAAGGGGTCTCTTCTCTTCGTCTGGGAGATCGTGATCAATACGAACGCCGAGATCAACCGGGCGATGGCGTACTCCTTCACCGGACGCTTCGCGGAGGCCAAGGCCTGTCTGAACCCGAGGTGGCTGCTGCTCTATATTCCCGTCTATCTGTACGCGATCTGGGACAGCTACCGCAAGACGATCGCGCTGAACAAGCACTACTTGCTGGCCGAGAACGAGCAGGCCCCGATCCGGCTGTTCCGAATGAACGGCTTCGGCGTGAACCTGATGGACAAGCGGTCGCCGCAGAATGCGGTCGCTTGGTCCTTGCTGTTCCCCGGGCTGGGCCACTTGTATCTGCACAAAATCCCGATCGGCTTCTTCATGATCGTCTGGTGCATCGTCGTCTCTTATTACTCCCGTATGGTAGAGGTTTGCTACTATCTGCTCGCCGGCATTCCGGGGCAAGGGCTGGCGCTTCTCGATCCGGAGTGGTACTGCTTCTATCCTTCCATGTTCTGCTTCGCGGCTTACGACGCCTACCGGAAGGCGATCGCGAACAACATTCAGTACGGGAAGGAACAGGCCCGTCATCTTCGCGAATCGTATCAGCCCAGAGGCTTCAAGCTGCTGGATCCCGAAGGAAGCGGGGGAGTCTGATTGCACGTCATCTCCACCTTTGAGCATTCGTCGCAATTGGAGCTGGCTATCTTGTCGCTGGAGCAGGACGGAATCGAGCGCGGGAGCATCGCGGCCGTGCCGATGGAGCCGGTAACGGAGAGACCGCCCATCCCGGAGGCGATTCATCGGATGGACGGTTCCAAGTTTTTCGATATCGGGGCCTTGTTGAGCACCGTCTTCTCGGTATTGGGCGCATCGATCGGCTTCCGGCTCCGGTGGGGGCCGATCATCTGGGGGATTATCGGAGTGGCGGCCGGGGTCGCCGCCGCGTTCGTTCTGTGGCGGCTGGCCGGAGGGAAGAGCTCGAGACCGGGGGGCGGCTCCCGTCCGGTCTCGGAGGTCGTGCTCATCGTCCGGTGCGACGAGAGCGAGGCGAAGAGGGTCATCGGAATTCTGAAGAAGTTCTCGGCCGGGCGGATCGGCAAATTAGGCTAGCTGCGGCTCCCGCTTGGAGATGCGGATCGCCATCAGCGCGGCGAACAGGCAGACGGCGCCGGCGGCGACGAACGGAACCGTGTAGGAGCCGAGCCATTCCCTTACGGTGCCGGCCCCGTAAGCGGCCGCGGACGCCCCGATCTGATGGGCGACGACGACCCAGCCGAAGATCATGCCGGACTTCTCCTTGCCGAATTCCCGGGCGGCCAGCTTCACGGTCGGCGGGACAGTAGCGATCCAATCGAGCCCGTAGAAGACGCTGAAGATCATCAGGTTAAGCGGCCCGGAGCCGAGGGCGTACGGCAGGTAGAGCAGGGAGAGGCCGCGGAGGCCGTAATACCAGAACAGCAGCCACCGGCTGTCGAACCGGTCGGACAGCCAGCCCGAGAACGTCGTCCCGAAGAGATCGAAGACGCCCATGAAGGCGAGCAGGCCGGCGGCGGTCACTTCGGCGATGCCGTAGTCGCCGCAGGCGGGAATGAGATGGGTGCCGATAAGGCCGTTGGTAGAGAAGCCGCAGAAGAAGAACGTGCCCGCGAGCAGCCAGAACGTCTTGTTCTTCAAGCCCTCCCCTAGGGCGAGCAGAGGGGCGGAGAAGATGTTCCCCCGGAACGGTGCCGGCTTGCTCTTCTCCTCCGAGCCGTATGGAGCGGCCCCGACGTCGTAAGGGTGATTCCTCATCAGGACGGCTACGAGAATCATCAGGACGACGAGAACGCCCACGGCGGTGTAGACGGAAGTTCTCCATCCGGTCTGCACCGTGATCCGGGCCAGCAGAGGGAGGAACAGAAGCTGGCCCGTCGCGGCGCTGGCGGTCAGGATGCCGACCGCGAGCCCTTTGCGCTTGACGAACCATTGGTTCGCCACCGTCACCCCGAGCACGTTCGCCATCATTCCCGTGCCCAGGCCGGCGACGACTCCCCACAGAATCTCGAACTGCCAGAGAGCCTGCATCCAGGGAGTGACGACCAGGCCCGCCGCCAGCAGCGCCAGCGAGAACACCATGACCCGGCGGATTCCGTACTTGAGGAGCACCGAGGCGGAGAAGGGGCCGACCAGCCCGTACAGGAAGATCCCGATCGAGACGACGCCGGAGATTCCTCCGCGGCTCCAGCCGAATTCTTCCTCGAACGGCAGCATGAAGATGCTTGGCATCGAGCGGATGCCGGCGGAGACGAGCAGGGTAACGAAGGTAACGATCAGGACGACCCAGCCGTAATGCACGCGGGGCTTCGAATTCGTGGACGCCATCGTCGATTCCACTCCATTTTCATTAATTTTGTTTGTACATACAATATAACTTCCGAAAAAACATCAATGCTTCTCGAGCGAAATGCTCGAATCCTCCAACTCCTTCGTCAGATGCTGCGCGGCTTCGACGCCGAGAACCGCTTCGTACCGGGCCTTCAGGCTGCGCGAGGCTTGGCGGATCGTCTCCTCCATCTCCTTCGCCTTGTCCGTCGGGTATACGAGAACGGTCTTGCCCTGCACCTTACGCTCCACCAGCCGCTTGGCTTCCAGCTTGTCGACGAAGCGGGTCAGCGTGGACGGCGTGACGGAGAGCTTCTCGGCCAGCTCCTTCTGGGAGATGCCGGGCGCTCCGATGACGAGGCGAATGAGGTACCCGTACATGGGAGTTAGGCCGGTGGGGGCGAATTCCTCCTCCGCCATCTTGGTGATGGCGCGGCCCAGCCGGTTGGCGGTGAAGAACAAGCAAGTGTGCAGGAAGCCGTCGTCCATGTCGGGCACCTCCGTTGGATCAATTTTGTATGTACAACAAATATAAGAGGGCGGGGATTATTTGTCAAGCGCGAGTCGTCGGAAAATCGGAAGGAGCCAGCTGTCGCCCGGCAGAGAGCGGCGGCGCTATGGGGCGAGAAGGGGATGGAACAGGCCGAGGAACCGCTCCTCGCTTCGAACGGTCGGAAGAGGGCGGGAGAGAGGAAGGCGACTGTCCCGGCAGCCAGGGCAGATCAGCTCCCCGGCACGGACGGATGGGCGGAACAAGCGGAGGTACGGCATGGCACGGATGAGCGGAACAAGCGGAAAAAACCGTCTTGTTGGGCGGGGGAGCGGCGCGGATGAGCGGAACAAGCGGAAAAAACCGTCTTGCTTAGCGGGGGAACGTCAGCGCCTGTCAAGCGACGGAGCCGGGCCGCGAGCAAACGAAGGCGCCGGCCTTAGGCCAGCGCCTCTCTCTCCGCCCGGGTCAGCTTGGCCGCGACGAGCCGATACGAATCGTCGAGCATCTGAACGACGACGTCGTCCGGGACTCTCCCGTCCAGCACGACGGTGTTCCAATGCCGCTTGTTCATGTGATAGCCGGGCAGTACGGCCCCGGGATAAGTCTCGCGCTGCAGCCAAGCTTCGTCGGGCGACGTCTTCAAGTTGACGCTCTCCCCGCCGTACCAGTCGCTGAAGAGGGCGAACATCTTGCTCCCGACGAACAGAACGGGCATGTTCGGGTCGAACGGATAGCGAAGACGGGTTCCGGGGTACTTCAGCCCGAGCTCGATCAATCGACGATGGTTCATCTCGCGTCGTCCCTGCCTCTCGCTTTTTGAATCCCATTATACCAGGGGGAAGGAGCGGCGGACTAGCCGATGGCGGGCGGCGGATTCGCGCAGGATCCCCGACCTCCCTCCGGACGAAGGGTTCAAGTCCTTGATCGCGGAACCGAACGAGACGAATGAAGCCTTCCGGCTCCACTGGCCGCCGCACGACGTCCAAGCGACTGCCGCCTGCCGCAAGCGTTGGAACCACCCCGCGGCGGGAGAGCTGGAATTCGAGCCTATCGTGCTCCAGCCTTCCGCCAGGCCGGGCTGGAAGCGGACGGTCTATTCGGCAACGCCGTCCGCCGCGGAACGAATACGGGGCCTTGCAGCCGCCGGGCATCAGACGTCGTAATTCACGAGATACCCCTGAATCGCGGTGTTATAGTAGCCTTCGCTCAGCTCGATCAACTCGCCGGCTTCGTCGTACGCGCGGCGAACCCGCTTGAGCAGGGGCTGGTCCGGCGGCACTTGCAAGATCTCGGCGACATGAACCGGCGCGGTCTCGACGGCGAACCGGTCGCGGAACCGGCGAAGCTCGATATCCTGCTCCTCGAGCAAGCCGTACAGCGACTGGCCTTCCAGATCGGACAGATCCAGAGCGCCGCGCCGGTCCGAGAGATAGTGGGTGTAATGGATATAGGGAACGTCGTCCAGCACGTACAGCCGCTCGACGCGCAGGCAGGTCTTGCCGAAGAGAAGCCTTCTCTCGCCGCCTTCCTCGTTCGCCACCTTCTCCGCGCCAAGCAGCCGCTTCACGATCCGGTGGCCTTCCTCGACGAGAATCTCCGTGAAGCTCTGGCTCTTGGACAGCTTGGAGGAGGACGTGTTGCGGACGACCTTCGTCCCCTTGCCGCTGCCTTTCTCCAGATACCCTTCCAGAACGAGCTCCTGGATGGCGTTGCGCACGGTGATCTTGCTGACCTGGAACTCCTGTTCCAGCTGCGGCTCCGACGGAATGTTCGTCCCCAGCGGGTAGACCCCGTGAAGGATCCGGTCCCGGAGGATGTTGCGTATCTGCAGGTACAACGGTTTCTGCTTGCGGGATAAGGCCGTCAAGGTTGCGTTCCCTACCTTTCTACGTCGCTTGCGGTCGCCTCCATGGCGCGGAGAACGTCCCGCTCGGAGGACATCGGCGTGTCGCCCGAGATCGCGTGGGCCAGCATGCCGGCATTCGCCGCGAACTCGACCGTCCGCTCCGGCGTCCACCCGGACAGCTCCCCGTGAACGATCCCGCTCGCGAACGCGTCCCCCGCTCCGATTCTATCATAGACGGGGAACTCGAGTCTCCTGGAGTAGGCGAAGCCGCCGCTCCCGCCGTTCTCGCTACTCCCGCCGCTTCGGAACAGATAGCCCTGCAGGCCGTTCGTATTGTTCCCCAGCACCCAGCGATGCGTGCCGGCGATCGCGGAGATGCCGTACGTCCGCGCGACTTCCGGAACGAGCTCTTCGAGCTGCTCGCGGCGGTCCGTCTTCCCGGTCGGCATGCCGAGCGTCCGGATCGCGTCCGTCTCGTTCATCAGGACGATGTCCGCGAGACCCAGCATCCGCTCGTACAGCGGCTTCGCCTTCGCGTAGCCGCCTTCTCCCCAGAGGGAGGGGCGATAATTGCAGTCGAAGACGACGAGCCCGCCGCGACGGCGGACGGCTGCCGCGAAGGCGGCCATCTGCTCCCGGACCGCGTCGTTCATGGCGAGCGTAATGCCGCAGAAGTGCGCGACGTCCACCTGGGCGGCGATGGCCTCGAAGTCGTACGCGTCCGTCGGGGCCGTGTTGAAGCTGCTCTCCAGCCGGTTCGTGTACGTGACGCGGCTCGGGCGCGCGCCGAAGCCGTTCTCGAGGAAGTACATGCCGATGTACTTGCCGTCGCGGCGAATGTAGGCATCCTGGATGCCCAGCTTGCGGAGATAGGCTTCGGCCGCGTCTCCGAGCGGATTGTCGGGCAGCGTCGTGACGAGGTAGGCGCGATGCCCGAAGCGCGACAAGGCGGAGACGACGTTCACTCCCGTCCCGGAGAACGTGTAGCGAAGCGAGCCGGCCTGGGCCAGCAGCTCGTGTCCCGGCACCTGCAGGCGCATCATGACTTCCCCGAACGCGGCTACGTTCTTACGCATGGGCATCGACCAGCCTGCGGACGGTCTCGATCAGGACGCGGACGTCCTCGGGTCTCGTGCGGCCCGTCTCCTTGTCGATGATCGAGGAGTAGACGTGCGGAATGACTTGAGGCACGCCCGCCTCCAGGGCGATCCGCAGAATCGGCTCGAAATTGCCCAGGTCGATGCCGCCGGTCGGCTCAAGCGCGAAGCCTTCCTCGCCACAAGCCTTGGCCACCGCGCGCAGCTCGTCCTCGCGAGACAGGCCGTTCATCGGGAAGTACTTCAAGGCGTTGCCCCCCATGTCCCGCACGAGCGCGATCGCCGCCCGCACCGGGACGATCGCCGGCTCGGAGCACTCCGCGCTGGCCGGACCGGTGGACAGGTTCACGTAGCCGGGACGGCCCGTCGGAGAGACGAGCGCGTTGATCCAGCCGTCCCGCCCGTTCAAGTTGGCGCGGGTAGCGCCGACGGCCGGGAACACCTGGTTGATGTGGCTCCCCGGATAATGCTTCGCGATCTCCGCCACGATGGCGGCCTGCCGGTTGTCGCCGGCGCCGAGGCCGATGGACACCGCCTCGTCGATCGCTTGCCCGTACGCCTTCATGCCGGCGACGGCGTCCTCGACCGTCGCATAATTCTTGGACAATACGCCGATAAGGGCGTATCCGCGCGCCGCCTCGAACGCTTCCTTGGCGTTGTCGAGGCTTCCGGCGAGCACGTTCAGAGAGACGCGTCCTTTATAAAAACGTTCAGCCATGCGATTCATGGTCATGGTTATCGGCCTCCCGCCAGTTCCCGGATTCTGTCGGCGATCACTTGCAGGTCGTCGCCTTGAAGCGAACGCGGATCGATGTCGAAGTACCCTTGGCGCACTCCGTAATCCCGCGTGTAGATCGCGATCTCCCCGTCTTGCAGCTCCTTCGCGACCTTCGCGGCGTTCGTGCCCGCCGTCGCCGCGTCGATATGGACGCGGCCGCGGAAGATCGCCCGCCCCGCTTCGTCCTGCACGACCGTCACCTTGACGCCCGGCAGATCGTTCAGCGGGAGCAGCGCCTGCAGCGCCGCCCTCTCCAGCGCGCTCTTGTCCTTCTTCCCGCGGTATTCGTCGAGCGCCTGCAGCAGCCCGAAGATCGACTCCTTACCGACCTTCATGGCGCGGCCGATGCCGTGAAGCTGCACCTTCAGCCATTCGACGTAGACGCGCTTGCCGGCGACGATGCCCGAAGTCGGCCCCTCGATCGCCTTGGAGCCGCTGAAGATGGCGAGATCCGAGCACTTCGCGTACTTCCAGACGTCCTCCTCCGCAGCCGCGTCCACGATCAGCGGAACGCCCTTGCGCTGCGCGACTTCCCACGCCTCTTCGACGGAGATCATGTTCTTCTGCACGGCATGGTGGGACTTCACGTACAGAATGGCCGCCGTGCGCGGCGAGACCGCGGCTTCGAGCTGCTCGGCCTTGCCTTCGTTGGCGTAGCCGGCTTCGACCAGCTTCCCGCCGCCCAGGTAGATCATCGTCTCCACGGGAGCCCCGTACTGCACGTTGTGGCCCTTGAGCATGACGATCTCGTTCCGCTCGATCGGATCCTGGTGCAGCCGCTCGCTCGCGCGGCGGTCGCCCTTCGTGACGAGCGCGGCGACGGACAGCGCGATGCCGCTCGACGCCGAATTGACGACGACGGCCGCCTCCGAGCCGATCGCCTTGGCGATATAATCCCCGGACTTGTCGACCAGGTCCGCGATCTCCACGTAATTTTGCCCGCCGATTCTCATCGCTTCCATCACCGTGTCGGTCGGGGCCGACACCCCGAGAATGCTCATTCTTCCGCTCGCGTTGATGACGCGCTTAAGGCCGTACTTCGCATGCAACGTACTCGCCACCTGCCACCGCTCCTATCGCTTGTATTCGTACGCCCGACGTCCGCCGTTCCCCTTCGGAATCGACGAGCTCGACCGGATCGTTCTTCACCGTGAAAATCGTCAAGTTCCCCGCATCCCCGACCCGGATGCGCCCGAGCTCCGGCCGGCCGAGCCAGCGGGCCGCGTTCGAGGTCACCATCCCGATCACCTCGCGAAGCGGGTAGCCGAGATAGAGGAACTTCGTCAGCACCTCCGGCATGCCGTACACCGGCCCGTTGAGCCGGTTGCCGCGGTAGATGTCGGTGCTGATCGTGTCCGGCGCGATGCCGTGCCGCTTCGCCGCCTCCGCCGCGCGGAAGGAGAAGCTGGCCGTCCCGTGCCCGACGTCCAGATGGACGCCGCGCCGGATCGCTTCCCGGAACTCCGGAAGCGGCTCCCCGTCGACGCGATCGAACAGATTGTTCGCCTTGCCGTTCAAATAATGCGTCACGATGTCCCCTCGCCTTAGCAGCGCGAGAACGTCCCGGATGTCGGGCGGTCCCGAGCCGATATGGACCATGAGCGGGAGGGACGTCTTCTCCGCCAAGGAACGCGCCCGCCGCAAGGGCTCGATGCCGCTCGCGCCGACGACGCTGCGGCTGATGCGGGCCTTCAGCCCGACGACGATGTCCTTATGCTCGGCGGCCGCGCGGGCCGCGGCGTCCGGGTCGATCCACTCCGGATTCGACAGCTCGTCGATCCGGCTGAGCCCGATCCGCGAGACGTTCAGGAACGCGAGCAGCCTCGTCCGGGCCCGGGCGCCGATGGCGGCCAGGTCCGCGATCCGGTCGGCGCCGCAGCTGCCCGCGTCCGCCACCGTCGTCACGCCCCGCCGAACCCCGATCTCGTCGACGTCGTCGCCGTAGGGATCGAATTCCGGGAAGGCGTGGACGTGCAAGTCGATCCAGCCGCTCGACACGTAGGCGCCGGAGAAGTCGAGAATCCGCTCCCCGCGGGCGGTTCCCGCTTCGGCGACGTCGGCGATCCGGCCGTTCTCCAGGACGATATCGACGGCTCTTCCGTCTAACCGCTTCAAGTTGCCGAGCACGTGCCGTTCGTTCACTTCCTCACTTCCTTCGTCGATAAGGATCTATCGTTAGAATAACACGATTTTCGAAAAATACAATATAACGTTATAATGTTTAAGGTTGAAACCGCATCATAACGTTCGTCACAAATCCTTGCGTTTTGAAGTGATTGGAATCACAAGGCCTCTCATCGCGAATGCTTATACTTGGGCGTAACCCCCCATCGAAAGCGAGGAGATTCCCATGCTAGACCCGAAAACGATCGAGATCATCAAATCCACCGTTCCGGTTCTGGAGGTGCACGGAGTCGCGATCACGACGCGGTTCTACCAGCGGCTGTTCTCGAGCCATCCGGAGCTTTTGAATATTTTCAACCATGCCAATCAGCAGAAGGGCCGGCAGCAGACCGCGCTGGCCAACGCCGTCTACGCCGCCGCCCAGCATATCGACCGCTTGGGGGACATTCTCCCGGTCGTGAAGCAGATCGCGCACAAGCATCGCAGCCTCGGGGTCAAGCCGGAGCACTATCCGATCGTCGGGGAGAACCTGCTGGCCGCGATCAAGGACGTGCTCGGCGACGCGGCCACGGACGAGATTATCGGCGCCTGGGCCGAGGCGTACGGCGTCATCGCGGACGCGTTCATCGGCGTCGAAGCCGAGATGTACGACCGGTCCGAACGGCAGGAAGGCGGCTGGGCCGGCTTGCGCGAGTTCCGCGTGGACCGGAAGGAGCGGGAGAGCGACGTCATCACGTCCTTCTACCTCGTCCCGTCGGACGGCGGCGCGCTCGCCAGCTTCGAGGCGGGCCAATATATCAGCATCACGATGAGCATTCCGGGCGAGAAGTACGAGCACATTCGCCAATACAGCCTGTCCGACGCTCCCGGCAAGCCTTATTACCGGATATCCGTCAAGCGGGAGGAAGGCTGCGGGGACGACCCGGACGGGAAGGTCAGCAACTATCTGCACGAGCAGGTAAAAGAAGGGGATACGCTCCGGCTGTCGGCTCCGGCGGGAGACTTCGTGCTGGACCGCGGCGACGCGCGTCCCGTCGTTCTCATCAGCGGCGGCGTCGGCCTCACGCCGACGCTCAGCATGCTGAACGCGCTGGCCGAAGGCTCGTCCCGGCCGGTCGTCTTCATCCACTCGGCCCGCAACGGGCGGGTGCACGCGATGAAGCGGCATGTCGAGGAGATCGCCCGGTCGAACCCCCGCGTATCCGTCCATTGGAGCTACACTCGTCCGACGGAGCAGGACGTCCAAGACAAAGCCTTCGACCATCAAGGCTATATCGATGCGGAATGGCTGAAGAAGGTGATTCCGTCCGAATCGGCCGCTTATTACTTCTGCGGACCGGTCGCGTTCATGAAGGCGATCCGCAAGGCGCTGAGCGAGCGGGGCGTTCCCGCGGAGGACATCCATTACGAATTCTTCGGCCCGGCCGGCTCCTTGGACGCCGACGACTGAGCCCGCAGCAGCCGGTTGACCGTCTCGCGGCGCAATCCGATGAATTGGCCGATCTCGTCTTGGGTCAGCACGTCGGTCAGAGCCGAGGGAGCGATGTAGGAATGGAACCAGGCCTCGAACTTCCTCAGCTTGTCCGCTGGCGTCGCGGCGGTCAGCTGGTCGATCCGCTGCTGCATCATTCTCAGCTTGTCCTGAAGCTTGCCGGCGATCATGCGGCATTTGTCGGCGTCCTGCTCCAGGGAGCGGTACCATTCCGCCGCGGGAATCCGTTCGACTTCGCTCGTCATGAGCGCCACGGCCGTGCCGTGGCACGGTCCCGGCGAGATGAGCGAATGATGGGGAATGATCTCGTCCGGGACGATCAGGTTCATCAGGTGGACCGTTCCGTCCTCCTGGGTGCGGACGATCTTGAGCAGGCCGCTCTTCAGATGGAACAGCGAGCCCGAGTCCCCCTGCCGGAACAGCACTTCGCCTTTATGAATGATCATGCTTCATCCCTCGATTGGCTGTCTTCGAGAGCCCGCTTCGGCGGGCTTTCGGCGTTTGCTTTGTTTTCGAATATCAAGCCCGAGCCCGAATACAACCCGATTATACTATCGAATTATACCGGGGTATAGTTCACGGACCTGGAATCCGGATGCTATGGTGGGGGTATAGCATCCCCCTCGGGGTGAACGAAAGGCGGCTTGAGCAAGATGCCACAGTCGACATTGGCAAGAACGATCGAGAACCCGCTCGTCCAAGACCGGGTCACCTTCCTCGAGACCGCGGACGAGACCGGCGGCGCCTATGAATACGTGGAAGTCGAGCTGGCTCCCGGGGGAGGGGTAGGCCTTCATTATCACCTCGCCTTCACCGAACGCTTCGAGGCGGTGATCGGAACGGCGCATCTGGAGCTGGACGGGGAGCATCTCGAGCTCCGGCCGGGGCAGACCGCGTCGGCTCCTCCGGGAACGCTGCACCGCTTCTTCAACCCGGGCGGGGAGACGATCGTCTTCCGCGTCAAGATCGACCCGGCCAGACGCTTCGAGCAGGTGCTCCGGATCTCGTACGGGCTGGCCCGGGACGGCAAGGTGCGCCCGAAGTCCGGAATTCCCCGCAGCGTTCTCGAGTTGGCCGTCATCTTCGAGCTCGGCGAGACGTACTTGAAGGGAATTCCCGTCCGGCTGCAGAGGGGAATCTTCGGCTTGCTGTACCGGATCGCCAAGCGGCGCGGCGTGGAAGAGCGGCTGCTTCATACGTATTGCAGATGATCGGAGGTTAGCGACCGATGAGGCACCCGTTAGACGACGAGTTGGACCGGCAGCCCTATATGGCTTCGGACGAGACGGCGGCGGATTCCGCCGAGCAGCAGATCCAGGCGGAGCGCAGACGCCTCGCCGACGATCTGCACGACATCGCCGGCTTTACGTTCACGACAGCCATCGTTCAGTTGGAAGCCATTCGCCGGCTGCTCCGGGAGAATCCCCAAGAGAGCATGCGGAGGATGGAGCGGCTGCAGGAGTTCATGCGGCTCGGACTGGACGATATTCGCCGGTCCGTTCGGACGCTGAAGGGGCCGCCGGGACAGGAAGCCGGCATCGATCTGGAAGAAGCGCTCGGCCAGCTGCTGGAGACGACCCGGGACATGACGGGAGCGACCGTCGAGTCCGAAGTATCGGTTCCCCTGAACCGGCTTGCCCCCGCCCAGCAGAAGGTTCTTTATCATGCGGTGCGGGAAGGCCTTACGAACGGAATCCGCCATGGCCGCTGCACCCGGTTCTCCGTGTCCATCGCGATCCGGGACGATCTGCTGGAGCTGCTCATGGCTAACGACGGCTCCCCCGCCGCAGGCTGCTCCGATCCCGGCATCGGCTTATGCGCGATGCGAAGCCGGGTCGGCGCTCTCGGAGGGACGATGGACGTGGTCGCCTCGCCCGAGGGAGGCTACCGGTTCCGGGTCCGGCTGCCCGTCGGGGACCCGATCTTCCCGCATTGAAGCGCGGGGCCGCTTGAATCGCGCTCGGGACGCTTCCTCTTTTCCCCTACGCTTGCATTCCTCTTCTCCCCGTAATAAAATAACGACCGACCGCAAGCCCGGAATGCCGCGGCTCGCCGCGCCGGGCCGACCCGGATCCCCTCGCGGCCGACGAGGGTCGGCGTACCGGGAGCGATCTCCTCCGTATCGGCACGCTGCTCGAGACGGCCGCAACAGGAGCTAAACGGATGGAAATCCCCAATATCATGTCCATTGTGCTGCTGATCGCCGCCTTGCTCATGCTGTACATCTCCTTCCTGGCGTTCCGGAAGCGCCGGCTGCCCGTCGCGCGAAGCACCGCGCTCGCCATGCTGGCCGCGGCCGTCTATTCGTTCGGCTATGCGTTCGAGATCGTCGGCCGCGACCTGGAGAGCGTCAAATTCTGGCTGAAGGTCGAATACCTCGGAATCCCGTTCATCTCCACGCTGTGGCTCGTCTTCGTCCTGCAATATACCGGGAGGGAAGCCGTCTTGAAGAGAGGGGTCTACGCTCTTCTGTTCGCAATCCCGGTCCTGACTTTGCTTCTGCACTATACGAACGATTACCATCACCTCTTCTACAGGGAAGTCCGTTACGACGCGGATGCGATAATCTCGACCGTGCTGGTCAAAGGGCCCTGGTATTGGGTGCACATTACCTACAACTACCTGGAGGCCGCTGCCGGAATGGCGCTGTTCGCGTTCGCGTACGCGAAGGCCGTGCCCGTCGTCCGGAAGCAGATCGCCGTCATGGCGCTCGGGGCGGCCGCGCCTTGGGCGCTGAACGTCATCTACGTGCTGAAGCCGTTCGGAAGCAACCTGGACCTCATTCCGTTCTCCTTCGTCTTGTCGGGCCTGTTCTATATTTGGGGAATCTACCGGTTCAACCTGCTCCGTCTCGCCCCGATCGCCCTCGAGCAAGCGTTCGAGACGATGCTGGACGGCGTCGTCATTCTCGACTTCGACAACAACGTCGTGAACTTCAACCGGGCGGCGCTGCGCGTGTTCGAGGAGCTGCGGAACGTCAAGCGCCATTCCGGCTCGATCGTTCCCTTGCTGGACAAGCACCCGGAGCTCCTCGAATCGATCCGCCGGGAGCAAGCCGCCGAGAGCCGGCTCCCGATCGAAGGGCCGGACGGAGCCCGGCATTACGATTACAAGCTGTCGATCGTGTACGACAAGGGACGCCGGCCGATCGGCAAGATGCTGATGTTCCACGAGATTACCGAATGGTTGGACCAGCAGGAGAAGCTTCTGGAGGGCGCCCGCCAGTTGGAGCGGCTGAACGCGTTCAAGGATCGCCTGTTCACCGTGGTCGCCCACGACATCCGGGATCCGCTGGCGGTGCTGATCAGCCTGACCGAGCTGCTGGAGAGGGAGCTCGAGGAGCTGGCCGGCGACAATCTAGAGGCGTTCCAGGAGCTGAGGGGGCAGGTCGTCGACACGTTCCAACTGGTGGAGACGCTGCTGGACTGGTTCCGGAGCCAGAGGGAGAGCGGAGCCTTCCGACCGACGCTCGGGGACGCGGCCTCGCTCGTCCGGCAAGCCGTCGATTCCGCGCGAATCCGCGCGGAGATGAAGCGGATCCGGATCGAGGCCGACATCCGGGAGGACTTGACGGTCTACGGGGATAAAGGGATGCTCGCTTCGATTCTGAGGAACCTGCTCTCCAACGCGATCAAGTTCACCGACGCCGGCGGATTCGTCCAAGTCGGCGCGCGGAAGGAGGAGGACCGGGTCGCCTTCCACGTCCGCGATACGGGCCGGGGACTGGCGCCGGAAGCGGAACAATGCCTGCTCCGGGACGCCGACCCGGTCTCCGGGATTGGCACGGAAGGAGAGAGGGGGCTGGGACTGGGGCTCGCCATCGCCAAGGAATTCGTCCGCCTGAACGGGGGCGTCCTCCGGGCCGACAGCGTTCCGGGGCAAGGGAGCACGCTGTCGTTCTCCGTCCCGGCGATGCCCCCTCGGGAAGGTGGCGGAGAGGCGGCCGGCGACGGCGATTGATCGGATATAGCGCGACGCTGGACAACCCATGAGCCGAGGGCGAATGGGTTATTTGGCGTTTCCGGGCCGTTCGCGTTCCAAGCGTCGTTATGGGGGCAACCGAAGGGGACAAAGGGGCTCTCGGAACGAATTAGCGTCGCTGCGATTCGTTAGAAACAAATATCTCCCGCTATCGGCGAAATAGCGTCGCTTGAATCCGTTACCCGTCCCGGCCCCGGTTCGGCGCCGGCGCCGGCTTCGCGGGGGTTCGCCCCTTGTCGCGCCGGCCTCCCGATCCGCTCTCCGGCCTATCGAACCGCGCCCGGACCGCTCCCCCGCTCGTTCGTCCGACTCCTATCCCGCCCGACTCCTATCCCTCCCGTCTCGATCCCCTTCATCCGGCGCAAATATATGGTTCAAATGCGAATCTTAACGCAAATTAGGCCCTGGCAGGCCGCTTTAGCTATTCATGTCGATTTCTCCCGGAATTTGTTCATTATTCTTTCAGAGCCGGTTGTTATACTGGAGCGATGGGTTCACTATGCCGGGTTCAGCGCCGATAAGGGAATAAGAGGGGTATTAACTAGATATTAACGGAGCTGATAAAGAATGACATTGGAAGCGCTGCTAGGCAAGAGGACCAAATACGATATCGTCAGCGATTCCGGGCTGCTGCTCGTCCCGGCGCGCGCCATGCTCGACCCGGAATCGATAAGGCTGCTGAGGCAGCACCGGGTTCATCACTCCGACGTGTATACGATCGCAGGCGAGGAGCCGGAAGCGGAGTCCCCCGCCGAGTCCATCCGGGAGGCGTCGGAGTATTCGAAGGACCTGTTCGACCGCATCCGCGCGAGCGGGGAGATTCCGGCGCGGGAGATCGAGAGGGAGCTCATCCCGATCGTCCGGGAGGCGTCCCGGCACCCCGATCTGTTCCGGCTGTTCGAATCGGTGAAGGCGAAGGACGAATACACGCACCGGCACAATATCGGCGTCGGCGTTCTGTCCGCGATGATCGGCCGCTGGATGGGCTTGGACGAAGAGGAGCTCGCCCTGCTGGCGCTCGCGGCCACCTTGCACGACGTGGGGAAGGTCCGAATCCCGGAAGAGATCCTGCTCAAGCCCGGCAAATTGACCGAGGAGGAATTCGCCGAGATGAAGCGGCATGCCGCCTACGGGTACGAGCTGCTGGCGGGGACGAGCGGATTGTCGCCCCGGGTCGCGCTCGTCGCGCTTCAGCACCACGAGCGAACGGACGGAAGCGGGTACCCGCAGCGGCTGCGGAGCTCCGAGACGGACCCGATGAGCCGGATCGTCGCGGTTGCAGACGTGTTCCACGCGATGTCGTCCAGGCGGCCGTACCACGAGCCGCTTCCGTTCCACGAGGTGGTAGCCCGCATGAGACACGGGGCCTTCGGCGAATTGGACCCTAACGTCGTCACCGTATTCCTGAACAATCTGATCCGCCACCTGATCGGCCGGAGCGTGAAGCTGACGGACGGCCGATGGGGCGTGGTCGTTCGGATCAACCCTCACGACGATACCCGGCCTCTCGTGAGGGTGAACCGGGAGTATATCGATCTCAGCGTGGAACGCCACCTTCAGATTCAAGAAATTATCGTATAAGGAGAATCGGAGTCTATGGAAGATGCTTCGGAATTAACGAGGCGCGGCGAGCCTTACCGCTATTCGTTCGTGCCGGAATTGCCCTGCCTGATCCGGCTGCGCGAGGCGAACGGCTTCGCCGTCCGCAGCAAGCCAGGGCAGGCTCTTCTGATCGATATGAGCCCGCAGGGCTGCAAGCTGGAGTCGGCTCTGAACTTCCGCCTGCCGGACAACGAATGCAAGGTGATTCTCTCGGTTCGGCTGACGCGGGAGCTGGAGCTGCGGGGCACGATGATCTGGCAGGAGGAGCGGACGCCGGCCTTCGCGTACGGCATCCAGCTCGAGGAGACGCACCGGGACGAACTGGAAGAGGAGATCCGGGCCTACGCCGAGTGGAAGCAGCTCGTGAACGAGGGCATCGTCCCGGCCGACGCCTGGACGTAGGCGCGGCCGCAACGCGCACAAGGACGCCCGGAGCCGGGCGTCCTTGGATTCTTCTCAATGCGAGGCGGCGTAAGCTTCCGCTTCGGCGCGGGGGTCGAGCTTCTCGCGGCTCATGAGGAGAGCGGCGGCCAGCGCGAGAGCGGCCGGAATGAGTCCCCACGCGAACGTGACGGCGATGGACGACGAGAGGCCTTCCGCGATGCGGTCGAGCGCCGGTCCGGGGATGTGCGAGCGGGCGGCGGGGTCCATCAGGGCGTGCGGATCGCCGAAGTCGAGACCTTGGACGGCGGAGGCGTCGCCCGAGAAGGCTTCGCTCATCCGGCGCGACAAGGAATGGTTCTGGACGATCCCGAAGACGGTGATGCCGAGCGACATGCCGAGGGAGCGCAGGAACGTGAGCGTGGAGTTGGCCGCTCCCCGCTGCCGCATCGGGAAGGAATGAACCGCCGCGCTGCTCAGCACGGAGAACGAGACGCCGATGCCGAGGCCGACCAGGATCATGTAGAAGGTGACGGTCAGCCGCGGGGTCTCCTCCGTCAGCGTCGTCAGCAGCGCGATGCCCGCCACGAAGACGATCAAGGGCAGGACCAGCAGCGAGCGGTAGGACAGCTTCGTGATCAGCGCGCCGCCGATCGTCGCGGTTACGACCGAAGCCAGCATCATCGGCAGCAGCACGAGGCCCGAGTTCGTCGCGGAGCCGCCCAGCACCCCCTGGATGTAGATCGGAATGTACATGGAAGCGACCATATAGGCCGCGCTGCTCAGCATGGCGAGCGCGTTGCTCGTGGCGAAGAGGCGGTTCTTGAACATGAGAAAAGAGACGATCGGCTCCTTCGCGCGGCGCTCGGCGAAGACGAAGGCGACGGCGAGAACCGCGAAGGCCGCGAACAGGCCGGCGATCGGCGCCGAATCCCAGGCGAACTGCTTGCCGCCCAGCTCGAGGGCGAACATCAGGGCGACGATCGCCCCGACGAGCGTCGCCGCTCCCAGCCAGTCGATTCGCTGCCTGGAGCGTTCCATCGATTCCCGGTAGAAGAACGCGATCATCGCGAGCGCGATCAGGCCGATGGGCAGATTGATGTAGAAGTTCCACTGCCAGCTGACGTGGTCGGTGAGATAAGCGCCGACGAGCGGCCCGAAGATGCTGGACATTCCGAACACGGCCCCGAACAAGCCGCTCAGCTTGCCCCGCTTCTCCGGCTCGACCGCGTCGAACATGATGGCGAAGGTGATCGGCATCAGCGCCCCGGCGCCGATGCCTTGAATCGCGCGGTAGACGCTCAGCTCCACGATCGAAGACGCCATCCCGCACAGGGCGGAGCCGAGCATGAAGACGACGATGCCGAAGACGAAGAAGCGCTTGCGCCCGTACATGTCCGACAGCTTGCCGAAGATCGGCATTCCCGCCATCTCGGCCACCATATAGGCCGAGGTCACCCACACGAACTTGTCGAGTCCTCCCAATTCCCCGATGATCGATCCCATCGCGGTCGCCATGATCGTGTTGTCCATCGAAGCCATCAGAATGGCGAGCAGAAGCCCGCCGACCACGATGCCGGTATTGCGATTCTTTTGCGTACGCATATTCATCCTCCATTGCCTTGGTTATGACCCAAGTATACGGAGGGAATGCTGACAACTCTCTGTCAGTGTTCTCGAGGGTCGGCGAAAATCTCGATAAAACGTCGGGCGCTCCGGGACAAATAGCGGTCCTTGAGCCAGACGAGGCCGACGTCGGACCGGAACCCGGTCTTCGGCAGATCGAACACCGCGATATTCGCCGACGGGAACGAAGCCACGACCGACTTCGGCAGCACGGTGGCGCCGATGCCGGCCGCGACCAGGGCGACGATGATCGCCACGCTGGAGCATTCGCACAGCGGCTCGGGGTTCAGACCGTGCAGGCGGAACTCCTCCCATACTCTCTCGTGCATGGCCCGGGTATGCTCCGTCTTCAGCGTCAGCAGCGGATAACGGGCCAGCTCCCGCATCTCCATCTCCCTCGCCCGGGAGGCGGGGACCCAGGAGGCCGGGAGCAGGGCGGCGAACGGGTCCGAAGGTAGAGGCCGGACTTCGTAACGGGCCGGATCGAAGGGGGCTTCGAAGGGGAGCCGGGTGACGGCCAATTCGATCGTCCGCTTGTCGAGCTGCTCGCTGAGCAGGAAGTGGTCGCCCTCCCGAATCTTGAACGTCACCTGGGGGTGCTGCTCCCGGAACCGGCGGATCGGGCCCGGAAGGAGGGAGACGCAGGAGACGACCGCGCCGATGGAGAGCACCCCCCGGACGCCTTCGTCCAGCTCCCGCACTTCCTTCTCGGTCTCGCCGAGCCTGGCGAGCAGAGCCTCGGCCCGCTCCCGCAGCAGTTCCCCGGCGGCGGTCAGCCGCAGGCGCTTGCCGCTCCGGTCGAACAGCGTTACGCCGAGCTCCCGCTCGAGCTGCTTCATCTGCCGGCTGAGCGGGGGCTGCTCCATGTTGAGCAGCCGGGCGGCGCCCGTTACCTGCCCTTCGTTCGCCACCGCCAGGAAATAACGCAGCTGTCGGAAATCCATCTCGTCTTCGCCCCTCTTCCTTCCATACCGAATAGGTATGATATTCGTACAAAACCGATATTTCAAATATACGACGCGGACGGCTATCCTACAATTACGAGTACGAATGAATGGCGAATTGCCAAGAGGAGATGGGTACGATGGGCGCTTACGAGATCGAGATTGAGAGGACGTCGAGTCCGAAGGAGAAGCCGCAGGGGGAGGCGCTAGGCTTCGGACGTTTTTTCACCGACCATATGTTCCTGATGGATTACGACGCAGGGGAGGGCTGGCATCATCCCCGGATCGTGCCTTACGGGCCAATCGCGCTGGACCCCGCCGCCAAGGCGTTCCATTACGCACAGACCGCGTTCGAAGGGTTGAAGGCTTACCGCACGGACGAAGGGCGCATTCTGCTGTTCCGGCCGCGCAGCAATCTGGCCCGGCTGAACCGGTCGAACGAGAGGCTCAGCATTCCGCCCATCGACGAAGAGCTCGCGCTTCGCGCGCTGAAGGAGCTCGTCCGGCTCGACCGGGACTGGGTTCCGTCCGAGCCGGGGACGTCGCTTTACATCCGGCCGTTCATTATCGCGACCGAGCCGGCGCTGGGCGTGTCCCCCTCCCGGCAATACCGGTTCGTCGTCATCCTGTCGCCGGTCGGCGCTTATTACGCGCAAGGGATCCGGCCGGTGAGCATCCACGTGGAGCCGGATTACGTCCGGGCCGTTCGCGGCGGCTTGGGAGCGGCGAAGACCGGGGGCAACTACGCCTCCGGGCTGAGGGCGCAGGAGGGGGCGGCGGAAGCCGGGCACGCTCAGGTGCTGTGGCTGGATGGCGTCCACCGGCGGTATATCGAAGAGGTCGGCAGCATGAACGTCTTCTTCCGGATCGGCGACGCGGCGGTGACGCCCGCGCTCGGCGGAAGCATCCTGGCCGGAGTGACGCGGGATTCGGCGATCCGGCTGCTGCGAAGCTGGGACGTCCCCGTGGAGGAACGGGCGATCTCCATCGACGAGATTGTGGAAGCCCATGAGTCGGGCGGCCTGAAGGAAGCGTTCGGGACGGGCACGGCCGCCGTCGTCTCCCCGATCGGAGAGCTGCACTGGCGGGGCGAGCGGCGCGTCGTCGGCGGCGGAGAGACCGGGGAGCTGTGCCGGCGGATCTACGGATCGCTTACCGCCATCCAGTACGGGAGAGCGCCGGATCCGTTCGGGTGGACGGAGCCGTTGGACGGCCAGCCCTGATTCATTTAGCGCCCAAGGGGAAAATCCTGTATAGTAGAAGTCTCGATTTCCTTAATGGGCAGGTGCGCGCATGCTTCACTCTTATTTGTTCCCGATCTCTTACGCCTTCTTCACGTTCCCGATCGCGGCGGCGTTCTTCACGGTCCCGTTCCTGATCGTCCAATACCGGCGTCACGGGTATATTCACAAATACCGGGCTCTCATCTTGTATTTGCTGCTGCTGTATCTCATGAACGCCGTCTATCTGATCCTTCTGCCGCTGCCTTCTTCGTTCCATAACAGTCCCCCGAAGGCGAACTCGTACTTCCAATGGATCCCGTTCAACTTCCTCTCCGACATCGCCCGGGAGACGGCGGTTCGGGCGAACGAACCTTCGACCTACTGGCATCTGCTGAAGGAGAGGGCCTTCCTCCAGGTGGCGTTCAACGTCGCCCTGACGGTGCCGTTCGGCCTGTTCCTCCGGTATTACTTCCGGGCGAATTGGGTCCGCTGCCTGGCGTTCTCCTTCGCGCTGTCGCTCTTCTTCGAGGTAACGCAGGTGACGGGGATCTACGGCATCTACGACTATCCGTACCGGCTGTTCGACGTCGACGACCTGATCACGAACACGCTCGGCGGGTTGATCGGGTATCTTGCGGCCGAATGGCTCGCGTCCCATCTGCCCCGGATCGACAAGCTGGACGAGAGCGTGGATCTGTCTGCGAAGAGGGTGACGTATACCCGCCGGGCGTTGGCCGCGGCCATCGATTGGCTGATCCTGCTTCCGGCCGGCGCCATCCTGGCGATCCTTCGGATCCCGTTCCCTTACGCGTATACGCTGCTCATCGCCGTCTACTTCATGGCGATCCCCTATTCCACGAACGGCCTCACCCCAGGCAAGTGGGTCGTCCGGATCCGGCTGCGCGGGCGGGACGAACGCATCCGGGCGGGCGAGCTCTTCGTCCGGTACGGCCTGCTGTACCTGATCGTCGCGGGGCTGAACCTGGCCTACCCGGCGGTCGCCGTGCGCCAGTTCCCGCCCGTGCTGCTCATCCCGTACGCCGTCGGGCTGTTCGCGATGGACGCGACGTTCGCCGTCCATCTCGTGCGCTGCGTTTTCAACCGGAAGAGAAGGCTGTTCTACGAAGCGAGAAGCGGCACCGGGCACGTCATTACGTGAGGCCGCCCGGGCGCTGATCGCGTATGCAAGGATCGGTGTATAATAGGAGAATGCGGCTTGGAAAGGATGAGGGCATGCTGAAGGTAACGGAATACAGCGCGGAGTTCGTGAAGGATCCGTTCGGGATTCTGGCGGGCAAGCGTTACGAGTTCTTGATCGACCTGGACGTCCCGGAGGACGACGAGCTTCATTCGGAGCACGGGGTCTACGCGAGGGTTATCTTCCGGGTCGAAGGGGAGCAGTCGGCCATCGTGAAGTACGACCTGCTCGAGAGGACGACGAACCGGCTTCTGGACGTCGACCTGGAGGAGGAAGAGGAAGCGGAGCTGGCCGCCTTCTGCCGGGAGCATCTTCCGGAGGCGTAACGACAACGAAGAGCCCGGGCATTGCGCCCGAGGCTCTTCTTCTCTCTTCGTCCGTTCCCGTCACAGCATGGGGAACACGTACCGGATCAGGAAGATGAGGATTCCGAAGAAAATGATCAGGTAAGCCGCGTATTTGATAAACGTAGCGGCGACCTTGCTGGAATCCGACTTGCGCTCGACGTGGCGCTCCTCCACTTCGATATTGCGCTGCTGGGTCGACATGTCAGCCACCATCCTCTGCTCAAAAATTTGGGCGAATCGGTGTCATCGATTGTTTACCCGAAGCGGGGGAGGGTCAATCAGGGGGCGGAATCCGTCAGGGCCTCGTCTTCGCCTTCGCCAATACGTTGTCCGGAATGGCCAGCCGGTCGAACTGTTCTGCCAGCCGCCCGAGGCCGCGCCTCAGCTCGTCTCCTCCCATCGGGACGCCGTGGCCGGTCGCCGCCGCTTGCGGCTCCAGCGCCGCCAGCCGCCGCACGGATTCCCGGGCTCCGTCCCAATCGAACGTGAAGTAGGCGGGCGGTCCGTGAATCTCCTTCTCCTGCGTCAGGACGGCGAAGGCGGACTCCTGCTTGACCGTGATGAAGGCGTCTCCCGCGACGAGCGTCCGGTCGGCCTCCCGGAACAACGCGACTTGCCCCTTCGTATGGCCGGGCGCGTGAATCCATCTCCACCCGGGAAGCCCGGGGACCGTCCCGTCCTCCGGCAGCGCCCGCACCCGGTCGCCCAGATCGATTCCCTTGTGCGGATAGAGCAGGGACAGGCGGGCCATCAGACCGCCGCCCACTTCCGGATCGGCTTCCGGATAGTCGGCCCGGCCGGTCAAATAAGGCAGCTCCGCTTCGTGCGCGTAGACCGGGACGTTCGGCCACGCCTCCAGCAGCTCCCGAAGCGAGCCGACGTGGTCGAAGTGGCCGTGGGTCAGCACGATCGCCCGCGGCGGGGCCGAGCCATGCCGTTCCTTGGCGAAGTCCATGATAGTGTCGGCGAACGTGGCGACCCCGGCGTCGACCAGCACCCATTCCCGGGAGCTTGGCTCGCCGATCAGAACGACGTTCGCGATCAGCGTTCTCAGGTAGTCGACGTCGTCCGGCAGTACTCGTTCCATGCGGAATTCCTCCTATCTGCCAAGTAGGGTGGCCCTGCGGCGGCCGAATATGCGCAGGGCTTGAGCCGGCAGCCGGAACGGGGGCCAAGCGAGGGCGATCCGCGCCGCGGGTCTGCTGGCGTCGCCGGAGGTCCGGCCGAGGGGAAGGGAGTCTCAGCGGCAGAGCAGCACGTGGCGCGCGAAGGAGGCGCCCTTCCGCGCGAGGCAGCGGTCGACGATCTCGAAGCCGGCGCCGGCCAGCAGATCGTCGATCGGCTCGATCGACAGGAAGACGGCCCGATCCGCGATCCGGCGGGCGTGCTCCGCGATCGCGCGCCGCTCCTCCGGCGAGATCCGGGAGACGTGATTGTACGGAAGATCGACGACGGCCGCGTCGTAGCGCTCCTCGATCTCCGCGATGGAGCCGAGGGCGACTTCGCCCGCGAGGCCGAAGTGGGCGAGATTCTCCCGCGCGCCTTGGACGGCGAGCGGGTTGATGTCGCGCCCCGCGATGGAGATTCCCATCGAGAGGGCCTCGACCAGCACCGTGCCGATGCCGCAGCACGGATCGATCGCCTTGACGCCGGCCGGGTCGGGGACGGCGATGTTCGCGACCGCCCGGGCGAGCCTCGTGGGCAGCGCGATGGAGTACGCGCGGGGCTTGCGCAGGTGGCGATGCCAGAGGGCGGAGCTCTTCGCGTACGGGCCGAAGTGCCAGCGTCCCCCGAAGGCCGCGACTCCGAACGCCCGGTCCGGATGCCGGACGTCGGCCCTTCCCCGGATTCGGGAGCCGATCTCCCTCTCGATGTCGTGAAGCCGCTCGAACGACGGCTTGTCCGGCGGAGGGAGATCGCTTCTTTTCAACGCGCGGACCTTGAACGTTGCATCCCCCAGCTCCAGCCCTTCGGCGAACCCGGCGAGTTCTTCCACGCTTGTCCCCTCGTAGAGGACTTCGATTCTCTCCTTGATAAAAGGGCTCCGTCCCGGATCGATTCCGATCGGGCTCTTCAGGATGCCGGGGCCGGCCTCCGTCCCGAACAGGGCGCGCAGCTCCATGGCGCACAGGTCCGCCTCGTCTTCGTGGCATGCATATGTATAGAGATAGTCGGTCATGGCCCTTCCCGCCTTCGCTTGAGTCTGAACGAGCGCGTTCTGTCTTCTTCCACCACCTTATCGGCATTCGCCGCCGAATGCAATGCGGAGCGCCGGGAGCGCGGCATCCGGATCGACAAGCCGCCGCTCGGCCTCTACAATAACCTTATAGTGGGAAATAACGATAATCGCGCGGGAGGGGCAACGGAAATGAAGGATCGGATCTGCCTGGTGACGGGCGCGAATTCCGGAATCGGCCTGGCCACGGCGGCCGGCTTGGCGAGGCAAGGAGCGAGGGTCGTCCTGGCGTGCCGCAATCCCGAACGCGGGGAGGCGGCCCGCCGGGAGATCGCGGAGACGACCGGGAACCGGAACGTCGATCTGCTGATCGCCGAACTGAGCTCCCAGCGGGACGTTCGCCGGCTGGCGGAGCAAGTCCGGGAACGGTACGGCCGGCTGCACGTTCTCGTCAACAACGCCGGGGGACTGTTCCCGAAGCGACAGACGAGCCCCGACGGGTTCGAGATGACGCTCGCCGTCAATTATTTGTCGCCGTTCCTGCTGACCCATCTGCTGCTGGAGGAGCTCGAGAAGGGCGGACGCGCCCGCGTCGTGAACGTGGCTTCGGAGGTGCAGGCGAAGCGGCTCGACCCGGAGGACCTGCCGAACCCGGCGGCCTACGGCAGCTTCCAAGCGTACGGGCAGGCGAAGCTGGCGGTCGTCCTGATGACCTACTATTTGGCCGGGCGCGTCCGGGGTCGGGGAATTACAGTGAATGCGCTGCATCCAGGGGTCGTCTATACGCCGCAAGCTTCGCGAGTGGCTCCCGCGTTCGCGCGTCCGCTTATGAAGCTGTTCATGGCCTCTCCCGAGAAGGGGGCGAGAACGTCGCTGTACCTGGCCTCCTCGCCGGAAGCCGAGTCGCTGACCGGCCGATACTTCAAGGACGGCAAGCCGAAGCGGTCCGTTCCGGTCTCCTACGACGAGGAGCTTCAGCGGCGGCTGTACGAGAGAAGCTTGGAGTGGACGGGCTTGTCTTGACAGGGAAGGGACGGGAAGGGGCCGGAAGGGAAGGCTGGGATGAGGGGACGACAAGGGAGCGCAGAGGCTAGGCGGGAGCCTGCCGTCAGGCCGGTCCCGGCGCCGAATCCTGCCTCGCGAGAACCAGAGGCTGCCCGGCGGGCAGCCTGCGGCGTTCGGCCTTCCGCCCGTGGCGAGGGCGGCGGTGGAACGTCTCGCGCATGACGACCGGAAAGAGGGAGCTTCCGGCCATGGCGACCCATTCGTGCAGATGGATTTTTTTGAGCCCGACGTACAGAACCGAGCTCAGAACGATATCGTAGGCGAAGAACTTGATCAGGTCGCCTCTCGTCACGACGCAGATCACGATCTCGGACCGATGCTTGCGGGCCATGCTCTCACTCTCCCGGCGTCAATGAACGATTCAGTGTATGCGCCGGTCCTTGTCCTCATGCGGCGGGTCCGATCACTTCAGCGGGATGTAAATCTCGCATTCCGTCCCGTCCGGCGGTCCGTCCCCGGACGAACGGAAGATCTCGAGTCCCCAGGCGTCCGGATCGTGCTCCATGCCGTTCGAGCGCAGCTTCTCCAGCGCCCGGAAGTACGTCCCGTCGCGGTCTTCCCGCCGGTACGCCCCGTCGTGCCGGTAGACGGCGTACGCCTTCGCGGGGAGCTCGATTCCGGCCATCCCGTCCGGCACGACGCGAAGGGAGGCGACTTCGGCTCCCGCGATATACCGGTATTCGGGGCCGCGGCTGCGCACGGCGCCGACCCGCGTTCGGGGATCGACGGGCCGGGCGATCTCCGCCGACCTCATCTCCCATTGCGCCCACAGCTCCGGAACGATGGCGTTGGACAGGGACACGGCCGTAAAAGGAGCGGTCATCTCGAGCCCGACGACGAACGAAGCGGGACGGAACAGCTTCTTCAGCAGCGGTTCGCCGGCCGTCCCCGCCGCGCCCGGGCTTCTGCGCCCGAGCACCCCGTAGCCGCCCGAGCGGCCGACCTCGGAGTACAGCGGGACGCCCAGCCCGCTCAGCTCCTGCAAGTAGCGCAGCATCGTCCGGTACGAGACGCCGAACTCGGCGGCCAGCTCGTCCGCGGTGAAGCGCCCCCGCTCGTAGACGACCGCCGTCAATTCCATCAGCCGCCTTGTTTTGGTCATCGGCGCCGCGGTCTCCTTTTTTGTTCGAGTTAAATTGTGACAGGATTTGTCAGTATATTATAGTATGATGGGTTCGAGACAAGCAATCGAAGAAGGAGGAATTCCGTTGGCAGAGGAGCAGAAGACCGAGGCGGCGATCGTGAACAAGCCCGCGTTCCGCGCGGTGGGCCTGCGGTGGGAAGGCACGTTCGCGGAGGCGGGAGCGGGAGGCATCCGGGCCATGCAGAAGCGGTTCAAGGAGCGCTTGGGAGAGATCGAGGGGGCGAAGGACCCGGGAAGCTTGCTCGGGCTGTCCTACCATGCGTATCCGGGCGGCGAAGGGTTCGTGCACGTCGCGGCCGTCGAAGTCGGGAGCGAGGGCGGGGAAGCCGCCGTTCCGGAAGGGATGACGGCCGTGTCCGTCCCGGCTCTCGCCTACGCGTCCTGCCGCCATCGCAAGGGCCAGAGCATCGATCGCTCCTATCGGAACCTGTACCAATGGATCGAAGAGCAGGGCTGCGCCGTTCATCCGGGAGAGCTCACCCACTTCGAGGTCTATCCGATGGAGCAGGATCCGTACGACCGGGACCCGGAGTTCGAGATTCTAATCCCCGTCGCCCCGAAGAAGTAAATCGGCGCAACGAGAGAAGAGAAGCCTCGGACGAAGGTCCGGGGCTTCGGTCTGTCGGCGGAAGAGGAGAATAAGGCTTCGAAGCGAAGGGAAGGGCATCCCGGCCGAGCGGGCGGGATGCTCTCGTTCTTTTTTTTCGATAGAATAAGGGAGAAGCGAAGAACGGCGAAGGAGAGTGCCGCATGCCGGTCACGTTGGAAGAGATCATGGACAAGCTCGAGCAGTTGGGGACGGAACAGACCAAGCGGACGTTCGTCCGCCACGGGGCCAAGGAGCCTCTGTTCGGCGTGAAGGTCGGAGATTTGAAGAAGCTGGTCAAGGACGTGAAGAAGGATCAGAGCCTCGCCCGGGCGTTGTACGATACCGGCAACAGCGACGCCATGTACTTGGCCGGCCTGACCGTCGATCCGAAGACGGCAACCAAGGACATGCTGCGGGATTGGGCGCGCGCCGCCAACTGGTACATGCTGGCCGAATACGCGGTGGCCGGCGTTGCCGCCGAGAGTCCGCACGCGCTGGAGCTGGCCCGCGAATGGATCGCTTCCGGGGAGGAGACGGTCGCTTCTTGCGGCTGGAGCGCGTACGCGAACTATATCCTGATCACGCCGGACGACCGGCTCGACTTGAACGAGATCCGAAGCCTGCTGCGGCGGGCAGAGACCGGCATCCGGGAAGCGGCGAACCGCGTCCGCTATACGATGAACGGGTTCGTCATCGCCGTCGGAAGCAGCGTCGAAGCTCTCCACGAAGAAGCGCTCGAGGCGGCCCGGGCCATCGGGAAGGTCGACGTCGACATGGGCGGGACGGCTTGCAAGGTGCCGCTGGCGGAAGACTACATCGCCAAGATCAAGGCCGCCGGCAAGCTCGGGGCGAAGAAGAAAACATGCATCTGCTGAAGAAGGCGCCGCGGGCGAGATTCGGTGTTCGGGATGGAAATAAAAGTGATATAATGAAGGCGGTTACAAATGCAGCCGTCGTTCACGGAATGAGGAGGGCAAGGAGGGGATAGGGAACGAGGAAATTTGCGGCCGGCCGGGTTGCGAAGGAATCCGGCGGCATTCCGGCGGCATATAGTAATGCAGAGAAGCGAATCGAATTGAAGACGGTCATCCTGTAAGCGCAATCATTCCGGTCCTTAAACTTTAAGATATGGGGTGAGCTCGATGGGTACCCGGTTATTATCTGAGAGTCTAATCAGGAAGCGCTTTCCGCATCTTCGATACGTTCGAATTCATACGGGCGGCAAACATATGGCGACGATCTACGCCTGGAACGACCAGCTTCGGCTCGAGGACGCGGACCGCACCGCGCTCAAGCGGTTCGCCGCGACGGATCTCATTCCCTACGTCTGCTTCCGCATCAAGGAATACTCCAAGATCCAGGACGAGAAGGTCCCGCCGGTGGACGAAGTGCCCGAGTGCATCCAGCGGGCCGCCATGAACCGCAGCCTCGACCTGCAAGGAATCGTGAACGTGATGAACGGGCTGTTCTCCAGCGGGCGCATCTCCTTCAACGAATACAACCCGTGGACCGGAACGATCTACCTGAGCGTCCGCACCCCCGCCGCGCTGACGGACGTCGAGAAGGAGCTGATCGACCGGTACCTGTACGAACTCATCCCGCTCGGAGCGACGTTCGAGATCGACTACGGCGTGCCGGTATGAAGGTCCGGATCCGGACGGAAGACCCGCAAGAAGCCCCGGAACCTAGCGGATAGGCCCGGGGCTTCGTCATAAGCGGAACCGGCTTGGGCGTGCGGCCCAAGCCGGAAGAGCGCGTCAATTATGCGGCACGGCCGCGTGGCTGATGTACGGCGTAATATCGACTTGCAGCCGGTCCGCCAGCTGCTGGCCGAGCTCGGCGTCCGCGCGATAGAAGTTGCACACAGCGCGCAGCTTGGTCGGCTCCGCCACGGGCGCGAGGTCGGCCGCCAGATTGCTCAGGACGGCTTCCTTCTGCTCGTCGGAGTAGCGGTTCCACACTTGGCCCGCCTGGCCGAAGTCGTTCGTCTTGTCGATCTTCTGCCTTCCCGCCGTGCCGTTCAGCGGAGCGGCCGCGTCCTTGAAGGCCGGGTCCTCCTTCGGCGTATCCTGGTAGCGGTTCGGCTCGTAATTGATATGGGAGTTCTGCTGCTTGAAGGGCATCGCCCCGTCGCGCTGGTTGTTGTTCACCTGGGCGAACGGGCAGTTGATCGGCAGCTGCAGGTAGTTCGTCCCGATCCGGTACCGCTGGGTATCCGAGTAGGAGAACAGGCGGCCTTGAAGCAGCTTGTCTTCGGACGGCTCGATGCCGGGAACGACGACGCCGGGATTGAAGCCGACGGATTCGGTCTCGGAGAAGACGTTGGCCGGGTTCCGGTTCAGCGTCATCGTGCCGACCGGCTGGTACGGGATGACGTCCTCGAACCAATCCTTCGTCGCGTCGAGCGGATCGAAGTCGAAGCTGTCGATATCGGCGGGATCGAGAATTTGGACGAACAGGTCCCATTCGGGGTAGTCCCCGCGTTCGATCGCCTCGTACAGGTCGCGGCTGGCGTGGTTGAAGTCGACCGCCTGGATGGCGGACGCCTCCTGCCGGGTCAGGTTCTTGATTCCTTGCTTCGGCACCCAGCGCAGCTTCACGTAGACGGTGTTGCCGTAGGCGTTGATCCACTTGAAGGCGTGAACGCTGGAGCCCCTCAGGTGGCGGTAGTCGGCGGGAATGCCTTCGTCGGAGAACAGGTGCAGCAGCATGTTCGTCGATTCCGGCGTCAGGGACATGAAGTCCCAATAGCGGTCTTCATGCTGGATATTGGTGCGGGGATCCGGCTTCAGAGCGTGGACCATGTCCGGGAACTTCATGGCGTCCCGGATGAAGAAGACCGGGAGGTTGTTGCCGACGAAGTCGTAATTGCCTTCCGTCGTGTAGAACTTGACGGCGAAGCCGCGGGGATCGCGCAGCGTCTCCGGCGAATGCTGGCCGTGGATGACGGTGGAGAAGCGGACGAACACCGGCGTCTCCGTGCCTTCGTCCTGCAGGAAGGCGGCCTTCGTGTAGCGCTTCATGCTGTGGGTCAGCTTGAACACGCCGTGCGCTCCGGCGCCCCGCGCGTGCACGACGCGCTCCGGCACCCGCTCGCGGTCGAAGTGGGCGAGCTTCTCCAGCAGCTGGTAATCCTCCAATAAAGTCGGTCCTCGTTGTCCGGCCGTTCTCGAGTTCTGATTGTCCCCGATGGGGACCCCCTGGTTGGTGGTCAATCTGTCCATGACTCATTCTCCCTTCCCGCTCGATAGAGATTCGTTCACGTTCCTTCAACGAGATGACGGATTCGATGGATGGCTTCAATCCCACTTTAAACGCTAGTCATATGATAGTCAATATTTTATAATAATAATTATAATGTAAAACGGTTACATTATTTGTTCCTTTATGTCTAATCTAGGACTATTCGAGCGGGGGGGAGCTTTATGCGCGAGAATTGGAGCGTCGAAGAGATCGTCGGCCGGTTCAAGGACCGGGGGATGCGGATGACGCCGCAGAGGATGGAAGTGCTGAGGCTTCTGACGGAGATGTCCCATCCGACGGCCGAGCAGCTGTTCGAGAAGGTTCACGCGCGGTTCCCCTTCGTCAGCCAGGCGACGATCTACAATACGCTGAGGGCGCTGAAGGAGATCGGGGTCGTCGCCGAGCTCGCGGGCGGCGGCCAGCGGGTGCTCCATTACGAGATGGCGAGCGGGGAACGCTGCCACTTCACGTGCCGGAGCTGCGGGCAGATACGGGACGTGGAGACGGATGAGCCGCCGATCGCCAAGGATCTGCCGAAGCTGCACGGCTCGTACCGCATCGAGGACTACCGCCTCGAGCTGTTCGGGGTGTGCCCGGAATGCGCAGAAGGGACGTGAGGCCCGGCTTAGCCCGGGCCGCGTAAGGACGCCGAAGCGCCGCGACGAAGCGAGAAGAGCCGCCTCGCGGTTCCGAGCGAACCGGAGACGGCCCTGGGGACAATCGAACGCCTCAGAAGCAGGTGAACGACTCGATGGTGCGCAGATCCAATCCGGTGTATACCCAGGAGAAGCCGGTCCAACGGAAGCCGGCGACGGACGTCCTGCCGACGAAGGTCGGGTAGAACCAGAAGTTGTTGCCGGACCGCATCCACACGTAGGTGTTGCGGAACAGGCAGCGGCGGATCGCGCCGGGATCGACGGCGAGCGTGGCCGTCTGAGGCCGCGGCGGGACGGTCTGGGGAGGCGGCGACCCCGGCGGCTGCTGAGGCCCTTGCGGTCCCATGGGCGGCATGAACGACATGGCGATCAAGCTCCTTTTGACGAGAATAGGGTTGACCGGCGACTACAGCAGCGACAGGGTCAGAAGGTTGAACAGGACGAGGGGAAGAACGAATCCGGGTCCTCCGAATCCAGGTCCGAATCCCGGCCCGAAGCCGGGGCCGAACCCCGGTCCGGGGAAGAAGCGTTCTTGGGGAGAGTGCGGCTGCATCAGATAGACGACTCCCCGGTCGTAGTGGACGAGGGTGCCTTCGAACACTTCCCCGTCCAGCGTCTCGGCGCGGACCGTGCGATGCAGGCAGTGGCCGCAGATGCCGTGCATATGGGCCGTGTGGGCCTTCACCCAGTTCTTGATGTCGTCCGATGCCTGGTACACGACCTGCGGTTCGGCCCGGTAAGGCAAGCTCATGGCGGTATCCTCCTTATGGCGCGCGAATGGAACTGCTGCATCCTATGCGAATGCCCAGGAGGAGGTGCGGGAGCCGGCGAGAAACGCGGCGGGCAGGTACGGGGGGAAGGGGGAGGCTTGGCGGCTTCGAAGGAATAGCGCTCCTTCCGTCGGCTCTTCGAAGACGGCCCCACGCGCGGGGAGGAGCGGAGAGATGGAAGCGCCGAGAGAGCCGGGAGAGCTGGAAGAGGCTGGAGAGCTGGGAGAGCTGGGAGAGCCGGGAGAGCTGGTAGAGCCGGGAGAACCGGGGAGGCCGAGGGGAGCCGGAAGCCCGGGGAATGCCGGGAGGACGAGAGCCGCCGCGGCGCTCGCCTTTAGTAGGTCTCCTGCGCGTACTTGCCGAGCTTCTTCAGGAGCCGGGCCGCGAGAGCCTTCTCTTCCTCCGACAGACCGCCGACGGCTCTTCCGATCGCTTCCGCGTGATTCGGGAACACGTCCTCGATGAACGCCCTCCCTTGGTCCGTAATCTCCGCGTAGATCAGCCGCCGGTCCTCGGTCGAAGCCTTGCGCAGGGCGAACCCCTTCTGCTCCAGCTTGTCGACGACGTACGTGATGTTGCCGCTGCTCATCAGCACCTTGCTGCCGATCTGCTGGATCGGCTGGGCTCCCTTGTGGTAGAGGAGCTCGAGCACCCCGAACTCGGTCCGGTTCATGCCGTGGCGCTTGATGTCCCGATCGGCGTGGGCGTTCACCCACTGGCTTGCCCGGGAGAGCGCGATATAGAGCTGCAAGGATTGTTCTTGATCGTCCGGACGCATGGAGCGGATCGACCGCCTTTCCGGGGCAGATAACCCCAATTGCATATCTTAAAATAAAGATATTCCGAAAAGGGCCGCCCTGTCAACCCGCCAGCCGGAATGTCCCCTTCCGGAAATGGTTACCGTATACCGGTAAGCGAATCCGGAAGCGAAGGAGTTGCGGCGATATGGGGCCGAATAGAGGGTTTGTTCTCGTCTGGCTGGCGGCGATTCTGGGATGGCTGGCAGGGGCTCCCGCCGCCGGGGCCGAGCCGCCGTCCCCCGCCTTGAAGGCGGCCTTCGTCCGCCAGGGCGATCTGTGGACGAGAGAAGGGAATCGGGAGACGCGGCTCACGACGGGCGAGTTCGCGCGGAATCCGAGGTGGTCGGAAGACGGAAGGTGGATCGCTTATACGCGGGGCGAGCAGGAACGGGAGCTGTGGCTTCGGAAAATCGGAGAGCCGCAAGGCCGGCGAATCTCCGCCGACGCCGGCAACCGGTTCGAATGGGCGCCGACGGGCGATCGGCTCGCCTTCCAATCGGAGGACCGGCTCTACTGGATCGACGCGGGCCGCCCGGACAAGCCGACCGCGGCCGCCTCGGGAATCGGCCGGTTCTCCTGGCGGCCGGACGGGCGCGGCTTCGTCGCGTCGTCCCAGGCGAGCCTCCTGCCGGACGGAAGCTGGACGCCGGTGCGGATCTTGAGCCTTCCGCTCGCGGGACCGGACGGCGGTCCGGCTCCGGCGCATACGATCTACACGCTGCCGGCGCGGTCGGACGACTTCTTCGCCGTCGGCACGAGTCTCTTCAAGTGGTCGGCGGACGGGCGATGGATGGCGTTCCTGGCGACGCCGACCGCTTCCCTGTCGGCGGACGACAATACGCTGTGCGTCCTCTCCGCGGACGGCTCGACCTTCCAGCGGGTCGACCGGATGGCGAACAACGAATCGTGGTTCGAATGGGCGGATAGGGGAGACGAGCTGGCTTATATCGCCGGGATCGGCCGGGAAGCGACGGCGAACAAGACGCTGCGGGTCGCGAAGATTCCGCTGGGCAAGCCGGCCTCGTATACGCCGGCGGGCTACGTCGACCAGGGGTTCGCGTGGGAAGGGCCGGCGCGCATCGTCGCGTCCCGGGCGAAGGAGCAGGCCCGGTGGAACGCGGATCCGGGCGCGCGCCCGTTCCCCTTCCTCGTCGGAATCGGCTTGGACGACCGGCGCCAGAAGCGGCTGACCCCGAAGCCGCGGACGGCGGGCGACTACGGCCCGGTCTACCTGCCGGCGCAGCGTACGCTCGCCTGGGTGCGGTCCGACCGGAAGACGGCGAGCGTCTTCGTGGCCGATCCGGAAGGCCGCGGGGCGAAGGAGTGGATCCGCTCCCTCGATCTCGGCCCGAACTTCTACGAGCAATGGAATTGGGGCGCGGTGCTGCAGTTTTATAAAGGCGAAGCGGCGGGATAACGACGGACGCCGGGCGGCTACCCCTCCGCCCGGCGTCTTCTCTTCGCGTAGAACTCGGCGGCCTTGTGCCGGTTGCCGCACGTCTCCATGCTGCACCAGCGCCTCTTGCCGCTCTTGGACGTATCGACGAAGCGCAAGAGGCAATCGTCGTGCTCGCACTTGCGGATCCGGTCCGCCGGCACCGCCGCCAGCGTGTCCGCGAGGGAGCGGACGATCGGATAGGCGATGGCGTCCGGCCCCGCTTTTCCCATATAGGAGAGCTGGAGAGAGCCCTCTTCTTGGTGAATGGCCATCTCCAGAGTCAGGGAAGCGGCTCTCTCTTGCAGAAGACGGAGAGACTCCTCCGAGAGCTCCCCGTTCCGCTCCAGGTCGGCGAGAACGCGGAAGACCAGCTCCCGCAGCTCGACGAGCAAGGCGTGGGCGGATTCGCCGGAGACCGTCTCCGCGAAGGCCGACAGGCCGTTGTCCTCCAGCCATTGCCGCTCCGCGGCCGGATCGAGCAGCCGGTCGGTTCGCTTCTTATCCTGCATGCGGATCGTATTGGCCAGGTTGATCCATAAGGCTCCGCCCAGCGTGTTGACGGTTCGTTCCACGTTCGTTCATCTCCGATCGAGAGGCGTATACCGCGGCCGGATTACAGCCGCAGCGTCTCTTTGGCTTGCAGGACGTTCAGTTGTATTCTATCACGCGCGGCGGCGGCCAGGCGATCCGGAATGTCCGAAGTCTCCCGGTAGAGCGGCGGATGGTGGATGGCGACGTAGTGGATCGGGACGAGTCTCTTCGCGCCGAGGACGACCGCCGCCGCGACGGCCTGCTCGGGCGTCAGGCAGATCGGCTGGCCGCTCGGCGTCCGGCCGGGCAGCTCCAGAACGGCGCCGTTCACCGGAAGGCACGCGGCGTCGAAGGGGCCGTGCTCGGCGGCGACCGCCCACCAGTATCCGTGCCAGAGCGTATCCCCGCCATGGAAGATCCGCTTGCCGTCGCCTTCCACGACCCACGACACCTGAGGGTCTCCCATTCCGTCTACCGCAGGTGCCGCGGTCGCCCGAAGCGAGCCGATCTCGAACGTCTCTCCGGCACCCGCGCCGCGCACGTTCGCAAGCCCCGCCTCCCGTGCCAGATGAGCCGTCTCCGCCGGAAGGAACACGGGAGTGTCCGCTCCATAGAACGTCTTGATCGCCTCCGGGTCGAAGTGGTCGGCATGGTGATGGGTGATCAGCACGGCATCGACCGCCCCGAATTCGCCCAGCGGGTACAAGGGTTCGCGAGACTCGCCGTACTTGGCCGGAAAATGATACAAAGGATCGATCGCAACGCTCGTCGCGCCGGCTTGAACGCGGATGCCCGCCCAGGGCAGCTTCTGAAGATTCATTTGTTTTCCCGTCCTCTCGTTTATAACCTATAAAATTCATTTTAGGGGTTACACATGCATCGTAACCGATTTTTCATAACCTGTAAATAGTTATTTTAGAGGTTATAACAAATCGGAGGAGGACCCGCTCGCATGCTGGCTATTATTCGGACTGAGCTTTGCGGGGCTTGAGCCGCGCCGAGAGTTTGCGCGTACCTGACTCCGGTTCCGGCGACAATTGGATAAATAAAAAAAAAAAGCGCCCGCGAAAGGCGCTTTTTCTCCATGCCGACGATTACTTCAGCGGACGGCCGAACGATCCCTGGAAGGCGATCTCTTCGATCGGCAGGCGCGGGGAAGGGACTTCGCGCTCGCGCATGCCGTCCGGCAGGTTCTCCTTCGGACCTTGGTAGCCGAGGGCCACGAGCGCCTGGATGGCGTACTCCTCCGGAACTCCGAGGATCTCGCGCGCCTTGGCTTGGTCGAAGCCGAGCATCGCGTGGGTAGCCAGCCCTTGCCTCGTCGCTTCCAGGGCGAAGAGGCCCCAGGCGGAACCGGTGTCGAACGCGTGCGAGACGAAGTCTCCTTTGTCCGATACCTTCTTGGAGACGATCAGGACGAGAACGGGAGCCTTCTCGCACCAGGAACGGTTGAATTCGTTGATGAACGGGAAGAACGTCTCGCGTTCCTCGCGGGTGCGGGCGACGATGAATCGCCAAGGCTGGAAGTTAAAGGCGGACGGAGCCCAACGGGCCGCTTCCAGCACGCTTTTGAGAGTCGTCTCCGGCACTTCCTTCTCGAGGAAGGAGCGGGGGGACCAGCGGTTCAGGTTCACCTCGTCGATCGGGTAAGCGGCTTGCCGCGCTTGCGCGACTTCGGTCTTCAGAGTGCTCATGATGAATCCTCCTGTTCAAGTTCGGTTCGATGCCGAGATAGGTCGAATAACTGTGCCAATCTAACCCTTAGTATAACCACTTGGCTAACTAATGTATAGTAACTTATAACGAACGGAAGCGGTAAAAACGCAAAATCCGATTGAATTATAAGGAATTATCCCTTACATTGATAAAAAAAGGAAATGCCGAATGGCTGGAAGGAGAGCGGCGATGGCCCGTAAAATTCTCGTAAGCGCCTGTTTGCTCGGGCATAAAGTGCGGTACGACAACGGGGACGTGCCTTGCCTCGACCCGCGGTTCATTCGCTGGTACGAAGAAGGGCGAATGGTGCACATCTGCCCGGAGGTGACCGGAGGCCTTCCGACCCCGCGGCCGGACGCCCAGATCGTGGGAGACCGCGTGCTGACGGGGGCCGGCGCGGACGTCACCGCCGAATTCGAGAAGGGAGCGCAAGCCGCGCTGAAGCTGGCGAAGGAACACGAAATCGCGCTCGCCATTCTCAAGCAGGACAGCCCTTCTTGCGGCACGCTGCGCATCTACGACGGGACGTTCACCGATACGCTCGCGGAAGGGCAGGGGCGAACGACGGCGCTGCTGCGGGACAACGGATTCAAGGTGTTCGGGGAGGATCAGCTGGACGAAGTCGAGCGGGAGCTGGCATCGATCGACGGGGCGTCGCGCTAGATCGGCGGGCGAAGCGCTTCGAGGGCGTCCTTCAGCTTGCCGATGAACAGCCGGGCGGCGTTCGAGAAGGCCTTCTCCTCCGAGCGCAGCCAGCCGAGGTAGATCGGCTCCGGATCGGGCAGCTCGAGGGGCAGCGTGACGATCTCTTCCCGCATGTAAGCCTGCAGGCCGGCGAAGGAGAAGTCGAGGCCGACCGTGCCGGCGATGCCCTCCTTGACCGACTTGCGGATCGCTTCGGTATTGTTCGTCGAGAACAGGACGGCGATCGGGCCGTAGGCCGCGCAGATCCGCTCCATGTAGGCCTTGACCGTCTCGTCCTTGTACAGCACGAGCGGCAGTCCGGCCAGCTCCTGCGGCTTCACCGTCTTCCCGTGAGCGAGGGGCGATTGGCGGCTGACGGCGACGACCATCTTCGCATCCATCAGCTTGCCGAAGACCAGTCCCCGGCTCGGGCTCTTCTCTTCGTGCAGGACGGTCAGGCCGATGTCGGCCCGGTTATGGCGAATGTCGTCTTCGATCTCGGCCGTTCCCGTCTCGACGATCTCGACGGAGATGCGCGGGTACTCCTTCTTGAAGCCGATGACGGCGTCGACCGCGAGGGAGAGGGGACCGGGGATCGTCGCGAGCTTCAGCTCCCCGGCCTGGTCCCGGGAGAGGCCGGCCGCCTCGTTCCGAAGCTCCTGGACTTTGCCCGCGATCTCGAAGGCGAGCCGGACGATCCGCTGGCCTTCGGGCGTCGGCTCGGATCCGGTGCGGGACCGCTTGAACAGAACGACGCCGAGCTCCGTCTCGAGGGCGGAGATCGATTGGCTCACGGCGGACAGGGTGATGTGCAGGTTGCGGGCGGCGCCGGTCAGGGTGCCGGTCTTGGCTACCTCGACGACGCATTCCAGCTGCTCCAGGTTCATGGTCTCCTTGGTCTCCTCCCCGCGGTCCGATTCGTACTAGGTCCACTATAGCTCGCGGGTCGAAGCGGGGCAAGTCGGCGAGGGGACGGGCCATTCCGGCGGAAAAGCGGGAGAACCAAAAAAAGGACAAGCGGCCGGCCATAAGGCGCGGCGGCTTGTCCTTCGCAGGCGTCCCGTTATTTGAACGAAGCGTAGCCTTGGTCGACCATGACGACGCTGCCGTTGATCGCTTCGGCGTCCTCGAGAGAGATTAGGTACACCGACTTCGCGATCGCTTCCGGCTTCGTCAGCTCTCCGCCCATCACCTTGGCGCGCATGCTGTCGATGAGGCCGGCATTTTTGTACCCTTGAAGGATCGGCGTGTCCACCGCGCCGGGGGCGATCGCCACGACGCGAATGCCGTAAGGAGCGAGCTCCAGCGCCGCGGACTTGGACATCATGACGACCGCGCCCTTGGTCGCGTGGTAGGCGAACGTGCCGGGCGAGGCGAGGAAGCCGAACACGGAGGCGGTGTTGATAATGACTCCCTTGATGCCGAGCTCCTTCATCTTCCGGCCGGCGGCCATGATGCCGTAGGCGACCCCGTGCTGGTTGACGCCGATCGTGCGGTGGTACAGCTCCATGTTTTGCTCCAGGACGGGGCCCGCGCCGCCGATCCCGGCGTTGTTGAACATGACGTCGATGCGTCCGAAGCGGGCGACGGCCTCCTCGACCAGCGCCTCGACGCTGTCTTGGCTCGACACGTCGACCCGCGCGAAGCAGGCTTCCCCTCCGTTGTCCTCGATCAACCGAACCGTCTCCCGGCCGCCGGCCTCGTTGAAGTCCGCCACGACGACCCGGTCGCCCTTGCGGGCGAAGTGCAGGCAAGTCTCGCGGCCGATGCCGCTCGCTCCCCCCGTTATTACCGCAACGCGTTGCTCGCTCATCTCGAATCCCTCCCGTGTCGAATGGAGCCTTCATCTCCCGCCGCAGGGCGGCGGAAGAGCTCTTGCATCCCCGATTATACGCCTGCCTGAAGGTTAAAAAAATTTAAACCTAATTAACCTACGTTTAGCGATTGTGAAGATTGGAATGCCGAGGGAGGAACGGGGGGACGTTATGACGGTGTATTTATTCCATCCCCGAGAGGTTCCGACTATGCCAACGTATAAACCGCATGCCCGATCCCACGGCCGGCTCGACGGACAGACCCGGCTGCTGCTCGCGGTCAACGGGTTGTTCGTCACGGCGGGAGCGCTGTCCGGCACTTTCCTGGGCGTCTACATCTGGAAGGCCAGCAAGAACTTCGAGCTGCTCGGCTGGTTCACCCTGCTCCATCACCTCAGCATGGCGCTCACGTTCTGGATCGCGGGCTACGCCGTCAAGCGGGGGCGGAAAAGTCTCGTGCTGCGCCTCGGAATCGGCATCTCCGCGCTGTTCTATGCCCTCGTGCTCGCGCTCGGCACGCAATCCATCCCGTACATATGGATTCTCGGCATCGTGCAAGGCGTCGCGAGCGGCATGTTCTGGCTGGCGTTCAACGTGATCTACTTCGAAGTGACCGACGCCGACAACCGCGACCGGTACAACGGCCTGGCCGGCGTCATCGGGGCCTTGGCCGGCATGGCCGCGCCGTGGTTCTCCGGCTTCCTCATCTCCCGTATGGCGGCGGAGAAGGGCTACCGGATCATCTTCATGGCGTCGCTCGGCATCTTCGTCGCCGGGGTGCTCATGACGTTCCTGCTTCGCAACCGCCGGACGCTGGGCGAGTACGACTGGAGCTTCCCCGCCCGGATCTGGCGCGTTCCGGAGACGCCCTGGCGCTCGGTGCTCGGGGCGCTGACCGTTCAGGGAGTCCGCGAGAGCGTCTTCGGCCTCATGATCGGCTTGCTCGTCTACATTCAGACCGGAAGCGAGCTTCGGCTCGGCAACTACACGCTGATTACGTCGGCCGTGTCGTTCCTCGGCTTCTACGCGGTCGGGCGCTGGCTGAAGCCGGCGCGGCGCGTCGGCGGCATGCTCGCCGGGGCGATCGTCATGACGGCGGTCATCTTGCCTTTTTTCTTCGGCGTCAGCTACGCGACGATGCTCGTCTTCGGGATCGGCACCTCGCTGACCTTCCCGCTGTACGCGATCCCGATGACGTCGACGGTGTTCGACTTGATCGGCCGCAACGAAGACAGCGCGCGGAAGCGGGTCGAGTACGTCGTCGTGCGCGAGCTTGCGCTGAACGCCGGGCGGATGCTCGGGATGGCGGTGTTTATAGGGACCGTGCGCTGGAGCAAGGCGCCGCTCGTGCTGAACGTTCTGATGCTCGTCACCGGCAGCGCTCCTCTGTTCAGCTGGATGCTCATGAAGCGGATTCTCCGGGTCCCCGCCAAGAAGGCTTACGCCCGCAGCCGAAGACGTCTGCAGAAGATGCCCGACCGGGTGTGACGGCGGGAGCGGCCCGGCGGTTCGCGAGGCTGTCGCCGGCCGACCGCTCGGCGGCGTTCGCCCGGTGCCAGCGGCGTTCGTCCGGGTACGGCCGGCATCCGTCCGGGTGCTGCTGCGTTCGGCTTCCCGGCGTTCGCCCGTCGGCTTTTGCCCCTCCCTCAACAGCTTATGGGGATATTTTCTATCGGGGCGGGGGTTGACGTGAAACCAATTGGTTTCCTATAATCAAAAGCGAAACGAAAAGGTTGCGCATCGAGTCCCGAGAGAGGGCTTCATGCGCGCTAGAGGAGGCATTTCGAGAAAATGAGCGAGAACAACGCGCTGCCGGCCATCCGGCAGACGCAAGTGCTGAAGGCGCCGATCTCCAAAGTGTGGGACGCCGTGTCCACCGCCGAAGGGATCGCCGCCTGGTTCATGCCGAACGACTTCCAGCCGGTCGTCGGCCACGAGTTCCATCTGGATGCCGGCCCTTATGGCCACTCCCCGTGCAAGGTGACGGAGATCGATCCCCCGCATCGCGTCTCCTTCCGTTGGGGGAAGGATTGGACTCTGACGTTCGAGCTGAAGGAGGTCGAGGGCGGCACCGAATTCACCCTGATCCACGACGGCTGGGATCCGGAGAAGGTTACCGAATTCGGGCAGCCTCACGCGTCGGTGCGCGAGAACATGGCCAAGGGCTGGAGCGGAATCGGCCAGAGGCTGGCCTCGATTCTCGAGGGCTGACGGATGGCGTCCGCATCGGCGAAGCACGACGTCTTCCAGGCGATCGCCGACCCGACGCGGCGCAGCCTGCTGAAGCTGCTCGGCGACGGCGAGCTGCCGGTGACCGCCATCAGCGGCCACTACCCGATGTCCCGCACGGCCGTCTCCAAGCATCTGCGCATTCTCGCGGACGCCGGACTCGTCCGGGAGCGGAAGGTCGGCCGCGAGACGCGCTACCGCCTGGACCCGGAGCCGCTGCTGGAGCTGAAGCGGTGGCTCTCCTATTACGAGCGGTACTGGGAGAACAAGATGGCCGCGCTCAAGCGGTTCGTCGAGTCGGACGAAGACGGAAGCGCGCCCCCGGCTCCGCTGGAGCTCGTCCGGAAGGAGCCTCCCGGCGAGTGACGGCCCGGCCCGGCCGGCCGGCGAATCCCGGCGGGAACCGGATGGAGCGCGGCCGGGAGGCGACGACGGGAAGTCGAACCGATTGGCGGAATAAGCGCTCGGTTCGGGAATTTTGGGACGGAACCTTGCAGGGTTCCGTCTTTTTTTGCGTGACTGCCGGAACCGACCCGAGCGGAACTTCGCCCCGGCAGGCAGGAATCGGGCGCGCGAGCTGGAAGAAGAATACGCAACCAATCGATAGCGCGCAAAAAAAAAGGCGGATGACGATGGAGATCGTGGCGGTTCATGTCGGAGACGGAATCGAAGAGTCTTTATTCGAGCGCTTGCTGGGAACGGTGCCCGAACCGAAGCGAAGCCGGATCGCCCGGTTCCGCAAGCGGGACGACGCCGTTCGCTCGCTGGCCGGCGAATTGCTCGTCCGGACGTGGGCGGCCGAGAGGCTCGGCCTAGGCAGCGGCAAGCTGCGGTACGCGTTCAACGAGTACGGCAAGCCGGCTTGGGCGGACGAAGAAGGGCGGCCGCTCGCGGGAGCGCACTTCAACTTGACCCACTCCGGAGAATGGGTCGCGGCGGCGTTCGACGACGGCCCCGTCGGGATCGACGTGGAGAGGGTGGAGGCCGTGCCGCCGGATATCGCGGGCCGGATTCTCTCTCCCGAGGAGGCGGAAGAGTGGGAGCGGGCGCCCGAAGAAGAGCGGCAGGAGAGGCTGTGCCGCATCTGGACGTTGAAGGAGAGCTACGTCAAGGCGATCGGCAGAGGACTCAGCGAGCCGCTGCGGTCGTTCGCGGTGCTGCCGTCCGGTCGCGGCGCGGACTACGTCGTTCGGCCGGCCGGAGACGGAGCCGGAAGCAGAGGCGGAGCCGGAGGAGGAGGGGGCGGAGGAGGAGGGGGCGAGGACGGGGAATGGTACTGCAAGAGCTACGAGATCTCCCCGTCCTACCGCCTGTCCGTCTGCTCTCCTCGCCGAGACCGCTTCCCCGCGGACATCGTCCGCCGGGAGCTGGCAACCGTGACTCGGCTTCTCCCGTGAGGCGTCATGGAGCGCGGCCCCCGGAGCCCGCCGAGATGGGAAGCCGCATGGAAGCGGCATCCCGGCGTCCGGCGAGCCGCCCGCCGGGCCCCGCTCCGCTCCTATCGCCGATCCGTCGCCGGAGATCCTACGTCCACAGAGACACCCCGTAGACGTGCAGGTTCGGCATCCCGGGCAGAATAAGGCGGGTCGCCTTCGACCCGTTCCGGACGAGGGGAGCTTCGTCGGCGAACAGATGGACGAGGTTCTCCAGCTTCCCCTTCTTGTTGCGGATCAGGTTCGCCGTCCAGGCGATCTTCTCCCGCTCGCAGGGCGTGCGGCTCCACCAGTCGGCGAAGGCGAGCCGCACCTCTTCCCTCCCGCCGTCCTCGTATTCGACGACGAACGAATCGGCCGAGCTGCCGAATTGGCTGCAGGCGAGCACGGCCAGCCCGCGGTAACGGTCCGGCGGGAGCGGAATCTCCTGGCGATAGCAGGAGATATTGTCGCAGGCGCCGCCGTCCGCCGCGGGGAAGGCGAACGACACGTCCCCGACCCGCAGCACCCCGTCCGGCGGGAGATCCTCGGCGCAGTAACAGTGCCCGTCGCTGTCCGCGTCGGCCGTGCCCAGGCCGTTGTCGATGCCCCGGACGTCGCAGAAGTCCCGGATGTCGACGTGGACGATCCTCCGCTTCTCCTCCCCCGCCCCCGCAGCCGGGTCGACCGGCACCCGTCCGGAGCCGGGAGAATCGAATCCCCATACGCGCTCCCTATCCGGCTCGTGCTCCAGAACGCCCTCCAGAACGCCCTCCAGAACGCCCTCCAGAACGCCCAGAATGCGAAGAACCGCCCGCTCCTCGGCCTCGCCGGCGCCGGCGATCTTGTCGCTCAGGCTCCTTCTCATCGTCTCGTCGAGACGCTCCGGGGGCATGAAGCTCAGCTTGGCGGTCACGGCGCGCACGGTGCTCCACCGGTTGCCCAGCTGCCGAAGATCGTCGGCGCACGCCGCGAGCCCCGGCAGAGAGAATCGCTCCGCCGCGTATTCCAGCATGCCGGCGTAATTGAACCTCGCCGTCACCAGCGAATTCAGCCTCATGTACATCGGGCTGCTCATGAAGTTCGGGTGCCCTTCCGCTTCGTCCGCGAACCGGACGCTCCGGATCGCTTCGGCGAACTCGCGGAAGCCGTCCAGGGAAGACGCCAGATGCTCCCGCAGATAATGCGCGAGACGGGGGATCACTTCGCCGGGTTCGGGCATGTCCCCGTCCGCCGGCTCGACCGTCATGAAGCCGAGCAGGCCGGCCGCGTAGTGTTCTCTTAAGATGGTCATGTTCTTCTTCACGAAGAACGGATCGACGACGGTGAGGTCTTCCGTGACGGGATCGAGGCCGGTAACGAGCATGACGTGGGTGAAGTAGTGGGCGAACTGATAGTTGGGGTCCCAGGGGCTGTAGTAGGTATCGAGATTCAGGCCGACGGGATGGCCGCGGGAGAGCTGCTCCCGGATGAGGGAGAGGCCTTCCTCGGGATCCGGATTGCGGATGACGCGGATGGAATAGCCGTGGAAGCGTTCGAGGAGCCGAAGCGAGCCGTCGAGCCCGGTCCGCATTCGGGCGCCGAGAGTCGGCGCGGAATCCGGAGGGGCGAACTCGAACTTCAGGGCTTCCGCGTACATCAGCTTGTAGCCTCGCCGGAACCAGCCGTCGAGCGTGACGATCACGTCGTCGAAGCAGTCTCCGCCGGCGCTCTTTACCGGTTCGAGGTCAAGCGTTCTCATCATTGCATCTCCACCTTTCGATCGATTCGATTCGAGATGGCAAGGCAAGGAAATTCCAAGCTCATCTTATCTCAGTTTGATAGGATTGTAAACGAATGGGAGTTTCGCCTCATTTCGGCGGGAGCGGCTTGACGACCCCGCGGACAGCCCCTTATCATAATAGGCAGATATCTAAAAAATGGTAATTCATGTCGATTAATCGCGCTCTTCATCGTCGCCTATTCCTCTTGCCGTCCGCAACGGCTTCCCCACATCAAGCATCCGCACCCCTGCGCAATGCGAAGCATGGATCTCGTTCGACCGCATATCTTGGTTTGGTGCCATGCCCGAAGCTTTCGCCTTCTTGCAAGCGATAACACCGTGTATTCTCTCGCCGGAAAACGTTTTACATCCAGATGGAAAACGGTCATTCCACCTACGGGAGGGTTGTCGATGAACGAAAGGTCCTATCCTCTGACGCATCCGCAGAAGAGAATCTGGTACACCGAACGCATCCATCCGGGCACCGCGCTCCACAATATCGTCGGCTCGGTCCGCGTCCGCGGGCCGCTCGATTACCGGCTGCTGGCCTCGGCCATCCGGGAGCGGCGGAACCGCCACGACGCGCTCCGGCTCTCGGTCCAGGAGGCGGACGGCATTCCCGTCCAGTCCGTCTCCGGCCTTCCGCCGGACGACGGCGAGTTCCGGGACTTCTCCGGGAGCGAGAATCCGGAAGCCGAATTCGCGAGCTGGGTCGCGCGGGTCGCCTCCGAGCCGTTCGACCTCGAGAACGGGCCGCTGTGCGCCTTCCCGATGTATCGCATCGGGGACCGCGACGGAGGCTTCCTCGTGAAGTTCCACCACCTCGTGTCGGACGGCTGGTCGAGCAGCCTGTTCATCTCCCTCGTCCGCCGATCGTACGAGAGGCTGCTGCGAGGCGAGCCGGACGAGGAGCCGGCGTCTCCGTCCTACCTGGATTACATCGGGCGGGAAGCCGAGTACGTCCGAAGCGGCCGCTTCCGCAAAAACGGGGAGTTCTGGCGCCGCAAATTCTCCGGCTGGCCCGCCGAGCCTCCGCCCGAGCCGTCGCCGCGGACCGAGGGCCGGCGAAGGACCTTCGCGCTGGACGCGGAGAGATCCGCCGCCGTCAAGGCGTTCGCCTCGGAAGCGGGAGGCTCGCTGACCGGATTTTTTATTTTCCTGTATCTGCTGTACGCCTACAAGTCCGAAGGCCGGTCCGAGACGGTCGTCGGAACGCCGGTGTTCAACCGCTCGGGGCCGAAGGACAAAGCGACCGTCGGCATGTTCACGAGCACGATGCCGTTCCGCTTCGCGCTGGACGCTTCGGCTTCCTCCCGCGAGACGCTGGCCCGGGTCAACCGCGAGCTCGCCGAGTGCTATCACCACCAGAAGTATCCGTACGACCTGCTCGTACAAGACCTGGGGCTGAAGAGACGCGGCCTCGACCGGCTGTTCGACGTCAGCGTCAACACCTACAACACGAAGGTGGAGACCGAATGGGCCGGCTCGCCGGCGGAGGTGCTGGAGCATTACGGCGGCTGCCAGCTGCATTCCCTTCAGCTCGTCGTCAAGGACTGGTCGGAGACGGGCGAGCTCACCGTCGAGATCGACTACAAGACGGCGGAGTACGACGAAGAGCGGATCGAGCGCCTGTACGCGCGGCTCGTCGGGCTCATCGACGCGGCGCTGGCCGAGCCGGAGCAGCCGGTCGCCCGCCTGTCGCTCCTGACCGCGGAGGAGAGGGCGAGCCTCGCGGCGTTCAACGATACGAGGGCCGACTATCCCCGGGACAGGACGGTCGTGAGGCTCATCGAGGAGCAGGCGGAGAGAACGCCCGAACGGACCGCGGTGACGGACGGACCGCTTCGGCTGACGTACCGCGAGCTGACGGATCGGGCGGCCCGGCTGGCGGCCCGGATCGGCTCCAGGGGGGGCGGCAGGGGGAGCACGGTCGGCCTGCTGACCCGGCATTCGCCGGAGACGGTCGTCGCCATTCTGGCCGTCCTCAAGGCCGGAGCGGCTTACGTGCCGATCGACCCCGCGTATCCGGCCGAGCGGATCGGCTACATGTTGGAGGACGCGGGCTGCCGGCTGCTGCTCGCCAACGTCCCACTGCCGGAGGGAACCGGGTTCGCGGGACCGGTCCTCGACCTGGGCGATCCGCACTTGTACGCGAAGGCGGCGGAGAGGGTGCGGCTGCCGGACGAGGGAGCGGGTCCGGACGATCTCGCGTACGTCATCTACACCTCGGGCTCGACGGGCCTGCCCAAGGGAGCGATGATCGAGCACCGGGGCCTCGTCAATTACGTCTGGTGGGCCCGGCGCATGTACGCGAAGGACGAAGACGAGGTATTCCCGCTCTATTCTTCGCTCGCCTTCGACCTGACGGTCACCTCCGTGTTCACGCCGCTCGTCATGGGCGGCAGCGTCGCCGTCTACCGGGACGACGAAGAGGAATACGTGCTCTACCGGATCATGAGGGAGAAGAAGGCGACCGTCGTCAAGCTGACGCCGGCGCATCTGAGCTTGTTGAAGGACTACGACCACCGCGGCAGCGCGGTCAAACGATTTATCGTCGGGGGGGAAGATTTACGAACGGATCTGGCGAAGCGCATCCACGAGAGCTTCGGCGGACGAATCGAGATTTACAACGAATACGGGCCGACCGAGACGGTCGTCGGCTGCATGATTCACCGGTACGATCCGGAGCGGGACGTCCGGGCGTCGGTTCCGATCGGCGCGCCGGCGGACAACGTCGGCATTTATCTGCTCGACGCGGACGGGAACCCGGTGCCCGAGGGAGTTCTCGGGGAGCTGTATATTACGGGGGACGGCGTGGCTCGCGGGTACCGGAATCGGCCGGAGCTGACGGCGGAGAGGTTCCTGCCCTGTCCCTTCCTGCCGGGCGAGCGGATGTACCGGACGGGGGACTTGGCGAGGCGGCTGGCGTCGGGCGCGCTCGAGTATGCCGGGCGGGCGGACCGCCAGGTGAAGATTCGCGGGCACCGGATCGAGCCGGGCGAGATCGAGCGGGCGCTGTCCGGCCACCCTTCGGTCCGGGAGGCGGTCGTCGTCGACCGCGAGACGCCGGACGGAAGCAAGATTCTGTGCGCTTACGCGGTTCGCGATTCGAAGGCTGCCGAAGGGGACAAGGAACTGCTCGATTACTTGGCGGAACGGCTGCCTTCCTACATGGTTCCGGCCTGCGTGCTGGAGCTGGACGCCATTCCGTTGAATGCGAACGGCAAGGTCGACCGGGCGAAGCTTCCGGAGCCTCCGGACCGAAGCGCGCGCGGAGCCGGGGAAGCCTTCGGCGACGAAGCTGCCGCGGATTCCCGGGACAATTGGGGCGGCGCGGCCGCGAGGGAGATCTCCGCGCTGCTCGAAGTCGCGTCCGGCGTGCTGCAGGAGGAGGCGATCTCCCCGGCGGACCGGTTCCACGAGCTCGGCGGCGATTCGATCAAGGCGATCCAGCTCTCTTCGCGCCTGCGGAGCCGCGGCTACGCGATCCGGGTCGCCGACGTGCTGGCGTATCCGAAGTTCGCCGACATGGCGGCCCGGATGGAGAGGCTCGGCGGCTTCGTCCCGGACGGCGAAGACGACCGGTGCGAGGGAGAAGCGGGGCTCACCCCGATCGTCGACTGGTTCGCGACGAGGCCCTTCGCGGACCGGCACCACTACAACCAATCGGTGCTGCTCCGGCTGCACAAGCCGCTGGCGGCGGAGGAGCTGACGAAGATCGTCCGCGGCCTCGTCGCGCACCACGATTCCCTGAGGCTGAGCTTCGATCCCGAGACCGGCGGCCGATTGGTCTATAACGCCGAGCCCGAGATCGAGGACGCCGAATCGTTCGACCTGTCCGGTCTGGACGGGGAGGAGCAGCAACTGCGGATGAGCGAGCTCGGAGCCCGCTTGAAGGCGAGCTTCCGGCCGGGCCGGGACGCCCTGCTCAAGGCGCGCCTGTTCGACCTCGGCCGGAACGGACGGCGCCTGCTGCTGACCGCCCACCATCTGGCGGTGGACGCGGTGTCCTGGTCGATTCTGCTGGAGGACTTCGCGCGGCTGTGGCGGAACCTCTCGCGCCCGGAGCCGCTCCCGCTGCCGCCGAAGACGGCGTCGTACAAGCGCTGGGCGGAGCATTTGAGGAGCCGGGCGGAGGACGCCGGACGGGAGCTCGATTACTGGCGCGAGGCCGTCGGAGACGGAGGCGCCGCCGAGCCGGCCGGCGGGGACGGGATCGCGCCGCCGGCGACGGAATCCTTGTCCGCGGAGTTGACGGAGCGGCTGCTCCGGAAGGCCCCCGCCGCCTACGGGACCGACGTCGAGGAGCTGCTCGTCGCGGCGCTCGCGGCCGCCGCCCAAGACTCGCTCGGAGCGGCGGGAAGTCTCGCCATCGAGCTCGAGGGGCACGGCCGGGAGCCGTCCGATCCGTCCGCGGACGTGTCGAGGACGGTCGGCTGGTTCACCTGCCTGTACCCGGTGCGCCTGCCGCTGCCGGCCCGGGCGGCCGAAGAGCCGTGGCCGGCCCGCGTCCGGGCCGTCAAGGAGACGCTTCGCGCCGTTCCTTCGGGCGGGCTCGGCTTCGGCCTCCTGACGCGCCTCGTCCGCGCGCTGGACGATCCCGGAGAGGGCCGGCGCCTCCGCTTCAACTACGTCGGCGAGCTCGATTCCGCCCTCGGGGCGGGAGAGCTGTTCTCCCTCGCGGAGGAGCCCTCGGGCCCGGACAGCGGCGCCGGCAACCCGCCGACCGCCCCGCTCGACGTCGTCGCGATGGTCGCCCGGGGGCGGCTTCGGCTGACGGTCGCCGCCGACGGCCGGTCGCACGGGGCCGAAGCGGCGGCGGCTCTGGCCCGCAGCTTCGCGGCCCGGCTGACGGAGCTGCTCCGCCAGGCCGACTCCGTGCGGGGCTCCGCTCTCGCCCCGTCCGACTTCCCGACGATCGCGTTGTCCCAGGAAGCGCTGGACAGCTTGTATTCCTAGCAGGCCGGAAGGTCGCAAGGCCACTATAACGAGATCGCGGGGAGAGAGAATGACGAATCCAATGACGACCGTGGCGGATCATCTGTCCATTTTCCAGTATTACAGAGGCCGGGAATACGCGGGCAACCGGTTCGAGCTCAGCCCGCGGCCCGAGCGGTTCAAGAGATACCACGGCCCCCACGTCAGGCTCAAGACTTCGATCTACAAGGAGGGGGCCGGCGGCTCCTTCGCCTCGCTGCCGGGGACGGAGCTGCTGGAGCGAATCCTTCTCCCGTCGTTCGGCGTCACCTCCGTCAAATTCCACGGCCACCAGTCGGAGCTGCTCTGGTCGTTCCCTTCGGCGGGAGGCTGCTACCCGGTCGAGGTGTACGTCGTCGTCCGGCGGCTCGGCGGCGTGGAGCCGGGAATCTACTCCTACAGCGCGCTGCAGACCACGCTCTACCGCCTCGGGGACCGGCAAGCCGCGGAGCGGCTCGGCCCGACGCTTCGGGAGGCCGACAAGGACGCGGACCTCGTCTTCGTCCTGTCCGTCGTCCCCTGGCGGACGTGCTGGAAATATTCGCACAAGGGATACCGCTTCAGCCTGATGGACGCCGGCCACGTGGCGGCGAACTTCCAGCTCGTGCTGCGGGCGATGGGCTTCCCGTTCTCCGCCTACACCTGCCTTCGCCCGGAGGAGCTCGGAAGCCTGCTGAGGCCGGAGGAATACGAGGTGCCGGTCGCGATGATCGCGGTCCGCGTCCCTCCGCCGCAAGGCGCGGCCGGCTTCCCCGCCGAGGAGCCGAGCGGGGCGCCGCCGCCGTCCGGGCATTGCGAGCCTTCGGGCGACCCGGACATCCATCTGTTCGACTGGGAGCCGATCGTGGAGTTCCAGAGGAAGGTGAACCGCTCGATCCGGGAGCCCTCGGAGGCATGGCTGACCCGGCTGACCCTTCCCGCCGAATGGACGGATTACGGCCGCCTGCTGGAGCTCATCATCGGCCGCCGGTCGAGCTCGGCCTATTCCCGCTGCGAGCTGAGAACCGAAGAGCTGCTCGCGATGATCGACTTCATCTCGCGCCTCGGGCTGCATTCCTCGTTCCACCTGATCGTCCACGGGGTGGAAGGACTGCGCCCGGGCCTGTACCGCTTCGCCGACGGAGAGCTCGGCTGCCTGGCGGAAGGCGACTACCGCGAGACGTCGGCGGGGCTCTGCCTGGGGCAGGCGTTCATTCGCGACTGCTCGGTCCTGTTCGTTTTCACCATCGACGCTTCGCGCATTCCGGAGGAGCAGTTCTCGCTCTACCAGCAGAGCTCCATCGACGGAGGCATCATGGGCCAGCTCATCTATCTGAAGTCGCAAGAGATGGGACTCGGCTTCTCGATCATCGGCGGCTATTACGACCAGGAGGTTCGCGACCTGCTGCGCCTGGAGCCTTCGCATCAGATCGTCTGCGCGGGCTCGTGGGGGCGAGACGCGCCGAACTCGGCGAACGTCCGCAAGAACGACCGCTACATTCAGAATAAGCCGGAACGGTAGGAGGGCGATTATGTCGAGGGTCGCGTTTTTCAGCGTCGATATGCACGGGCACGTCAACCCGACGCTCGGGTTGGTGCGCAAGCTGGCCGAGAAGGGCGAAGAGGTTCTCTACTATTCGGGAGAGGCGTTCCGGGAACGGATCGAAGCCGCGGGAGCCTCGTTCGCCGCTTACAAGGAGCCGCTCGGCTTCGGCACGCACGACGGGGGAGGGATCGAGACGTTCCTCGTCACCGCCGACTTCATCCTGGGGCGAAGCCTGACCGTCACGGAAGCCGTCCTGGATGATCTGCGGGCCTGGGGAACCGACTATATCGTGCACGACGCGTTCTGCCACTGGGGCAAGGAAGCCGCGCGGCGTCTCGGCGTGCCGGCCGTCTCCTTGTTCGCGAACTTCGCCTTCATCGACGAGATGGCGGACCTCGATCCGGCCTTCTTCATGGAGAACGTGCTGCGCGCCGGCGACGATCCGCTCTACGTCAAGAACAAGGGGCAGACCGACGTGTTCCGCAAGCTGACGGCGAAGCTGTCCAAAATTCTGTACCTGAAGTACGGAGTGCGGACGGACAGCGTCATCAACGACATCTTCTGTGGGAAGGAGAAGCTGAACGTCGTGCCGACGTCCAGGGAGTTCCAGCTCTACGCGGAGGCGTTCGACGACAGCTACCTGTTCGCGGGATACGAGATCGGACCGAGGACGGAGAAAAGCGAATTTCCCTTCGAGCGCCTCGACGGGAGGCCGCTCGTGTATATCGCGCTCGGCACGATTTTCAACGACGCGCCGGAGTTTTACGCCGCCTGCCTGCGGGCGTTCGCGGAAGGCGACGCGCAGCTCGTCCTGTCCGTCGGCGGCAGCGTCGGACCCGAACGGCTGGGGCCGCTCCCGGACGGCGCGATCGTGCTGCCGTACGTGCCGCAGGCGGAAGTGCTGAAGCGGGCGTCCGCGTTCGTCACCCATGGCGGGGCGAACAGCATCCACGAGAGCCTCTGCCTGGAGGTGCCGACGGTCGTCGTGCCGCGCAGCTTCGACCAGTTCATGGGCGCGATCGCGGTCGAGCGGGCCGGCGCCGGCATCTACCTGCGCGAGCCGGAGCCGACCGCGGAAGAGCTGGCGGCCGCCGTCCGGGCCGTCCGGACGGACCCGTCCTACCGAGAGGCGTGCGGGCGGATCCGGCGGACGCTGGAGGCGGCGGGCGGGCACGAGCGGGCGGCGGAAGCGATCATCGCCTACGCCGCGTCCGAGCGCGGCGAGGCGCTGGCCCGATGAGGCGGGCGGCGAGATGGAGGCGTCCGCTGCTGCTCGCTATGGCGGCCGCCGTCGCCCTGCTGCTGCCGGCGTCCGCGCTCTCCGCCGCCGGGGCTTCCCGCGCGCCGGTCGCGGACCGGCTGGAGGAGATCGATTCCTACGTCCGCGATCAGATGGACAAAGGGAACATCCCCGGCCTCGCGATCGCGGTCGTGGAAGGCGGGGACACCGTCGTCAGCCGGGGCTACGGGTGGGCCGACCGGGCGGAGAAGCGCCGCGTCACCGACCGGACGCTGTTCGAGCTGGGCTCGACCAGCAAGGCGTTCACGGCGCTGGCCGTCCTGCGGCTCGAAGCGGAAGGGCGGCTCGACCTGAACGTTCCCGCGAGCCGGTATTTGCCCTGGCTGAGCTTCCGCTACAAAGGCGAAGAGGCGGACGTGACGCTGAGCCAGCTTCTGCATCATACGAGCGGCATTCCGTTCCGGACGATCGGCGACATTCCGGCCGCGCGGGACGAGGGCGCGCTGGAGCGGACCGTCCGCGGGCTGTCCGGCACGGAGCTGGACTTCGCTCCGGGCGAGAAGTATCTGTACGCGACGATCAACTACGACGTGCTCGGGCTCGTCGTTCAGACGGTCTCGGGACAATCGTACGAGAGCTACGTCCGCGAGCGGGTTCTGGCCCCTCTCGGACTGGCGGACACGTACCTGTACGAGGCTCCCGCCGGAGCGGATAAGGCGCAAGGCTACAAGCTCGGCCTGCTGGGGGCCCGGGCTTACGACGCTCCCGCCTACCGGGGCAACGTGCCGGCCGGCTACGTGATCTCGAACGCCGCGGACATGGCCAGGTGGCTGAAGCTCCAGCTCGGCGTCTCGCCGGGGGCCGGAGAAGGGGACGGGGCAGGGTCAGGGTCCGGGGCTGAAGCAGGGGATGGGGAAGGTGCCGGGTCAGGCTCCGAGGCAGTGTCGGGGTCAGGGTCAGGGTCCGAGACAGTGTCTGGGGCCGGGCTCGATCCGGCGCTGATCGGGAAGTCCCACGAGCCGGACCGGACCGTGAAGCCGAGCCCGGACGGCTCCTCCTACGCCGCCGGATGGTCGGTCTACCAGAGCGGCGAGGGCGAATGGTCCCACGGGGGCAACAACCCGAACTTCTCCTCCTACTTCGTGTTCCGGCCGAGCGAAGGGATCGGGGTCGCGGTGCTGGCGAACCTGAACAGCGCCTACGTCCAGGCGATCGGACAAGGCGTCCTGAACCTGATTCTGGGCAAGGAGCTGCCGGACCCGGCCAAGGATATGTACAAGAGCATGGACAGCGCCGCTTCGGCCGTCCTGATCGTGGCGGCTCCCGTCCTGCTTCTGACCTTGTGGCTCCTCGGGACGGCCGTCGTCCAACTCGCGCGGGGCGAGCGGAGGTTCGCGGGAAGACCCGGACGGGCGGCGGCCGCCTTCGCCGCGCTCGCCGCGGTGCTGGGCGGCTTCGGCTACTGCCTGTACCGGATTCCCGACGTGCTGTATTACGGGCTGAACTGGCGCTTCCTGCTCGTCTGGACGCCGGCGACGCTGCCCGCCGCCGCGCTGGCCGTCTTCGCGGCCGCGCTTCTGTTCGGCCTCTACTTCGCCCTGACGCAGCTTGCGCCCAAGCCGGCGGAGAGATCGCTCTTCTCCCTGATCGTTCTCAGCCTCGCCAGCGGCTTCGGCAACGCGCTCATCATCTTCGTCGTCAACGAAGCGCTGAACCGCGGCGACGACGCCGACTTCCCGAGCGGCCTGCTGCTCTACCTGCTCGCGGGCATCGCCGTCTACGTCGTCGGCCAGAAGCTCGTGCGGACCCGGCTCATCCGGATGGCCAACGACATGGTGTACCAGAAGCGGACCGAGCTGACGAGGCGCATCCTGAACGCTTCCTACCGCCGGGTGGAGCAGATCGAGCAAGGGAAAATCCAGACGGCCCTCAACAACGACACGGAGACGATCAGCGACTTCTCGAACATCGTCATCACCGGCGCGACCAGCCTCGTCACGCTCGTCTGCTGCTTCGTCTACATGGGCACGATCAGCGTCTACGGGTTGCTCGTCTCGATGTTCGTCATCGTCGCGGCGGCCGGGCTTCACTTCCTGTTCGGCCGGCAGGCGAACCGGCTGTGGGAGCAGACGCGCGACATCCAGAACGTCTTCTTCGCCTTCATCCACCACATGACGTCCGGCTTCAAGGAGCTGAGCCTGAGCGGCCGCAAGCGCGAGGCGTTCCGCGAGGATATGTTCTTAAGCTCGCTCGCGTACCGCGACAAGCGGATCAAGGGAGACATGAAGTTCGCCAACGTCAACGTCATCGGCGAGCTGATGTTCTCGCTCGTCGTCGGCGTCATCGCGTTCCTGTTCCCGGTGCTGTTCCCGGCGATGAAGGAAGCTTCGATCCGCACGTACGTCTTCGTCCTGCTCTACATGACGGGGCCGATCCACGGCATTCTCGGCACGATTCCGAACCTGATCCGCGTGCGGATCAGCTGGAAGCGGATCGACGCGCTGGCCGAGGAGCTGGACTCCGTGCGGGGAGAGGGCGACGGCGGGGAGGAGGCCGGCCCCGGGGAGCCCTTCCGGACCCTCGAGCTGCGCGGCGTCGTCTACCGGCACCGGACCGGCGAGGCCGTCGAGGCCGGCGAATCGTTCGCGGTCGGCCCGATCGACCTCTCGTTCCGGGCGGGGGAGATCACCTTCATCACCGGCGGCAACGGCAGCGGCAAGTCGACGCTCGCCCGCCTGGCGACGGGGCTGTACGCTCCGGAGGAGGGCGAGGTGCGGGTGAACGGCGTCCCGCAGACGCCGGAGCGGCTGGGGCGGCACTTCTCCGCCGTGTTCAGCGATTACCATCTGTTCGAGAAGCTGTACGGCATCGAGACGGACGGCCGGGACGAGGAGATCGACAAGTACATGTTCCTCCTGCATCTGGCCGACAAGGTGCGCATCCGGGACGGCTCCCTGAGCACGCTCGCGCTGTCCACCGGCCAGCGCAAGCGGCTGGCGCTCCTGATCAGCTACCTGGAGGACCGGCCCGTCTATCTGTTCGACGAATGGGCCGCGGACCAGGACCCCGAATTCCGGCGCTTCTTCTACGATTCGCTGCTCCCGGAGCTGAAGGAGCGGGGCAAGTGCGTCATCGCCATCACGCACGACGACCGCTACTTCGGCCTGGCCGACCGGATCGTCAAGCTGGAGACGGGCCGGGTCGCCTTCGCGGGAGACGCGGGAGGTCTTCCGAGGCATGGAATGGACGAAGCGGGTTAACCGCCGACAAGGGAGGTCAAGGCCGATGAACGGCGCCATCAAGCTGGATCGGGCGAACATCGAGGACATCGCGGCATTGACGCCCGCGCAGGAGGGACTCCTCTATCATTACCGCAGCGGCAAGGACGCGGGGCGCTATTGCCAGCAGCTCAGCCTTCGCCTGGCCGGAGAGCCGAGCATGGACGCGCTGCGCTTCGCGTGGCGGCGGGTCGCCCGCGCCAACGAGATGCTGCGGACGGTGTTCCGCTGGGAGAAGCTGGAGCACCCCGTGCAGATCACGCTGCGCGAGCACGAGATTCCGATCGCGGAGCGGGACTATTCGGCTTATCCGCCCGCGGAGCGGGAGCGGCTTCTCGGGGAAGCCAGGGAGGAGGAGAGGCGCGCCGCGCCGGATATCGCCGCCGAGCCGCTCCGCGTGCTGGCCTGCCGGCTGGACGAGAGGAGCCTCGAGATGATCGTGACGTGGCACCATATTCTGTTCGACGGCTGGAGCAACGGCATTCTGCTCCGGGAATGGCTGGCGGCCTACGACGCTTGCGTCCGGGGAGAACGGGACCGGGAGCCGCCGGCCAAGCCGAAGCCGAGATTCAAGGAATTCGTCGCCTGGCATCAGAGGGCGGACAAGGAAGAACGGCGCGCTTACTGGACGGACTATATGGCCGATCCCGGCGACCGGGCGCTGCTGCCGTTCGAGGCGGAGACGGACGCCGCCGCTTCCGGCGCGGGGGACGGGGAACCGGGGTATTACTCGGTCTCGCTCGCTCCCGGCGAAGTCGCGGCGTTGACCGCGTTCGCCAGGAGCCGGGGCGCGACCGCCGCCGCCGTTCTGTACGCCGTCTGGGCGCTCCTGCTTCGGGGCTGCTCCCCCGGCTCCCGCGACGTCGTCTTCGGCACGACCGTCTCCGGACGGACGCCCGAGCTGGAAGGCGTGGAAGAGATGATCGGCTTGTTCATCAACACGGTTCCGCTGCGGCTCTCCATCGAGGACGGCGACAGCGCGGAGAGCCTCGTCCGCCGGACGGCCGAGGCGCTGCGGAAGCGGGAGCCGTACGAGAGCGCGCCGCTGACGGACATCGCCCGCTGGAGCGGGGCGGAGAGCGCCGACGACCTGTTCGAGACTCTCGTCGTGCTGGACAATTACCCGCTGGACGAAGCTTCGCTGCGGAGCGAGAGCCTGGCCGTGGCCGGGTACCGGATGAAGGAAGCGACCCATTATCGGCTCACCCTCGGCATCCGGACGTTCGGGGAGTGGGGGCTCGACTTCGAATACGCGCGCGACCGGTTCGCGGAGGAGGACGTCGCGCGGATGGCGGAGTATTACCGGCATCTTCTTAGGCAGGTGCTCGGCGATCCCGGGAGAACCGTCGGCTCGCTCGAGCTGGCGACCGACGCCGAGAAGGAGCGCATCCTGAACGTCTTCAACCGCCCGCTCGGGGAGCGGAGCGCGCTGCTCGTCCACCGCGCGTTCGAGGAGCAGGTCCGGCGGGGGCCGGACCGTCCCGCCGTCGTCCGCGCCGGAGCCGTCTGCACGTACGGCGAGCTGAACGCCCGCGCCGACCGGCTCGCTCGCCGGCTTCGCCGGGCGGGAGTCGCCCGCGACCGGCTCGTCGCGCTGCTGCTTGACCGGGACGCGGATCTGTTCGCCGCCATGCTGGCCGTCCTGAAGGCGGGGGGCGGCTACATTCCGATCGACCGCTTGTTCGCGGCGGCGAGAATCTCTTACATTTTGGAAGACAGCGGCGCGGACGTCCTGATCGTTCCCGAAGGCGAGGAGAACGGGCTGCCGTTCGGCGGAACCGTCGTTCCGTTCGGAGGGCCGAATTCGGAGCCGGACCGGGAGGCCTGGCCGGAGGAAGAAGATTATGACGACGAGGAGGAAGACGAGGACGGCGCGAGCCGGCTCGCCTACGTGATCTACACGTCGGGGTCGACGGGACGGCCTAAGGGGGTTCTGACCGAGCACCGCCACCTGATGGCCTACGTCTCGGCGTTCCGGGCGGAGTTCCGGCTCGGTCCCGACGACGTCGTCCTCCAGCAGGCGTCCTGCTCGTTCGACCACTTCGTCGAGGAGGCGTACCCCGCGCTGTTAAGCGGGGGAACGGTCGTCGTCGCGGACCGGGAGGACGTTCTCGACCCGGACCGGCTCGTCCGGCTGATCGAAGCGAACGGGGTGACGATCGTCACCGTCCAGCCCCTGCTGCTCAGCGAGCTGAACAAGCGGGGCGGGGTGCCGGGGGTTCGCGCTTATATTAGCGGGGGCGACGTTTTCAAATACGAGCATTACTCCCGCCTCGTTCGCAGGGCTAGCGTGTACAACTCGTACGGGCCGACGGAAGCGACCGTCTGCGCCACGTACTGGCGGTGCGGCGAGGAGCCCCTCAAGAACGTTCCGATCGGGACGCCGATCGCCGGCTACAACGTCTACATTCTCGACGCCGCCGGCCGCCTGATGCCCGTAGGCGTGCCCGGGGAGATCTGCATCTCCGGCCGCGGCGTGGCGAGAGGCTATCTGAACCGGGAGGAGCTGACCCGCGACAGGTTCGTGCCGGACCCGTTCCGGCCGGGGGAGCGGATGTACCGGACCGGAGACCTCGGCGTCTGGCGGGCGGACGGCAGCGTCCGGTTCGCGGGGCGGGTCGACGAGCAGGTGAAGATCCGGGGCTACCGGGTCGACCCGCGGGAGGTGGAGCTGGCGCTGCTCGAGCATCCGGCCGTCGCCGAGGCCGTCGTGCTCGCGGCCGACGACGCCGGGGGAGCGAAGGCGCTCTCCGCCTACCTGGTGACCGGGGAAGGGACGACGGCCCGCGAGCTGAGGGAGCATCTGGCCGGGAAGGTTCCCTATTACATGATTCCGACCTCTTATTACCGGATCGGGGCCATTCCCAGGACGGGCAACGACAAGGCGGACAAAAAGGCCCTGCTGCGCTCTCCGGACCGGCTGCCCTCGGGAGCGGAGGAGAGCGGGGAGAGAAGCGGGACGGAACGGGCCGTCGCCGCCGTCTGGCGGGAGGTGCTCCGGCTGGAGCGGGTCGGGGCGCACGATTCCTTTTTCGACGTCGGGGGCAACTCCCTTCTTCTGATGCAGCTGCAGGCGCGGCTTGAGAGAGAGTTCGCGGCCGGGCTCTCCGTCACGGAGCTGTTCTCGCTGCCGACCGTCCGCAAGCAGGCCGAATGGATCGACCGGCGGCGGCCGTCGGAAGGGGGGGCGGACGGGGCCGGCCTCGACGCGAACAGAGAAGGCGGAGACGTCGCGGCGGCGGCTTACCAGCCGCTTCCCGCCGATTATTTCGGCTGGGGGCCGGAGGGAGAGAGTCTGCTTCGTTCGCGGCTCGATCCGCAGCTGGCCGCGGGGCTCGCGTCCGTCGCGTCCGAGCACGGGGTCGAGCGGTTCGACGTTCTGCTGGCCATGTGGGGGTACCTGTTCACGGAAGTGACGGGCCTTCGGACGGCGGTTCTTCACGTCGCGGGGCGGGGAGGAAGGACGGCGCTTCCGCTCCGCATCGAGCTCGACCGGCTGGGCGGCTTCCCCGACCTGTTCGCCGCCGTGCGCGACCGGAGATCGGCCGAGGACGCCGAAGGCGGCTATCCGCTCGGGACGACGGGACGGTTCGTGCCGGAGAGAGGGGAGCGCGAGACGCTGCCGCTGGCGTTCCGGGAGGGCGAGGCGGTCCCCGACGAGGGTCTGGTCCGCCGGCACGGGCTTCTGCTCGGAATCGAGGAGGCCGGGCCTCGGGACGTCGGGCTGTCGCTATGGTTCGACGGGAGCCGGCTGCTTCGGGAGAAGATGGAGCGGCTCGTCCGCTCGTACGCGCACCTGCTTCGGCAGCTGTCCGGCACCGGGGTCGCATCGTCTTAAGTCGTCGTCATCGGGAGAAAAAGGAGGGGTCGTTCATGTCCGTCGAGCTCGGCCCGGACCGGCCGGCGTTCGGAGGCGCCCGAAGCGGCGCCCCGGGGAATTCGGAACGCGCGGGACCGGCGTTCAGCCTGTTCTTCTTCTCGTCGGACGGCGAGGAGAAGGAGAGGGGCAAGTACGAATCGCTTCTGGAGATCGCGGCCTTCGCCGACGAGCGCGGATTCGAAGCGGTGTGGACGCCCGAGCGGCACTTCCACCGGTTCGGCGGGCTGTTCCCCAACCCGTCCGTGCTCGGCGCGGCCGTCGCGGCCCGGACGAACCGGATCGGCATCCGGGCGGGGAGCCTCTCGCTGCCGTTCCATCATCCGATCCGCGTGGCGGAGGATTGGTCGGTCGTCGACAACCTGTCGGGCGGCCGGGCGGGACTGTCGGTCACCTACGGCTGGCATCCGAAGGAATACGTGCTGGCCCCGGAGCTGTACGAGATTCGCCGGGAAGCGATGTTCGAGCGGCTCGGCGTTCTTCGGAAGCTGTGGCGGGGGGAGCCCGTCACGTTCCCGGCAGGCGGCTCCGAGCACGAGATCGCGCGGATTTATCCGCCTCCGGTGCAGCGGGAGCTGCCCGTCTGGATCACGACGGCCCGCACGCGCGACACGTGGCGCAGAGCCGGCGAGATCGGGGCGAACGTGCTGACCGCGCTCTACGCGATTACCCCGGCCGAGCTGGAGGAGAACATGGCGGTCTATCGCTCGGCGCTTCGGGAAGGCGGGCATTCGGGGGGCCAAGTGACGCTTATGCTTCATACCTTCCTCGGGGACGATCCCGCGGAGGTCCGCGCGACGGTGCGGGAGCCGATGATCCGCTACCTGATTCATCATACGGAGCTGTACGACCCGGCCATGATCGCGAGGGAGCTCCGCATCGATCCGGCCCAGGTGGGCGAACGGCACCGCCGCGCGCTCGCGCAGATCGCGTTCGAGCGGTATTGGAACGACAGCGCGCTGTTCGGGACGGTGGAGACGTGCTCGGCCAAGGCGGAGCGGCTGTTCGCCGCCGGGGTCGACGAGATCGCCTGCCTGATCGACTTCGGGGTTCCGGACAAGGAGACGGAGGCCAGCCTGGAGCGAATCGACCGTTTGAGACGGAAGCTAGCGGCTTCGGCCGCGAAGGAGAGGAGCGATGAGCATGGCTAAATGGGCGGCGTTATATCCCGGCCAAGGCTCCCAATACGTCGGAATGGGCAAGGAGCTGCGGGACGGGTCGGCCGCGGCGCGGCGGACGTTCGAAGAGGCGGACGACGCGCTGGGCTACAAGCTGAGCGAGATCTTCCTCGAGGGCGACGCGCGGACGCTGACGCGGACCGAATTCACGCAGCCCGCGCTGCTGACGGTCGGCGTGGCGGCCCACCGCGCGTTCGCCGAGCGGCTCGGGGCCGAGCCGGATTGCGCGGCGGGGCACAGCCTCGGCGAATGGACGGCGCTCGCCTGCGCCGGAGCGATCGGGTTCGCCGACGCCTTGAGGCTGGTGTCGCTGCGCGGGAAGTTCATGCAGGAGGCCGCCGACGAAGGCGCCGGGGCGATGTGCGCCGTGCTCGGCATCGGCCGGGAGGAAGTCGAGCATATCTGCCGCCGGCTCTCCGCGCCGGGGGCGGAGGTCGTCGTGTCGAATCGGAATTCTCCCGAGCAGACGGTCGTCTCCGGCCGCGCCGAGGCGGTGCGGCGGGCGGCCGAGGAGTTGGAGCGGCTCGGCGCGCGGACGGCTTACTTGAACGTGGGGGCGCCGTTCCACAGCCCGCTCATGAAGCCGGCGGCGGCCAAGCTGGCGGAGGCGCTGCGCGGCTTCGAATTCCAGGAGCCGAGTTGGCCGGTGCTGTCCAACGCGACGGGGGAGCCTCATTCCGGCGGCCCGGAGACGATCGCGCGCCGGCTGGTCGAGCAGATCGCCTCGCCCGTCCGGTGGGACGAGGCGATGCGGCATCTCGTCCGGGCGGGCGTGTCGGCCGTCGTCGAGCTCGGCCCGCAGACGGTGCTGACCCGGCTGGCGAAGGCGAACGCGAAGGAGCTGGCGGCCTATTCGTTCGAGCGGCCGGAGCAATTTTCCGCGATACGGGAGGGGCTCGCTCCGCTGCTGGAGAGACGCCCGTCCGGCCGCAGCGCCGACGGCGGCAGCGCTTATGGAGAGACCGCTTATGGCGATAATGCCCGCGGCTTCGTCGTCCGATGCCTGACCGCCGCCGTCGCCACCCGCAACCGCAACTGGGACGAAGCCGCGTACCGGAGCGGCGCGATCGAGCCGTACCGGGGCATCGAGGCGATCCAGGAGAAGCTGGACGCGGAGGAACGCGGGCCGGATCCGGGAGAGATGAAGGAGGCGTTCGGCCTGTTGATCCGGATTCTGGAGACGAAGGGGGTTCCCGAGGGCGAACGGTCCCAGAGGCTTCGCGAGATCGTGGAGAGGACGGGAACGGCCGCGCTGTTCCCCGAATGGACCGGGGACGGCGCGGAGGCGGGAGGTGAAGGGCATGCGCTTCGAATCGGTTAAGCTCGGGGCTCTCGACGGCGAGGAGCGGGAGCCGTCCCGCCGGGAGCCGGCTTCCGCTTCGGATATCGCCGTCATCGGAATCGGCCTGAGGCTGCCCTTCGCGCAGACGGAAGCGGAGCTGCTCGAAGCCCTTCGGTCCGGCCTGGACGCCGTGCGGCCGCTGCCGGCGAACCGCAAGGCCGACGCCGACCGCTACTTCCGGGCGACGGGCGTCGACCCGGCCGGCGTCCGCTACGGCGAGGCCGCTTATCTCGAAGAGATCGACCGCTTCGATTACGCCTTCTTCAGGCTGTCTCCGAAGGAAGCCGGCCTGCTCGACCCGAACCAGCGGCTGTTCCTCGAGACGGCCTGGTCCGCCGTCGAGGACGCCGGGCTGGGCGGGCGGAGGCTGGCGGGCAGCCGGACCGGCGTCTACGTCGGCTACGGGTCGGATTCGGACTACAAGCGGATGATCGACCGCGTCGAGCCGGACTCGGCGTCGATGGCGATGCCGGGCAACGTCCGCCCGATCATCGCCAGCCGCCTGTCCTACCTGCTGGACCTCCGCGGGCCGAGCCTGCTCGTCGACACGACCTGCTCCTCTTCGCTCGTCGCCGTCCATATGGCTTGCCAGGCGCTGCGCAACGGAGAATGCGACGTCGCCATCGCGGGCGGCGTGCAGCTGCACCTGCTGCCGGTGCGCGAGTTCGAGGTCGGGATCGAGTCGTCCACGGCCCGGACCCGGACGTTCGACGACGCCGCCGACGGAACCGGCACCGGGGAAGGGGCCGCCGCCGTCGTGCTGAAGCCGCTGCGGCGGGCGCTCGCGGACCGCGACCCGATCTACGCGGTCGTCAAGGCGAGCGCGCTCAATCAGGACGGCGGCGGCTCGGTCGGCATCACGGCCCCGAACGCGGACGCCCAGGCGGACGTTCTGGCGGAAGCATGGCGGCTGGCCGGCATCCGGCCGGAGACGATCGGCTATATCGAAGCGCACGGTACGGGCACCAAGCTCGGCGATCCGATCGAGCTGGAAGGCATCCGCCGCGCGTTCGGCCGGTTCACGGACCGCAAGCAGTTCTGCGCCGTCGGCTCCGTGAAGAGCAACCTCGGCCATCTCGACAACGCGGCGGGCATCGCCGGGCTGCTGAAGGCGATATTGTCGCTGAAGCATAAGCAGATTTTTCCCACGCTGCACGTCGACCGTCCGAACCGGCGGATTCCGTTCGTCGATTCGCCGGTCTACGTGAATACGTCCCTGCGCGATTGGGAGGCGGGGGAGGGGCCGCGCCGGTGCGGCGTCAGCTCCTTCGGCATCAGCGGCACGAACTGCCACGCGGTGCTGGAGGAGGCGCCGGCTCCCGCGGCTTCGACGGCGATTCCGGCGCCGCAGACGGGCTCGGGCGCCTTGTCGGAGCTTGGCGCGAGCCCCGCGTCCGGCGAGGCTTCGGGGCGCCCCGAGCTGCTGCCGCTCTCGGCCCGCTCCGCGGGGGCGCTGCTCGAGCTCGTCCGGCGTTACGCGGACGAGCTGGAGAACCGGCCCGGGCTGCGGCTCGCCGAGGTATGCTATACGGCCGCCGTCGGGCGCGGGCATTATCCGTATCGGCTGGCCTTCCCGGCGGGAGACTGCGGCGAGCTGATCCGCGCCTTGCGCCGGGCCGCCGCGTCCGACCCGGCGCAGCTCCGTCCGGCGGAAGAGGCGGACGAGGCCGCGAGCCGGGCCGCGAACGAGGCCATCCGGCGCTTCGCCGCGGAAGGCTTCCGCGGCGCGGACCGGCTGCGGGAGCTCGGCCGGCTCTACGAGGAGGGGGCGGATCCGGCTTGGGAGCTGCTCTATCGAGGCCGGGAGCTGGGCCGCGTTCCCTTGCCGACCTACCCGTTCGAACGGAAGAGATGCTGGCTTCGCTTGCCCGGAGAGGAAGCCGAAGCGGGCTCGCCTTCCGCGGCGCGAATTCCCGTCGCGGAAGAGAAGCCGTCGTTCTACTGGCGGGCCGAGTGGCGGCCGCAGCCGCTCTCCGGCTCCGAATCTCGCTTCCAAGGAGACCTTCTCCTGGTCGGCGGCGAGGAGTTGGGCGAACGGGCGGCCGCGAAGCTTCGGGCCTGGGGAGCGGCGAACGTCCGAACCGCCGGCTTGGTAGGGGCGGGCGCGTCCGCTTCGTCTCTGCCGGAGCTATCGGCTATCGAACGGTACGAGACTGCGTTCGCCCGGCTGCTCCGGGATTCCGCCTCCAAGGCGGGGGCGAGACGGATCGCGCTATTCGAGCGGGAAGCCGGCCGGTCGGAGGAAGAGGCCGTGTGGCTGAGGGTCCCCGCCCGCGTACTCGGCCTGCTGCGGGCGTTGAAGGCGGAGGAGGAGCGGGAGACCGAGCTCTGCCTGATCGTCCCGAAGGCGCATCGGGCGCTCGGCGAGGATTCCTTCGCCGACCCGAACCTGGCCGCGATCGCCGCCCTTGGCAAGGCGGTCCAATGGGAGCTGCCGCGCGTCTCCGTCCGCGTGCTCGACTACGGCGACGCCGTCCGCGATCTCGACGGCTTGACGGCGGAGCTGGCCGCCCCTCTCCGCGACGGCGCGGAGTACAAGATCGCCTTCCGCGGCGGCGCCCGTTATGTCGAGCGGATCCTCCCGGCGGAGCGCGGGGGCGATGCCCCGGCTCCGATCGCTTGGCGGACGGACGGCGTCTACGTCGTCACGGGCGGGCTCGGCGGCGTCGGCCTGGTTCTGGCCGAGCGCATCGCCGCCAAGGGGCGGGCGCGCATCGCCCTGCTGGGCCGGTCGGCCTTCCCGCCGCGGGAGGCTTGGGACGCGGTCCAAGCCGAAGCGCCGGATTCCCGCGACGCGGGGCGGATCGCCTCGATTCGCGCCATGGAGCGGGCCGGCGCTTCCGTGGAGACGATCCGCGCCGACGTCGCGGACGAGAGCTCTCTGCGCGACGCGCTGGAGGAGCTGCGGAGGCGGCACGGGCGCATCAACGGGATCGTCCACGCGGCGGGGAGCGGGGACGGCGACTATCTCGTCCGGCTGACGGAGGAGCGCTTCGAGGCGATCGCCGAAGCGAAAACGAAGGGCGCCCTCCTGCTCGACCGGCTGACCCGCGAGGACCGGCCGGACTTCTTCGTCCTCTGTTCCTCGGCGATCACGCTCGTCGGAGGAGTCGGCTCCGGCCCGTACGCGGCGGCCAACGCCTGGCTCGACGCCTTCGCCGCGAACCGCCGGGCCGCAGGCCTTCCGGCGACGTCCGTCGGTTGGCCCGCCTGGGACGGGATCGGCCTGTCCGCGGGCTCTCCGCCGGACGAGAGCAAAGAGCTGTTCCGCGTCCTGTCCGCGGCTGCGGGGGCGGCCGCGTTCGAAGAGCTGCTGACCCTGCCGTTCGGCCACGTCTGGGTCGGCGAACCGAACCGGGACGGCCGGCTCTTCGAGCTGGCGGACCGGCTTCCCTTCCGGCTGGAGCCGCCGGCCGGGGCGAACGCCGGGCAAGAGCGGTCCCGGCCGCCTCGGCCCGAGCCAAGCGCGGCGCCATCCCCCTTGCCGTCCGTGAAGCTGAAGGGCAAGGGGGCGGGCGAAGCCTACACGGAGATCGAAGCGAAGGTAGCGGGAGCTTGGGTCAAGGTGCTCGGCTACGAAGAGCTGGACGTCGGAGACAACTTCTTCGAGCTGGGCGGCGATTCGATTCTGATCACCCGGCTGCACAAGCATATCCAGGAGCTGTTCCCGGGCCGGACGCGGATCGCCGACCTGTTCTCGCATCCGACTATCGCGAAGCTGTCGGCTTATCTCGAGGCGGCGGAGCGAGCAACGGCGGAGCCTTCGAAGCTCTCCGCTTCGCAAGCGAGCTCCGCCGCCGCCGCGGCCCCCGGCGAAGCCGAAGGCATCGCGATCGTCGGCATGACGCTGCGTCTGCCGGACGCCGCCGATCTGGACGGCTTCTGGGCGAACCTCGCCGCCGGACGCGAATCGATCGGCGCTTACCCGGAAGCCCGCCGCGCCGACAGCCGCCGGTTCGTCGCGACGTTCACCGACGTCCCGGACGATAAAATCCGCTTCAGCCCCGGCGGCTATCTCGAAGCCGTCGACGGCTTCGACTACGGCTTCTTCCAGCTGTCGCCGCGGGAAGCGTCGCTGATGGATCCGAACCAGCGGCTGTTCCTTGAGGCTTGCTGGGAGGCGATCGAGGACGCCGGCTACGGCGGCGGCCGGCTCAAGGGGACCCGCACGGGCGTCTACCTCGGATACGCCGACTGGCCCGTCTACGGCCAATACATCACGAAGAAGCATCCATCGCTCGTGCAGGCCGCGGGCGCCGGCAACACCCCGTCGCTGATCGCGAGCCGGATCGCGTACTTGCTCGACCTGCACGGCCCCGCCTTCCTGGTGGACACGGCGTGCTCCTCTTCGCTCGTCGCGATCCATCTCGCCTGCCGGGCGATCCTCGGCGGCGAGTGCGACGCGGCGATCGCGGGCGGGGTGAAGGTATGCCTCATGCCGGTGGAGGGCGTGTTCGAGATGGGCATCGAATCATCCCGCCGCCAGACCCGGGCCTTCGACGACGATTCGGACGGGACGGTATGGGGCGAAGGCACGGTCGCCTTCCTCCTGAAGCCGCTCTCGAAGGCGCTCGCGGACCGGGACCGGATCTATGCGGTCATCAAGGGGAGCGCGATCAACCAGGACGGGGCTTCCGTCGGCATCACCGCCCCCAACGCGACGGCCCAGGAGGACGTGCTCGCCAGAGCCTGGGAGGACGCGGGGATCGACCCGGCGACGATTACGTACATCGAGACGCATGGAACCGGAACGAAGCTCGGCGATCCGATCGAGATCGACGGCATCCAGAGGGCGTTCGGGCGGTATACGGATCGCAAGCAGTTCTGCGCGGTCGGCTCGGTCAAGGCCAACATCGGCCACCTGGACAGCGCCGCCGGCGCGGCCGGCCTCGCCAAGGCGATCGCCGCTCTCGTCCATAAGCGGCTTCCGCCCGCCCTGCACTTCGAGCGGCCCAACCGCAACATCGCCTTCGAGAGCTCGCCCGTCTACGTGAACGACCGGCTCTCCGACTGGGAGACGGACGGGGCGACTCCCCGGCGGTGCGGGGTCAGCTCGTTCGGCTTCAGCGGCACGAACGCCCACGTCGTGCTGGAGGAGGCGCCCCCGGCGGCGCCGGCCCGCGGCGCGGAAGACGAGCCGGACCGCCCCCGGCTGCTGGCGCTGTCGGGGAGAAGCGCGGAGGCTCTCCGGGAATCGGCGCGCAGGTTCCTCCGCTTCCTGGACGAATCCGGGGATTCGCTGGACGACGTCTGCGGCACCGCCAACGCGGGAAGAGGGCACTACGCGCACCGGCAGGCTTACGTCTTCCGAAGCCGGGCTCAGCTGCGCGGCCAACTGGAGGCAGCCGTCGGGGCTTCCCGCGGAGAGGCGCTTCCGGACGGAGTCTACGCCGGGGAGCACCGCGTTGTCGCCGGCGAGCGGGAGAGCCTGGGGCCGGGCCAGCTGACGGCCGCCGGCCGGCGAAGGCTGAGCGAGGAGGCCGCTCGGCTGACGGAGGCTCTTCGCGAGGCGGAAGCGGGAGAGGCGGCGGGAGCGGATGAAGGCTGGCGCGAGCTGGCGAGGCTCTACGCCGCGGGCGCCGAGATCGATTGGGAGCGCCTGTACGAAGGGAAGAAGCTCCGCCAGGTCCGGGTGCCGACCTATCCGTTCCAGCGCAGCCGCTGCTGGGTCGAGCCCGGGCCGGCGGAGACCGCCGCGATCCGGACCGAGGCGACCCCGGCCCGAGCTCAGGCCCCGGCGACGGCCTATGCCCCGGCTCCGGCGGAAGCGGCGCTCCCCGGCCCGAGCGAAACCGAGCCGTTCCCGGAGGTCGCGCTCAAGGGACGGGAGAGCGGCGTCTACGGGCCGCTCGAGCTCCGGCTCGGCCGGCTGTGGGGCCGATTGCTCGGGCTGGGCGAGATCGACGTCTACGACGACTTCTTCGACATCGGCGGCCATTCGCTATTGGCGATCGAGATGGAGACGGAGCTGGCCCGGATCGGGATCGCGATCGACGCCGACGACCTGTACCGGCACCGGACGATCGTCCGGCTGGCGCGGCACCTCGAGGAATCCGGAGCGGCCGCGCGGATCGGGGAGGCGGAGCCGGATGCCGCCGCGCAGCGGCCGTTCTTCTCAACCGGCCCCGGCGACTCCTCGCCGCTCGCCGGGGAGGACGCGATCCGGCCGCCCGCCGCTGCGCCTGCTGTCGTTGCGCCTGCCGCCGCTCCGTTAGATGTCGCCGCGCCAGCCGCAGCCGCCCTGACGGACTCCTCCTGCCCAATCGACGCATCCGAAGAATCCGATGCGACCGGCACGCCCGTTCCGGCCTTCGCCGCGCCGGCGGCGCCCGCCATTCCGGCAATGGCCGCCCCCGTTGCCGGCGGACCCGAGGCGCTCGTGCTGCCGGGCATCGAGCCTTTTAACGACATTTTCTACCGCAACTGCTTCTTCAACTCGCTGTTCCCGGTCGTGCGCGCCTTCGGCCGAAGCCTCGCGCCGTACCTGGCCAACGACCGGATCGTCTACGGCCGCTCGCCCGAAGGCCGGTTCTTCGCCGGCTACGAAGCCGTCCGTCCGCTCGCGGAGCTGTTCGCCGCCTCCGGCATCCGGGCCGAAGCCCGATTCGGCAGCGACGACATCGTCGGCGAACTGGTCGAAGGCCTGTCCGAAGGCCGCCCCGCCATCGTCTGGGTGGACAGCTACTACGAATCGATTCGGACCGACGCTTACCGGAAGCAGCACATCGACCATACTCTGCTCGTGTTCGGCTACGACCGGAGGGAGCGGCTGTTCCATATCGTCGAGCACGACCGCAGGGAGAACTTGTCCTACAAGAGGCGCACGCTTCCGTTCGAGGAGATGGCCCTCTCCTTCGCGGGCTTCCTCGAAAATTTCGCGGACGAGGGAGCGCACGGGGCGACCCATTATTATTTCTCGCCGGCGCCTTATCCGGACGACGGGCCTCCCGATCCGGTCCGCCTGCTGGCCCGCCATCTGGAGGACGGGGACGGGCGATGGGCGGCCGGCATCCGGGAGCTCGAGGCGTTCATCGGCGAATACGCCCTGCTCGCGTCGCCGGACGGGCGCCTCAGGGAGCGCTCGGCCGAGCTCGTCGCGACGATGAACGAGGCGATCGCCGCCAAACAGGTGGAGCGCTACCGGCTGAACCTGCTGCTGCCGGAAGCCGCGGAAGAGGACGCGCTGCTCGAAGAGGCGATTCGCCTGTGGGAGTTCGTCCGCAAGGGGACGGCCCGCTTGCTGTACGGAGCCGAGCTCCGTCCGGAGACGATCGCGGAGGGGCGCGAGAGATTAAGCCGTCTCGCCGAGGCCGAGATGCAACTGCAACAGTTGCTTATGGCGCGGCTGGAGGCATACGCGGAACGCGCCACCTGATCGCCCCCAAAAAACGGCGAGTGACCATTCCGCTAACGAAACCTGTCGCAAAGCATTTGAATTTGAACCAATGTGTATGAAAAAACATACAAACTCGGCCCGCAAGAAGGCGCCAAGCCGGGATTTGTATGAAAAAACATACAACTCGGCCCCGCAAGAAGGCGCCAAGCTGGGATGTGTATGAAAAAACATACAACCTCCGGCCGCAAGAAGGCGCCAAGCCGGGATTTGTATGAAAAAACATACAACTCGGCCCCGCAAGAAGGCGCCAAGCTGGGATGTGTATGAAAAAACATACAAACTCGGCCTGCAAGAAGGCACCAAGCCGGGATGTGTATGAAAAATCATACAATCTCGGCCCGCAAGAAGGCGCCAAGCCGGGATTTGTATGAAAAAACATACAAACTCGGCCTGCAAGAAGGCACCAGCCGGGATGTGTATGAAAAATCATATAAACACGGCCGCAAGAAGGCGCCAATCCGGGATTTGTATGAAAAATCATCGGCCCCGCAAGAAGGCACACATTCACCTGGTTGTGTTTTTGTCAGCCGACTAGCATTGCCGGGCAGGGCGCCTTTTCCGCGAACCCGGGCGTTCGACTCCGAACCCCTGCGAGGGGCGGGATAGGGAAGCGAACGGGGAAGCAAAGGCGGTATGCCAATAAGGCCATTATAAAAAATCGCATGACGCATCCAAGGAGGAGTAGCCATGTCGGCAACGGTTCGGGACAAAGTGATGGAGATGCTCAGGGACGTGCTCGCGGAGGAGAGGGACCGGCTTGACGCCCTCGGTCCGGACGACGACTTGTCCGGGTTCGGCGTCAACTCGATGACGTTCATCCGCCTCGTGCTCGCGCTCGAGATGGAATTCGGCGTGTCCTGGGACGACGACGACCTGCAATACCAGAATTTCCTGACGGTGAACAGCATCATCCGGTACGTGGAGGAGTCGATGGCCGACTCGGCCTGACTCTCCTTCCGTTCTCGCCAATACCAAGGGAAGCGAGGGGAAGACGATGTGGACGAACGCGGGCGCGCTGAAGGACGACAAGCTGGTCGATTACGTGCGGAATCTGAATCCGCAGCTGAGGCAACTGACGATTTTCCCATCCGAGATCTGCAATTACCGCTGTTCGTTCTGCCATATCTGGGGAGACACCGGGTGGGCGCTGAAGGAGCCGCAGCGGGTCATCCGGGAGCAGCTCGACATCGAAGTGCTGAAGCGGTTCATCGACCAGGTGGCGCAGACGGGCAACAAGGTCGGGGCGATTCTGACCGGCGGGGAGATCATGCTGTACCGGCACTTCGAGGAGCTGGTCTCCCACCTGCGAAGCCGCAAGATGAACGTCTACGTCAACACGAACGGCTCCTTGATGAAGAATCGGCTCCCCTTCCTCATCGAGAACACGGTCGTCGTCAACGTCTCCATCGACGGCCCGGAGGAGTACCACGACGCGATCCGGGGCAAGGGCAGCTTCCGGACGATCTGCGACAACATCGAAGCGCTCATGGCCGAGAAGAAGCGCCGCAAAAAAATGTTCCCGTTCGTGAGCGTCAACATGGTGCTGTCCACGTCGAATTATCATAGCGCCCGAAGCTTCATTCCGGCGCTGCGCGAGCGGTTCAAGGACTATACGGTCGTCCTTCACGACACGAAGAATCCCTGGCAGAGGCGGAGGGACCTGTCGGTCAACTTCTCGCCGCTTCTGTACACGACTCCGGAGAGAGGGCAGGCTTACGCGGACCAGATGAAGGAGCATCTGGACTGTCACGTGTCCCCGGCATGGCAAGGCTTCGTGGAGGAGTCCATCCCGATCGACACCGAGGCGCTGAAGCGCGACCTTCAGGCGATCTGGGCAGAGGAAGGCGTCGATTATTCGGAGTACGTCGACATTCACGATTACTACACGGACATCGACAACGTCTTCGGGCGCTCCAAATGCGTCGCTCCCTGGCACGAACTCATTATCCGCCGGACGGGGGACGTCTATCCGTGCGTCGATCTTCCCGATTACAAGCTCGGCAACATCTACGAGAATTCGCTCGCGGAGATCTGGCAGGGGGAGAGGGCGGTCCGGTTCCGCGACTACCTGCTGAACGACAATCTGATGATGTGCAACCGGTGCACGCGCCTGTTCGCCGATCCGGAGACGTTCTGAACATAGCCGGGAGAAAAAAAGCCGGGGGAGACCCCGGCTTTGCCGCGCCCGCCGCGGCTAAGGCTCCCCGTGTCCCCGGAATTGGAAGTTCGGGTGCGCGAGGATCGGTTCGTCGAACAGCCTGTAGGAGAGACCGTTCCTCCAGGCGACATAGTTGAAGCTGAGCTGGTCCCTTCGGCTGAACCGGTCGATCTCGGCCCACCACTGGTTCATGCAGGACGCGACGAACGGATCGTTGTGCCGGCGCAGCAGGATGGACGCCATGATCAGCCCGTTGTTCTCCGGGTAGCCGAGAAGACGGTAGCGCTCCGTCTGTCTCCGGATGAGCTCCGGGTCGTCGAGCCGGAACAGGGCGCACAGCTCGGCCTCCCGGTAGAGGCAGATCCGGTCGGGATGGCGGAACGCGGCGAGGGCATGGCCGGCCAGCTCCCTCTCCATTAGAGAAGCAACGTCCCCGGAGATGGCGAAGTTGGCGTCCACCCACAAGCTGATCTCGTGCCCGGGGAACAGGACGTGGGGCTGCGTCTTGAACCACCGGGCTTCGCGGACGGGGTCCGCGCGGCGGCGAATAACGGGAACGAGCTTCCAGGCGCGAACTTGGAGCCGGCCCGGGTTGTCGGTGAAGCAGACGTAGTCGACCCCATCGTTCGGGGGATCGGGGTCGCGCAGCAGGTCGCGGTCCCCGAAGATAGCCGTGTAGACGACTTTGGAGGCGGTCACGGTTCCGGCTTCTCCCTCCTTCTTGTCCGAATGCGTTCCTTCCATCGTATGCGGCGCCGGCTCCGATGCCCGTGCTAACTCCCGCAGTCGAAGCGCCCTGCCATTTAGTCCGCGTCCGTTCCGTGCTACAATCGAGGAAATAACGATTGTCCATTATCGGAGGAGACTTGGAACGTGGAGCAGGCAACGCCTACGGCCGGACAGATCTCCAAGGTCTGCATGCTCGCCGGGAAAATCATGCTGGAGAACGGCGCGGAGACGTATCGGGTGGAGGATACGATGATTCGGATCGCGGCTTCGTACGGGATGCCGAACGCCCATAGCTTCGTGACTCCGACGGGAATCATTTTCTCGCTCGGGGGGATGGATACGCAGGCGAGCCTGATGCGGATCTCCGAGCGCTCCACCGATCTGCGCAAGGTCGTTCTCGCCAACGACATCTCCCGCCGCATCGGCAGAGGCGAGATGTCGGCCGGGGAGGCCTACGAACGGCTAAGCGAAGTGGACGGCTCGTCCGCGGGCTATCCGTTCTGGATACGGCTGCTCGTCGCCGCGGTAGCGAGCGGGTGCTTCCTTCTCATGTTCGAGGGGAGCCGGCCGGACTTCGTTCCCGCGATGGTCTGCGGCGGAGCGGGGTATGCGGCGCTGAACCGGATTCCCCGGTACATTCCCATCAAGCTGTTCTCCGAGTTCTCGGCGGCTCTCGCGGTGGGCGTCCTCGCGTGCTTGCTCGTAAGAAGCGGCCTCGGGCATAGCCTGGACAAGATCGTGATCGGTTCCATCATGCCCCTCGTTCCCGGACTTCTCATCACCAACGCCGTCCGGGATCTGATGGCGGGCCACTTCGTGTCCGGACTCTCCAAGGGGGCGGAAGCGTTCCTGACCGCGTTCGCGATCGGCTCGGGCATCGCGATCGTGCTCTCCTTCTTCGGCGGGGAGGGGATCGCATGACGATCGAGCCGTTCGTCGCGAGCTTCGTCGCTTCCGCCGGGTTCGCGGTGCTGTTCAACGTTCCTTGGCGCAACGTCGGCTTCTGCGGCCTCGTCGGCATGGTCGGCTGGATGATCTACGAGACGCTGCGGGGCGTCCCGGTCGAGCCGATCCTGGCGACGCTCACCGCTTCGTTCGCCGTGACGGTCGTCAGCCAACTGCTGGCCAAGGCGTGCAGGGCTCCGATCATCGTGTTCAGCGTATCGGGAATCGTGCCTCTCGTGCCCGGCGGCACCGCGTACGACGCCATGCTCAACGTCGTGCAGAACCATTACGACATGGCGGTGCAGCGGGCGTTCGAAGCGTTCATGCTGTCGGGGGCGATCGCGTTCGGTCTCGTCTTCTCGGAGGTCATCAACCACGCGATCCGCAAGGCGAAGCTGTGAGCGACGCGCCGGACCGAAGCTCCGGGGCTGCGGACCGTCCGGGCTGTCTGCGAAGCGCACGGAAGAGCAGGATCGGGGAGGCTTCCGATGATACGATTGACTTCGGAAGGAGAGCGAGACATGGAGTGGCTGAACCGGATGATGGACGCGATCGACCTCATTGAGAGGCGGATCGCGGAGAAGACGGATATCGAGGAGATCGCGCGGGCGGCGTATTCGTCTCCGTTTCATTTTCAACGCATGTTCTACATGTTGACGGGGATCACGGTGGCCGAGTACGTTCGGAGGCGCAAGCTGACCTTGGCCGCCCAAGAGCTGGCGAGCTCGCAAGCCCGAGTGCTGGACGTCGCCTTGAAGTACGGGTACGAGTCCCCGGAGGCGTTCTCGAAGGCGTTCCGCAGAGCGCACGGGATCTCTCCGTCCGAAGCTCGGAGTCCAGGCGCGGCGCTCAAAGCGTTCCCTCGGATCTCCTTCCAGTTATCCTTGAAGGGAGACGCGGAGATGGAGTACAGAATCGTGGAGAAAGGCGCCTATCGGGCGATCGGCACGTTCATCCAGACAACGACTTGCGAGGGACAGAACTTAACGGATATTTCCGCTTTCTGGCGACGCGCCAATGCGGACGGAACGGCCCGGCGGTTGGCGGAGGCCGCTCCCGGCAAGGATCTGCTCGGGATCTGCACGAATATGGATGACGGCAGCGAGACGCTCGATTATTGGATCGCGGCCGAGAGCGAAGCGGAAGCGGAAGGCTGGGCTGCGCTGGAGATTCCGGCGGCGACCTGGGCCGTCTTCCCCACAGTCGGGCCGATGCCCGGAGCGATCCAGAAGACGTGGCAGCGAATCTTCCAGGAATGGTTCCCCTCCACGGGCTACGAGCACGCGGGAGGAGTGGAGATCGAAGTCTACCCGGAAGGCGACACGAACGCGGAGGACTATCGCTGCGAAGTGTGGGTGCCCATCGTCAAGAAATAACGAAGAAGGCCGGCATCGGATGCCGGCCTGTCTTCGTTATTTTTCATTATGGCCGGTACGCTTCGTTCTACAGAACGCGGCGGGCCGTCACGTAGCGCTTCTTGTAGTTGCTGGAGTTCAAGTCGCCGATCATGATGCCGTTAATGTTTTTGCCGATCGTGTCGTGAATGAACTTGCCGTTGCCCATGTAGATGCCCACGTGGGTGATCTTCTTGGACTTTCCGCTCGGGGAGCTGAGGAAGATCAGGTCGCCCTTCTTCAGGTTGCTCTTGGAGACGTAGGTGCCTTGCTTGCTCTGGTACCTCGTGCCCCACTTCAGGCTGACGCCGTATTTGCCGAACACGTACTTGGTGAACGAGGAGCAGTCGAAGATCAGCTTGCTCGGATTGTTCACGCCGAATTTATATTTAACCTTGCCCTTCAGGGATTGAGCGAGCGCGATGATTTTGTCGGCTTTCTGGCTGGCCGTCGATTCGGCTTGCACGATAGCGGCGGCCGCGGAGGCATGTCCGGCGGAAGGGAAGACCGCGAGATCGGCTCCGGCGAACACGGTGAGACAGGCGAACGCGATGATCGTTTTTTTCAAGCCTTGTTTAGTCGTCATAGTGACCTCCTGTAATGTCTGGATGCGATTACAGGGGCCAGTATAGCATACGGAAAACTAGGAAACTCCGAAACTGAGTCTATCTTAATACTTCTAAATATAGGGAAAACGACTTCAATCCTTGTAAGGTTCGTAGCCCCAATGCCGGCGGATGAACGCGTCCCGTCCGGACTTCTCGCGGTCCTCTTTGTAGTGCCTCGGGTTCTTCCGATGATAGTTCTGATGGTACTCCTCGGCCGGATAGAATCGCTCCGCCGGACGGATCGCGGTGACGATCGGCCGATCGAATCGGCCGCTGGCGGCCAGGTCGCTCCGGGACCGCTCGGCCAGCTCCCGCTGGCGCTCGTTATGATAGAAGATCGCCGTCCGGTATTGGGACCCGCGGTCGTGGAACTGCCCGCCGTCGTCGGTCGGGTCGATCTGCGCCCAATACAGCTCGAGCAGTCTCTCGTAGGGGAAGACGGCGGGGTCGAACGCGATTCGGACAATCTCGAGATGCCCTGTCGTCCCCTTTTTCACCTCTTCGTAGACCGGGTTCTCCGTATGTCCGCCCATATAGCCGGACTCGATGCCGAGTATGCCGGGGAGCTCCTCGAAGGGAGTCACCATGCACCAGAAGCAGCCTCCGGCGAACGTCGCCCATTCCATCGTCAAGACCTCCTTCATAACCTTCTTGCCTATAATTAGAACGGTAACGAATCGTACGGGGTTTGTCCATCCCGGCCTCGCCATTCCCGGCGCGACTCTCGTCAGGAACGATATGGTAATATAATGATAATTCATGAATTGATTATACGGCGGTGTTCGAAAAAATGGCGGAGACGATATTGCTCGTGGAAGACGACCGGGACATCAGCGAGATGGTCTCGGGGCATCTGGAATCCGAGGGGTTCCGGGTCGACAAGGCGTTCGACGGGGAGGAGGCGCGGCGTCTCTTCTCGCGGAATCGCTACGATCTGCTCCTGCTCGACCTGATGCTGCCGGTCGTGGGCGGAATGGACCTGCTGCAGGAGTTCCGGAGGGAGAGCCTCGTCCCCGTGCTCATCCTCTCCGCGAAGGGCGGGGACGTGGACAAGGCGCTGGGACTCGGGTTCGGCGCCGACGATTATCTGGCCAAGCCGTTCTCCCTCATCGAGTTGACGGCGCGCGTCAAGGCGGCGATCCGGCGGTCGAAGCAGTATTCCCGGACTGCCGTTCCGGACTCGGACCGGACGATTCGGGTGTTCGATCTCGTCATCGACCCCGACAACTTCTCGGTCGTTAAGGGAGGGACGGAGATCCGGCTGACGGCGAAGGAGTTCGCGATTTTGTCGCTGATCGCCACCCACCCGAACCGGGTGTTCACGAAGGCGCAGCTGTACGAGAGCGTCTGGAACGAGGTTTATTACGGCGACGAGAACGTGATCAACGTGCATATGAGGCGGCTAAGGGAGAAAATCGAGGACGATCCTTCCGATCCCCGCTATATCAAGACGTTGTGGGGAATCGGCTACAAGCTGGGGGACCGCTGAGATGACGATAGGGATTCTGAGCGGTATCGTCGTACTGCTGGCCGTCGTCAATTACGCTCAATTCCGGGCGAAGCGCAGGCGGAACGCCAGCCTGAAGTATATCCGCGACAAACTGAACGGGATTCTGGACGAGCGGACCCACGAGCGGCTGCTGCACGTGACCGCGGAGAAGGAGGTCCGCGAGCTGCTCGTCGGCGTCAACCGGCTGCTGGCCAGCAACCACGAGGCGCTGTCCGAGGGCAACCGGATGCGGACGTCGATCCGCCGGATGCTCTCGAACGTATCCCACGACCTGAAGACGCCGCTGACGGTCGTTCTCGGCTATCTGGAGACGATCCGGCACCGCCGGCAGGCGTCCCCGGAGGAGACGGACGCGCTTCTGGCCAAGGTCGAGGCGAAGGCCGCGGAGGTGCTGGCTCTGATCGGCCGGTTCTTCGATCTGGCCAAGCTGGAATCCGGCGACTGGCTCCTGGAGCCCCGGCGCCTGGATCTGTGCGAGCTCAGCCGCGCGACCGTGCTGAATTATTACGACATCCTGACGGACAAAGGATTCGAAGTGGCGATCGACATTCCCGAATCCCCGGTCTATGCGTTCGCCGACGAAGAAGCCGTCCGCCGCATTCTCGACAACCTGCTGTCCAACGCGGTCCGCTACGGCTACGAAGGCGGCATCGTCGGGCTCGCCGTGCGGGACGGGGGCGATCATGCCGTCGCCGAAGTGTGGGACCGCGGGCGGGGGATTCGCGAGACGGAGCGGGAGCGGATCTTCGAGAGACTGTATACGCTCGACGATACCCGCAGCTCCTCGGCCGAGGGGAGCGGCCTCGGCCTCACGATCGCGAAGCGGCTGGCGGAGCGGATGGGCGGCGGCATCGAGGTGGACAGCCGGCCCTACGAGAAGACGGCGTTCGCCGTTCGCTTCGCGAAGTCGCCGATCGACCTCGCGGCCGGCGGAGAAGAAGTAAGAATCTCGTAAGAATCGGGTAAGAAAAACGACCAAGTCCCTCGGTATGATGGATTCAGTAGCAAGAAGGAGGGGCATTGACATGACGTACGCTCTGCGGACGCACCGGCTGACGAAGACCTATAAGGGCAAGGAAGTCGTCTACGACGTCAGCATGAACCTGAAGAAAGGCGAGATCTACGGCTTCCTCGGCCCGAACGGGGCGGGGAAGACGACCGTGATGAAGATGATCACGAACCTGGTGAAGCCGACGGCCGGGGAGGTCGAGGTTCTCGGGGAGAAGCTGACCCCGTCTTCGTACGAAGTGCTGAAGCGGATGGGGAGCATTATCGAGAATCCGATTTTCTACGAGAAGCTGACGGCCCGGGAGAACCTGGAGCTGCACTGCGAGTACATGGGCTTCTACAACAAGAACGCGATCGACGAAGCGCTTCGGCTGGTGAACCTGAAGAACGCGGACCGCAAGCCGGTCAAGGAGTTCTCGCTCGGCATGAAGCAGAGGCTGGGCATCGCCCGCGCCATCGCGACGAAGCCGGAGCTGCTCATCCTCGACGAGCCGATCAACGGGCTGGACCCGGTCGGCATCCGGGAGCTGCGGGATTTGTTCCTGCTGCTCAGCCGGCAGTACGGCATCGCGCTGCTCATCTCGAGCCACATTCTGGGCGAGATGGAGCAGATCGCGGACACGGTCGGCGTCATCCGGGACGGCCGGCTGCTCGAGGAGGTGCCGATGGAGACGATCCGGGGACGGCAGACGGATTACATCGAGCTGCGCGCCTCCGACGGGGCGAAGGCCGCCTTCGTCCTGGCGAACGAGCTGAAGCTGACGAACTTCCGGGTGATGGAAGAGAGCGGCCTGGTTCGCATTTACGACCTGCGCATCCCGCAGAGAGACATCGCGCAGGCTCTGATCCTGAACGGCGTGTCCGTCGATTCGTTCAGCCGGAAGAGCCACTCGCTCGAGGAATACTTCATGGGACTGATCAAGGGGGGCGAATCCGATGCGGCATCTCGTTAAGCTGGAGCTTCGGAAGAACAGCTTCCGCGGCGTTCTCTGGACGGCCGGCATCGCGGTGCTGGCGATACTGGGCTTCACCCTTCTGCTGGCCGCGGATCCGGAAGGCTTGGGCAGCTACGAAGAAGCGATTACCGTCATGGGCATGCTCGTGCGCGTCACGTTCGTCGTCCACGCGTCCGTCCTGCTCAGCCGGCTGATCGTGGACGAATACCGGAACAAGACGATTACGGTCCTGTTCACCTATCCGATCAACCGCAAGAAGCTGCTGCTCGCCAAGCTGCTGCTCGTCGGGGCGCTGACCTTCGGCCTGGTCGTCGTGTGCGATCTGCTCGTGGTCGCGGGGTTCTATCTGTTCAACGAGAAAATTCAGTACTTCCCCGAGCTGCCGGCCGCCGACGTCTGGCGCAAGCAGGCGATCCTGCTCGTCGTCAACGCGGCGGCGTGCTCGGGCATGTCGCTCATCCCGCTGTTCTTCGGCATGATCAAGAAGTCGGTGCCGACGACGATCGTCTCCTCCATCCTGATCGTCGCCCTGCTCAATTCCTCGAACAACGGGGAGACTCTCGGCTCGAACGTCTCCGTCTCGATCGCGTTCGGCGTCGTCGGCGTGCTCGTCGCCCTGCTGGCGATCCGCAACGTCGAGCGGGCCGATCTCTAAGCTTGATGGAGCGGGCCTGTCGGAGCGTCGAGCCGGCCCGCGTTCTGGAAGCCGTCCCGGAAGCCGCCGCAAGCGGCCGAGGGGGCGGCTTTTTTGCGCTTGTATTTTATTTTCCCCGTCGGTTGCTATCTTCGCGATTATCTTATACAATAATCACTGATATTGATAACCATTCTCATTAATAAGACTTATAGGGGAGAGAATACTTTGAAGACCAAGAAGTCGCCGCTCGTCCTGACGCTTATGCTCGTGCTGGCCCTGGCCGTTACCGCTTGCGGGGGCAAAGCCGATACCAATAACTCCGGAGCTTCCGCCGGCGAATCGGCATCGCCGTCCGCGAGTTCGTCCGCCGGCGCGTCGCCGTCCGCTTCCGCTTCGGCATCCGAGGCGGCCACCAAGACCTACAAGGACGGCCTGGATCGCGAAGTCGAAGTGCCGACGCATCCGGAGCGCGTCGTCGCTCTATCCAACGTTGGCGAGCTGCTGTCGCTCGGCGTCAAGCCGGCGGGCACGCTGAATTACTACCTGGACAAGTACAAGAACGGCGACGCGCTGTCGGGCGTGGCGAGCGTGGGCGACCAGGAAGCGGACGTCGAGAAGGTGACGGCCGCGGATCCCGACCTTATCATCGTCAGCAGCTACTTCAAGCCGGAGCTGATCGAGAGCCTGCAGAAGATCGCGCCGACGGTCGCCACCCCGTGGGGCCAGCCGCCTCTGACGCAGCTGAACGTTCTAGCCGGCCTGCTCGGCAAGGAGACCGAAGAGAAGGCGTGGATCGAGAAGTACAACGCGAAGGCGGCCGAGGTGAAGGAGAAGATTCGGCCGAAGGTGGCGGAAGGCAGCACCGCGGTCGTCCTCCAGTTCTGGAACAAGGCGATTTATCAGCATGCGACGAATGTATTCCAGCCGCTGTTCGAGGGAGTCGGCTTCGTGCCGACCGAGAAGGAGGAGGCCGTGGAGAAGAGCGCCGAGATCAGCGAAGAGGGCGTCATCGACTATGCGGGCGACGCCGACTATCTGTTCATTCTCGTCGACGGCCAACCGGATAAGGACCGTTACGAGGAGCTCAAGAAGACGGCGTGGAAGAATCTGAAGGCCGTCAAGAACGACCGCGTCGTGCTGGTCGACAGCGCCCGTTGGAACGACTACAGCACGGCCGCCATGGAATGGATCCTCGAAGACTTGGAGACGCAGTTCGGACAATAATGGATATCGGAAGGAGCATCGGAAGAGCCGCTTAGGCTTCCGGTGCTTTTTTTCTACGGCGTGCCCA
>NZ_JACJVR010000078.1 GCF_014212175.1 Cohnella xylanilytica | reverse complement strand
ATTTTCAACTGATGTTGACACATTTTTCGTTTGCCGCGCCCATCCCCCTTTCGGTTCGCGCTGACCCCATCTTACAACAACCCCTTTCCCAATCTGTAGAGAATTTCCATCCCGCTCGCCGGGATTTTATTTGGGACATTTTGGGACATCTGTGTAAACGAAGGAACTTAGCGTTCGAACCTACGGCGGCAAGTTCCTTTTGCTCGCTCCCGCACTTTCCCGCCGATTGGTCTCAGCCACGGAGCGGCATTGGTTGCTCTCTAGTACGTTCTAAAAAGCATGAGCCTGCCGGTATGCCGGCAGGCTCAGGTTGTTTATTTGGCGTTACAAGTCCTTCCGGCTGAACGCGCGGCATCCGAGCCAAAGCAGAACAGCCGCGTACCCGACCGTATACAGGAGGAAGGCGTTCGAGGGGACGCTCGGCATGGAGAAGGGCCCCATGTCGGAGAGCGCCAAACCCGCCCAGTCCGCTCCGCCCAGAAGCTCGTACAGGCTTCTTCGGTAGACCGAGTCCGTGGGAATGATCAGCCCGGCCAGAAGGACGAATTTTCCCACCGCGGGGTTGACCCCTCCGTAGGCCGAGATCCCTTCGACCAGCCCGCAGAAGAGGGCGAACCCGTACAGCAGGGCGGCGAAGATTCCGTTCCCCAGCATCGGCAGATAGACGGAACCCAGCATGGCCAGGGAGAGGAGCAGGATCGGCATCCAGATAAAAAGAGCGAAGCCCCGCAGCACATCCGCCGCCAGTACGGGAAGCCCCGCCTGGGAGTGGACAGTCCAGACGACGGCAAGGAACAGAGCCGCGCTGTACACGGCGACCCAGACGGCGTGCCCCAGCCATTTGGCCAGGTACAGCTTCCAGCGGGGAATCGGACGGGCGGCTACGGCCAGCAGCAGGCCGCTCTCCTGTTCGCCCGTGACGGTCCCCATGGCGGAGAACAGGACGAAGAAGGCCGACAGCAGCTGCGCGAAAAACAGCCCCAGCACCATGAGCACCATGCCGTTCATCAACCGGGCGGCGGGAGAGACTTGGTTCTGCCCGTCCATGGCGGCCATCTCCCGGACCCCGACCGCGAACAGGACGAGAAAGATGGCGGTCAAGATCAGAGTGACCAGGAACACCCGCTTGCGGGTCAGCTCTTTGAAGGTAGCCCCGATGTACATCGTCATTGCGAACCGCCTCCCCGGCGGGACTCGGCCATCCGGAGGAACCAGGCCTCCAGGCTGTTGCGCTCGGGGCCGGATTCGTACAGCGTCAGGCCGCACCGTATGAACAGGGAGCACAGGTAGCCGGCTTGTTCCCGATCCGTTACGGCGGCGGTCAGAAGAGCGTTGCCGCCGTCGTCGGCCTCGACCAGGTTCAGCAGGGAGGAGAGAGAGCCGCCGGCGGCATCGTTCAGCTCGGCCCACGTCTCCGGGAGCCAGCCGCCGAGCCGGAAGCGCCAGTTGGCGCCGGCGTTCCCGCCAACGCCCGTGCCGCCGAGCAGCTTATGCAGGGGGCCCGACGCCAGCAGCTCGCCTCCGTACAGGAAGGCGGCTTCATCGCACAGCTCCTCCACATCCTCCAATAGATGGGTATTGAGGAAGATCGTCACGCCCTTGTCCCGAAGCCGCTTCAGAAGACGGCGGACCTCGTAGCGTCCGACGGGGTCGAGGGCCGAAGCGGGTTCGTCCAGGATCAGCAGCTCGGGTTCCAGCAGCAGCGCGGCGGCGAGGCCCAGGCGCTGCTGCATGCCCTTGGAGAAGCCGCCTACCTTGCGGTCCGCGGCATCGGATAAGCCGACCAGCTCCAGGGTATCCCGGATTCGATTGCGGAAGGCGGAAGCCCGCGTCTCCCGCGGGCTCAGTCCTCCCAGCCGGCCATGGAAGCGGAGCACCTCCGCCGCGGTCAGCCACTCTTGAAACCGGAACAGCTCGGGCAAATACCCGAGCTTCCGTCTCGCTTCCGGCTGCCCCAGCGGCCGCCCCAGAACGGCGGCCCGTCCGGAGTCGGGCCGATGAAGGCCCGCCAGCATCTTGACGAAGGTGCTCTTGCCGGCGCCGTTCGGTCCCAGCAAGCCGAAGATGCAGCCCTCCGGCACCTGCAGGGTGATGCCGCGGCAGCCGCCGCGGCCGTTATAGGTCTTGGTCAATTCCGCCGTGTCGATTATCGTCATGGCCGGACAAGCTCCTCCGCGGCCTTACGGAAGTCGGATTCCGTCGGGAAGTCCTTCTCGGCGCCGCTGAGCATGTTGATCCGGTCTCCTTCCAGCCAGATCAGATAACGGCGATTGCCGTCCTCGGTCAGGATCGCGTCATGTCCGCCCAGCTTCAGGTTCGCGCTAACGCCGTCATAGGCCGGAACCGGGAGGGTGTTCCGCCAATCGCCGATGGCGGCCAGCTTCGTCCGCAGGCTGTCCGGCATGACGGGCAGCTCCAGGATCGCCTTCCGGACGGCTTCCGCGTCGATGCCGTCCTCCATGGTCAGCTCCGGCTTGCCGAATTGGAGAAGCCGCACCGGACGGCCCGACAAGGAGCCTTCCGCGGAGACGCCGTCCGGGATGAAGAGCCGGATGGCTTGACCGTCCGCTTCCGCGGGCAAGAAGTTCTTGCTGCCCAGACGGGCGAACAGCCGGTTGACCGCCTTCACGTTCAGCTCGAAGGTCAGCGTCGTGGCAGGCTGGTAGGAGGGGGGGCCGGACTCCTCAAGCCGGTGCAGGGGCGAGCCCATCCGCCGTTCCGCTTCGTTCCAGTCCAGGCTGCGATTCTCCCCGCCGCCGGACTGGCTGAGCGTGCCGTACTGGGCCAGGTTGAAGCTCCGGTCTCCCTCGGGCGAGCCGCGCTCCAGAACGTCGGAGATAGCGGTCAGATCGTCGGCCGAGATGCTGACTCCGACGAGGTGCTGGATGCGGAAGGTTTGCTGCATGGCAGCCAGCACGCGGTCTCCCGCGGGAGTGGCGAACAGGCCGATGGCGACGACGGCGGCGGCCGCTCCGACCGTCAGTCTCCGAAGCCTGCGCTTGGCCGGCCTCTCCGTCCGCCACGCTCCGTTCCTCCCGATCGCCGCTCCCGCGTATGCCGCTCCCGTCCCCGCGACGGCCGAAGCCCCTTGCATCGATTGGACATGTTCCGACTGCTTCATCAGGACAGCACCATCCTTCTCATCTTCATTGATATCCTCATTCCGCGCTGCATCGTTGCTCGCGCCTCCCGTCCGCCGCTCCGTCTCCAACTGTCTCCAGAAGGCCGGAACCGGTTCCCGGGACGCGAGCTTCTCGAACCGAGCCCAAGCCCGGTCCGTATCATAATCCGGTTCCCCGCCGGTCCGCTTCGCTTCGTCCGCCATCGCTTCGCTCCTCCTCCTGCCCGTACTTTTTCTTCAGCCGTTCCTGCGCCCGGGCGAGCAGCGTGCCGACGATCTTCGGGTTGACCTCCAGCCGGACGGCGATCTCCTCGTAGCTGTACCCTTCCTCCCGAAGCAGAAGGGCGGTCCGGTCCCGGTCCGAGAGCTTCTGCAGCACCCGGCGGACGACCTCCTTCTCCCATTCGGTGATGACCTCCGCCTCTCCCGAAGGGGCGGCGCCTTCCGACCAGGCCGCCACGCGGGCGGTCTCCTTTTCCAATAACGCCTTGTTCGAAGACCGTTGCCTCAGATAATCGTAGCCAATCCGGGTCAGCGTCCGGTGAAGCCAGGCGCCGACGGCCTCCAGTCGGTCCGGAGGGCTCCGGTAGAGCCGCAGGAACACTTCTTGGGCCAGATCCTCCGCCGCCGCATGATCGCCGGTCAACGCATAGAGCTTCCGCGCCACCTCTTGGTAGTGCTCCCGGAACAAGCGCCGGAACTGCTCCGGTACCCGTGCGCCTTGCGCGCCTTCCTCCATGTTGCCGCCGTCCCCCCTTTCCCTAATAAGACGGATGCCGGATCGGTTTTATAGCAGCGTCAAAAAAAGGAAATTAGCTCGGCCCGAACCTCTCGCTCGAGATCCGGATAAATTCGGATATCGCCGCCGTTCGATAAGCGTCGCTGCGTCGAATGAACAGCGTGGGAACGGTCCAGGAACGGTCCGGGAGGAGGTCGAGATATCGCAGGTTATAAGTCGCGCGGGCTCTCTCCGCTACCGAGCGAGGCAATAAGGATACCCCGAGCCCGGCGTGTATGCATCCCAGGATCCCCTCGAGCGTTCCGAATTCCATGATTTTCGCGGGCTTGATGCCATTCGATCGCAGCCAATCCTCGAGTTTGCGGCGGTAAGAGCAGCCGGCGCGGAATACGAGCAAAGTCAGATCGCGCAATCGTTCCGGCCGATCGATGGAAGGGAGCCGTTCCCCGGCAACGAGAACGAGCTCCTCAGCCCCCACCTCTACGAGATCGAGCTCGGGGTGTTCGATCGGCGCGGCCACGAATGCCCCGTCCAATTCGTAAGTCAGCACGAGCTGAAGGAGTTCGTCCGTCGTTCCCGTTCTTAAGGACAGATCGACCTCCGAATAAGCGGCAACGTAATCCGCGAGAATAAATGGAAGCCGAATGGCCGCCGTCGTCTCCAGCGAGCCGATCCGGAGAGGCCCTCGCGGGATCGAGTTGTCCGTAACGGCCCGTTCGGCCTCATTCATAAGAGATACAATTTTCTCGGCATAGCTCTTGAGCGCTTCTCCCGACGACGTGAGCCGAACCCCCTGGCGTCCCCGATGGAACAGCGGCGTATTCAGCTTGCTCTCGAGCCGTTGAATGCGGATGCTTATGCTCGACTGCACGTATTCCAGCTTCTCGGCCGCTTTGGTAAGGCTCCCCTCATGGGCCGCGGCCAGAAAAATCCGCAAGTCGCGAATGTCCACCTGAATGCCCCCTGCGCCAACCATTGATAATTTTGATGGCATATATGATTTAGATTCATTTTACCCGATGGCTCTGCGGGCGTACAATGAACGGTGAGAGCCGCAGGCTTGGGGAAGGGATAGACGGGTTTGATGGAGAGGGACAGACAGGATCGACGGATAGCTATAGATAGGAGGGTTAAAGGGCGATGGAGACGGAATTAACGCGTAAGCTCGGCATCCGATATCCGATCTTCCTGGCGCCGATGGCAGGCGGCCCTACGACGCCCGAATTGGTAGCGGCGGTCTCGAACGCCGGGGGCTTGGGCAGCCTGGGAGCCGGGTATTTGTCGCCGGAACAGCTTAGAGGCGCGATCCGCGCGATCCGAGAGCGGACGGACCGGCCGTTCGGAGTCAACTTGTTCGTGCCCGAGCAGGCGGCGGAATCGGAAGAGACGATCGGTTCGATGAACCGTCATCTCGATCGTTACCGCGGCGAGCTCGGGATCCCGGCGAATCCGCCGGTTCGCCAGGCGTCGGAGCCGTTCGAGGAGCAGACGCAAGTCCTGGTGGAGGAGCGCGTGCCCGTGTTCAGCTTCACTTTCGGCCTCCCGCCGCGGGAGCTGATCCGGTCGATGAAGCGGAAGGGAATCTTCGTCGTCGGAACGGCAACGACCGTCGATGAAGCCATTCGGGCGGAAGAAGCCGGCGTCGACGCGATCGTGGCCCAGGGCGGAGAAGCAGGGGGGCATCGGGGGACGTTCCTGAAGGAGGTGTCCGAATCCATGATCGGCACGATGGCCCTCGTTCCGCAAGCGGTCGATCAAGTGTCGATCCCGGTCATCGCGGCCGGAGGGATCATGGACGGGCGGGGGCTTGCGGCGAGTCTTGCTCTAGGCGCCGCCGCGGCGCAGATGGGCACCGCATTTCTGGCCTGCCCCGAGAGCGGGGCTCACGACGCGCACAAGCGGAAGCTTCTCTCGTCCAAGGAGGATTCCACGGAGGTCACGAGGGCTTACTCGGGAAAAGCGGCAAGAGGCATTCGAACGAAATTCATGTCCGACATGGAGCGGTATCCGGGGACGATTCCCGCTTACCCGATTCAGAACGCCATGACGAGAGACATCCGTCAAGCAGCCGCTGAAGCGAACAACCCCGAGTATATGTCGCTCTGGGCGGGGCAGGGGCTTCGGTTGGCCGGCGGCCGTCCGGCCGCCGACATCGTTCGGCGAACCGTCGATCAAGCGGACGAGCTCTTTCATAAGCTAGCGAATTTTGGATCTCCGACAGGTTAATCTATCGCCTCGTACGCGCCCGCCAAGCAAGGGCGGTCTTTGTGAAGCCGAACGCCTATGCCGCCGTTCGGCTCTTTGGCGTGCGCGGAACTTCGGCCCCTGGGATCTGCGGGTCCCCGTCGAGAGGTTCGCAGCTCTGAGGGGGACTCAGGGATTAGGTATGCACGGAAGTCATAAATTATCGATAATCCAAATATAGTTATGCTAACTATTGACAACAAAATCTAACGAACGTTATTTTATATATAACACCGCAAACGATACCGCAACTTCGCCGCCTTCCCGCGAAGATCCATTCCCGCTTATCCGCACCCTACACTTGTAAGCGCTTAACAGACTTGTCCATCATCACGATCGTCACGATGATCCCGAGTGATTCCGCCTGCACGATGATGCAGGACCGAATTCGGCCGTCGTTCCAGTCGCCGCTTCCGCATGTTTAACCGCAACGCCGAATCCGATTCTTGATTCCCGCTCCGATTCCGCCCGAGAGAGGAGCTTTAAGCTTCAAGCCGGGGGAGAGGGAATTGGAATAGACTCAAGAGGAGTGAGGGTGATCGCGAAGGTTAGCCTCGAATCGGACCGGGAGGATGGCCTCCCGGCCGCCGCAGCGAGAACGAACCCGATGAGAGCAAGTTGTATCGTGCCGGGAATAACCTAACGACTTGGGAGGTTCCGTTATGAGAAAAGGTATGATTAGCCTCATCTTCATGGCGCTGTTAGTCGGCCTTCTGCCGGTGCTGCATGCAAGCGCTGCCACGAACGTGGCGCTGAACAAAGCCGTAACCGCGAGCTCGACGGAGGATTCGGGCAAGACGCCCGCCTTGGCGGTGGATGGCAATTCCTCGACGCGATGGTCGTCCCAGTATTCCGACCCGCAGTGGATCCGGGTCGATCTGGGAGCGGCGGTTCCCATTAACGGGGTGAAGCTGAACTGGGAAGTCGCGTACGGGAAGGCGTACCAGATCCAGACTTCGACCGACAACAGCAATTGGACGACGGTCTACTCCACGACTCAAGGCGACGGGGGGATCGACGACATCTCGTTCGAGACGCGTAACGCAAGGTACGTAAGGATGTACGGCACCGAGAGAGGAACGCAGTACGGCTATTCGCTGTGGGACTTCGAAGCGTACGCCGCCGATCCGGCTCCGGATACGCAAGCGCCGACGGCGCCGACCAACCTCGCGAGCCCGTCCCGGACGGATACGACGGTCAGCCTGACATGGACCGCGTCGACGGACAACGCGGGCGTCGCCGGGTATGACATCTACCAAGGGACGACGCGGGTCGGCTCCAGCGCGACGACGGGCTACACCGTAACGGGCTTGACCGCCGCCACGGCGTATACCTTCACGGTTAAGGCGAAGGACGCCGCGGGCAACGAGTCGGCCGCCAGCCAACCGTTAAGCGTGACGACCAGCCCGGCGGGCGCGGGCATCGTCTCGGGTTCGATCTACAAGCTGACGGCCCAGCACAGCGGCCAGAATCTGGACGTCGACGGAGGCTCGACCGCCGACGGGGCCAACGTGCGGCAGTGGCCGGACAACGGCACCCCCCAGCAGCAGTGGAAGGTCGTCGACGCCGGAGGCGGCTATTACAAGCTCGTCTCGCAGGCGAGCGGCAAGGTTCTGGAGGTCGCCGGAAGCTCCTCCGCGGACGGCGCGAACGTGCAGCAGTGGACCGATCACGCGACGCCGAATCAGCAATGGAAAATCACCGGCCTAGGCGGCGGCTATTACAAATTGACCGCCAGGCACAGCGGCAAAGCGTTGGACGTTGTCGGAGGCTATACGAACGACGGAGCCAACGTGCAGCAATGGACCGACAACGGCAATCCCCAACAGAAGTGGAAGTTCACCCTCGTGACCTCGCAGACGGATACCGCGCCGCCGTCGGCTCCCGCCAACTTGGCCAGCCCGTCCAAGACGGATACGACGGTCAGCCTGAGCTGGAGCGCTTCGACCGACAACGTCGGCGTAACGGGCTACGACATCTACAACGGCTCCGTTCTCGCCGGCACGGCAACGACGACCAGCTACACCGTTACCGGATTGACGGCCGGCACCGCGTATACCTTCACGGTCAAGGCGAGAGACGCCGCGGGCAACGTGTCGGCGGCCAGCAGTCCTCTGACCGTAACCACGAATTCCGCTCCCGGCCATGCCGCGGGCTTCTACATTAACGGCCATACGCTCTACGACGCCAACGGCGTTCCCTTCGTCATGAGAGGCATCAACCACTCCTACACCTGGTACAAGGGGCAGGAAGCGACGGCCATTCCCGCGATCGCCGCGACGGGAGCCAACACGATCCGGATCGTGCTGTCGGACGGCCAGCAGTGGACCAAGGACAGCCTGTCCGCGATCCAGAACCTGATTACGCTGGCCGAACAGAACAAGCTGATCGCCGTGCTCGAGGTCCATGACGGAACCGGCTCGGACAGCGCGGCCGTGCTCGACAACATCGCGAACTATTGGATCGAGATGAAGAGCGCCCTGATCGGCAAGGAGAAGACGGTCATCCTCAACATCGCGAACGAATGGTACGGCACGTGGAACGGGGCGGGCTGGGCGCAAGGCTATCAATCCGTCATCCCCAAGCTTCGCAACGCCGGAATCAAGAACACGATCATGGTCGACTGCGCGGGCTGGGGTCAATATCCGCAATCGATCTTCGATTACGGAACGCAGGTTTTCAATGCGGATCCGCTGAAAAATACGATGTTCTCCATCCACATGTACGAGTATGCCGGGGGCAGCGCGGCTACGGTGAAGAGCAACATCGACAACGTGCTGAACAAGAATCTGGCCCTCGTCATCGGCGAATTCGGAATCAAGCATACGAACGGGGACGTCGACGAAGCGACCATCATGAGCTATGCCCAGGAGAAGGGCGTCGGGTATCTCGGCTGGTCCTGGAAGGGCAACGGAGCGGGACTCGAATATTTGGATATGGCGAACGACTGGGCGGGAACGAGCTACACCGAGCAAGGCAACGCGATTATCAACGGACCCAACGGGATCAAGGCGACTTCGAAAAGAAGCACCGTGTTCGGCGGGGCGGCGGATACGACGCCCCCTTCCGCGCCGGCCAGCCTGTCCGGCGCGCCGACGAGCTTCTCCTCCGCGGCTCTGACTTGGGCGGCGTCGACGGATAACGTGGGCGTAACGGGCTACAACGTCTACCGGGACGGAACCTTGGTCGCCATCAGCCCGACGACCGGCTATACGGTGACGGGCCTCAAGGCGAACACGTCCTACGTCTTCACGGTGCGGGCTCTCGACGCCGCCGGCAATCTGTCGGCTGCCAGCCAGCCCGTAACCGTCCGAACGCCGGACAGCAACGACCGGACGCCTCCTTCGGCTCCGACGAATCTCTCGGCGATCCCGGCGATCACGACCGTCCGGTTGACCTGGTCGGCCTCCACGGACAACGTCGGCGTCGCCGGCTATAACATCTATAAGGACGGAGCGCTGGCCGGGACGAGCGAGTCGACGAGCTTCATCGTCTCGGGTCTGGAGGGCGATACGACTTATCTTTTCACCGTCCAAGCGTTCGACGATGCCGGCAACGAATCCGCCGCCAGCCATGCCGTCTCCGTGACGACCGGCGATCCGAATCAGACCGGGCCGATCGATCCCGGGATTCTCGACGATTATGCCGGCTGGTACGTGGGAATCAACGGAGCCGACAAGCCGGCTTCGGGAACCGTCGCCCAGCTGTCGCCTCTCGATAACGGCGGCTTGAGCATGACCTTTAACCTGCAGGCCGAGAACTATCCGAGCTTCCAGCTCGACCCGAGCCCGGCGGCCGATTGGAGCTCGCATGCCTATATGAACTTGATCGTGACGAATCCGAACGCCGTCGAGCTTCAGCTGCAGCCGATCGTCAAGGACGCCGATTGGAAGTGGATCGAGCTCGGCTCCTATGCGAAAATCCCCCCGAAAACGACGATGATGGCGACAGTCCCGTTGGACGGACTCGCCGGCAAACCCGTCAATCGGATCATCTTCCGGGTTCAGGGCGGAAGCGGGGGAGTCGCGGGAAGCCTTCAGCTTCACGCGGTCGACTTCGATCTGGCCGCGGACGCCTACGCCTCGACCATCGCGGAGATGAATCGTCCGAAGACGGCGAGCTACTATCCGTGGAACTTCCCGGAGCCCTCGTTCGCGGGTACCGTATCGAGCGGCTTGAACGGCGAGACGGTGTTCGTCGACTATGCTTCGACGCTGAGCGACTCGGTGGCGGCCGGCGTGGGCACGGAGACGAAGCCGGGGCTCGGCGTCGGGGACGATTGGACGAAGTATTCCGGCATCTCGTGCACCTTGACCAACACGGGGTCCAAGGCCGTTCGCGCCTCTCTCGTTCTCAGGGTCGGCGGAGGCTGGCTATGGGAGGAGTCGGGAGGCCGGACGGCGGCCGATCCGTCGGTCGAGAGAGCGATCGCTCCCGGGGAGACCGCGGACGTGACGTACGCGTTCCATTCCCCGATCTGGAAGTCGGCGGCCACGGGCTGGACGTATAACGCTCCCGTCTCCAAGCTGACCGATATCAGGGCCGTCCAATTCAAGGTATACGCGGGAACGGGAGAGACGGTATCGGCGGGGACGCTGAATATCTCGAACTTCCAGCTGAATTTCTGACGGGGAGCTAGAAGCCGCAAGCGGCGGCGGGTCGGGATCGAAGGATCGGTCCCGGTCCGCCGCGTTTTTTTGTAGTATAATCGGATAAGATGCGCCCGCGAAGCGGGAATGCGGTTGATGGGCGCCGCGCGACGGGAGGAGCCGAGGGCATGTTCGAATGGAAGAAGGACCAACTATTCTGGATACGAGAACCGAAGAAGCATGAGATCCGGCAGGACAGGGTCGTCCTCACGACCGAGCCGGGCACCGATCTGTGGCAGCGGACGTATTACGGGTTCCGCAACGATAACGCCCCGGCCTTGGTGACGCGGACGGCCGAGCCGTTCTTCTCGTTCGCCGTCAAGACCGAATTCGACTCCAAGCGGCGGTACGATCAATGCGGCGTTCTGATCTATCAGAACGAAGAGAACTGGTTCAAGGCGTCGATCGAATACGAGAACGAGCGCGTTCAGCGGCTCGGCAGCGTCGTGACGAACCGCGGCTACTCGGATTGGGCGACGACGGATATCGGCGCGGACGTCAAGTCGATGTATTACCGGTTAAGCCGCCGCGGCAGCGACTACCTCATCGAGACGTCGGCGGACGGAACGAACTACAAGCAGATGCGAATCTTCCATCTGTTCGAGGGCGGCGGCGAGATCCGGTTCGGCATCTACGCGTGCAGCCCGGAGGAATCGTCGTTCGACGCCGTCTTCAGCGAATTCGAAGCGACGGAATGCAAGTGGGCGGAGCACCGGTAACGCTTTATGAATCGGCATGCAGCAGGGGAGAGCGGAAATGACGGCGACCATTAAAGCAATTATAGAGACGCTTACGGAGGGGATCGAGCCGATTCCGAACACGGTGGACAAGCTGGAGCCCGGCGAGCCGGAAGCGGCGGTGACGGGCATCGTGACGACGTTCGCCGCGACCCGGTACGTCGTGGAGCGGGCGATCGAGCTGGGCGCCAACCTCATCGTCTCCCACGAGGGAATCTATTACAGCCATCGGGGCGGCGCCGAAGCGTGGCCGAACGATCCGGTCTGCCGGGCGAAGGCGGAGAGAATTCGCGAGGCGGGACTCTCGATTTTCCGCTACCACGATTACGCGCATCGCCGCGCGCCCGACCTGATCACGGAAGGGCTCGTCGAGGCGCTGGGTTGGGCGGAATACGTGGAGGAGCACCGGCCGGAGGCGGCCCTGCTGACGATACCGCCGATGGGGGTCCGGGAGATCGCGGAGCATCTGCGGACGAAGCTCGGGCTCTCCGTCGTCCGGGCGGCCGGAGATTTGACGCAGACATGCCGGAGAGTCGGGGTGCTCGTCGGCTTCCGGGGAGGCGGTTCCGTGGCGATTCCGCTGTTCGAGAGCGGCCGGCTCGACTTGATCGTCGCGGGAGAGGGGCCCGAGTGGGAGACGCCCGAATACGTCCGGGACGCGGTCTTGCAAGGCGGGAGGAAGACGCTCCTGACGATCGGGCACGCCGAGAGCGAAGCTCCGGGAATGAAGCGGCTGGCCGCCATGCTTCAAGCGAAATATCCGGACGTGCCCGTTCACTTCGTGGCGGACCGTCCCGTCTTCGAGCTTCTGTAGCCGAAGGACGCGGATAGAGATTACGAGGACAAGGGAAGTTCCGTCGCGGGCGCGCGACGGAACTTTTTCTCGTTTTCCCGGACTAATTGACGATCTTGAAGGTGGCGTCCGCGGCGAACAGCGAGGAGCCGTCGTTCTTCGCCCAGCTTAAGCGCCAAAATAAACTTGACGTTGGGCAAGCCGAGAGATACCATGAGAGTAGAACTTAACCTTTTATTGGTAATTGTGGTAATTCCGAATAAGAATAGGGACTATTCTTTTGTGTAGTGCCGCTAGTGCTAATAAAGTCGACCATATTGAAAGCGCTCTTTCCCTATTTGACCGCGACAGAGAATAACCGCCAGGGTGCAGAAAGGAATGGATAAGCCGTTGATCTAAGCGCTCCACCTGCCGAGGAGATTCTATCCTTGTTGCTTGAAAGGAGGATTATTATAGGTCTATCGCTGCCGAATGATCGGTTCGCGTGGTCGTGTCTAAAAGCTGTCGCTTCGAAACCAGTTTAATGGATCCCATTCAGGGAGTCGGGGAACCGACCGATTGACTTCGAGATTGCTAGACGATTGTTCTCCGCTAGAGAGTGGGGATATCTGGATTGCTAGCCGGAGGAATCGGTCTCTACAATTCGCAGAATACTTCGGGTGGTGCATGGACAACTAATAAAGTGAAAAGAGGTTAAGAATATATGTCAAAAAATCCGGTATATGACGTTGTTGTAGTGGGAAATGGCGTTTTAGGACTATCGCTGGCACTTAAGCTGGTTCGAAGGAAATTGCGCGTAGCATTAGTTGGCGAATCCCATCGGCCATGGGCAGCATCGACGGCTGCAGGCGCAATGCTGGGGAGCTTCGGCGAAGTAACGAGCACTCTTCTAAAGAGTAAATACGGCCGCTTGAAACACGATCTTGCGGTACGTGCTACCGGATTGTGGAACGATTGGCTAAACGAATTGGAAGATAATCTTAGCGTTTCCGACATTCGCGCAGCCGACGGAACATTCGTTATCCATAATACCATTGGTTACTCGAAAATCGATGATGATAACTTCGAGGCCATCCGCGAGTCGCTGAAGGAGTATGGCGAGCCGTTTGAGGATATGAATCCATCCGATATTCATTGGCTTGACCCGGAATCCGGTTCGCGCCCCATTAAAGCCGTATATATACCGAATGAACATGCAGTAAACACCGCCCGGCTTTTGCGGAAATTGGAGGAGTCCTTTATTTCTCTTGGCGGAACTTTGATCTCTGAAGCAGGCGTCCGGATCGAAAGGAATAATGGCCGTGTTGAAGCCTTAGTTCTCCATTCCGGAGAACGTCTGATTAGCGATCATATCGTAATAGCGGCGGGTGTCAAGTCTCAAACCTTGTTGGATACGGTCCCTGACGTTGCCGCACGGATCCCTCGACTGGTCAGCGGGTACGGGGTTTCCGCATTAGTAAGTACGATGGATGGAACTACGCCGAACTCGGTAATCAGGACGCCTAACCGAGCTTTTGCATGCGGACTGCATATCCTTCCGCGCAGCAGGGGAGAAGTATATGTCGGAGCTACTAACATTATTTCTCCGAGAGCGGTAGACTCGCCTATGTTAGAAGATGTCGTATTTCTTCTTGAATGCGCATACCGCCAAGTTCGGCGGGATTTGTCGAAAGGGCGGGTGAGTCGTCTGCAAGTCGGGAATCGCCCCGTTTCCCTCGATGGATTTCCTCTTATTGGCGAGACGGATCTTAGCGGTCTCTGGATGATGACGGGGACCTTTCGCGATGGGTTAACGCTCTCGCCTTATTTGTCTCGGGAGATGGCCAAGCTTATATGCGGCGAGCCGGCTGATTGGGACTTAGAGCTATTTAAGCCCGTACGTCAACCTATTCAACCTTTTTCCCGTGAAGAGGTCATTTCGGAAACAGTAGCCCATACGCTTGCTACCGGATATGAGAGCGGTTGGCGAATTCCGGTCGGGTGGCATAATCAGATCGAGTATAACTTGCGAACCGAATATGAGAAGTTTGCTAATGATCTAGATCCTGTTTACACACCGCCTTCGAATTTGCTGGATGCTTCTAGTAAAGACCTGATCGTTTTGAAGATGCTTAGCAAATACTATATGGCTGCAAAACAAAATTAAAAGAACGAGGTTCTGAAAGTACCGGAGAATCGGTTGTTGCAGATTGAGGCCGTCCGCTTCATTGCATATAATGAAGGTACCGCCACTTCGGGGAGATCGTTAAGGGAGGCCGCGATGAACGAGACCGCATTTGACGAACCCTTATTTGCAAGCTTGAAGCCGGGCTTAACCTCGTTCTGTTACCGAATGCTAGGCTCCATGGACGATGCGGACGATGCCGTTCAGGAGACGAGCATCCGGGTCTGGCAGAGCTGGAGCACGTTCAGACAGGATTCCTCGTTCAAAACTTGGGTCTATCGGATTGCCTCCAACCTGTGCTTGGACAAGCTGAGGCAATCCAAACGCCGCGCGCTTCCCGTTGACCTGTTCGACCCGGCCGTCGCCATCGTCGAGCCGCGCGACACGCTGCCGGACTCCGCCTGGATCTGGCCGTCTCCCGACTTTGGGGGCGATCCGGAGGATCGGCTCGTCCGCAGAGATACCCTTCGACTGTGCTTCATCGCTCTCCTGCAGACCCTGCCTCCGCGGCAGCGCGCGGTACTCATCTTGAAGGATGTATTCGAATGGTCCTCCAAGCAGATCGCGGGTACGTTGTCGATGTCGCCGGCAGCGGTGAACAGCGCCTTGCAACGAGCCCGAGAGACGATGGACCGGGCGCAGCTTCGCTCGGACGAGCTCAGCAGCATGGACGTTCAACCGGAGCAGCAGCTGCTGTCCCGGTACGTGGAGGCCTTCGAGCAATTCGATATTGCTGCGCTCGTCGCCTTGTTCCACGAGGAAGGCTGCATGTCGATGCCGCCCTTCGAGATGTGGATCCGCGGCAAGGAAGATTTGTCCGCCTTCTATTCGCTTACTCGCTGGCATTGCGAAGGTTCGCGACTTGTGCCCATTACGGTGAATGGCGGTTATCCGGCGTTGGCCCAGTATATGCCGGATAAAGAGGGCTCCGGCCTGATACCCTGGGGCATCCACGTCATCGAAACCAAAGGAAATCGAATCCTGCACGTTCAAAACTTCATTCATACGCCATTATTTTCGCGATTTGGGCTGCCTGAGCGAATCGACCGATGAATTTCGTCATTGGCTTACGTCTATAGCATTGAGAAGTACCAAACGACGAATATTATGAGAGAGGTGTCTGTTTAAAATGGAGACGAGTCAACCGACGAAAGTAACCGTGCAAGCCGTCATTCAAGCCCCTGTCGAGAAAGTATGGCGCTATTGGACCGAGCCGGATCACATCACGAAGTGGAATCAAGCGTCCGAGGACTGGCATGCGCCGAGAGCCGAGAACGATCTGCGGGTCGGCGGCAAGTTTCTGACACGGATGGAAGCGAAGGATGGCAGCATGGGCTTCGATTTTGGCGGCGTCTACGATGTCGTGAATCGGCATGAGGCGATCGGCTACACCATGGAAGACGGAAGAAGAGTGGATATTGCTTTCGTCGATCAAGGGAATGAGACGAAGGTCGTCGAAACGTTCGACGCGGAAAGCTCCAATCCCGTCGAGTTCCAGCAAGCAGGCTGGCAAGCGATCATGGACAATTTCAAAGCCTATACCGAACAAAACTAATCATCGAAGAAGACGCCGGGGAAGATGCCCGGCGTCTTTCTTTTTGATCCCTCGCACGAGTCTGCTGCCGTTAGCCTCAGCCTTGTGCCGCATCCGTGTTCATGCAGTTAATGGCCCACAGATGGCCGTCCAAGTCCACGAAGCCCCAATGATACATGAACTCATGATCTTCTGGTTCAGCATGCAATTTCCCGCCCAACGAGACGGCGGTATTCACGATTTCATCGACCTTTTCCCGGCTCTCGAAGGCCAATGCGATCGTCATCTGCGCATACTTGCTCGTATCGACGGATTCCTTCTCCGTGAGCGTATTAAAGAATGCTTGATTGATCAGCATGACCTGCAGGTTGTCGCCGATCACGATGGCTGCCGAATTCTCGTTCTCGGGGAATTGCGGGTTGAGCTCGAATCCGAGTCCGGTGAAGAACGCTTTCGATTGATCTACGTTTTTAACAGGCAGGTTGAAGCTCGTGAATGCGGACGTTAATGCCATTTTCATAACCCCTCTTCGTCAAATTAGTTTGGGTTCAATTATGCCTTCGTTTATATAGACGACAGCCGTTCCGGGAATTCATCGATCACATGGATTCGGAAGCGTAATATTTAATCCTGAATTACGAAAGT